>NZ_ABCM01000002.1 GCF_000170795.1 Pedobacter sp. BAL39
CACCCTTTTTATATAAATTGATATAAATGCTCTAAAAGTGCAAAAAAATTGTACGGTTTGGCCCATCTTTTATATTTTACAAAAAATTCAAATTCTAACCAGTATATCAAACATTATCAATGAATAATAACGACCTGTCCGCCAAGCCACATTATCCTATATTGGACGGCCTTCGCGGTATTGCGGCCATTATCGTAGTCACCTTTCATCTCGCTGAACCTTTATCTACCAGTAACCTGGATAAATTTGTCAATCATGGGTACCTTGCGGTAGATTTTTTCTTTTTGTTGTCGGGTTTTGTGATCGGCTATGCTTACGACGACCGATGGAATAAAATGACCGTTGGGAGTTTCTTCAAACGCCGTATTGAGCGCCTTCAGCCAATGGTTATTCTGGGAATGACCCTCGGTGCCATCGGATTCTATTTTACTGATTCTACGCTATGGCCACTCATTCATACCGTACCTGTATGGAAGATGTTGTTGGTGATGCTGATCGGCTACACCATCCTGCCCGTGCCTTTATCGCTCGATATACGTGGCTGGGAGGAGATGCATCCCCTGAACAGCGTGGGATGGTCACTGTTCTTTGAATACATTGCCAATATTCTATACGCCATCTGGATCCGGAAATTTTCCAAAACCGCGCTGAGTATTTTAGTGCTGATCTCGGCGGTGGCACTTGCACATCTGGCGATAACAAACGGTGATGTGAGTGGTGGTTGGACGTTAAATGTGCAGCAGGTACGCATAGGATTTACCCGTGTCATGTTCCCTTTCTTCGCTGGTCTTTTACTTTCACGTGTTGCAAAACCAACCCACATCAAAAATGCCTTTTTGTGGTGCGGCATTTTAGTGGCTATCGTACTTTATATGCCACGTATCGGGGGTGCTGAGCATATCTGGATGAATGGGATTTATGAATCGGTTTGCATCATTATCATTTTCCCGCTAATTGTTTATGTTGGTGCCAGTGGAGTCATGCAAAGCCGCCGAGAAAACAAGGTTTGTAAATTTTTAGGCGATATTTCCTATCCACTGTATCTGGTACATTATCCCCTGGTATATTTTTATGTTGCCTGGATCAGCAATCATAAAGGCATAACGCTTGTGGAGGTATTGCCATACGCGTTACTCATTTTGATAGGAAGTATTATTTTGGCTTATTTCACCTTGAAGTGGTACGATGAGCCGGCCCGTAAATGGTTGCGGGCAAAATTTAAATAGATTAAAAAAAATAAATCCATACCACGATCATATCCGTACATAGCATCTAATGTCAATCGGGGGATTGATTTCAACGTAATTGGGGAGTTAATGAGAAAGTGGATGGTAGTCGTATGGCTGCTTATGCTGGCGCTTATTGTGTTCGGTTTTTTTTGGTTTAATCAATTGGTATATCTGCTACCGACGCCGGTTCCAGCGTCGTATCAGCAGGTGCACAATGGTGAACACATCGGGCTGCCATCATCCATTGCCCGTCAAAAGCACAAGCCTGTTTTGTTACATTTTTTCAACCCTGACTGTCCATGCTCCAGGTTCAACGTCGCGCAGTTTAATACATTGGTGAAAAACTATAGTAAGGACGTTGACTTTGTGGTCGTATTAATGACCAGTAAGAACTATAGCGCAAAAGACATCCGGAAGCGATTTGGCATTTCCGTTCCCGTCATCAGCGATGCGAAACTCGCCGCCTCATGCGGTGTTTATTCTACTCCACAGGCGGTTGTGCTGACGGATCAGCAGCAATTGTTCTATCGCGGAAATTATAACAAAAGCAGGTATTGCACAGATGAGGCCACCAGTTACGCACGCATTGCGTTAGATGGGGTGATTGCACACCGGAATGACCTGAAGTTTGATGCGATGGCGCTTAAGGCTTATGGTTGCACTTTACCTAATTGTAATTTGTAATGGGTGTTAAGAACTTGAAAAAGCCGTATCTTCAGGATGAAAGTTATATAAAAGACTTCAGGACTGACGTGAAGGAACGCTCTGATAAACTGATCAACTATTTTTTGATTGCTTTCTTTTTCGCCGGACTTTACTTTGCTACTTATTATGGTACCTGGGACATCGCTATTGGTGTGGGAGGGACACTGCTATTGGCTTATTATTCTGTGAAGTTACTATTACCATCTTCAGATCTATATCAATATGTGCTCAGTGTGTGTCTCGGCATTTTTATGGCGCAGTTTATCTTTCAGATGCATGGACTGTTTGAAATGCATTTTTTCGCATTTATTGGTAGTGCCATACTCATCACTTATCAGAAATGGAAGTTACAGATTCCTATTCTGGTCTTTGTGGTGTTGCACCATCTGGGGCTCAATTACCTGCAGAGCATAGGTTATGAGTCGGTCTATTTTACTCCGCTCGACTATCTTCAGTTTGAAACCATGGTGATCCATATTATCCTTACAGGAGTCATTTATTTCGTTTGTGGATTGTGGGCGTACCATCTGAATAAATACAATGTAGCTCAGCATGGAATGTTTCTTCATCTTGAAGAGCGGAAGAAATATGAGCAGACACTGGAGGAACTGAATGAAGAATTGTTGAGGTCGAGTCACGAGGCCGTACTGGCATGGGAGGAGGCAGAAAAAGCGAGAAGAGAAGCGGAGAAAGCCAAGCGGGAAGCGGAGCATGCAGCGGGTGCGAAGAGCATTTTTCTTGCGACGATGAGCCATGAGATCCGTACCCCCATGAATGGCGTAATGGGAATGACCTCCTTACTGAAGAATACCCCACTCTCAGCTGAACAGGCCGATTATGTCAATGTCATCAATACCAGTTCTGAGGCATTGTTGAGTGTGATCAATGATGTACTAGACTATTCAAAGATAGAATCAGGACACATGGATCTTCAGGAACGTACTTTTGAGCTCAAAAAATGTATCCTGGATGTGATTGATCTTTTTGCAGAGAAGTCTTTGATGTCTGGAGTGGCACTTAGATATGAGCTTGATCCCGCACTACCAAAATACATCATTACTGATGATCTGAGGTTGCGACAAGTGCTGATCAATCTTTTAAATAATGCGCTCAAGTTTACAACTGTTGGTCATGTTTTCCTGAAAGTGGGTCTGCTGAGGACCGTAGAGAACCGCATTACCATTGGTTTTGAAGTCCATGATACAGGTATTGGTATCCCCAAGAATAAAATTTCCCATTTGTTTAAGGCTTTCTCGCAGCTCGATTCTACCAGTCACAGAAAGTTTGGAGGCTCTGGCCTTGGATTGATCATCAGTGAGAAGCTTGTCAGTTTAATGAATGGCAGCATTGAGGTGAAAAGCAAAGAGGGGAAAGGATCCATATTTTCTTTTACCATTCAGGTTGTTGCTGATGAAAATAAAACAGATGATCCCGTTGAGGTGGTCCATAAAACCAGTGTTTTCTCCGCGGCCTTTGCAGAGAAAAATCCGCTGAGGATCCTGATTGCTGAAGATAATCCGATCAATATAAAACTGGCAACCACCATTTTACTAAAGCTGGGTTATCAGGCTGATGTAGCTCATGACGGTCATGAGGCTCTGGAGATGTGCATTGCAAAACGGTATGACCTCGTGTTAATGGACGTGATGATGCCTGAGATGGACGGGCTGGAAGCAACGCGGCAGATCCGCCTGTTAGACATTAAACAGCCGACCATTATTGCGATGACCGCTAATGCGATGAAGGAAGACCGTGAAAAGTGCCTGAATGCAGGTATGGACGAATACCTGTCTAAGCCACTGAATATGAACTTGCTGATGTCTACTCTGGAGCATACTGCCGCTGCGGTACATCACTCTCAGGACGGACTTATCTCGTAATTGAAAAATCAGAACACTTAAGGGTATTCATATTGAAAAGGCACTTGATGTCGTAATCACGCCGGTGTTCCGGCAAAAGGATGAGGGTTTGCTCTTCCTGATGTTCAAGATACCATATCGCATAGGCACCAATGATCTTTTCAGGAGCATTTAACAGCTCCGGCCTTGCAAATAAGGAGCCATCTGCAGCATAAAAGAAGAGATTGTCCCTGCCCGACTCATTAATGTCTGTGATCACCAGGATTTGCTGTTTATTTTCTAATAAAACAGCCTGAAAAATACGGTTATTGAAATTCAACTTTACTTCCTGGATGTCGAAACGCCATTTGATGGACTTTTCGTCTTCTGATATTTGAAATTTATTGATGCCGGCCATGGGAATGAAGGTAAACATCTAAGCTGAGCATTCAAACATAACCGTTAACTTAACTTTGAATTACTTTTTTCGTAATAGTCGATGCCTAATATTGTCGCCAATAGCCAAAGTGCTATCCATCAATAACACCGCATACTATATGAGAAATTTTACTTTACAAAAGTGCCCGCTATTCCTGCGCAGAGGAATCATTCCGTTATTTCTGCTGACAGGTAGTGGAGTGGCTATCACACAAGCATCGGCAGCTGTCGAATTGCGTAGCCTGAAAAAAGCAATTGACATTACCGGCAAGGTAACCGATAAAAATGGACAAGCACTTCCTGGCGTTTCTATCCGCGTAAAAGGATCAACCGGGGGAGCAACCACTGATACCAATGGAAAGTTTAGTCTGAATGTACCCGATGGCAAAGCCGTTTTGGTCATCAGCTATATCGGATATCGTACACAAGAGGTTCCTATAAATGGAAAAGTGACTTTTGATATCCAGCTTGATGAAGAGAACAATGACCTTACAGAGGTAGTCGTGACTGCTCTGGGTATTTCCAGGGAGAAAAAGTCGCTCGGTTATTCGGCACAGGAAATTAAAGGTGATGATTTGGACCGTGCCCGTGAAGCCAATTTTTCCAGTGGTCTTGCCGGTAAGATCGCTGGTGTAACGGTGATGAACAGCCCTTCTGGTGTAGGGGGCTCCGCACGGGTAACCATCAGGGGCGATAAGTCATTGAACATTAATAACAACCAGCCTCTATATGTTATTGACGGTATTCCGATCAGCAATGACAGTTATGGATCTTCAGGCAGTAATTACCAGGAGGTGGATTACGGCAACGGCGCTTCATTGATCAATCCTGACGATGTGGAGTCTGTCAACGTTTTGAAAGGCGCGAATGCTGCCGCTTTATATGGTTCCAGAGCTGCCAATGGTGTGATCCTGATTACCACTAAAAGCGGTAAACGTTCTAAAGGTGTAGGCATCAGCGTCAACTCAGGATTCACCCTAGAGTCGCCATTGGTACTCCCTGATTTTCAGAAGAAATACGGTCAGGGTAATGACGGGGAGTTTTCTTTTGTTGATGGTCTTGGATCAGGGGTACGTGATGGCGTGGATGAAAGCTGGGGTCCGGCTTTCAATGGCCAGCTGATCCCTCAGTTTGATTCCCCAACAGCTAACGGTTACCGTGGCGGCGACATCTACCTGATTAATGATGGTACCCTGGGTTCTGCGGCCAACCTCGCCGCAAGGGGCGCGATTACCGCTACTCCCTGGACCAATAAGTTCGACCTGAATGACTTCTACGAAACCGGCGTCACCCTGAATAATAATATCGCCTTGACCGGCGGCAACGACAAAGGAAGTTTCCGTGTTTCCTATACCAACCTTTATCAGAAGGGAATTGTTCCCAATACGGACCTGAAGAGAAATACCTTTGCTTTCAACTCAGAATACAACCTTACGCCGAAATTAAATGTAAAAGCCAGTGTCAACTACATCCTGAATGAAAGCGGTAACAGGCCCAATATCAGTTACGGTACTGAAAATATCATTTACCTGTTGAACAACTGGATGGGGCAGCAGGTAGACCTCAACTCTTTGAAAGACTATTGGGTAAAAGGAATGGAAGGCAGACAGCAGTTTAACTTCAATTACAACTATCATGACAATCCTTACTTCAACCTTTATGAAAACACAAATGCTCAGAATGCACATCGCCTGATCGGAAATGTGGCTTTAAAGTATGATGTGACCAATTGGTTGAATGTGATGATGCGTGCGGGTACGGATTATGGCAACGAGCTGAGGGAACGTAAAAGAGCATTCAGCACACAGCGTTATCCAAGAGGCGCCTACAGGGAAGAGCGTGTGGAGAATACAGAAACCAACCTGGATTTCCTGATCAACGCAACGCCTAAGATCAATGAAGACTTCAGTCTGTCCCTGAATGCTGGTGGTAATATGCGCATCAATAATAACGACCAGATCAGCACCTTTACAACAGAGCTGCTGACACCAGGTCTTTACAACCTGAACAATTCAGCAATACCCCTGGTGACGGAAGTTTTCAATCCTAGAAAAAGAGTACACAGCTTGTACGGAGCTGCTCAATTGTCGTTCAGGGACTATCTCTACATGGACATTACTGCACGTAACGACTGGTCAAGTGCCCTTACGCTGCCGGTAAACTATGCGACATTGGGGATCACAGATAATTCCTATTTCTATCCTTCTGTTTCCCTGAGCGCACTCATCAGCCAGATGGTAAAACTTCCAAAATGGATCAGCTATGGAAAGGCAAGGCTGAGTGTGGCCAAAGGTGGTAATGATACTGATCCTTATGCTTTTACTCAAGCTTATAATAAGCAGAATCCAATCGGCAGTAACCCGGTTTTCAATACCTCAGGCGTATTGCGCAACTATAACATCAAGCCGGAAATCAGTACTTCCATTGAGGGTGGTCTGGAGTGGAAATTCCTGGACAACAGATTGGGTTTTGATGTGAGTTATTACCATATGAATACTAAAAACCAGATCCTGAACAACGTTCCGGTATCCATCACCAGCGGATGGAATACACAAATCCTAAATGCTGGTGAAATCCAGAATTCGGGCATTGAGCTGGCGGTCAACACTACTCCGGTAAGAAGCCAGTTCAGGTGGGATTTTGACATCAACTTCTCGAAGAATAACAGTAAAGTGATCAGCCTGACGGATGACATCAACGTATATCAAATGGCGAGTAAGGAGGCCATCTCCATTGAGGCAAGAGTAGGAAACAGGATGGGCGATATGTATGGTGAGGTGTACAAAAGAGTAGAAGATACCAATAGCCCTTATTATGGACAGATCATCAACAATGAGACAGGAAGACCTTTAAGTACTGGTACGAGAGAGCGTCTTGGGAACTACAATCCCGACTGGCTTGCCGGTCTGAGGAACACTTTTGCCTATAAAGGGGTAAACCTGAGCTTTCTTTTTGATGTACGCCATGGTGGTAAGGTGTTCTCGCTGACACAGGTGGTCGGCAGGGAAGCGGGGCAATTGGAGGAGACGCTGCTTGGCCGTGAGAATGGATATGACCTTTCGTTGCCAGGCAATGGTGTGATCAGCCCTGGAGTGATCCAGAATGCTGACGGTACCTATCGCCCAAATGATGTGAAGCTGACGGCGAGGGCCTGGAACTCTGCGTTTACAAATGGTCGTTCCATAGCAGAACCTGTAACCTATAATGCTTCTTTTATTAAACTAAGAGAGCTGAGCCTGGGCTACGGCATTCCTTCGTCGTTCCTCCAGAAGTACAGGATCACCAATATGTCGATCTCTCTTGTGGGAAGAAATCTTTGGGTACACTCAAAAGTACCTCATATCGATCCTGAGCAGGTAGCGATGTCCGGAGGAACGTTTGTTCCGGGTGTGGAGTCATCGTCTATCCCGACAACCAAATCTCTTGGTTTGAACCTGAAATTTAACTTTTAATACCACTTGTAACCGCGATAAAATGAAAAACAACATAAAAATCACTTTTTTAAGTGCTGCCGTCTGCCTGTTCACACTTGCTGGGTGTACAAAAGATTTTGCAGAGAAAAATCAGGACCCAAATGCCATCACGGTGATCACACCAGATCTCTTATTACCATCGATCATCAGGACTGCTGTCAATACACAAATGGGGGAGGCCTGGGGTGTAGGTACATTAATTGTTCAGCAGACGGCCAAATATCAGTTTGTGGATGAGGACCGTTATGTGTGGGGCAACAAGGATGGTGTTTGGAATTCATATTATGGGATCATGCGCGACGTCAAAAAACTCACGGAACTGGCTGAGTCTTCAGCGCAACCTGCGTATACGGGTGTAGCACTGATCATGAAGTCATGGATGTTCTCGGTGATTACTGATGTATATGGTGATGTGCCTTATTCCGAAGCGACCAATGGAGATAAAAATGTGTTCAAGCCTAAATATGATACCCAGGAGAGCATTTATGAAGGAATATTGAAAGATCTTGAAAGTGCAAATACTATATTGTCCACAGCCAATGCCACCTTAAAAGGCGATCTGATTTATCAAGGTGATCTTTTGAAGTGGAGAAAACTGGCCAACAGTCTTCGCGTAAGGTACCTGATGAGGATGTCTGCAAAGAAAGATGTCGCTTCAAGGTTACAGCAAATTGTAACTAATACCGCAGAAAACCCTGTTTTCGTCAATAATACTGACGACGGTGATTATTCTTACTATGCTGAGGCGCCAAATCAGTTTCCGAACTATACCAACAGGATTGGAGGATTTGATGAGTATCGCCTGAGCCTCACCTTCGCAAATACACTTCAGTCATTTTCAGATCCAAGGATTGCGATATTTGCACGCCCTACATCCGGATCTGTAAGTGCAGGCAATCCGGTATATGTGGGCATGCCAAATGGACTGAATGATACTGAGGCTTTGAACTACAACGGTGGATCAAATAACATTAGCCGAATGGGTAGCTTTTATTATGAAAACTCAATTACTCCTGCGGGTCTTCTGGTGGCTAAAGGCTACATCATGGGCTACCCAGAGCTGCAGTTTCTGCTGGCGGAGGCAAAGCTTAAAAACCTGATCACAACGCCTACAACGGCGCAGACCTATTATGAAAAAGGTATAGAAGGAGCCTTCATTTACCTGAATACAACAATGCCATCCAACTATCTGACGCGTACCGGTGTACAGTTTGATCAGGCCAATGCATTGAAACAAATCATTACCCAGAAATGGATATCTCTTTTCTATACCGGTCTGGAGAATTGGTTTGAATGGCGTCGTACAGGATTCCCTGTATTGACAGCTGGTCCGGGTAATCAAAATGGGGGGCTGATCCCAAGAAGATACAGGTATCCTTTAAATGAGCAGCTTCAAAATCCGGCAGAGTTGAATACTGCTGTAGGGAGGCAAGGCGCTGACAACATCAATACACGCGTGTGGTGGGACAAGGCAAACTAACCTTAGTTCAACTGAACTGCAATTTTACTGAAAAGGGAACGTGAGTTCCCTTTTTGCTTTTCCGGATCTTTCAGTATGAGCAACGAAAGATCACCATCAAGGCCAATCTGATTTCTACTAAGGTTGATGTAAATGCGTAATGTGCTTGAATTCTAATAAAATGTTTATTTTAACGGTCTGATATACCAATCCCCAATTTCGCTGTGTACAGGATGAGAGCAGTTTGACCGGAACCGGGTGTGGCATTCTCTTTAACGCATAAAAGCATTTAGCAATAATAAATATCTCAAATACCTGATCAAATATGAACACACAAACAATGAAACCTTTCCTGATTGTATTGCTGGTCGTCCTGTGCAAGCTTTCTGTGGCGCAAAGCATTGCGCTCAAATCGCCAAACGGTAAACTGACTGCCGATATTGAGCTGGGAGACAAAATCTATTATGCAGTTTCCCTCTCTGGTGAGCGGTTGATTTCCAAAGCCTCGTTGGGACTTCAGCTGAAAGACCAGACCTTAGGGTCAAATCCCAAGCTGAAGAAGCAAACCATTACCTTGGTGAAGAATGAGCTGCAGCCGGTGGTGCCGCTTAAGTTTTCAAAAATCCACAATGAGTACCATCTGCTGAGAATGGATTTTGCCGGCGATTACGCCATAGAGTTCCGGGCTTACAATGAGGGGCTCGCTTATCGCTTCATCACCAGGAAAAAAGGCAGTGTTGATGTATTGGATGAAGCCCTTTCGATTCAGTTCCCAGCGGATTATCAGCTGCATCTTCAGCAATCCGGCGGATTTAAGACTGCGTATGAGGAGCCTTACACACACCTTTCATCGAATGCCTGGAAATCCTCCGATCAGATGTCTACGTTGCCTGTGCTGATCGATACACGTAAAGGGCCCAAAATATTAATTTCGGAGTCCGACCTTCAGGATTACCCGGCAATGTTCCTGAAAGGAAATGATAAAAATGGGATGATGGCCACTTTTCCGAAAGCTCCGCTTGAGTTTGGTGAAGACGGAGACCGCAGTCAGAAGATCTTAAAAGAAGCAGGTTACATTGCCCGCACTTCGGGAACCAGGAGTTTTCCATGGCGCTACTTTGTGGTCACAGAGGATGATGGTCAGCTGATTACGAATACCATGACTAAAAAGCTGGCGTCGGCAAGTGTGATCAAGGATCCTTCATGGATCAAACCGGGGCAGGTGAGTTGGGAATGGTGGAATGACGCTGCCCCTTATGGTCCGGATGTGAACTTTGTTTCGGGTTATAACCTGGACACCTACAAGTATTACATCGATTTCGCTGCCAAGTATGGCATCAAATACATCATCATGGATGAAGGCTGGGCAAAGGATACCAGGAACCCTTTTGAACCCAACCCGGATGTAGACCTTCAGGAACTGCTTTCCTATGGTAAACAAAAAAATGTAGGGATCATCCTCTGGCTCACCTGGCTTACCGTGGAAAATAATTTCGGGCTTTTTAAAACTTTCAGCGAATGGGGTGTGAAAGGTGTGAAAATAGATTTTATGGACCGCAGCGACCAATGGATGGTGAATTATTACGACCGTGTTGCCAAAGAAGCAGCAAAATATAACCTTTTTGTCGATTTTCATGGCTCGTTCAAACCCGCCGGACTGGAGTATAAATATCCAAATGTACTCTCTTACGAAGGGGTAAGGGGAATGGAGCAGATGGGGGGCGCTACGCCAGACAACAGCGTTTATTTCCCGTTCATGCGGAACGCTGCAGGTCCAATGGACTATACACCTGGAGCCATGTTGAGTATGCAACCAGAAGCTTATGGTGCGAGACGTCCGAATGCGGCAAGTATTGGTACAAGAGCTTACCAGATGGCGTTATTTGTGATCTTTGAAAGCGGACTTCAGATGCTGGGCGACAATCCCACGCTTTATTACCGGAATGCTGACTGTACAGATTTCATTACAAGTGTTCCCGTCACCTGGGATGAAACGCGGTCGTTGGCTGCCAAGGCAGGAGAATACGCTATAGTGGCAAAACGTAAGGGAGAGCAATGGTTCATTGGAGGAATGACCAATAATAAAGAAACTACACGCGAATTTGATTTGAAACTTGATTTTTTAAAGGAAGGACAATCTTTCAATATGGTCTCTTTTGAAGATGGTATCAATGCCGGACGTCAGGCAATGGATTACCGTAGAAAAGAATCGACCGTGAAGGCGGGCGAGACCATACATATTAAGTTGGCCAGGAATGGTGGCTGGGCAGCCAGGATCAATTAGGTCAACGACAAGAAGTACTTTTTTCTTTTAACACTAAACGGCCCCTGATCATTTGCTGAAGTTCAGGGGCCGTTTAGTGTTAGTAGTGTTTTTCAGCAATTGGTTGATTTGCTGCCACACTGCAATAAGCTGCTTAGGCAGGATCGTCTTCGGGCGCAGGATTTTCAAAGTCTGCATCATCGTCGTCCTCAGAGGTTCCGGCTTCGTCTTCTCCAGCAACAAGTGCATCGTCATCATCGTCATCGCTAAGGTCGTCGTCATCACTGAAATCATCGTCATCCTCGGGACCATCGATTTCGTCGTCTAACTGTGTACCTTCACCGTCCGCAAACTCAACTTCGTCGCTGGTGTATCCTGCGGTTTCTCCGCCTTCTTCCTGATTGTCATCCGCCTCGGCATTACGGCCGACCTGAAACTGTTCCAGTGTTGGGATCTCTTCTTCTTGCAATTGATTTTCTTGATTGTTTTCCATGTTCGTAGATTTTAGTAAAGAGAGAACAGGGCGAAAATGAATAAGTTTCATTAATATGTAAAGAACTATTGACGTGTGCTTTATCTATCCTTTTTCTGGAATGAAATTGTCTGAGGCATTCATTGCCAATGGGATATACAGTCGCTCCCATGTTTCTCCCTCAATCAGTTCCCAGCTGTGTCCTTTGCCAATGGTGTCTTCAGCGATTAAAATTATGCCGGGCTCAATGATGAAAGTAGTCCCGTCCGTGACCTTAAAACGCAGGGTTCCTTTCAAGGTTACGACATATTGGTTCCTTGGTGCCGGATGGCTTATTTTTTCATATTCATCAATTTCGTTCTGGATCCAGAAATTGCCGGTCTCCATAGGCATTTTTGTAGGAAGTTTACCAGGTTCAAATGTGCAGCCTCCATCGGGCGTATTGATTAGTCTGTAGGCGCGGATATAATTTGGGTCGGTCATAGGATTGTGCGAGTTATTACTGCTTCAAAGATAATGCTCCTGGTCAGCTTTAAAATTGATTGTTATGATGAATGTGTAAAATAGTTTTTGCTATATTCCATTCTAATTTAACGCCGCATGCAGAAGAATCAATTTACCTTTAACATCCAGACCCATGACTTTTGGCCAGTTTATCATGCCATTCACGAGTGCTATCCGATAGGAATTCAACGCGGTGAAGACCTTACCTATTTCAATTACCCTGGCATTCAGGCACTGGACAGGCGTGTGGTGGAGACCATTCATCATGAGAATGATTTTTACAAATCCTGGCTGGAGTTTGAGAACCGGTTGGCTGAGCATTACAACCTTGAGGTACGCGGTACCACTTACGGGCAGGCACCAAGTGTAAGTGCTGATCTGATGATTGAAAAAATAGAGTTGGAAGGCTTCAGTAAAGTCAAAAAGATAAGCATCGCAATTAGTCTTGTAGGTCAGTTCTTTACCATTTATGGTATAGATGAGAGTACGGTGGTAGAGCCAGTACTGGACTCGTATGACCGTAATTACCACTCAATTAATGCAGTAACGGCCTCTCCGCATCAAGAGTTCAGGCAGTACTTTGAACAGCTGAAGAGTATGATAGAAGAGCGCTACGAAGGCTATCGGTTTATTCCTTTTTTTGTCAATGATTTTATCATCAAAGGTTTGCAGGTCAGGTACCTGGATCATGAGGAATGTACAGTTTTTCAGGCGTTATTCAATCAGTCGCTGGACAACGCTCCATCAGGAACCATCAGAGGTGACCGTTATTATGGTCATGAGGAATGGAAGGTTGAAGGTGGTGAAAGTAAATTCTTCTTTGTAAAATAATTTACCATCAGTGTTTAGTTTGTTTTAATTGTAAATAGCTTTTTATCGAATGGATCTGAATAGGCATTAAAGTTGTGAATGAGATCATCTATCATTATGATCCAAATCTATATTGACAATTACAAATACCTTAAATTATGAGCAATCAAGAAAATCCATTGTTAGCGCCGATCCACGGCATTTCCCTGAAAGACTATGCCGCTATTGCGATGAAATTATCCACTGGTGTGACCGAAGAGGAAATCTTCAGGGCCCTGGGAATTGACAGTGTCATCTGGGATGAAGTGAATACCCTTTGGGGAAAACGCATGCAGGAGGATGTTAGTTATCAGTTGGTGACCTTATATGGTCAGTATTTCATGGAAGGTGCTACACATCCGAAGTTGGAGAGCATGCAGGCTGAAAGCACAGCGGAGGGGAATGAGAACCTGGAGAAAATTACCAATGACCGTTACTTCTATGAAGAGCTTTGTGGTGCCAGACAGGCGGCGTACGCCTACGGCATTGATGGTGCGCAGTGGATTCAGGATAACTATGGCATTAACCTGGGCGACTTCCAGGCGGTAGCCATGAAATGGATGACACAAAGCGACTACAATGACATGCACCAGTTTATCGATTACCAGCAGCAAAAACAGAAAGAGTATGCGGAGAAATTTGCGGCCCAACAGGGAGGTAATGTCGCAGATGATGTCAGCTTCTAAAAACTGATCAGGACAGTACAGGATACATTCTTCTGCCTAAAGGATTACATTTGGTGAGCTTCGTTCATGGAGCAGCCAAATGATCCGTTATGAACACAAAACAACTCCTGCAATTACTGGCTTTTACGGCCGTGCTGGCGACCGGTCCTCTCTTAAAAGGTCAGAAAAACAATGCCGCAAAAAACAGAAAATATGATGTTGCAGCCTTTCTGTATCCTGCATATGCCAGCGATGATCCACGTCTTCGACCGTTCTGGCCGGATGGCAATGGAGAATGGGAAACGGTAACGAATGTGCAGGATCGCCTTCCGGGCCATTACTGGAACAGGAAACCGCTGTGGGGGACAGTCAATGAGGCCGACCCTGCGGTGATGTCTATGGAAATCAATCAGGCGGTCAGTCATGGTGTGAACGTATTTATATTTGACTGGTATTGGTACGACGGGAGGGCTTTTATGGAGACTACGCTCGACAACGGTTTTCTGAAAGCAGACAATGTCAATCAGATGAAATTCTATCTCATGTGGGCCAATCATGATGTCGTAAACACCTGGGACACCCGCCTCAATAAATACAATGAAGAGAATGTCATCTGGACAGGAAAAGTAAATCGTACAGAATTTGAAAAGATCTGCAAACGTAATATTGAGAAGTATTTCAAACTGCCACAGTATTACAAGATCGATGGAAAGCCCGTATTTATGATTTATGATATGCCCCAGCTCATCGCTGGCCTGGGTGGCGTCGGTCAGGCCGAAGATGCCCTAAAATGGTTTAAAGAAGAGACAAAAAGGGCTGGTTTTCCGGGCTTGGAACTACAGCTCACCATGTGGTCTATCAATGTCAACCACAGTGGTTTTGATGGTTCTAAAACCAGTAATCCGGAAAATGCCTTCGTCAAACAACTGGGGTTTACCAGTGCCACACACTATCAGTTTGTCCATTTTACAGAAGTTAATAAAGATTATCTTGATATCCTGACAGCCGTCGAAAAGGAATGGGCGCGAATCGATACCGCTTTCGAATTCAATTATTATCCCCACATCAGCGTGGGCTGGGACAACAGTCCGCGGACAGGAAAAAGCGCCGTAGTGAAGAACAACACTCCTGAAAACTTCGAAAAAGGCCTTCGGATGGCGAAAGCTTATGCTGATGCCCACCCGAAGCAGGTACCGTTGATTACCATCAATAGCTGGAATGAATGGACTGAAACGAGTTACCTTCAACCAGATAATGTCTATGGTTACGGTTATCTCGATGCCATAAAACGTGTTTTTCTAGCGCGGTAGTTAATGTTTTTGCCCTTTATTTACCTTGAATAGGTGCAGTACCTGAGGGAATAAGGCATCAATGCTTTCCTCTACGCCCTTTTTAGATCCGGGGAGTGTCAGTATCAGGGTTTCTCCAATAAAGCCGGCAATTCCACGTGATAACATGGCGTAGGGCATACGTTCCTGGCCGTATCGTCTGGCGGTTTCCATGATTCCGGGGATCTGGCGATCAATAAGGGGTGCCAAGGCTTCAGGCGTTACATCACGTGGAGACAATCCCGTGCCACCGGTAAACAATAGCAGCTGATGGTTTTGACCGGCGATTTCGATAGCTTTTGCCCTGATGGCCTCCAGTTCATCGGGTACCACCTCGTAAATGGCAGTGCGGATGCCCAAATGCTCCAGTCGTGCAATGATTGCCTTTCCGGAGCTGTCTTCTGCCTGCTTATTGAATATGGTGTCCGAGCAAACCACCACGGCGGCCTGCAGATCGGGAAATTTGCTGTTCTTCAGGTCGGATTTTCCACCCGACTTTTCCAGTAGCCGTATATTTTGTATTTCTACCCCTTTGTCAATTGGCTTTAGCATGTCATACATGGTCAGTGCTGTAACAGAGGCGCCATGCATCGCTTCCACCTCAACACCTGTTTTGTATACGGTGTGCACTTCAACCGTGATGAGCACACTCAGTTCTTTTATTTCGTAGCTGATGGAGGTGTATTCTATCGGCAGCGGATGACAGTCTGGTATCATGTCGCTGGTACGTTTAACACCAAATAAACCCGCAGCACGTGCAAACTCGAAGACATCGCCTTTTGGGATCTTGCGTTGCAGGATGGCGTCAATGGTCTCCTGCCTTGATACTTTTACCGTTGCCGTGGCAATGGCCACCCTAAGGGTGCTTGATTTTTTTGTAATGTCTACCATTTTAGCTGTTTTCTTTCCACTGATGAGTATCGTTGTCAAAAAGCTCTTTACCCCATATGGGCAGCTCCGTCTTGATGCGTTCCACCACCTCCGCGCAAGCATCAATGGCAGGTTTTCGGTGTGCGGATGAGGTAAACACAAAGAGGCAGATGGCGCCCGCTTTTACGGTACCAAGGCTATGATGGATGTGCATACAGCTGAGGGGGTATTTTGCGAATATTGCTTCGCGGATCTCATGCATCTTCTCCAGGGCGGCTTCTTCATAAGCGGTATATTCAATTGCCGTCACGAAACGACCATCAACTTCATCTTTCCGCACCTGGCCCATGAAGATGCTATGGCCACCAATTGCCGTTTTTGAGCTATGTTTACCGATGCTGTCGGCAATAAAAGCAGGTTCGATCGGTCCCGTGCTGAATATGTTTTTTATCTTCTTATTGTCCATCGTTAAAAATGATTGCGCCACTTTACAATTCCACCTTTCAGGCTGTAGATGTTTTTGGTATGGCCGTATTTTTGAAATAAGGATTCTGCTGCTGCCTGGCTTCGGATTCCGTGCTGGCATAGCAGTACAATGTTTGTTTCGTCGACATCCGACCGCAGGAATTCGCTGAACTCCGACATTGGTATTTTACGATATTGCGCTGCATCGAGCGTTGGGAATTCATGACGTTCCCTGACGTCAATGAGCAGGGTAGAGGCTTGCTGCTGAAGCTCCTGTAATTGCGTGGCATCGATTTCCAGGTAATCCTGTGTCTGTTCTACCGGGGATGGAGTATGCATGTATAAAAATTCTTTTTCTGTATCTGCAAAGGTATAGTTGTTTGCGGGGCTGATGTTCATTTCGTATTGCTGCCCAGTCAGCAGGTGGTAATGTCGTATTTTGTTGATCAGGGGATCACCAATGCCTGTAATCAGTTTAATGATTTCCGCCGCCGCCATGGTTCCGATGATGCCGGGAAGAACACCCAGTACACCTTCTTCAGCGCAGTTTGCGATTTCTCCTGGTTCCGGAGAAACAGGGAACAGGTCGCGATAGTTGGTTCGATCTTTCGATCGTTCCCCTCCATTGAAGATTGCCAGCTGTCCTTCATAACCGGAAACGGCCGCAAAGATCAAAGTTTTTTTTAGCAAAACACAGGCGTCATTAATGAGGTATCTCGATGTGAAATTATCTGTCGCATCGAATACATAGTCATACGGTTTTATGATGTTCAGGATGTTGTTTGCTTTGACAGATAAAGGTTGACTAATCAGTGTGATATCTGGATTTAATTCATGTAACCGTTTTACTGCGGCCTCAACTTTTAAATGACCCAGATTATCGTCGCCGTACAGGATCTGCCGATGCAAGTTCGATAAAGAAACTGTATCATGATCCACAATTCCTATATGCCCGATGCCGGCGGCAGTGAGGTATTGCAGGGCCGGGCATCCGAGGCCACCAGCACCAATCACCAATACACGTGCTCCCGCAAGTCTAAGCTGCGCCGCTTCGCCGAATCCCTGAAGGATGAGTTGTCTGTTGTATCGTTCTGTCCTCATATCAACTATCCACCGGAAAATGGGGGCATGATTGCTATGGTGTCCTGATGTTTGATCTTCAGGTTGTGCTGTACGATGTTTTTGTTGAGGGCAAGTTTGTATTTCATTGCAGCCAGTTGCGGGAATTGCGCTTCAAGATAAGCCTTCAGCTCATCCGTACTATCGAGGTCCGTAAGCGTTATTTGCTGATGGCTGATGAATTCGGATATTTTACCGAAACTGATGATCTCTATTTCCATATTTTCAATCTACGAATAAGATGTTGTTTTTTTAATAATTTGCTGTGTCTTCAGCTCCAGGTTTTATCACCTGCTGGAACGGTTGCCAGCATTTTCAGTTGTCGGCCCACCCTTTTTATCCGGGTAACAACATCACTTTGACATGGTCCCCTGTTTTAAATTCCTGCGTGTTTTCAGGTAAACAAATCAGACAGTTGGCGTTTGCAAAAGAGCTGAGCCTGAATGATTCCTGTGCATGTAGTGCAGTTGCTTTGCCATTTTCATAATGACCTTTCAGAAACTGAAACAGCCCTGCAGGTTTTTGATAGCCGTGACTAAGCTGAGCCTCAATTTCCTTCACGCTGTTGTCTTTTCTCGACAAAGTTTTTAGCGCTGGGAGTACATAGTTGTAATAACAATTCAGCACAGAAGATGGATTTCCCGGTAGCCCGAAAATCAGTTTTTCCTCCTTCATGCCGAAGAACAATGGTTTCCCAGGTTTCTGTTTTACTTTGTGAAAGATCTGCTGGATACCGCAACGTTGTGATGCTTCAATCACAAAATCGTAATCTCCCACACTTACCCCCCCGGTGAGTAGAATAACATCATTTTTCTCGAGCTCTGACTTCAGAACGGTAGTCAGTATTTCAAGATCGTCGTCAGCTTCGACAATGCTCAATTCTCCAATACCTTCTGCCTTTAAGGCGGCAGAGAGGGAGTAGGAGTTGGACTCATAAACCTGACCGAAGCTCAGGGCCTGTCCAGGTTGCTGAAGTTCCTTTCCTGTGAGGATGAGGGATACCCTGGGCATCGGATAGACTTCGACATTGGTAATGCCAATCCCGGCAAGAAATCCCAGTGCGGCCGGGCCAAGTAAACTTCCTTTGGGCATGGCCAGTGCACCGGCTCCGACTTCAGCACCTCGCTCACGCACGTTGGCGCCCTTTACCAGCTGGAGATCATCGACAACCACTTTGATACCCTGGCGAGTGACTTTCTCCTGCATCACAACAGTGTCGGCGCCTTCAGGTAGTGGTGCTCCTGTAAAAATCCGCGTGCTCTGGCCATTTCGTATCGTCAGCTGCGCAGCCGTGCCAGCAGCCATTTCTCCGATTACAGAGAGTTCTAAATCCCGGTCGCCGAAGATAAGGGCATATCCATCCATGGAGGACTGTCTGAAAGCAGGGATGTCATATGGCGCATACACATCCGCGGCAAGTGTGTGTCCGAAGGCGGCTCTCAGCTCCGATGTGACGGGCTGAAGTGGCCTTATGTTCGCGTTGATCAGTTTTTTTGCCTCTTCTACGGTAATCATGTAAAATTATCCCCCAATGGTAATCATGCTTCTGTTTTTAATGTCTTCAGCATTCAGGTTTTCAAAATGTGTTTTAAGCTGTCCTCCGAGTTCCTTTTTTTTACTCCAGATGGAAGCCTGAATCAGTGGTAATACCGGCTCTCCATTCCTCAATGCTGTTAACAGATCCGTCTCACCATCAGAGAACAGGCAATTTTTTAACTTACCGTCGGCAGTGAGGCGCATCCTGTTGCAGCTGCTGCAAAAAGGGGCAGTCATAGTGCTGATGATGGCAAAAGACCCCTCATGGCCGGGAATCAGAAAACTTTTCGCTGTATCATGAGCTGCACCTTCAACAGGCAGAACGGTAAAGTCCTTCGCGATGGATGCCAGGATCTCCTCCAGTGAAAACATCTTGTTGCTGGTCCATTTATTGCCACTAAAGGGCATGAATTCTATAAATCTGATTTGTATGGGATGGTGTTTAGTCCAGTCGATGAAATCCTTGATCTCATCATCATTAAGTCCTTTCATTACCACCATGTTTATTTTTACTTTAACCTTGTGGTGAAGCAGCAGCTCTATGTTGCTGCGTACCTGATGGAACACGTCGCGGCGGGTAATGAGCTTGAACTTTTCCGGTTGAAGGGTATCCAGACTAATGTTGACCGTTCTGATCCCTGCTTCCAGCATGACGGGCAACATTTCGGCAATGCGCGTACCGTTGGTTGTGATCACCAGCTCTACAGGGAGTTTTCCGAGCGCTGAGATAATGGCCGCTGCATCTTTGCGTACGAGCGGCTCACCGCCGGTCAGACGGATTTTTTTAACTCCCTGGGCGACGAATGTACCTGCAAGTTCCATGATCTCATGCGGTTGCATGAGTCTGGATGCGGGACTAAAATCGTAATCCTCCTCCGGCATACAATAAAAGCAGCGAAAGTTGCAGTTATCAGTTAGTGATATCCGCAGGTAATCATGCACTCTTCCAAAAGAATCTGCTATCATTATGACTGGATTAAATGTTTATAGTCTTGTTCCGTGTCAATGTCAATATGGCCAAGCTCAAAATCAATGGCATCAACATCTTCACTGTATAATTTTATCAGGCTTTTTGCTCCGTTTTTTCCCTTGAGGGACAACAGGGCTTCAAAATATTTCTTATTGAACAGGGCAGGGCTACCCAGGGTACCTGAATAGCTGCTTGCCACAATTCCTTTTCCGCTGCTTTGCTGTTTTTGGATGAGGCTTTCCAATACAGCTGACCGGATGAAAACCTGATCTGCAACCATCAGGATGATGTTGTCCAGTTCAGGGGCCATTTTTATTGCCTCAGATAGTCCGGCAATGATGCTGGAGGACATTCCTTGTTGCCAGTGGTCATTGATGAGGTATGAAGCGGCCTGCAGTTGTTGTGCGGTGATCTCTTCAGCATATGCACCGAGCACCACAATCAGTGGTTTACATCCCGTTTTAAGTGCTTCTGCAGTGACAATATCCAGAAATGTTTTTCCCTGATAAGTCATTAGCTGTTTAGGTTTGCCCATCCTGCTTGAATTTCCCGCCGCCAATATGATCATCCCTGTTCCCATCGCTAGCCCTGAATGATTTCATGAATGTGGATTGCTGTTTTTTTATCCTTTAACGGGATGGCTGAAGCCCCGGAAAAGACAGCTTTAATTTCAGACAATATGGAGATGGCAATTTCTTCAGCAGTTTCCGCACCGATGTCCAGACCTACTGGTCCATGGAGCCGTTGCTCCTTGCGACTTTCGTCCCTGTCCAGCTCTTCCAGCATCCTGATGAGCTTTTTTCTGGGACCCAATGAGCCGATGTATCTGGTGCTGGTATCCATGAGGAGGTTCAGGAGTTCCATATCGTAATTATAATTATGTGTCATCAGCACAAAAGCCGTCTGTTCATCAATAATTATCTTTTCCATCAATTGTGCCGGCTTTGCAACCCATACTTCTTTAGCATGCGGAAAACGCGTTGCCGTGGCATGGGTAGGACGCCCATCAACCACCATTACTTCCCAGCCCAGCAGCCAGGCCATTTGTGCCAGTGGCTGTGCATCGTTGCCCGCTCCGGCGATGATCAGCGAAATGGGAGGGGGGATAAATTCCAGCAATGCTTCGCTGGCTACATCATCGATGCGGTAGGATTTTACAACTGACCCTTTTCGTTCCAGCACCCGATGCGCATCAGCACGCAGCTGACCGGTTATCTTGCTGTTTTTTTTACTGATATTACCTTTGATTAACAACTGATCTGTATTCAGAAACATGCAAGTACCAGGCTGTTGCTGGTCATGCAGGGAAAACAGCACCGCGAGGACACTGTCTTTCCGTTGCTCCTGAACTGCAGTCAACAAAGCAATGGGATGCAGTTCATCTGCTGTATTGATGGGTTCAAAAAGAATATATACAATGCCATTGCATCCCAACTGAACACCCAAGCGCGCATCGTCTTCATCTGTGGTGTCATAGGTGACCAGTTTGTTTTCCTGCTGATGGATCGCAGCGCGCGCCTTTCTCAGCGCATCACCTTCCAGGCAACCCCCACTGATGGCACCCGTAAGTTGACCGTCTTCCGTAACCAACATCCTGGCACCGGCCCTTCGGTAAGACGAACCTTCCACCTTCACTACAGTCGCCAGCGCAGTTCTCTTGCGTTCTTTTTCAGCAATGTGATAGGCCTTTAAGATGTCAGCAATCTCTTTCATGTGATAATTAACAGGGCAATTGATGGATTCAACCAAAGATAACACCCATCAGGGTGCATTTTTTTATGAATTTCAAACAAAATCTTATAAATAACAAATAAAGTACACAAGGACGACTTTTGTTTCGATTACTATCGGAATTGTTTTGGTTTCAGCTGCTGAGCAGCAAGAGTCGCAATTTCGTCGATTCTACGCTGCCTGGTTTCCGGGCGTTTTGCCAAAACCAGCCATTGCAGGATGGCTTTTTTTGCAGATGGGCTTAAGCGCTCGAAATAGATGATTGCTCCTGGATGGCTTTGAAGTTGCTGTTGCAGATCTGCCGGTACGATCAGTTCTTCTGCCTCGTCTAATGTTGTCCATGATCCATTTTGTATTGCATTTTCGATACAGACCTGACCGGCCGGAGTCATCAGTCCATCCTCAATTAGTTTCCTGACCTTTTCCTTGTTGATCTTTGACCAGACACTTCTGGGTTTTCTCTTGCAAAAAAACTGCCTGAACTGATCGCTTCCAAGAGAGATCCGCGTACTGTCTATCCATCCAAAGCAAAGTGCCTCGTCGACAGCATCACTATAAGTCACCGTGGGGATACCCGCATTTTTCTTGTGATAAACAAGCCAGACAGACTGTTTACACTCATGATTTTTTATCAACCATGCCCTCCAGTCCTGCCGGCTTGCAGGACAAAAAGTTTCCAGCTCTTTTTCTCCCATTTGCTGATTATTTCATAACGATGATCACCATACCTACAATAAACATACCTAATAAATGATAACTTCCGGTGATGACGCCATATAGGATCGGCCTTGAAATATTGGGGTTAATGGCAAGGAAGCTACAAAAGCCAGGAATACGCTTACCGGGTTCAAATTTGCTAATTGAATGATCATAAATTGTTTTTTACATTGTGTGCCGCAAATTTAAGATGCCAAATGACGGAGGTATGTCAGGGGTGGGTGAGGCGTCACATAAATAAAATCCTGGGTTAGTATAAATAATGTATAGTTGATTTGTAGTCTTTATGGAAAGCACTATATTTGATGGGTACCGAACCTTAAATATCTACAGAAGTAAAGAATATGCGAAGAGACCTCACCAAATTACTTTTCCTGATGTGCACAACCCTGGAGATGGCTTGCAGCGGGGGTAAGGCAAATAATGTCTCCGGAAGTACTGATAATCGAAAACTATATAAAGATTCCGTTGCCATTTGTTGTGAATCCAATATCCCATCCCGTTTTGCGGTTCAGAGACTGGATGCTGCAATCAAACCGCTGAAAGGTATCGTCCGTAAAAATATGGTCTGGATTGATGGAGGAACATTCTCTATGGGTGCGGACAATGATCAGGCCGCTCAGGATGAGTATCCTAAACATAATGTAACGGTAGACGGGTTCTGGATAGATGTTACTGAAGTCACCAATAAACAGTTTGCTGAATTCGTGAAAGCAACAGGTTATGTGACGACTGCCGAAAGAAAACCCGATTGGGAAGAACTGAAAAAACAAGTTCCTCCCGGAACGCCTAAGCCCGACGAGAGTTTGCTGGTGCCGGCATCGCTTGTTTTTAAAGCTCCCGGAAATGAGGTGTCCTTAAATGATTATACCCAATGGTGGGAGTGGACAAAAGGGGCAAACTGGAGAAAACCACATGGCGCGGACAGTGAATGGAGTGCTAAAGATGATTACCCCGTGGTTCATGTCTCCTGGGAAGATGCGCAGGCTTATTGCAAATGGGCAGGCACTAGGTTGCCTACAGAAGCAGAGTGGGAGCTGGCCGCCAGAGGACGATTGAAAAATAATATCTATCCCTGGGGCAATGAATCTGTGAATATCGGAAAACCCAAAGCCAATTCCTGGCAAGGTACATTT
This sequence comes from Pedobacter sp. BAL39, assembly GCF_000170795.1. Classification (GTDB taxonomy): domain Bacteria; phylum Bacteroidota; class Bacteroidia; order Sphingobacteriales; family Sphingobacteriaceae; genus Pedobacter. Next base: position 23,768 of record NZ_ABCM01000002.1, read on the forward strand.
CCTGTCAAAAACACGCTGGAGGATAAATACTACCTTGCGGCACCTGTAAAATCTTTTCCGCCGAATGGATACGGATTGTACGATATGGCCGGCAATGTATGGGAATGGTGCGCCGATCTCTACCATAGCAATTACTACCAGGAGGTAAAATCCGGAGTCAAAAATCCCAAAGGCCCGGGCAGCAGCTTCGACCCGGATGAACCGCATACAGAGAAACATGTGCTGAGGGGAGGTTCCTTCCTGTGCAATGACAGCTATTGTTCTGGATATCGCGTTGCCAGAAGGATGAAAAGTAGCGGCGACAGCAGCATGGAACATGTTGGATTCCGTTGTGTCCGCGATAAATAACATGATCTCGTCAAATAGTCCATTTTCACATCTGTTGGAAATCAGTGATTTAAGAGAATAAAAATAAAAACAATTAAGTATACTGTTTTAGTCGTCTTTTCACTATGTTTGCAGGACAACCAAAAGAAATTCGGCTATGCCTGCTTCTGTTCAAACTCAACCTTTCTACCCTTTGACTCCGGCTCCGGAGTTGTTCACATTCAGTGCCTGTCGTCCCTATACCTGTTGTTGTAGTGACGACAAGGTATGCTGCAAGCCGTTTTAGTCCAGTCAGACAGCGGTAATTACCTATGCGGGTAACAGACTGAGTGCAGGGATCATCCTTAAGGGGGAGCGCTGCTAATGGAGCAGATCAAATGATACCCGCTTTCAAAAAACACAATCAACCAATCAAAAATCATTAAAAGGGAAGGAGAAGATACATCGGATTACTACATCAATAAATCATAAAGGGGACGCCAAGGCATCCCCAATAAGTTAAAATTACAGGAAACAGGTGTACAATTGGCGTTGGTGCCTGTTCCCATTCACGAATTAAAACTATTCAAAGGTATGACAAATATCCTAATTGCGGGACGGCAATCCGATCCCTCGATATCGGCTACATTTATAAAGAAGGTATTCCGACAGCAGCGGCTGATCATGGCTATGATCATTTCATTCCTGCCATTCATAGCTGTGGCGCAGGAAACAAATCTGCCGCAGATCAATTCCACCCTTACAGGTGTCGTTACGGACGGTAAAACCAAAGAACCACTGATGGGCGCAGTGGTGCGTATTCAGGGAACCACAAATCAGACTTCTACGGATAAAAACGGCGCTTTTCGCCTGCTTACCGGCCAGCGTTTTCCATACACGCTGAACGTCAGCTTCATCGGTTATGAAAATGTCAGCCTTGTGGTCAATCAAGGCCCGGTAAACATTGCACTCCAGGAAAGCGCAAACCAGCTGAGTGACGTGGTTGTTGTTGGTTATGGAACACAAAAGAAAAGTGACCTCACAGGGGCCATCGCCTCCATCTCCGAAAATGAATTTAAGAAAACACCGGTCACGGCTTTAGACAATGGCCTGCGGGGCCGCGCATCCGGAGTACAGGTGACCTCCACTTCTAATCAACCCGGAGGAGGAACATCCATCCGCATCAGAGGGAGCAATTCGGTAAACACTGGCAGTGAGCCGCTATATGTGATTGATGGTTTTCCCATTTACAACGACAACAATGGTTTCAGCTCCGGGGCGGTCTCCGGGCCAAAGACCAATGCCCTCGCACTCATCAATCCCAATGATATTGTATCTGTTGAAATTCTCAAAGATGCTTCTGCAACGGCTATTTATGGATCCAGGGGTGCAAACGGTGTTGTATTGGTGACCACCAAAAAAGGGCAGGCAGGGACCGACAAGGTAGAGTTCAGCAGTTATGTAGGGACGCAGAAAGTAGGCAAGACCATCCCTGTATTGAATGCCACCGACTTCGCCAGACTGGTGAACGAATCCAACGGTTCTGCCATCTACAGCGATGCGCAGATTGCCGGTTTTGGCAAAGGAACGGACTGGCAGAATGAGATCTTTAGAACAGCACCCATCCAAAACTATCAGCTGGGTGTATCTGGTGGAGATCAGAAAACGAAATATGCCATCTCCCTCAATTACTTTGATCAGCAAGGGATCGTGATCAATTCAGGATTTAAACGCTATGCTGCCCGTTTTAACTTTGAAAAGAAGATTACTGATCAGCTGACAGTTGGCGCAACATTAACAGCCAGCCGCACAGGTGGTAATCAGGTGCTCAGTGCAACCGGCGGTGGCGAGGGAACTATTGGCGTGGTCGCGGCTGCACTTTCATTTTCCCCAATCCTGTCGGTCTATAAGCCTGATGGTACCTACGTCCTGGAAAGTGACCGCGGCATTGCCATGGGAAATCCGGTAGCTACCGCGCGGGAACTGACGAATACATCTTTCACCAACCGTACCCTGGCTAATGTTTTCGCAGAACTGAAAATTGTTAATGGCCTCTCCCTGAGAAGCAGTATTGGTGCTGATCTCCTAAGTAATAAGGAGAAGTATTATGCGCCCAGAACCATTCTTGCCGGTTACAATGTGCTTGGACTAGGGCGTACGGGTTCTTTGAATACGAGCTCCTGGTTAAATGAAAATACCTTGGCTTATACATATGCTAGAGAGAAACATTCCTTGAATGCATTGGTAGGTTTCACTGTTCAAAAGAACAATACCGAAAATCTTATTGCCTCTGCTTCGGGTTTTGTGAATGATAACCTTAAGGCAGATAATCTTGGCTCCGGGGCAGTGATCAACTCGCCGGTGACCAATGTGACTTCCTTCAGTCTGCTGTCCTATCTCGGCAGGATCAACTACGCGTACGATAATAAGTACCTGCTGACACTGACCCTAAGGGCTGATGGATCCTCTAAATTCGGTTCAAACAACAAATATGGATATTTCCCTTCCGGCTCCCTGGCATGGAAACTATCTGAAGAAGACTTCATCAGGGATCTCGGCGTTTTCAGCAATCTGAAGCTCCGTGGAAGTTACGGGCGGACAGGCAACCAGGAGATTGCCAGCTTCCAGTCGCTGGCCGGACTCTCCGGGTTCAGCTACATCATTGGTGATAAAGTGGTGAAAGGATTTGCACCCGGCAACATCCCCAATCCGGACCTCAAATGGGAGACAACCTCCCAGTCGGACATCGGGCTTGACATGGGGTTCTTTAATAACCGCCTCAACCTGACCGTCGATGCCTATTACAAGAAGACCTCTGACATGTTGCTTTACATCAATGTGCCCTGGTCAACCGGTTATTCTTCAGCCCTGCAGAACATTGGCAGCCTGGAAAATAAAGGGCTGGAGCTGGCGTTGAATGCGAACATCATCGATCAGGGTTTTAAATGGAACGCCAACTTTAACATTTCCGCCAACAAAAATAAAGTGCTTGACCTGGGATCAGTAAGTCAGATCCTCACCGGCGAGATCAATGGTTACCTCAAGATTACAGACCCTATTGTCATCCAGCCAGGAGAGCCGCTGGGTTCTTTCTTCGGATATGTCAGCGATGGTATCTTTCAGAATGCGGCAGAGGTAGCTGCCAGTGCTCAGCCAACAGCTGTTCCCGGCGACCGCCGTTATAAGGATACCAATGGTGATGGCAAGCTGGATGCCACAGACCGTCAGTTTCTGGGTACCGCACAACCTAAATTCTTCGGCGGGATGTCTCACGATTTCTCGTATAAGTCTTTTGACCTGAGCCTGTCCTTCAACTGGGTTTCCGGAAATAAAATCCTCAATAGCACCAGGGCAGAGCTGGATCTTCCTACAGGACAGAAGAATAGCTCGGAGCGCGTAAATGGACGCTGGACAAGCAGTAATCCCGGTAATGATATTCCAAGGGCAAACCTTAACCGTGCATTTCTTTTTTCTGATGCGCAGCTGGAAGGCGGTTCTTACCTGAGGTTGAATACCATAACACTCGGTTATCATTTGCCTTCCGGCTTACTGAAAGCTGTAAAGGTAAGGAATGTAAAAGTTTATGCCACGGCACTTAACCTGCTGACAATTACTGATTATACAGGGTATGATCCGGAGTCGAACCAGTCCGGACAAAACAACATCCTCCGTGGGATTGATTCTGATGCCTACCCGAGTGCAAAGACCTTCCTTGTTGGTGTTAATGTTGGATTTTAATTTTTGATTATGAAATACAGATACATTTTATATCTCCTACTTGGTACGTTCGTTATTTCTTCCTGCAAGAAGTTTCTGGATGAAGTACCCAGTTCAGTCCTGGTGGCTGAAAACTTTTACAAAACTGAAGCTGATGCGGAGGCTGCGGTGACGGCTACTTACGATGGCCTGAACGACCAATCTAACATCTATTACCGCGGAATTTATCTTTTGGGGGAACTGCCTACTGATAATGCAGAGTGTGGACAGGGGGTGGCAAATGCCTATATTTTTGCCATTAAAAACTATACCTACGGGCCTGTAAATGATCGCATTTATACTTTCTATACGGCCGCCTACAAGACCATTGCCAATGCCAATGTAGCCATCGAGAAGATTCCATTGATTACCATGGATGCCGCGAAGCAAAAGCGGCTGGTGGCGGAAGCAAAGTTTATCCGTGCGTTATTGTATTTCAATCTGGTGCGGTTATTTGGTGATGTTCCCCTGGTATTACGCCCTGTGACGTCGCTGGAAGGTGTCAATGAGCCCCGAAGCGCTGTCGCTTTAGTATACGCTCAAATCATTGCTGACCTGCAGGCTGGGGTTACAGACCTGGACGCAGTAAATACCGGCACCAATACAGGCAGGGCAACGAAAAACTCAGCCATCGCACTGCTGTCCAAGGTATACCTTACCTTAAAGGATTTTAAGCTGGCCAGTGAACAGTCCAAGCTGATCCTGGACAATACCAGTTATGGACTGCTGGATAGCTATTTTGATGTGTTTACCCCTGCGAACCGCAGCAATAAGGAAATCCTGTTTGCTATACAGTCGAAAGGCGGCACCGGCACAGCAAACGGGTTCTCCCTGGCGCTCTACCTGCCACGGTCGACCATTCCATTACCAGGAGGAGGAACCGTGGGTGGTAACAGTGCGGATGTGCCTACACTTGAGTTTTACAACAGCTTCGCTGCCGGAGATCTGCGTAAGAACCGTACCTTCTTCACAGCATACAATGCCGGGGGAGGTCTGGTGACCTTCAGGCCACATTGGTATAAATATTTTGACCCTTCGGCAATTTCCAACCTTGGCGATGGCTCGTTAAATTATGCAGTGCTGCGGTACTCCGATATACTTCTGACTTATGCAGAGTCATTGAATGAATTAGATGGAGCTCCTTCCGCAGTAGCTTACGAGTCCATTAATAAAGTACGCCGCCGTGCCTATGGCCTTCCCATTAACGAGGCCTCTACCGCAGTAGACCTGAGCGGCCTGACGCAACAGGGCTTTCGCGATGCTTTGTTAAACGAACGCCGCTGGGAGTTCGGTTTTGAAGACCAGCGTTGGTTTGACCTGGTGCGTACCGGTAAGCTGGTCGAGGTAATGCGTGCAAAAGGATACACCGCCATTCAGAATTTCCATGTGCTGTTTCCGATCCCTCAGAGAGAAAGGGATGTTAATAAAAGCTTAACACAAAATGATGGTTATCCTCAATAAATTAGAATTATGAAAACTGTATCAATGATCAGTCCGGGCACTGTACTGCTCGGCATCCTGAGCCTGTTCAGTATGAACGGATCTGCACAAACTGAGCCAAAGGCCAAAAGACCAAATATTGTGTTCATCCTGTCCGATGACCATGCCTATCAGACCATAGGGGCCTATGGTGCTAAAATTGCGAAAACGCCGAATATCGACCGGATCGCAAAAGAAGGAGCAAAGTTTAACAATGCGATTGTCACCAATTCGATATGTGGACCTAGTAGGGCGACTTTCCTGACAGGGAAGTATAGCCATAAAAATGGCTATCCCCTCAATGAGCAGAAGTTTGATACTGATCAGCTGCTGTTCCCCGCCTTGCTTCAGTCATCCGGCTATCAGACGGCCTGGCTGGGGAAATGGCACCTCGGTAACCTGCCGAAGGGCTTCGATTATTACAACATCCTGAACGGCCAGGGTGAATATTTCAACCCTGACTTCATCAGCTCTGCTAAAGACACGGTCAGAAAAGAAGGGTATGTGACTAACATCATCACCGACCTGGCTACCAGCTGGCTCGATAACAGGGACAAATCAAAACCTTTTTTTCTGGTGGTTGGAGAGAAGGCTACACACCGGTCCTGGCATCCTGATCTTGAGGATCTTGGTGCTTATGATGACATCACCTTTCCTCTGCCTGCTACCTTTTATGATAATTACAATTCCCGCCTGGCAGCAAAAGATCAGGACATGTCGATCGACAAAACCATGCAGCTTACGAGTGATCTGAAGGTGCATGCTTCCTTTGAACCTCAGGCGCCTGGGGGACCAGATGCCAAAGAGATCCGACGGCTTTATGCCGAGGCGAAGACTCCTGAACAGCAGGCACAATTTGAAAAATTGATTGGCGGAAGGCAGTTCAGCAGGTTGAATGATACACAGAGAAAAGCTTATGCCGCCTATTATACCAGGATCACTGAGGAATTCGAGTCAAAGAAACTAACTGGAAAAGCCTTAGCCGAATGGAAATTTCAGCGTTACATGAAAGACTACCTGGCAACGGCAAATGCACTGGACAGGAACATTGGTAAAATCCTGGATTACCTGGATGCCTCTGGCCTGACGGAAAATACCATTGTTGTCTATGCTTCTGATAATGGGTTCTTTATGGGGGAGCATGGTTGGTTCGACAAACGTTTCGTCTATGAGGAGTCACTACATGTTCCGCTGGTACTGCGTTTTCCTAAAACGGTGAAACCGGGAACGGTGGTAGATCAGATTGTGCTGAACAATGACTGGGCGCCTACACTTCTGGAGGCAGCGGGTGTTAATGTCCCGGCAGAAATACAGGGGAAATCATTCCTTCCCCTGTTGAAGGAAAGCAAGTCGGCGAAAGACACACAGTTGTCGGCCGACTGGAGGAAGGATGCTTATTATCATTATTACGAATTCCCTAAACCTCACCACGTGCATCCCCATTTTGGCATCTATACAGACCGTTATACACTAGTGCGCTTTTATGGTGAACTAAATAGCTGGGAGTTGTTCGACAATCAGTCAGATCCGCAACAGCTTAAAAACCTGTATGGCGTTAAGGGCCAGGAAAAGCTAACGGCTGACCTCAAAGAAAGGTTGAAAACGTTGATCGCTCAATACGAAGATGTGGAGGCCGCAAAGGTCTTTGATCAAAAATAGATTCGCTCCTGTTACACCTCTGCTCCGAAAGGTATTTCGGTCAGAGGTGTTTTTTGCATCAGGTCAAATGCTATAATCCGATCAAAGAATGATACGATTTTGTCCCATTGCCGCTTTGCGTTTTTCAATAGCTTCATAATTTCTATATTGGTTTCTTGTCTGCTGGAAAGGCTCAGGCCCTCGTCAGCTGTTGTTGCAGTGGTACAGCCATAGGTAATTGAACGCAGGCAAGTCCAAAACCAAATCGTATGCATGTGTATAAAATAATGCTCTTATTGGCTTTACTCTGTGTAGGTAAGCCGTTGTCATCCCAGGCACAGCTGTTGTCCGTTAATAAAAGAGATCATATTTCAATTGATTCCGGCTGGCGTTTTGCTTTTGGACATCCATATGAGGTGAAGAAGGATTTCAACAACGGAACGAGTTACTTCTCCTACCTGTCAAAAACCGGATATGGTGATGGCGCTGCAGCGGCTGGTTTTGACGACCGTGCCTGGAGAAAGCTGGATCTGCCGCACGATTGGGCCGTGGAACAGCAGTTTGACCCGGCGGCGAGTTTCAGTCATGGTTTTAAGGCCGTTGGCCGCAACTTTCCTGATGCAAGTGTGGGCTGGTACCGCAAGTCGGTCTTTATTCCTGCCGGTGACCTGGGTAGAAAAATCAGCATTGCTTTTGATGGTGTGTTCAGAAATTCAATCGTTTGGATAAACGGTCACTACCTTGGGACTGAACCGAGTGGTTATGACAGTTTTCATTATGACATCACAGACTACCTGAATTATGGTGCTGAAAATGTGATCGCGGTGCGGGTAGACGTCACCATGGAAGAGGGGTGGTTTTATGAGGGGGCAGGCATCTACCGCCATGTGTGGCTCGATAAGACGGATCCATTGCACGTGGCTGCTAACGGGACATTTATTTCCAGTCGGGTGCAGGGCGATACAGCAACAGTTACCGCAAGAACAGTCCTTAAAAATGAGGGGCTTGATCGGGCATCTTTTTATATCAGACAAAACATAGTTGATGCTGCAGGCAAAGAAGTTGCTTCAGGTACATTAGAAAATCTAGCGCTTGGAGTGTTGCAGGAGAAGGAATTTGTTATGGATATTACCCTTAACCAGCCCTTGTTGTGGGATATTGAACATCCACATCTGTATCAAATGATTACCACCGTGTTCAAAAAAGAACGGGGTATTGATGAAAAAGCAGGAGTGATGGTGGACAGATATTCAACCAGTTTCGGTGTGAGGACCATTCGTTTTGATGCCGACAAAGGATTCTTCCTTAATGGTAAACCCATCAAGATCAAGGGCAGCAATAACCATCAGGATCACGCTGGTGTAGGTGTGGCACTACCAGATGAACTGCAGTATTTCAGAATAGCCAGGCTAAAGGAAATGGGGAGCAATGCCTATCGTTGTTCACATCATCCACCGACACCGGAATTGCTGGATGCCTGTGATCGCCTGGGGATGTTGGTGATCGACGAGCACCGGCTCATGGGCATTACAGATCAACACCTCAATTACCTGAAGCGGATGATCATTCGCGACCGCAACCATCCAAGCATCATCAGCTGGTCGGTAGGAAATGAAGAATGGGCGATTGAAAATAGTGTGGTTGGTGCAAGAATCGCCAGTACGATGCAGGCCTTTGCAAAGACGGTCGACAGCAGTAGGGCAGTTACGGCGGCAATCAGCGGGGGCATCGAAAGTGGAATTTCCACTACCATAGATCTGCTGGGTTACAATTACATTGCTACTAAAAATACAGATCAGCACCATCAGCAGTTTCCTGCGCAGTTTAGCTGGGGAACAGAAGAGGGGTCAACCGTAAGTAGCAGAGGGTTGTATATTGATAACAAGGAGAAACATGAATTGGCGGCATATGATGTGCGTCAGAACGATCATTTTCTGAGCCTTGAAGATGGCTGGAAGTATTATGCTGCACGGCCATACCTTGCAGGGATGTTTATCTGGACGGGTTTTGACTATCGCGGGGAGCCTACGCCTTTTGGCTGGCCGTCGGTACTTTCCTATTTTGGGATGTTTGACCTCTGCGGTTTCCCGAAAGACAATGTGTGGTACCTGAAGTCCTGGTGGACAGACCGGCCCATATTGCATCTTCTGCCACACTGGAACTGGAAAGGTAAGGAAGGACAGCCAATTGATGTCAGGGTCTATAGTAACTGTGATGAGGTTGAGCTTTTCCTGAACAAAAAAAGTCTGGGTAGAAAGCGCATGGAGGTCAATGGCCATTTAAGCTGGATGGTGTACTACGTGCCAGGTACTCTGGAGGCAGTTGGTTTTAAAGGGGAGAAAGCAACACTCAGGGAAGTGGTTAAGACCACCAATGGCCCTGAACGGGTCCGCCTTCAGCAGGAATCGATACCTGTAAAAAAGTCTAAGGTGGCGATGGTCCGTGTGGATGTGACTGATGTTAAGGGGGATCAAGTGCCAACAGCGACGAATGAGCTGAGCTTTGAGATCAGCGGGCCTGCCAGGATTCTGGGAGTGGGGAATGGCGATCCAACATCCCTCGATCCCGAACAATTTATGGAAAAGATTGAGGTGATCCCGATCACAAACCTGAAAGAGAAACAGATTGCCAGTCTGGATGATCTGTCGCAATTGACGGCAGCGACAGAGACTTGGGACGATGCTTTCAAGGAGGAGCGCAGCCAGGATTTTGGCAAACGGGTAAAGACTTTAATTTACCGTGGCAGTTTTAACCTGGAAGAATGGTCGGCGGACACCAAGGTCACCTTTTTCTATAAGAGTCTGGGAAAATCGCAATCCATCTACATCAATGGAAAGAAAATCGCATCAAATCTGGTAGCTGGCAAACCGGGGCATGCCTTTTTATTAGACAGGTCAGTGATCCGGGCGGGGGAGAATACCGTTGCAATACTCGCGACACCCTTGCTGAAAGTTAACAGCTGGGATGTGATCAATCTGGATCCAGGTGCGATCCAGGTGCTCAGTCCCGCGCCAGTCTGGAAAAGGAAATTGTTCAGCGGTCTGGCGCAGGTCATTATCCAGCACATCGGTGGGCAGGGCGATGTCGTCTTAAAGGCAACTGCGCCCGGACTGAAGCCTGCAACGCTGAAAGTTAAGCTGACACCCTAACAAGTCAGCCCGGATTTCATTACTCATTTCAGGTCTGATAAGCGTTTTTAAAATACAGACATGCCTTCCGCTTGCACTTAACGGAGCCGTTTGTAGCAATAAATTAATCTTTAGAGGTAAAAACGTACAAGGATATTTAGCGTATGTTTTGTGCGAAAAATATTGATAATGATGGGTTTGTGTAAGTTGATGCTTTTTATATAGTACTATTTAGCTTATATTAAGTTAAAATAATACTATAAAAGGCCCTGTCATTGCTGTTAAATTTGAATTAATCAACAACTAACTAAATATAAACTATTATGGGTACAAAGTTACGAGCAGCCTTGCTGTTTGTATTATTTTTGGCTCCGCTATTTTCAGCGTACGCTCAGAGTACTACAACCAGACAAATCACCGGAACCGTTTCAGATGAAAAAGGCACTACACTGCCGGGAGCGGGTGTATCTGTCAAGAATTCGAAAACAGCGGTTTCCACCAGTCCTGACGGTAAATTTTCCATCATTGTTCCTTCAGGATCGAATACCATTTTAATCTTCTCTTTCATCGGCCTTGCCACGCAAGAGGTGGTTGTGGGTAACCGTTCTGTGATCAATGTGGTATTGAAATCATCAGCGACAGATCTTTCGGATGTGGTGGTGATTGGTTACGGAAATCAGAAGAGAGGTGATGTAAATGGGTCTATATCTTCTGTTAAGGCGGCAGATATCGCCAACGTCCCTCAGGTGAGTATCGATCAGATGCTCCAGGGGAAAGCTTCCGGTCTGACCATTACTCAGAATTCGGGAGCTCCCGGAAGTTCTACTTCTGTAAGGGTGCGTGGAGTTACCTCCCTGAGTCTCTCCAATGAGCCACTGTATGTAGTAGATGGTGTTCCCATCTCCGGTGATGCCACCAATCAGGCCACCAGTGGTCGTACGGTGGGGCTGTCCCCTAATAACGGAGAGTCTGCAGTCAGTCCGCTGTCCTCCATCAATCCCAGCGACATTGAATCTATCGATATCTTAAAGGATGCTTCCGCAACTGCTATCTATGGTAGTCGCGCTTCCAACGGGGTCATCATCATTACTACCAAGCGTGGTAAGAATGGAACTGCCCGTGTTACTTACGACGGGTATGCGGCCATGCAGCAGCAGGGCCGTTTTCTGGACGTCATGGACCTTAAACAATATGCGGTATTACAAAATACACTAGCTGACGTAACAGGTGTGCAGCGACGCGCTGAGTTTGCCGATCCTGCATTACTGGGTAAGGGAACCGACTGGCAGGATGAGATCTTCAGAAATGCATTGATGCAGAATCACCAGCTGGGTGTTTCCGGCGGTAAAGATGGAACTGACTATTACATCTCCGGTGGTTACCTTAAACAGGATGGCACCATTCTAGGCAGTGATTACAGACGGTATACGTTCCGCTCTAACGTAAACAGCCAGGTGAAAACCTGGTTAAAGATGGGGATGTCAGTTTCGGGCAGCCGCTCCAATGAAAACCAGGGTTTATCGAACAATACCGGAGTGGTCTACAATGCACTGTTAAGCGCGCCCGATCAGGCGGTAAGAAACCCTGATGGTTCGTTTGCGGGTCCTATTCCAAACTCCAACCAGCAGGGGGGTCAGATCAATCCGGTTGCGCAGGCGCTGGACATCACCAATACTTTGAACCGCAGTAACCTGCAGGGTGCTTTATATGCAGATCTTCAGTTGACTAAAGACCTCACGCTGCGGTCGGAACTGAATGGCGATTTCAGCTATTCTGCTGCAAGAATATTTACACCTACGTATCAATACGGTATCTATGGCAATCAGACTGCGAAATTGCAGGAATACGATTCCAATAATACCTACTGGGGATGGAAAGAATACCTGACCTATACGCATACCTTCAACCAGAAACACAACATCACGGCATTGCTCGGTTATGAAGTGAACGAGTCGTCCTGGGGTGGGAAAGATGCCTCTATCCAGAATTTTCTCAGCAATGATTTGCAGACCCTGGGGCTGGGCGACCTGAAGACGGCCATCATTGGAGAATATAAAGACAGTCAGGCTTTACAATCGTACTTTGCCAGGGGTATCTATACTTTTAATAACAAATACAGTTTAACGGCAACCGTTCGTTCTGACCGTTCTTCGAAGTTTGCTGATGGTAAACAAACCGGATATTTTCCAGCCTTTGCATTGTCCTGGCGCTTGTCTGACGAGTCCTTCATGGAAGGTGTCAGATCTGTGGCCAGCGCGATTAAGCTGCGGGTAGGGTACGGGCAGGTAGGAAACCAGAATGTCCCTAACTATCAGTACGGTTCGGCATTGACACCGGTGGTTACCGGCCTGGGTACCGGATTTGCCATCGATAAAGTCTCGAACCCTAACCTCACCTGGGAAACTGCAGTGCAGACCAATGTCGGGGTAGATGTCACGCTTTTGGACGACCGCATCAATGCATCCTTCGATTATTTTAATAAAACCTCAAAAGACTTCCTGTTCCAGAAGCCACTGCCCGCTTACCTGGTCGGACAAACCGCCGCTTATTCGGGGATTGGGGTCATCAGCCCGCCATACATCAATGGAGGTAAGGTAACCAATAAAGGTTTTGACTTTACCCTCAATAGTAGAAACCTGACCGGCAACTTTAAATGGAATACTACGGTAGTGTTCTCAAAATACAACAACAAGGTGGTTTCCCTTGCAGATGGTGTTCCTTTTATCGATGGAAAGATCAACGTAAGTTTCTTACAGATGACCGTTACACGTACGCAGGAGGGTGGTTCAATCGGGGAGTTTTATGGCTATAAGGTAAAAGATATTTTCCGTACCGATGAGCAGCTAAGAAACGCACCTGTTCAGTTCGGACGTGCCATTGAAAATACCAGTGCCGGTACCTGGCTTGGAGATATTCAATATCAGGATTTAAACAATGATGGTAAGATTGATGAATTGGATCAGACCTCCCTGGGAAATCCAAACCCTAAATTCACCTATGGCATCACCAATAATTTCTCTTTCAAATCTTTCGATCTGTCTATTTTCTTAAATGGATCTTACGGGGCCAAAGTACTGAATGCACTGAATTACCAGCTGCAGGGCTTGTCCGGATTGTACCAGAACCAACTTGCATCCTCCATCAACTTCTGGTCTTCGGCAAATCCAGGTGCCAACATCCCGGCACCAAGGGGAGGCGATAACCCGAACCTTAAAAACTCAGACCGTTTTATTGAATCGGGCTCATTCCTGCGTATTCAGAATGTAAACCTCGGTTACAACCTGCCAGTCAACCTGATCCGTAAGGCAAAGCTGGCCAGACTCAAAGTCTTTGTGAGTGCACAGAATCTGTATGTATTTACAAAGTACAAAGGTTTGGATCCGGAAGTAGGTAACCAGAATTATAATGTGTTCCTGACCAATGTGGACAGTGGAAGGTATCCGACGCCACGTACACTCACTTTTGGTATCAATACAGAATTTTAATTAGCAGCCATAATTATGAAAACATATACTAAATATTACTTTGTAATCTGTGTACTTGCGATCGGTACCATAACAGGATGTAAAAAAGACTTTTTTGATCGTCCCCCGCAAAGTTCCATTACGCTGGACAACTTTTATAAAACAGCAGATCAGGTGAAAGCGAGCACAAACGTGCTTTACAGCGCAGCCTGGTTTGGCTGGGTGGCAAAGGGCGGCTGGGCCATTACGGAAATGGCCAGCGGCAACGGACGTTCGTATTCTTCGGATGTGGCCAACTTCGGGAACTTTTCTGTAACGGACGGCAATACCGAACTTGCAAATGCCTACAACTCATTATGGATCGTGGTGGCACAAGCCAATGGCATCATCAATAACCTGCCAGCGAAGGTACCGGAAACAGTGGATAAAGCGGTCGTCAACCAGGCGCTTGGTGAAGCACGCCTGTTCAGGGCCCTGGCTTACTTCCATCTCGTCAGGATCTTCGGAAATGTGCCGATTATAGAGAATACACTGGATCATGTAAATGACGTTCAGGTAAATACGAATCCTGTAACTGATGTTTATCAATTCATCCTTAATGATTTGACTTTTGCGGAGGCTAACCTGAGTCCGCAGATCAGAAGTGGGAACTCCCTGGCGCAGGGAAGGGTGTCGAGTGGTTCTGCTTCTGCTTTACTTGCAAAAGTATACCTGTATATGCAGGACTATGCCAAAGCACGTTCTTATGCCGAGAAGGTCATCAACAGTGGAGAGTTTAAGTTGTATGGTATTGATGTTCCCGGAAAAAACTTCAGTGACCTGTTCCTTACAGCAAACAACAATAACGAAGAGTCAGTGATCGCCCTGCAGTGGGTAGGAGCTGGTGGTTATGGAAAAGGAAATCCCATCCAGGCATCATGGGCCGCCAATACGACCATTACCGGTACAGGTGACGGTTATGGAGTGCTCGGTGTGACCTTTGATATGTTATATGCTTTCCAGACTGACGATAAAAGATTCAAGCCAACCATTATGGTTACCGATGCTGTATATCCCGAGATCAACCAGGCACAGGGCGGTTATACCCATGCCGCAAACCAGGGACAGGGTACGAGTACCTTCGTCAAAAAATATGTAGTAGGTACGCCGGCAGACAATGGGGGGACGGGCTCTGCACAGTCATCCTCAAACAATACCTACATGATGCGCTATGCTGAAGTGTACCTGATCCTTGCAGAGGCTATTGTGGGTAATGCTGCTTCCAGCACCGATCCACAGGCGCTGGCCGCCATCAACAAGATCAGGAACAGGGCTGGTCTGGGTAATCTGGTAGAAATCAGGCGCGGTTATTTTACACCAAACAATACTCCTGGCAAACCAGGTAATGCTCCTGCGCAGTTTTATCGGGATGACATCCTCGAAGAACGCCGACGGGAGTTTGCCTTTGAATTTGACTATTGGTTTGATTTGTGCCGACTGGATGGTTTTAATGTTGCGGCCCACCCTAAAGCCATTGCCATCATCAATCAGCAGGACCGCGGTACAGGTGATAACAGTACGCCTTCCAATAGTTACGGAAATGGCTATCTGACGATGACCAATGCCAAATTCCTGTTCCCTTATCCTGCTACAGAAGTGGCTGCGAACCCTAAGTTAAATCAGGCTCCGGTACCTTATGTTTTTAAATAAAAGACCATGAAAAAGATAAACAAACAATCAACAGTCGCCATGCTGGTATTATTTGTGATGGTGGCACTGGGTTATACTTCCTGTAAAAAAGAAGATGAAGGTACCGGCGGTGCTCCCGTAATTACTAAAGTCAGGGTGATCAGTAAAACCGATACCATCGCAGATGTTGACCACCGTGTCACCCTGGATTCCAATTCCGTATATGATGAAACCAGGCTGGTCAGTTTTGACTCCACAGTGGTTGCCGGCCGATTGAACAATCAGTACGCCATCATCGGGGAACATCTGCTGACTACACTGTCGGTTTCTTTCAATGGGGTAAAAGTAAATTACAACCCTGCCTTACTTACGGATCACAGCATCATCATCACTATTCCGGAAGATGTACCTTATGGTGCCGGTCAAAGTAATCAGTTGTTGGTGACCACAAAATTCGGTGTCGCCAGTTTTGACTTTCCAATTTTACAGCCGCCACCGGTTATTACAAGCTTCGCGCCGGTTGCAGCCGGAGCGGGGGAGGTCGTCACCATTACCGGGACCATATTTGAGGGCGTAACCGCTGTAAAGTTTGATGACACACCCGCAGAAATCGTAGGCACACCCACTAAAACACAAATTCAGGTGAAAGTTCCTGCTGGCGTAGTCCAGGCGTTTATTTTTGTCACCACACCGGGTGGCACGAGCAAGTCCGCTGGTTCATTTGGTTTTAAAGCGGTGCTTTACGACGATCAGTTTGCCAATGGATGGGGTTCGTACTTCGGATATAACAGTACCCGCAATTATACCAATATGGTCAATGTGAAACGCGGCACTTATGCTATACAGACGATTTTTACGGATTCCTACGGTGCCTTGCAGATCGGGTATAACGGAACAACCATTGATGCTACAAAATTGGCGGCTGTTAAGCTTTCCATTTATGGCGGGCCTGGCACCGCCGGACAGGCAGTGCAGCTGGTGATCAATGGTAACTATGGTAAAGCGGTACGCCTGGAACTCAGCGAGGGACGTTATACTGATTACACCATTCCGCTTGCGGATCTCGGAGCTCCGGCGACGATTACTGAGTTTGTATTGCAGGCCCTAGGCGTTCCGTCGTCAACAACCATCTATGTTGATGATCTAGGATTTATTTAACCGTGATGACCTTAAATGTTATGGGTGCTTATTTCAGCAGGCGAATAAAAAAAATAGTATTGTCCGTTTTCCTGTTTTTAAGTTCTTATCACCTTCAGGCGCAAAGTCCATTTGTTAAAGTTGAAGGACAGCAGTTCATGCTCAATGGAAAAGCATACTACTATATCGGTACCAATTACTGGTATGGTGGCATGCTTGCCCTAAACAATGACCCGGTGCATGGGAAAGGGCGACTGATCAAAGAACTGGATTTTTTGAAGAAGCAGGGTGTTACTAACTTACGCGTGCTGGTTGGTGCCGAGGGTGTTGGTAGAATCAACGGTGTAGATCGCGTATATCCTCCGCTGCAGACCGAACAGGGCAGCTTCAATATTGATGTGCTCGAAAGTCTGGATTTCCTATTGATGGAAATGGGCAAGCGTAAGATGCATGCCGTGCTTTACCTCAGCAACAATTGGGAATGGAGCGGTGGATTTTTGCAATACCTGCACTGGAATCGGCAGATCGATGGGGAAACACTCCAACGAAAGCTGAGCTGGGATGAGCAGCGCGACTATACCAGCAGGTTTTACAGCTGTGAAGATTGCATGTCCGCTTACCGTAAACAACTGGATTACATTTTTAAACACAAAAGTATTTATAGTGGAAAATCCTATTCCGAAGAAAAGGCAATCATGGCCTGGGAGCTCGCCAATGAACCCAGGCCTATGCGCCCACAGGCCGTAACGGCCTATAAAGAATGGATTTCGTCGACCGCTGGTTACATTAAATCACTCGATAAGAACCATCTCATAACTATTGGCACGGAAGGTTTTATGGGTACGGAAGAAAACTATGATCTGTTCAAAGAGATACATGCAGATCGGCATGTCGACTACCTGACCATCCACATCTGGCCAAAAAACTGGGGCTGGTTTAAGGACGTTCCAACTTCGGCCAACCTTCCTTCGGTTATGGAAAAGGCGGTTGATTACATCAACGCACATGAAGTGATTGCCAGGCAACTGAAGAAACCAATGGTCATTGAGGAGTTTGGTCTCCCAAGGGACGGACATGCATTCAGTCCTTCCAGCAGTACCAGGCTTCGTGATGAATTCTTTAAACGCATCTTCTCCATATGGGCAAGTAGCAGAAAAAACAGTGGTGCGATTGCAGGTTGCAATTTCTGGGCCTTCGGAGGTACGTCCAGGCCGATAGCAGGTCAATTATTCTGGAAGGAAGAAGATGATTTTTCCGGAGATCCCCCACAGGAGGAACAAGGGTTGAATACGGTTTTCGATTCAGACCAATCTACATGGAAAATGATCAGGGCAATAGTGTCCGCCAAACCATAGATCCCCTGTAACACCTGAATGATTGTCGGTGATGATTTAATAAAGAAAAAGACGATCTTACATGATAGTTAACTTGCTGTAATACATAGGTTTTTAATGATATATATATGAGGACTTTTAAATTGTTAGTATCGTTTGTGCTGCTGGCTCAGTTCAGTTACGCGCAGGAAATCAACTGGCTGAAGCGCAACGGTGCGTTAAAGGTAGCAAATGGAAAAATCCTGAACAGTCATAACGCAGCGCCACAATTGCGTGGCATTAGTTTGTCATGGAGTATCTGGGGTGGTAAAAAGTACTACAATAAAGAGGTTGTGAACTGGCTTTGCGACGACTTTAAGGTCAGTTTATTACGTGTGTCAATGGCTATTCAGCCGGATAGTGGGTACTTACAGTTTCCCGTGGAGCAGGAGCGGCTGGTGGTATCCACTGTTGATGCGGCGATTAAAAAAGGGATTTATGTGCTGATCGACTGGCATGACCATCATGCAGACGAACATCTGGAGCAATCGAAAGCTTTTTTTGCAAGAATGGCCAGACGTTACGCCGGCAAGCCAAATGTCATTTACGAAATCTTCAATGAACCTGAAAAAGTGAGCTGGAGAACAGTTAAAACCTATGCTGAAGCGGTGATTGCCGAGATCCGAAAATATGATCCTCATAACGTCATTGTCGTAGGTAGTCCGCACTGGGACCAGGATATTGATACGGTGGCGAAAGATCCGATCAAAGGATTCAGCAACATCGCCTATTCATTTCATTTTTACGCGTCTGAACCAAGTCATCAGGAACTGCTGATGAGCCGTGCGGACGAGGCAATTGCCGCAGGTTTGCCGGTGTTTGTCACGGAATGGGGGGTGGGTGAGGCCAGTGGGGATGGTGTGTTCGACCGGCAGAAAACTGATAAGTGGTACGCCTGGATGGAAAAACATCAGCTGAGCTGGGCCAACTGGAACGTAACTGATAAAAAGGAGACCACTGCATTGCTGGAGCCCGGTGCATCTCCAGCCGGAAAATGGAAGCTGAATATGCTTACCCCCGCCGGAAAATATATCCGAACACAACTCAGAACTTTCAACAAATAGTAGGACGCTAAACAGTCAGGCACTGGTGCCACCGGGTCATATTGAAATCCTCCTCTGGATTTTCCAAAAATCTTTCAGCGCACTGATAAATGCCGATGGTTAGATAAAGACCCTTGTGCCGGAAAAGCTTTCCCTGAATTCTTTAGGTGTGCAGTGTTTCTTCCTTTTAAACAGTCTGTTGAAGTTTGAGATGTTGTTGAATCCGCAATTGTAGGAAATCTCTGCGACAGAATGTGTGGTTTCGATCAGCATGCGGGTAGCATGCCCAAGACGGATTTCATTCAGGCTATCAAGAAAGGTATTACCGGTACGTTTTTTTATGAACCGGCTAAAAGATACTTCTGTCATGCTGACCAGCTTCGACAGGTCCTTCAGGCTGATCTGCTTGTCAAAGTTGGCATTCATAAACTCAAAGGCTTTATCTATCCTGCGGCTGTTGTAATTCAGGATCTGATCATTGTTAAATGTAGCGTCAGATAGTATACGCATGCTTTTCGAGGTAGAAAGGTCATGTAGAATGCTCATCAGCTCCAGTACGGAGTCGAAACCCTGAAGCTGGTCTATCGCCAGGATCCGCTGGTACACCCTTTCAATGGTCTCTCTTGGAAAAAGAATGCCACGTACGGAGCGTTCGAACATTTTACGTATGAAGCTCAATTGATTTCTGCGCAGCATCTTGTCGTCGAAAAGATCCTTGTGCCATTGAATCGTGACCTCCGTAATCTCCTCACTTTTGCAGTTGTGCGTGCTCCAGACGTGTGATAAGTTAGGGCCAACCAATACCAGTTCCATGTCGGTGATTTCTTCAATGCTGTCCCCGACAATTCTTTTTGCTCCTGCTGCATTTAAGATGAAATTGAGTTCGTACTCTTCATGGAAATGGAGGGGGAAATCAAAGTCTTTTTTAACTCTTGAAAATATGGTGAAACAGTCGTTCTGCGTGAGCGGGGTAATTTCTTTAATGATGTTGTTCATGACCTGCTGCGTTCAATAAAAACTTAATGAAGATAAAAAATCATTGATGCAATGTAATGAAAATATATTAGTTTAATCATATTCTAAATTGGTATTTTAGAGCAGAAATGATCCATATTATATGCTGATTGGCTAAAATAGTATTACTATTCACAAATATAACATGGCTACATTAGATCATTATTATCACCACTACAAAACTAACCATAATATAACGGCATGAACAAACGGGTTTCTCCATTTTTACTCCTTTTTTGTACGTCATTCAGTGCGGTTTTCGGGCAATTGGCCGATAAGCGGGCCACGACGGAAACCAGTAACTTGTATAGAAATTTAACCAGGATTTCCGGTCAGGCGGTACTGTTCGGTCACCAGGATGACATGGCTTACGGCGTAGGTTGGAAATATCAAAAAGGTTGGAGTGACATCAAATTGCTGACCGGCGAGTATCCGGCAGTCTTCGGCTGGGACGTTGCCGGTATAGAACAGGATCACGCCAACAACATTGATGGGGTTCCTTTTGATAAAATGCGGCAATACATCAAGAAGGCTTATGACCTCGGGGCGGTCAACACATTGAGCTGGCACATGGACAACCCGCTGAATGGGAAGAACGCATGGGATACCACATCAACAACTGTAAAGTCAATTCTTCCCGGCGGTTCCAGATACCTGTTGTATAAAAGCTGGCTGGACAAGTTCGCGGTGTTTGTCAAGTCGCTGAAGGGCAGTGACGGTAAGGCTGTGCCCATTCTTTTCAGGCCTTTTCATGAAAATGGCGGAGGCTGGTTCTGGTGGGGTGCAAAGTCCTGCACAGTCCCGGAATACCAGACATTATGGCGGTTTACGATAGCTTATCTGAAAGATATCCAGCAAGTTAATAACTTGATTTACGTTTTTAACCCCTGTGAGTTCAAGACCGAAGCAGCTTATCTGGAACGGTATCCGGGTGATGAATTTGTGGATGTTCTGAGCTTTGACTCTTATCAATATGGTGCGGGGGCGGAAAAAGGAGAGGCTTTTAAACAGGAGATCAGGAGGAATCTTGCCATTCAGGATCAAATTGCCCGTCATAAAAACAAGCTAAGCGCGATTGCGGAGATCGGCTTCGTTGAAATCCCGGATGCGAAATGGTGGACTACTGTTTTCGCCGGGGCAATTGCTGATCATCGGCCTGTTTATGCCATGTTCTGGCGGAACGCAGGGTATCGCGAGCAGGAAAAAGACAACCACTATTACGCGCCCTATCCCGGGCAGATCTCTGCGCCAGACTTCCTCGAATTTATAAAATCAGAGGGGGTTTTGCTGGAGCGAGGAGTAAATAAACAGTCTGTTTATAAGTGAGCATAAGCTGATTATAACATGAAACCAAATAGAAACATATAGCGAAATACAACCAAATATGAAGTTACAACTGATAGATGTCTCCATCATCATCCTTTATCTGGCGACGATGATTTTCATAGGCTTTTGGTACAGGAAAAAGGCCCGGCAGAATAAAGAAAGTTACCTGATGGGAGGCAAGTCGCTTCCCTGGTACAAATTAGGGCTGAGCGATGCATCAGATATGTTTGACATTAGCGGAACGATGTGGATGGTGGCGTTGTGTTTTGTGTATGGGCTGAAGAGCATCTGGATCCCCTGGTTGTGGCCAGTATTCAATCAGGTATTTATGATGATGTTCCTGAGTAAATGGCTGAGGAGAAGTAATGCCAATACCGGTGCGGAATGGTTGAAGACACGTTTTGGTACTGTAGGAAAAGGCATAAAAAGCTCTCATATTGTGGTCATTGCCTTTGCACTGATCAGTTGCTTTGGATTTCTTGCCTACGGTTTCATTGGGTTGGGGAAGTTTATGGAAATCTTTATTCCGTGGGGGGTCATCAAAGATTACATTCCTTTTGAGGTATCTGCAAAGTATGTCCCTCATTTTTATGGGATTGTATTTACCCTTTTTGCCATGTTTTATTCAATCCTTGGAGGGATGCACAGTATTGTGCTGGGTGACATGATCAAATATGCGATCATGACCGTTGGCTGCATCGCCATTGCGGTGATCGCCATGACCCACCTGCATGGACAGAGATTAAATGTACCTGCAGGTTGGGACAATCCTTTTTTCGGCTGGAACCTCGACCTCGACTGGAGTAAGATTGCGGCTGATGCCAATAAGAAAATTGCTGATGATGGTTTCAGTCTGTTCGGCATCTTCTTCGGAATGATGCTCCTGAAGGGTGTATTTGCATCGCTTGCCGGGCCGGCACCAAATTATGATATGCAAAAGATACTCAGCACGCGCAGCCCTAAAGAAGCGAGTAAAATGACCGGGTTCGTCAGCATCATACTGCTGCCTATCCGTTATTCCATGGTCATTGGACTCACGGTTCTTGCCTTGTTATATTATAATCAGATTCATTTGAAAGGTCCTGACGGCGTAACTGATTTTGAAAGGATCTTACCCGCCACGATCAATAATTTCTTACCAGTAGGTATCCTGGGGATCGTGCTCACCGGATTACTGGGTGCCTTTATGGGAACTTTCAGCGGTACGTTGAATGCGGCACAGGCTTACATCGTCAATGACATCTATCTGAAGTATTTTAACCCAACAGCAAGTACCAAAAAGATCATGAGCATGAACTACATCGTAGGAATTGCAGTGGTGGCTATTGGCGTTGTTCTCGGATTCTTCGCTAACAATGTCAATGATATCCTGCAGTGGATTGTAGGGGGGCTATACGGTGGTTATGTGGCTGCCAATTGCCTGAAATGGTACTGGTGGCGTTTTAATGCCAACGGGTTTTTCTGGGGCATGGCCGTAGGTATTGCTGCCGCGCTGCTGATGCCCTATGTTACCAGCGGACTACCTTTATACTGGTGGCCATTGCTGTTTATCCTTTCGCTGATTGGTTGTATCGCTGGCACTTATTCGGCCCCTCCGACGGAAGAGCAGACGCTGAAGAGCTTTTATAAAACGGTAAGACCCTGGGGATTCTGGAAGCCAGTTCACGAACTGGTGGTTGCGGAAGATCCCGGATTTCAGGGCAACAGAAGATTTAAACTGGACATGTTCAATGTTGTGTTGGGAATCATTGCTCAGCTGTGCCTGACGATTTTGCCAATGTACTTTATCCTTAGCATGCATACCCCATTGTTTGTGACCATGGCTATCCTGGCTGTTCTCGTGTTCATTCTGAAACGGACCTGGTGGGATAAACTGGAAGATTAATATACCAATCGGAAAATTAGAAATACAATAGCATATTTTATGATAGATTTTGAAAATAGAAGGTTGCAGCTGGAAGAAGCGCAGAATAAACTGATTTCACTAAAAAATAACAAGATCGCATTGGGAAATGGCATCTATGACCGTTATGAGCATCCCGTACTGACCGCTGCCCATGCGCCCCTGAGCTGGAAGTACGATTTCAACCAGGAAACCAATCCCTTTCTCCTGGAGAGAATCGGGATCAATGCCACCTTCAATGCTGGTGCCATTAAATTTAACGGTAAGTATATCCTGATTGTGAGGGTCGAAGGTGCTGACCGTAAATCTTTTTTTGCCGTGGCGGAGAGTGACAATGGCGTCGACCAGTTTAAGTTCTGGGAGGAGCCCATCGTACTGCCTGAGACTGCCGAACCGGATACAAACGTTTATGATATGCGTATCGTCACACATGAAGATGGATGGATGTATGGCCTGTTTTGCACCGAACGGAAGGATCCAGCAGCGCCGGCACACGACCAGTCAATGGCGGTGGCACAGTGTGGCATTGTACGTACCAAAGACCTGAAGAGCTGGGAAAGGCTGGCCGACTTGAAAACACCCTCTCCACAACAGCGTAATGTGGTATTACATCCTGAGTTTGTAGATGGCAAATATGCATTTTATACCCGCCCACAGGATGGTTTCATAGAGAGCGGAACTGGCGGTGGTATTGGTTTTGGGCTGAGTGCATCCATAGAAAACGCCGTTATTGACAAGGAGACCATCGTAGACAATAAAGAATACCATACGGTTTACGAGGCTAAAAATGGCATGGGGCCAGAGCCCATCAAAACTGATCGGGGGTGGTTGTTTTTAGCCCATGGGGTAAGAAATACTGCTGCAGGTTTACGTTATGTACTGTACATGTTCATGACCGATCTGCAGGACCTGACTAAGGTGATTTATAAACCAGCAGGATATTTTCTGGCTCCGGAAGGGGTAGAGCGCATTGGGGATGTGTCTAACGTGGTCTTTAGCAATGGATGGATACTTGATGATGATGGTACGGTGTTCATTTACTATGCCTCATCGGATACCAGGATGCATGTGGCAACGAGTACCCTGGAGGTACTGGTGGACTATGTGACGAATACTCCCGCGGATGGATTGCGATCTGCAGCCAGTGTTCAGACGATCATCAGCAACATTGAAAAGAATAAAGAAAACTCACTAATTTAAATTGTTTTGAAACCAGACCTGCTAAAATATAGAGAGGAGCTCAGCTCAGAGCTGGAAAATATTCTGTCCTATTGGAGTAAGCATGTTCCTGATGAAATCAATGGCGGATTCGTTGGCAAAATAGACCATAATGGTGATATAGATCATGCTGCACCAAAGGGAAGTGTGTTGAACGCAAGGATACTGTGGTCATTTTCTGCAGCCTATCGATGCGATCCTGATGAGCGGTATATTGAACTTGCAGACCGGGCTTTTAACTACATCATCGATTATTTTATTGACGAGCAGTACGGGGGGGTGTATTGGTCGCTGGATGCTTCTGGCTGGCCACTTGACGGTAAAAAGCAGGTATATGCCATCGCATTTACCATTTATGCTTTGAGTGAGTATTATCAGGTCAGTCTGAATGAACAGGCCAGGCAAAAAGCGATGGCACTTTATCAAACTTTGATGGAATACAGTTACGATCCAGTGAACGGCGGTTACTTCGAAGCTTTCAACAGGGATTGGTCTGATCTTGAAGATCTCCGGCTGAGTGAAAAGGATGCGAATGAAAAGAAAACCATGAACACACATCTACATGTTCTGGAAGCTTTTACCACCCTCTATCGCATTTGGCCGGATGATGGGCTTAAGGACAGGATTACAGCGTTGATCCATAATTTTACCGATCATATGATTAATGAGGAAACAGGTAACCTCATCCTGTTTTTTGACGAAGACTGGAATGCAAAGTCGGATTTGATTTCCTATGGTCACGATATTGAAGCGGCGTGGCTTTTGCTTGAGGCTGCTGAAGTGATTCAGCATGAAGAGCTTGTCAGGTTATTGAGGGATAATGCTTTAAAAATGGCTGAAGTCTCCAAAAAGGGACTTGATGTAGATGGAGGTCTTTGGTATGAGTATGCTCCATCGGACCATCATCTCATCAGGGAAAAACACTGGTGGGTACAGGCGGAAGCGATGGTAGGATTCTATAATGCCTGGCAGATTTCTGATGATCCGGAATTCCTGGATATCAGCTTGAAGATCTGGACATTTGTGCAAGCACACCTCATCGATCATGAGAAAGGAGAGTGGTTCTGGGGAGTTACGGAGACTGGAGAAGTGATGCCAAATGAGGACAAGGTTGGTATGTGGAAATGTCCCTACCACAACAGCAGGGCCTGTATAGAATTAATTAAGAGAATATCTCTTCCTCAATGAATTCTTGCACTATATGAGCAAACGACTAAGTTAATTGGCCGGATTTGTGTAGCTCGTTACCAACTAAACGCAGTCAACCTTACAATGAGAACTAACGCGATCCTAATTTTACTTTCTTTCATTTCTATATTCCTCACTTCCTGCGGACCTTCCGAACTATCTGAAACTGGAATCGGTGATCTGGGGCTGATCCGTGCAAATATTTCTGTTAACCAGGATCTTCTTGCTGAAGGGAAAGGTTATGTAGTGGCCAGCCTGGATGATCCTAAGGGCAGGGAGATCAGAAATGACTCCATTAAAATCCTGGTTAATGACAAGTTATTGAACTTTCATGTGATCCAGGGCTTGTATTATACCTCTAACAGTGTATACGTTCTGGAAGAGGTGATGCCTGAAAATCATAGATATAAAGTTGATATCGTACTTTCTAACGGCAAAAGGTATCATTTGGCTGAAATTCCGGCATTGAAAGTGTCTGCGGCTCCGGAAATTATTTACAATGAGAAACCAGATCTCAATTCAGACTTTACTATCCAATGGAAAGGTCTCGCCGATGTCAATCTTCTGAATATCGGGCGCTCTGTTAAACTTAGGAAGTCAGAAGGTCCGAACATCACTACCTATGCGGAACAGTCTGGGGATACCATAAAGGTGAACCAAACCGGGAGTCACGTTATCCCCATATCAAAGCTGTCGGATACTACAGGAACGGTGAGTATCCTGTCGCTGGATTTCATTGCCGAGAAACACGGTGTCCTGAATCGAAATTTGTTCAAAGGCAGTTCTGCTGTCATCGTTGGGAAGATCGAGAGAACGGCTCATTTTAAGGAATGATCATATACGGCGGACTGCCTTCAAAAAAATCATTGGCCGATGATTGCGTGTAATGTGCCACGAAGATGTACAATTCTTTTCGCATGGATCCGGTATTGTAACAGCATTTGCATGAGGAATATTACGCAGATCGCCGCAAGGCAGTAATATCGGAATGCATTGAAGTTTGTATTGTATGTAAAAAAGATGATCAGAGCAGAGAGCATCATTGCCCTGAGCAGCAATGAACCAAATACGTACACACTGAACTTACCGATAAAGTTGGACAGCGAGGCACTGACACTGGATCCGTTCACCAGGTGTTTACTTAAATGATATCCATACAGGTGGTGCAATAACTGTGCAAGCAGCGCTGCGATCAACATGACATTAATGACCATTGGTTTATTCTGACCGTCGAACATAGAATAATAACATAGTAGGAAGGCGGTGAAACCTACCATCTCGATGGTGATCTGCCGTCTGATTCCCCTTAGTACCGGGTGTTTGTTCTCTTTTAACATCACCTTTATTTCATCAATTGTCTTCTGATCAGTGCCGCCAGCATTCCAGTAAGATTTCATTTCATCTAGTTCCATTTTGTCTGAGGATTTCGTTTTGGATTTTTGTTTTCAATCTATTGATTTTTACGCCCACGTAATTTTCCTTTATGCCCATAATTTCAGCAATCTCCAGGTAAGTCAATTCTTCCAGGTAAAGGGCAATTAATGCTTTGTCGCCCTCATCAAGGTTCTTTAGTGCTGCAAAAAAGCGATCCTGACGATGGGCCAGCTCCTCGTTGAGCTCTTCAAGCTGGAGGTCGGGTAAAACATCGGTGTAGCTGACCTCCGGCATTTTTTTTCTGAAAGTGGCAATTGCAGTATTCAGCGCTACACGATAGAGCCAGGTACTTTTTTTCGCCTTTGCATCAAAAGAAGGGTAGGACCGCCACAGTTGGTAGGTGATCTCCTGAAAAAGGTCCTCACGGTCTTCCAGACTGTCGCGGTACATGCGACAGATTTTATGGATCATCCCATTGTGTTGTCTGATCAATGCTATAAATTCCTGCTCCTGAGTTTGTGACATGTACCTGATGACTAATTCAAAGGATAATTAGATGATGCCATTCCTATTTTTTCGTCAATTTCTTATTAATGATTTTTATACTGTCGGCCATCGCCTGATATTGAACTTTTAAACTGTCAATTTGCAGTTGTATGTGTTCATCTCTCAATTGTGACCTGCCGTCAGGGGATGATTCCCGGTTGCAGGATAGTAGAGCGAAGGTCAGGATAATATAGGCTAATTTTTTCATAGGATTATTGTTTGCATGATAAGTTGCTCAATAATCCAAAAACTTACAGGCGGGCGAAAATAAATGGTAATGCGGGTACATAAAAAAAGAAAGCGGGAATGATCTCCGACCACTCCCGCTTCATCTAAATTAACGCTCTCATATACAAAGACGCTATTTTGCGTCTATTATTGTGTAAGCCTTTAAAATTATTTCAGTTTATTCTGGCGTATGACAAGTTATTATGGCGTATGACAAGCGTAAAATTAAAATAGCACATGCTTTAAACTTAGTTTTGAGCAAGTTTTATAGGTGCTACGCTGATTTATTCAAATTTTTACAAAAAAATCCCGTTTTAAAGAAAAGAATACATAAAGCATCGAAAATTATATATTTGCAGATGAGGGATATACAGGAATGGCGCAGTATAAGTTATTCGGGGATCAGCAGCTAATACAACTTATGCAAGGTGGTGACGAACGTGCGTTAATTGAAATCTACAATCGTTACTGGGAAAAAATGCTTGCTGTGGCCTACAACCGTCTTGGAAATCAGGAAGAGGCAGAAGAATGCATTCAGGATGTGTTATATAAGTTGTGGAAACTACGCGGCGACTTTTCTCTTTCTAAGGTAGGACTTTCAAATTACCTGTCCCGCGCCATCAGAAACCAAGCGTTCAACATGCTGGAGCAGCGCTACCGTGAGCGCAAGAAATCAGACAGTTACGTACCTTCGGATGATGTAAACCTGCTGTCACCGGAACGGCAACTCATGATTCGCGAGCTACAGCAGCAGATAGATGATTCCATAAACTCGCTTCCCCCGCAATGTCAGCTGGTGTTCAAACTGAGTCGCCAGGAAGGACTTTCCAACAAGGAGATTGCCGAAAAGTTAAATTTATCAGAAAACACCGTCAAATCGCACCTTAAAAAGGCCAATAAAGACATCCAGGGGAACATGCAGCTGATCACTACTTTGGTGTCAATTTATTTTTTTTCAAAAATTCACTAAGGTCACTCACCCTTCCAACAGTTTTTGCTGTCTATGTAAATAGAAAAGCAGAAAGATGTTACCGGACAACCAAGATATTGAACACTTAGTTTACAAATTTAATAGAGGCATCATTAGTCCTGATGAGCTCCGGGTCCTGACGGATTGGTACAACAGTCATGATGATGAGCAGGTCACGATTACTACTGCCAGGGTGGAAATGCCCGAGCAATTGAAGTCGCGCATACTCACCGGCCTCCTGTCTAAAGTCGCCGCTGGCCAGCAGCTACCGCTGAGAACGCTTCCTTTCCAACGCTTCCCGAAATTACGTTGGGTCGCTGCTGCCGCTGCGGTATTGTTGCTTGCTTTCGGCACCTGGATGGCCTCACAATATGAAAAACCAGTTACGCCACCGGCAGTGACCATGACCAGTATTGGGCCGGGTGGAAACAAGGCAACACTTACACTTGGAGATCATAGAACCATAGAGCTTAGCGACGCGCAGGCAGGAATTGTCGCGGGCAAGCAAATTACCTACGCAAATGGTGTTCCCGTAGAAAATCTTGAACCAGGGAAAAATGCCGAATCCGGAATGTTGTCTTTACACACTCCTCGCGGAGGTACTTATAAAATTACACTTGCAGACGGTACTGAGGTTTGGCTGAATGCCGCATCCACGATTAAATATCCATCGCAGTTTGTATCCGATGAACGGGTCGTTGAGCTGGAAGGTGAAGCCTATTTTCATGTCAAAGCGGCTTACGCAAAAGACGGTAGGAGAATCCCATTCAAGGTCATCAGCAAAAATCAACAAGTGGAAGTATTGGGAACCCAATTCAATATGAATGCTTATCCGGAATATGCT
Source organism: Pedobacter sp. BAL39 (assembly GCF_000170795.1). GTDB lineage: Bacteria > Bacteroidota > Bacteroidia > Sphingobacteriales > Sphingobacteriaceae > Pedobacter. Next base: position 53,371 of record NZ_ABCM01000002.1, read on the forward strand.
GTCGTAAAAACCACTTTAGTAGAAGGGAAGGTTGCCGTTAGCGACAATCGTAGCAGGCTAACGCTGCGTCCTGATGAACAGGCCATCACCAGTGCCGGAAAAACCACAGTCAAATCAGTTGATGCTGATCAGTATACCGCATGGCGCGAAGGGAAATTCAATTTCGATAGCCGGAGCTTCGAAGAAACGATGGCCGAAATAGGACGCTGGTATGATCTTGATATTGTGTATGAAAATGGGATACCCTCGGCAGAGCTCGTAGGAGATGCTTATAGGAACCAGAACATCAGCCTGGTACTGCGGCTGCTGGATGTGGCCGAAGTCAATTATCAGCTCGACGCGGCCAGGCGAAAGCTCATCATCAAGGGAAAGAAATAAGCCTGGAAATTATTTAAAAAATCATCCAGGAAATAAACAGGGAAAAAGAAATAGCTATTGAAATATAACCAACCAAATGTTACACTTAAAAAACTAAACCTTATGATTTAAAAACTGACTTAACCCAAGACTGTATTTTAGATTTAAAAGGAAAGGACGGCTATCCTTTCCTTTAGTGATCTGAAATGTGGCAGTCGACCTCAAACGTCTAATCAGACCTCACATCAACCAAACCAACGTTAAAATTAATGAATATAATTTACTTAACCAGAGTGATAAGACTCGTCATGTGCCTGCTCATTGCCGGATTGATGACGGTAAGTGCCTCGGGATATGCCCAGAGCATCACGTTAAAAGGAAAAAACCTATCCTTTTCATCCATCGTTGAGGCCATCAGAAAACAAAGCGGCTACACTGTATTCGGTACAAAGAAGGTGCTGGAATCTGCACGGCCGCAGACCATCGATGTCAAAAATATGCCCCTCTCTCAGTTTATGGAGCTGGTTGTCAAAGACCAGCCCATCACTTATGACATCGACAACAAAACCATATCGCTGTCCAGCCTGCGCCCGGAACAGGCACGATCTGCTACCAACCAACAGCAGCAAACGATTACCGGTATCATCCGCCATGCGGAAACCAAGCAGCCCCTGGAAAATGTAAACGTCCAGCTCAAAGGTGGTGGTGCAAAAACCAGCAGTAATGAAAAAGGTCAATATCGGCTTTCCATTCCCATATCTGATAAAAAACAGGTGCTGGTATTTAGCTATGTCGGTAGCAAAACCCAGGAGCTGACCTATCAGAAGCAGGAGACACTGGATGTAGAGCTGCAGCCCGAGGACAATTCTATTAATGAAGTGGTAGTAACAGGTATCTACCAGCGCGAACGTCAGGCCTTCACCGGTTCCTCAACACGTTATTCCGCACAGGAGCTAAAGGTGGTGGGCAACCAGAACATCCTGCAAAGTCTCAAAACGCTGGATCCGTCATTTGCCATTATCGACAACAATACCTTCGGATCGGATCCAAACAGAATGCCCGATATTGAGATCCGTGGTAAGAGTAGTGTCATTGGCCTGACAGATGAGTTCAGTTCCAACCCCAACCAGCCGCTGTTTATATTGGATGGCTTCGAAAGTACCCTCGCCATCATCAAGGATTTGAGTATGGATCGGGTAGAAAGCATTACGCTCCTCAAAGATGCAAGTGCTACAGCAATCTATGGATCTAAAGCGGCAAACGGTGTGGTCGTGGTCGAAACAAAAAGGCCTACACCTGGACAGCTGCGTATCAACTACAACCTCAACACCACGGTCAGCTTTGCTGATCTCAGCGATTATAACCTGATGAATGCAGAGGAGAAACTACAATTCGAGTACTTGTCTAATGTCTATAGCCTGGTGGACGCAAATGGCAACTTTGTCATTCCGGGAAATGAGGCTTCTCAGCTCAACTATTATAACCGTCTGGCGGAGGTTCGCCGTGGGGTGAATACCTATTGGGCTAACGAACCTCTGCGTACGGCACTCACCCAACAACATACGCTTTTTGCTGAGGGTGGTGATGCCAGTCTGCGTTACAGCGCCTCTTTCAACTACGGCAATACCCAGGGGGTGATGAAGGGCTCAGACCGACAGACCACCAACGGCAATGTACGCCTGATGTACAGAAAAGGGAATATATCAGTGAACAACTCTTTAAGCATCGACAATTTCAGAGCAGACCGTGAGACACTGCCATTCTCCAGTTATTCCCGCGCAAATCCTTACTACCGTAAATATGATGAATTTGGAAACCCCAATAAATTATTGGAGAGCTATATTTATAGTGATGCTGGCTTGGTTCCTCATGCGGTCAATGTTTACAGTCCCTTATATGATCAAAGCAACCTGAACATCAACCAGCAGGAATCGCAGGGATTCACCAATAACTTTGAGATGGACTGGCGGATCATAGAATCGCTACGTGTAAGAGGGCGCTTCGGCATCCGCAGTGCCATTACCAAAGATCAGATTTTCCGTTCACCTTTTAATACTGAGTTTGAAGGTGTTGATGTACTGAACAAGGGAACCTATGACGAATCTAATGGGAAAACGCTCAACTATGATGGTGACCTCAGTTTAACTTACGGAAAGCTGCTGGCAGAAAAACACATGATCAACGGCGTGGCTGGTATGCGTATGGAGCAGGCCACCAGGCAGCTGAGTGCTTATGAGGTTCGTGGCTTTATCGATGATGAGTTTGCAAACCCAAATTTTGCACTGGGTTATCCCGAAGGACAGCGCTCTGATTATCAGGAATCAAAACGACGCGGTGCGAGTTTCTTTATGAATATGGGTTATTCCTTTGATCAGCGTTACCTGGTGGATGCTACTGTACGCTCAGATGGATCCTCTATTTACGGCTCTACCAGGCGCTTTTCTACCATCTGGTCTGTCGGCCTGGGCTGGAACATCCACAACGAAACTTTCATCAAGGACTACGCTTCGAACTGGATCAATCAATTGCGTCTGCGCGGGTCCATCGGAAATCCGGGGAACCAAAACTTTGACGACTACATCTCCATGCGCATTTACCGGTACAACAACGAAAATAGAAACCCATTTGGAGCGAGCACCATCATCAGCAACATGGGAAATGCCAACCTTCGCTGGCAAACGACGCTAGACCGCAACGTTGGCTTAGACCTGACCACACTGAACAACAGGTTACGTTTCACAGCGGATTACTTCGTGAAAAATACCGACCCTTTACTGGTGTTTGTTACGCTGCCATCTTCTACAGGCGTATCCAGCGTAGCGCAGAACATCGGCGAGCAGGTAACCAGAGGTTTTACCATCGTGACAGATTATACCTTGATGCGACGTAAGGATTTTAATTGGAGGGTGAACCTCAACATGCGTCAGCTGAAAGCAGAATACCGGAATATGGGGAACCAGCTCAATAGCTTCAACGAGGCCAACAAAAGCCGTAACCTCGTCCGCTATTATGACGGCGGTAGCCCCTCAGACCTTTGGGCGGTGCGCTCACTGGGCATCGACCCGGCTACAGGACGCGAGATCTTCCTGAACAAAAACAATGAGCAGACCTTCGTCCACAATTACCAGGATGAAGTTGTGGTAGGTAACAGCGATCCTGACCTGGAAGGTATTATCGGTACCAGCGTATTGTACAAAGGATTTCAACTGTCTGTTAACCTGAGGTATCGTTTAGGTGGTCAGGCATTTATGCAGACACTATACGAGAAAGTAGAGAACATCAGCGCTGCGAATGTTACCCTCAATCAGGACCGCAGGGCTTTGTATGACAGATGGAAAAAACCGGGCGACAACGCTAAGTTTAAGGCAATCTCCAATACGGAATATACACCAATGTCATCACGCTTCGTCCAGGACAATAACATGATCGTCGGCGAATCTTTCTCCCTGGGTTATGAGAACAGCACTGCATCCTGGTTAAAGACCATACGTGCATCGTCTGTTACTTTCCGCGCTTATATGAACGATATCTTTTATACCTCCACCATTAAAAATGAACGTGGTATCGATTATCCATTTGCAAGATCAGTTTCTTTCTCAGCGGCGGTTCGCTTTTAACCTTAACTCTTTAAAAACATGAAAATATCCTACAAATTATATCTGTGCATGTGCCTAACCCTGTTTTCGCTGTCATGCAACAAATGGGTGGATGTAAAACCAACGGACCGGCTGGCAGAGGATCAGCTTTTTGCCAGTAAGGAAGGCTACCTGAAGGCGCTGAATGGCGTTTATGTGGAGATGGCCAACACAGCGCTTTATGGTCAGGAGATGACTACCGGAGCCCTGGATGTACTGGCACAGTATTACCTGGTTACCCAGTCCACACACCGTTATTATGATTATGCCACCTTTGTCTACACTGATGCCGATAATAAGGCAACATTCGACAATGCCTGGCGTAAAGCCTATGAGCTGGTAGCTAACTGCAATGTGATCCTGGAGAAATGCGGTGATGCACCCAGCAGCAAATTGCCGGAACCGTATTATGGCTTGATTAAAGGGGAGGCCCTGGCATTGCGTGCGATGCTGCAGTTTGATATGCTGAGACTTTTCGGGCCAATTTATGCTGAAGAGAGCAAAACCAGACCCGCAATTCCCTACATTACCGGAACCGGCCTTCAGATTTCTCCGATACTAAGTTCTGAGCAAGTGATAGAAAATGTTACCAGCGACTTGAACACAGCCATGACATTGCTGGAGCGTACCGATCCTATCCGTACCGAAGGCGTACGTAATGGGAGCAATCCATCTGGAAGCAACGATTTCTATTATCGCCAATATCGACTGAACTACTACGCGGCGAAAGCACTCCTGGCGCGTGCCTATTTGTGGAAAGGCGACAAAGCGGAGGCCCTGACACAGGCTGTACAGCTGCTTGACGAAGTACAGTCGCCGGCAAAAAACACCTTTCCCTTTGTCACTTTCGCAAACGCCACCAATGCTGAGCGACCTGACCGCATGTTTTCTACGGAGGTGATGTTCTCTCTTTATGATGTTAACCGTATTGAAATGTATAGACGGTTGTTTGACGTCAACCTCACTTTAAATACGAAATTATCGTTCAGCAATGGCGATACCAATGGCGCGCGTGTCACGAACCTTTATGATGATGCCAACGATTACCGCCGAAGGATCTGGCAGAACGTCTCTTCCGGTGCGGTTACCGCACTTACCAATTTAAAATATCAGGATGTCGTGAACGCTCCCGGCCGCTATATGATTCCGTTGATCCGTCTTAGTGAAGTGCTCCTGATTGCGGCAGAATGTAGTCCTGATCTTACCACAGGAGTTACTTACCTCAATAAAGTCCGGACGAGCCGCAACTGTGTCAGCTTAAACCCGACTACGGATGCCGCACTTAAAACTGCCATTACTAACGAGTTCAGGAAGGAAGTGATCGGCGAGGGGCAGCAGTTCTTTTTTTATAAAAGAAATGCAGTACAGACAGTTCCGAATCATGCAGCCATCACGGGCACTAAAACGATGGTACTGACCAATTATGTCGTTCCATTGCCTGACAGTGAAACTTCGCAAAGAAACTAATGATTATTCGCAAAGAACCGATGATCAATTCATCTAAAAAAATGAACCACCTAAGCATTACAGTATGAAAAAAATATCAATATTTATCCTATTTTCCGTCCTGATTAGCAGTTTCTGGGGCTGTGAGAAGGACATCATGAGCTATGAAGGGCGTGAAGGGGTGTACTTTGCCATGCGTCACGGTAACCCAAGTCTTCCAAACTTATGGCCTTATCAGCCTTTTACAGATGTGGACTTTGTGCGGATCAATCAGGACGTAGTCGACTTCCAGTTAACAGTGATGATCACCGGTCCAGTTAAAGATTACGCGCGGACTTTTAAAGTCCAGGTTAACCCTGATTCTACCTCTGCAGTGTTGGGTCAGCATTTCGACGCCGTACAGGAAAACTGGACCATTCCGGCGGGTGCCACATCCACAAACATCACGGTACACCTGAAACGTACACCTGATCTGGAACAAGAGGTAAAAACACTGGGGCTGAGGCTTGTTCCCACCACAGATTTTGCTTTGTCGTTTCCTGAATGGGACGCCATCCCTTCACTCAACCAGGGAACGGTAGTGCCGGAGTTTGATGCCAGCCTGCACACGCTGCGACTTAATGACGTTATGGTACGGCCAGCAGTATGGGTCGGTTCCTTGCAGCCGGGCGATAGGGAATCTGGGATCATGGGTGTGTTTACGAAAAGAAAAATGGAATTTCTTACCCAATATCTGGGTCTTAAGTATGAGGACTTTGCCAGCGACCAGACGATGCCAATGGCACGTTCTATTCTGATTGGAAATGATGCAGCAGCAATATTGATTGAGAGATATAATGCCAATGATCCGATCCTTGAAGACGACGGCCGACTGATGTTTATCGGTTCTGTGCCCTGGACCTCCGTGCTTGGTGTACCATGGGTACGTCCATAATGCATCTCCGTTAATGGTATAAAAGTATGATCTCAATGAAATATTTACATGAAAATATATAAATACACCCTGACCCTTCTTGCGCTGGTCATCCTGGCGTCCTGCAGCAAAGACGAGGGCAACTACGACTATAAAGACATCAATGAACTGGCAATCTCCGGTGTAGATTCTTCCTACACCTTACTTCGCGGTTTTGATACCCTACGCATTAAACCTACTATTAATGCTACTATGGATGAAGGTGACCCTTCGAGGTACCAATACTCCTGGATCCTACGTAACAACAATAAACTGCTGGATACCATTAGCCGGGAGCGAAACCTGGAATATCCCATTGTGCTTGACCCTATTGCTCATGAGTTATATTATCGTGTAAGGGACACGAAGACAGGTATTGAATGGCGTACCAAATCGTTCCTCACTATTACTACTCCTTTTTCCCGCGGATTACTGCTGATGGGCGAGGATGAGCAGGGGTTTGCAGAAGCTGAAATGCTTTCCATGATTAATGACACGCTCCACTTGAAGCATATTCTGTCGGAAAGCGGATTACCAAGGCAACGTGAACCTGTCAGTTTTATTCATACTGGAGGTGCGCTGGACCAATATATGAAATTATGGTTGCTAAGTAAATCCGGATCTTATTACCTGGACCGGATAACCATGAAAGGCAGTATCAGTAATAACTTCGGTCGCAGTTTGTTTATATCTGACCAGATCAACCCGGAAACACTACATCCCACTGCCATCGCGCCACAAATTACTTCAGCTTCAGGAGAGATCAGCTCCAGGAATGTTCGTGCAATGTTAACAAAAGGGGGGGACATTTTTACTACCTACCTTTTGATTAATGGCGGAGATTTCTATAATAATCCGATAAACAGGGTCAGCACTGCTCAGCAGGAACGTATTCCGGCGGCACCCTACCTTTTGTATTCTCTGGGGAACATGAGTTCTCTTATCTGGTATGACACACAAAACCAACGGTTCCTAAATTTCGCCTCCTTTGGTTTTGGAACCTCCTCAGCACTACTCACAGACGCTGAAGGAAGTATTTTTCCATGGAATCAAGCTGCATCGCGCCGGACATTGGTATATGCTGAGAATACACGCAACACCGCTGGAGGTTCTACCTATGGAAATTCGTTTGCCATTATGAAAGATGTTGCTAATGCGTATTACGTTTATGAATTTTATGCCAGTGGATCAAATCCTATAAAACGTGCGGCTTACACAATCCCCTCAATGGCGACAGATTTTGATAAAGCCAATTTCTATGCTTTTTCTTCCAACCGTTCCGTCATCTTCTACTCGGTAGGCAACAGACTTTATGCCTACGATTATAACCCCGGACATGAACGACTTTATCAGTACCCGGAGATTGGAAGTGACCAGATTACGATGCTGAAGTTTGACACGCAGATAGATCACCTCACCAACAGCTTGTATATCGCCACTTATAACAGTACGACTAAAGGTACATTGCGCAGGTTTACACTCGGCAGTAATCCCGATGTGGTAGAACTAAAACCCGCTGATAACAGTACCTGGACGGGTCTTGTGAAAATTAAAGACATGAACTGGCGCGCAGTCAATTAACCTAACCGTAATCTCTAAATAAAAAAAATGAAAACAATATTCTTTTTGGGCCTTGCCCTTATACCCCTGGCGGGCTTTTCGCAAGCAGGAAGCTTTACCATCGACGGTAAAGTCAACAAAAAATATAACGGCCGTTTTATCAAAATCTTCTACGATAATGGGGAAACGAAACTGGCTGATAGTGTGGTCATCAATAAAGGGGCTTTTACACTGAAAGGACATGTGGATGCGCCGACAGTGGGTAAACTCAGCATGGGCACTACAGAGTCAGGCGACCGTGCAGATGTATTTCTTTCTGAGGGTGTCATCCGCGTTAATGCAAAAGATTCTATTCACTATGCTGCCATCGCGGGAACAGTATTGGCTGAAAGCCATGAGAAATTGGCCAGCAAGCTTAAGCCTGCAGACGATAAAATTTACAATGGACTGAATACTTTCAGAAATATGCCGGAAGGTGAAGAGAAAAAAGCCTACCTCACTAAAGTGATGTCGGGTTTTGACAGCTACTCCACATTTAAGCGTGAAACCATTCACCAGTTTGCAAAAGAAAATCCTACATCCTATGTGTCTCTTTATTATTTAGATAAAAATGCACCGGGCAGCCTTCTGAATTACGAAACTACCTATCCGTACTATGCATTGTTAAGCCCGGAGCTTAAAGCTACACCTCTGGGGAAACAAATGGAGGCACGTTTGATGGCCGTAAAGGGTGCCTTGACCGGACAGGATTACAAAGATTTCAGCTCCACGACTCCTGATGGAAAAACCTTAACATTGAAAGAGGTCATTGCCAAAAATAAGTTTACCCTTATAGATTTCTGGGCAAGCTGGTGCGGACCGTGTAGGAAGGAAAACCCGAACGTAGTCAAAGCTTATGATGCTTTCAAAGATCAAGGCTTTACCGTCTTGAGCGTTTCTCTTGACGATGACGGTGATAAATGGAAAGCAGCCATTGAAAAAGATGGCATGCCATGGTACCACGTGTCAAGTCTGAAAGGCTGGAAAGAGCCTGCTGCTGTACTTTATGGCATTAGAGCCATCCCTCAGAACGTTCTGGTAGATGGCAATGGGAAAGTGCTTGCGACCAATCTCAGAGCGGAAACGCTGTACAACAAAGTGCAGGAGCTGGTAAAGTAAAACCAATAGCGTCATAAATCCTCTGCAATAAATCCCCCCTAATAAATGCCGACCTTGCTCATGAACTGAGCAAGGTTTTTTTATGGTCAACGGACTTATTACCTAACTGATGTGTTCTAATTCTTGAAAAAGTCTGGAGATGGAATGGACTTGTAATCAAATTGAAGATCAATTTTGTTTAATTCCTGGATTTTATCAATAATTGAGCTATGAAATCTTATAAATGAAACACTATCTGTAATGGCTGTATCTGAAGTAGTTACAAGAGCATAGTTGTATACTTGCGATTGTAAATTATCAAACTTTATATAACTATTTAAATTACTACTAATACTAGTATCCTGTTTATAGACTACAGGTGAAAGGGCATAAAAAGTTGTCAGGGCTGCTAGAACATAAAATGTTATCTGAAAATTTGGATTTGCATTTCTTATGCCATTTTGAGCAGCTATAAAAATAAATACTGCTGAAATAGATGATAGAATAATCAACATTGTTACTGATGCAAAATGGTATCTGTACATTTCCATAAAAATAAGCTTGTGATGTTCTTTTTTCTGACTAAGAATTGAAAAAAGTGTTTTCAACTTTTTAAGTTCAACACCATTAATGCTCGATTGATATTCAATCGACAATCTTTCAATAGAATCAATTTTATGAAGCGGTGAAAGTATTGACATACCAATCTTGCTGGCCTCAGACCTAAAATAATATGCCATAAACTGAGATGTGATTATAATGGCAAATACTAGTGAAAACATAGTAATAGAGGGTTTGGAAAATAATTTTAATAACATAACTTTCGCTTTTATTATGAATATTTAGACGCTTTGTTTTTTGAATTTACAGTATTTTAAGGAATGTTTTGATTTTTTTTATGTAAAATACAAATAATGCAAATCGTTCATATACAGACTTATATATGATGATTTGTATAGAGGGATTAAATGAAAATTTAAAATTTTAAGAATGTTATCAGCATAAAGCACTGGCTTGATTGTTGTAAAATTTTATAGTCCATTAATCACGATAAAATGACAGCAGAAGAATACCAAAACATTTACAAAGAAGATGATGCAGTAGGGTGGTTGGCAATAGATGAAGTTGTTGATCAGCTTTACAAACAAGAACCAAGACATTACCCACCATTATGCGGATTACATTACATGGCAGGTGGAACAGATCCGATTGATGGTGCAAGTGTTTACGATAGTGAGCAGCAAACTTTTCATCGTCACATCATATCTTATGGAATGAGTGAGTTGTATTATAACCCGGAAAGCACCGAGAATGAATTCAGCAAGTGGGGCTTCGAATTTACCATGAGGATTGCGCCTTTTGAGGATGATAAGACCGACCCGCTCTGGGCAGTTGCGGTTATGAATAATCTCGCAAGATATGTTTTACAAAGTGGGAAATGGTTTGAACCTTATCATTTTGTTCCTGCAAATGGACCCATCAGACTGGATACAGACACTGACATTACCGGGCTTGTATTCGTCCTGGATCCTGAACTTGGTAAAATTGCGACTCCACATGGTGAGGTTTCCTTTCTCCAGATGGTTGGAATTACAAGCGCTGAAGTAGAGAGGCTAAAGGCTAATCCTGGAATCGAGGAGACAAAAAAGCTGATCGAAGAACTTAAAAAAGACAATCCCTTATTGATTACTGACCTTAACAGAAAAGGGTAGTTTTCAATGATAATGATGGAATATTACTGTATTTTTAGCGGTCAATAAGGAGTTAAATTTATAGTAATATTCCCTCTCATGCATTTTGATCACACTTCTTTAAAAAAGGTTTCAAACTTAAATAGTTGGGCCTTTCCCTCCGCTTTCTCATTTGAACAAGCATTGGCAGATGTAGATATTCGTTTTGAATATATTGATCTTGAGTCCATAAGAAAGGTTAGTAGGAAAGATAGAAAGCAGAAGGTTACTGAAGATCTGGTTGCTAACCTCCACAGATTGACTCAACTCAATTTGTTCGATCGTTATGAGATTCTTGGTACTCCCGCAAAACCTCTTGGTGCAAAGGTTCAGGTTACTCTTTCGACTTTAAAAAAGATCGGTGATTTAGCTTTTGTAGATTATATTTATATTCATATTATTCAAGGTGCTAAGAAAAAACGACAAATTAAATCTGCATTTTATTGTGTGAAAATGACAGTTGTTATTGAGATTGAAGGGGTCGAAAGCGGACTCCAGGATGTGGAAGACCGAATGGTAATTATTAAAGCGAAGTCTGAGCAAGATGCCTTGCAGCAACTGGAGAAAACCAAAGATGAGTATTCGAAGCCTTACCTAAATTGTGATCAAAGATTAGTGAGATGGAGAATAGAGAGTTTTGATGATGTTTATGAAACACTGATCACTAATTTCAGTGATTTGAGTAGTCCAAATGGTGCTGAAGTTTTTTCAAAGCTGCGGTCCAGACGTTTGAAAAAAGAAATGATATGGGATGGTCACTAGCTAAGAATGCTGTCTTCTCTTTGAAGCAGCATAACCCGACGGACTGATACCCCGTTTATTCTTATAATAATGTGAAAAGTGGCTTTCATCGTTAAAGCCAAACTCATTGGAAATTTCCTTGATGGAAACCCTGCCAGAAGCCAAACGCTGTTCAATCAGCTGCATCCTGTACTGATTGACGTATTCCCGGAAAGACATATCAAAGCGCCGTTTGAAATAGGAGCTGAAGTAAGAACCAGAAATGTTGAAATGAGCTGCGATTGGCTCCACCTTGATTTTTTCTGGGTCATAAATGTGCTGATGAATATAGGCAGTTAATTTTTCCTTAGCAGGGAGATGATCGCTTATGTTCAGAGAGATTTTGGGCATTACTTCTTTTATCATTCCAAAGATGGAGAGTATCTGATAGAAAACCATGGGAGAGGTGGATGCATCTTTATACTGATTGTATAATAGAATGTTATCAACCGTCTGTCTCAGGATAATTTTCTGCTCAGCATCAAAACTCAGTCTGATTTCTTTCAAGATCTTATTGTTCATCATGTTTTCCGGGCTCGCACCCAGACCTTGAAAGTGCTGGCCGTTGCTGCTGAAGTAACTGTTTGTAAACTTGATGGCAATGATCCTGGTACTTGAATTCGGCTCGAAATGATGAACATCTTCCTGCGAGATCACCAGCAGATCTCCGGCTTCAAACATTGTGTTCGTATTGTTCAGCAGGTGTACTCCACCGCCCCGGTAAATATAAACCAGCTCATAGTAATTCTGGCTGTGGTAGGGCAGCGGGAAATCCTGTTCTTCAAAATCCTGAATATTCAGCGTGTAAAATTGCTTAAGCTTAATCATTCCCATAAAGTCATTATCAGGCGTTTAAATAATCTACCCGGAAAGATGTCATAAATATACAATTAAAGAGCATAATTATACAAGCTCTAAGTTAGTGCTTGGACCTAATTTTGCCATCCGGACAACAGCGCATAGCGATTCCTAATTCATCATGGTAAATTTTATAATTATAGCCTTCAGCATTATTGCAGGGATGGTATTCCGCAGGGCAAAGCTGATTCCTCAGGACGCCCATAAAGGTATAAATGTATGGGTACTCTACCTGGCGTTGCCGGCAGTATCTTTTAAGTACATCCCAAAAATACAATGGAGTACGGAAATGCTGCTCCCGGCATTGTCCCCGTTGATTGTCTGGGCCGGAAGCTGGCTCTTCATGGAGCTGTATTGCCGCTATAAGAAATACAGTCAGCGCTCGAGAAGCACATTGGAGCTGGCCAGTGGATACAGCAACACCTCATTTATTGGATTTCCATTGATTGTAGCCTATTATAGTGAAAGAGAATTGAGTACAGCAATTGTCTGTGATCAGGCGATGTTTATCCTGTTGTCAACTGTAGGTATTATCAGTGCTATAAAGGGTAATCGTACGGAGACCGGAGGCATCAAGGCTGCTGTAATTGCCAAAAGGTTATTTACTTTCCCGCCGTTTTTAGGATGTATTGTCGCAATTGTATTGTCTTTTACTACGGACCTTAGTGTCGCTGAGCCCTTCTTTGATAAACTGGTAGTCACGGTAGGTCCGCTGGCTTTATTTTCTGTTGGTTTACAGCTAAAGTTTAATGGCTGGCGACAGGAAATCTACCAGATTTCCATGGCCTTACTTTATAAGCTGATTATTGCCCCGGCATTGGTATTGGTAGTTGTGTTATTTATTGGAATGAAAGGTCATGTAGCCCGCATCAGTGTTTTTGAAGCGGCGATGCCTACATTGGTCACCGGTAGCCTGATTGCAGAACAGTTCCGGTTAAATTCAAGACTCATCAACCTGATTATCGGCATTGGTATCATTTTAGGGTTTGTGACTACGGCATTCTGGAAGGCAATTATGGATCTGTTGGTGCTGTAGTGGTCGTAAAAAAGAATTCCTCATTTTGACTACAAAGCCACTCGTTTAGGTTACAAGCGCAGCACATTTACAAACCATCTTTGGTGTATTGAAAATTTAAACAAAAAAATCATGGTACAACAAAATGGAAATTCAGATAAAGTTTGGTTCATTACTGGAAGCTCCCGCGGCTTTGGCCGTGTATGGGCAGAGGCGGCGCTTAAGCGCGGTGATAAGGTTGCGGCGACAGCACGTAATCTGGATAGTATCGCTGAACTGAAAGAAAAATACGGCGAAAATGTGTTGACGCTGGAATTAGATGTCACCAATGCCAGCCAGGTAAAAGAAGCAGTCACAAAAGCGCATGAGCATTTTGGCAGATTGGATATTGTGCTCAATAATGCTGGTTATTCTCTTGTAGGTACTATTGAGGAGGCCAGTACTGAAGATGTGAAGGCCATGTATGAAACAAATGTATTTGGGCCACTCCATGTTATTCATGCAGCCTTGCCGATATTGAGAGAACAGGGCAGGGGGCATATCCTGGGAACATCAAGCAATCTTGGCCACGTGGTCTTGCCGGTAATTGGTTATTATTGCTCTTCAAAATGGGCTTTTGAGGCAATCCATGAAAGTCTTGCAGCAGAGGTTAAAGCTTTTGGTATCAACGTAACCATTATTGAACCGGGCGCATATGCTACTGAGTTCGGTAGCCAGGAGTCGCTGAAATTCGCTCCGGGCCTTGATATATATACTGATTTTAAAAACCAGTTTATCGAGGGTTTGAAAACAATGGAGAGGGGGAATCCTGAAGCGACACCAGATGCAATTTTCAAAATTGTAGACGCTGAGCATCCGCCGCTGAGGTTTTTCCTGGGTAACCAAAACCTGCCATGGGTGCGTAAAGCATATGACGAGCGACTGAAAGAGTGGGAAGACTGGGCCGAAGTTTCCAACGCAGCACAAGGTTAATTGAAATATAGCGGTCAAAATCCAGTTAGATCTTGATTCCAACAAAATGATAACCGATCTTTAATCTGAAATCGGTTATCATTTTTAAAAAGTTGAAATTTAATAACACTGGAACTAAGGAACATAGGAATTCAGGAAAACTGGACATGAAAAAAGAAGAGCAAAGCCCCATAAGATTTGAATCATTGTCTGACGCCCACCGCGCTATGGGTTTCCCACAGCCAAAACATCCGTTGATCAGTCTCATCAATAGTCCGCATAATGACGTCCAGCTAAACATGATGCGTAAATCTCATGTATTGAGCTTTTATAAAATCTCTTATAAGCCGAAGTTAAGCGGAAAGATTAAATACGGGCAAGGGTATTACGATTTTGACGAAGGTGGTTTGTTATTTGCCTCTCCAAACCAGGTTATCGGTAGTGAAGAAGAGTCGGGTGGTGTATGTTCGGAATACACCCTGGTCATTCATCCGGATTTTTTCTGGAATTTTCCTCTGGCTAAAAAGATCAGGCAGTATGGCTTTTTCTCCTATTCGACCAATGAGGCTTTACACTTATCCGAGGATGAAAAGGCAACCATCATGTCGATCTTTGAAATGATCGCAATGGAACTTAACAGCCGGATTGATGATTTCAGCCAGGATGTTGTCGTCGCCCAGATCGAACTCTTGTTGAACTATGCCAATCGCTTTTACAAGCGACAGTTCCTTACCCGAAAAGTTGTAAATAATGACCTCCTGCAAAAGCTGGAAGACCTGCTGGAAGATTACTTCAATCAGGAAAAAACCTTAACATCAGGACTGCCTTCTGTCAGCTATCTCGCCGATCAGCTGAACCTCTCATCAAGTTATCTCAGTGATATGCTGCGTTCCTTAACAGGACTTAATGCACAGCAGCACATTCATGAAAAACTGACATTGAAAGCAAAAGAAATCTTGTCAACTACCAGTTTATCTGCCAGTGAAATTGCCTATAAACTTGGTTTCGAACATCCACAGTCGTTCACCAGGTTCTTTAAAAGTAAAACTAGTCTATCCCCGCTTGAATTCAGGCAGACATTTAAGCAAAGTATAGCATAAATCAATGTATTTCGCGCAATAAAAAGCAGGCATGTGGTTTTCGGTATTTGTTCGCCACTTGTTCGGGTCTTGTTCGCTTCTCACAAGGGGTTGACAAGGTATTCACAAGGTGTTCAGATGGCCTGTGTAAGGTATAGGGCTATACAAAAACCATAGAAAAGCCGGCTGAATATGTCTTAAAGGGCGAGGGGTACCTTGTCAACCTCCGCACTTTATCATGAAAAGGGCATATTGCTTTTTCTTTATTGGATAATGACTATGAAAAATTGGTGGTATCAGAATAATATCGTTCCCTGAAATTTACAGCGGCATCTAAATATCTCTCTATGGATTCCGAATCCTTATCTGCAGTTTCTTTGGTTGCGAATTCCTTCAGATGGCCCAACTTTAGCAAAGGTCCACAACCAGCATCTTTAAACAACTGGTTGAGTTTTTCATTTTTTTCAAAATGATAGGAATTGAAGTCCGGAAGTGTATCTATTTCCATGTATTTTTTATCTTCCTTTACGATCCCTAAAAGACGTCCAAGTTTTTCACCTTCAGGCGTATCATTATTGGTTAAAAATAGAAAAGTATGAACTACCAGTTTAGTCCCATGTAATTTTACTACCAGATATCCAACTTTTTGATCTGACACCCGGTACTCAACCAGACTATAGTTGCGTTTCCAATGATGAGGTATCTGAGGCTGCATGAAGATTAGGAGTAGTATCCGATGCATAATGCCAGGGACGATATTTATCCTTTCTTGTAATCTTTTGAGTGTATGTGTGGTAAAGTACAATTCCAATGGAATATCCAGACCTTTGCGCTCAAAACCCAACAATGACGATTTTACAGCAAAATGTTCCCATTCGAAGTCTGGAGTAAGCCATCCCATGCGTATCACCTTGCGTTTTCCATTGGTGACTTCAATATCCTCTACCTCTGGCTTATGGGCATATATGATGATGTCATTATCTGGGTTGAATTTTGCAAAATAGGGTGTCATCGAAACATCAGCATTATAAATATGATCTTCATAGTCACTCAGAAACCCACATGCATCTGTTGTAAGTTCTCCCAGTATTTGCTGAAGGTACCGATGAAACTCACTGTCATAAGAACAGAAAGAGAAAGCCTCTTTTATTTCTTCGAACCTGGGACCGTTGGAAATATCAAATTCACCGATACATGCTGATAATGTCATTCCTTCAGAAAGGTACCAGCTAAGCGGAATTTTATTGCCATTTGGCAACTCGAGCTCCACCTCCTCAATCAGCTTCAACAGCAATTTGTTAAACTGGATGATCTTTGGCTTAGGTATGTTGGCACCGGGTGCGGATTTGGCTTTTAATACCGGATAACGCACTTCATAAAGTTTTTCCAGAAAAATAGGGGTGAACTTATTCAGCAACACCTCGCCTCCGACACGCATGATGATATTTATCGTGCGATCCAGGAATCTTTGTTTTAGTGCCTTACGCTGTTGTTCCACATTGGCTGCAGACTTGGTTGAGGCTTGTTTCTTTTTCTTTCTGTCCATCTGGATTGAAATTTGGGATCGGCTGGTATAGATAATTCTGTATTCTTAAAACGTTTACAGATGTGGGACCAAAGTAATAAAGTCAGGGGACTTATCAAAGGAATTTAACCTTCTCTATATGGCTCGCCCGATCGTCGTACACGGGCTACACACGGAAGCAGATTGACCTGGTCTCCACCCGGCCTAAACCGGGGGTTAACCCGGGGTTGACCTGGTAAAATCGGGGTCTGAGGCCTGCATTTTACCAGGTCGACCCCGGGTAGAGGCCCGGTTTACCCCTTGGAGAGGCCCGGTTAATCTTAAAGCGTGTCCGAAGGTCGTACTGCATTTGTGCCTTGCGTCAGGTTACTTAGATGTCCGAATTCGTTCAGTAACTGTTCGTATTCGCGCACAATATCATTAGAAATTAAATCTATTTGTTGATTTTTGGGCGTTTACGGTGTTTTAGACAAATGGCACATCCTTCGCATCAACCATTATTTATATGTTAAATTGAATGATCTCATGTTTCAACTCAATCTTAAAATCGCGCTCAGAAATCTATGGAAGAGTAAAGGTTATGCTGCCCTTAATATTTTCGGATTGGCAGTAGGTTTTGCCGGGTTCATCCTGATCCTGCTGTATGCCAACCATGAATATAGCTACGATACCTGGAACCCCGATGCGGATCAGGTTTATAGGATAGGCGTAAAGGCGGGTGCAGGTCAGGAGGAGTATGCCTCCAATCCTGGTGAGCTTGCCCCTGCATTGAAAAATGCTGCTCCGGAGATTGAGTCTTTTGCGAGGTATTATACCTGGGACCTCCATCAGCGCCTCCTGACATACGGAGGTAAAGAATTTTATGTCGATCACATCATGGGAGTTGATAGTAGTTGGTTTGCTGCTTTTCCTTACAAATTTTTATATGGTGACCCGAAGAGGATGCTGATCTCCGCTGATGACATTGTATTGTCGAGTAACATCGCTGAGTTGTATTTTGGTAAACAGAACCCTGTGGGCAAGTCGCTGGTGATGAACGGCAAAAAGACCTATATCGTCAGTGGTGTATATGAACAGCCCGAAACTCCTGAACACCTGGATCATGATGGTTTTGTCAAGATGTCTTCCCAGGGCGATGGATGGAACAATGGCAATTTTTACAGTTACATCAAAGTTAAAAAAGGGACCGATCTGGCATTGCTCAGCGAAAAAATCAATCGGGCACTAGTTCATCTGCCAATTACAAAAGACAATCCCTGGATCAAAGACATCAAGATCACGCTTACACCGGTAAAAGACATCTATCTTCAGGCTGCGGCGGTGCAGGATCCCGCAAAAAGGGGTAATGCAAAAACAGTAACCATCCTTGTTTTATTTTCGGCATTGCTGTTAGTGATTGCCTGTATCAACTTCACCAACTTATCAATTGCGAAGTCGATAAAAAGAGCAAAGGAAACGGGGATCAGAAAGGTGATGGGAGCAGGAAGAGGAAGTCTCGCGACCTACTTTCTTACGGAAACAGCCCTTCAATGTATCGTTTCCTTACTGCTCGCACTTGTCATTGCAGAAATTGCTTTACCAGCATTAAATACCGTGATGGACCTTAACCTGGCCTTGTTCAGTTATTCTTTTCCTGCTATGCTTACAGTTGAAGTACTCGGCGCGTTACTGCTGGTGATATTCTTCTCGGGTGGATATACCGCTTTTTTCCTGGCTAACTATGATCCGATAAAAGTGCTGAAGGGGAACTTTTCCAGGAGCAACCTGAGCTTATGGTGGCGTAAAACCCTCATTTCTATTCAGTTTTTGGTGGCTACAGTATTCATCGTATGTCTCCTGATCATCAAGCAGCAGGTCAACTATATGAAAAATAAAGATGTTGGCTTTGACAGGGAACATGTGGCAATTTTCAAAATCAGGAAACAGGAAACCAGAGCCAATTTCGCACAGATCAAGGCACGACTTACAAATATACCGGGTGTGAAATCTGTAAGCAGGGTGAACTACTTTCCGGGTTCCAATGATATTCAGATAATAGGAAGGGAATTTGATGGTCAGGCTGTTGAAGACCTGAGTGTGGTAACTGTCGATTTTGATTATTTTGAAGTCATGGGAATTGCTCCCAAATTTGGCAGGATGCCCTCAGTTCAATTTGGTACCGACAGTACCGCCGTGGTGGTGAATGAGGCTGCGGTTAAGAAGTATGGTTTGCAAAAACTGATTGGTCACAAATGGATTGACAACCGCACCATTGTGGGTGTAGTGAAAGACCAGGTTCAGAGTGGTATGGAAAAGAATACAGATCCTACTGCGTTTATGATCGAAAGTAAGGGCACTAATGGAGCCAATCATGTAGTCGTAAAGATCGAAAGCAATAATGTGCAGCAGACCATTGCTCAGATAAAAGCGACCTGGGAATCCATAGAGCCTTTTCCTTTTCAGTTTAACTGGCTGGACCAGACTTTCGAGCAGATCTACGTACAATATATCCGCCTGGATAAAATATTCAACATCTTCACTTATGTCACTATTGCACTGGCGATTATAGGCCTTTTCGCCTTAGCGTCTTTTACAGTTCAGGAACGTACCCGTGAAATTGGGGTAAGAAAGGTTTTGGGAGCTGATACGAGCGAAATCCTGAAATTGATCAATGGTGGCTTTTTGGTGTTGGTGCTCTCTGCAAATGTGATTGCTATACCTGTAGCCTATATTTTGTCCAGAAACTGGCTCAATGGTTTCGCATTCCGGACGTCGATTACCGTATGGCCTTTTGTCATCGCGGTTGTGGTTTCCATTATGATTACCCTGATTACCGTCAGCCTGCAGGCATATCGTGCCGCAAAGGCAAATCCTGTTGATGCATTGAAATACGAGTAGCTAAAAGCGTAATGTTGAGCCATACAGGCAAGTTAATTGAGCCGGACGGAAAAGCATCGTCTTGTTCAAAACCTGACCTTTGAACGGTTAACTAACAGATATTAGCTATGACAACAATAACAAAAATGCCTTTGGGTAAAAATGGGCCACTCGTTTCGAAGCTCGGACTGGGCTGTATGCGCATGTCGTCCGTTTGGGGAGGACAGACAAATGATGAGCACGAGAGTATTGCCACCATCCAGGCGGCATTGGACAACGGGATAAACTTTTTGAATACCGGCGACTTCTACGGCAGTGGGCACAACGAATTGCTCGTGGGTAAAGCGATCAAGGGGAGAAGGGATGATGCTTTCATCAGTGTTAAGTTTGGTGCCATCTTCTACAATGGTCAGTGGATAGGGTTGGATCTCCGTCCTATAGCTATCAAAAACTTCATCAACTACTCGTTGGTGCGGCTGGGAATTGACACCATCGATCTTTATCAGCCTTGCAGGATGGACAGTAGTGTTCCAGTTGAAGACGTCATTGGAACGGTTGCCGATCTGATCAAAGAAGGAAAAGTTCGTCACCTTGGTGTATCAGAAATCACTGCCGATCAGCTGCGCCTGGCCAATAGTATCCATCCCGTGACGGCATTGGAAATTGGTTACTCCCTTGCTGACCGCCAGATTGAAAGTGATCTGCTTCCTGCTGCCAAAGAACTGGGGATCGGTGTGGTTGCCTTTGCCAATACTGCAGAGGGACTGCTGACAGGTGAGATGAAAGCTCCCTTAGCGGCGGACGATTACCATCTGCATTTCTCCCGTTTCCAAGGCGATAACCTCGTAAAGAACCTGGAGAAAGTTGAAGTGCTGAAGAGAATAGCAAAAGATAAAGGATTTACACCAACTCAACTGGCAATTGCCTGGGTGAATGGGCAAGGCGACCATATCATGCCATTGGTCAGCATGAGCCGCAGGTCCAGATTGCCGGAAAACACGCAGGCGATGGAAATCGTTTTCAGCGCAGAGGAAATGGATGCCTTAAATACTCATTTTGCCCCGGGGTCAATCCTCGGCGGTACCTACCTGCAACGATAGCGAATGTCTTACAAGGCCCGTAATTTTTATATCTTTACGTAATGATCAATCCAAAAGAAATCATCCCTGGAGTGCTTTTTTACTCTTATCTCTCCACGATGAGAAAAGAAAAAGTTGGTTTTTTTGAACATACGACACTGGTGTTACAGGTTTCGGGCCTTTTTACAATGGAGACTGCCGACTACAAAATGTCTATGCGGTCGGGAGAAATGATGTTGATCCGAAAGAATCAGCTGGTTGAGCTCACCAAAATGCCCCTGGAGGAAGACAATTACCAAACCATTGTCATTGTGCTGAAAGAGGATCTGCTGAGGCAGATTGCATTGGAGCAGCAGGTAGAGATGGGACAACGATATACCGGGGCACCTAATCTCCTGATACCTGAAAATGAGTTTCTAAGTGGTTTTTTTCAATCAGTAATTCCTTATGTGCATCACCCGGATGAAAAGATTACCAATGCGATGGGCTTGCTGAAGGTAAGGGAAGTGGTGCAGCTGTTACTGTACAGTATGCCTGAGCTGCGCGGGTTTTTGTTTGATTTCTCTGAACCTCATAAGATTGATCTGGAGAAGTTCATGATCAGCAATTTTCACTTCAATGTACCTGTCGAAAAATTTGCGCAGCTGACCGGCAGAAGTCTGGCGGCATTTAAGCGTGACTTCCAGAAGGTCTTTGCGCTTTCCCCAAGACAATGGCTGCAGGAAAAGCGGCTTTCTGAAGCGCGTCATCTGCTGGAGAAAAATAAAAAATCATCGTCAATCTATCTTGACCTTGGATTTGAAAGCCTATCTCATTTCTCAAATGCCTTCAAAAAGAAATTTGGCAAGACACCAACGGAATGGTCTGTTGATGGCGGAGCTGTTAGGGCGTAATAATTAAGAATGGGTCTGGAAAATACCAGACCCATTCTTAATCATTAGTCTGTTTGAACTGGACAGGTCAAGCCTTATCTATGATCATCTGAATCCTGATTTTAGGATTTAATGAACTCCAGGATGTCTTTGTTGATGGTTTCAGCCTCAGTAGTTGGCATTCCATGAGGGAAGCCTGGATAAGAGATCAGTTTTCCGTCAGGCAATAATGCTGCTGCTTTTGGCGCCTGACCGTATGGCACAATCTGGTCGTCTTCCCCATGCAAAACAAGAACTGGCACGTTAACCGATTTAAGATCTTCAGTAGTGTCTGTCTCAGAAAAGGCTTTAATTCCTTCGTAATGAGCCAGTACAGAACCGGTCATGCCCTGACGCCACCAGTTGTGCCTGATTCCCTCGTTAACGGTTTTTCCCTCGCGGTTCCAACCGTAAAATGCTACAGGAAAGTCGTAGTAATACTGTGCCCTTGTGAAGCCAGTACCCTGACGTATTTCATCAAAAATGGATAGTGGTACGCCCTCCGGATTGCTGTCGCTTTTGATCATTACCGGAGTAATGGCGCTGATCAACACCGCCTTGGCCACGCGGTCCTGATTTTTTGAAACATACCTGATCACCTCACCACCGCCGGTAGAATGTCCAATGTGTATGGCATCCTTTAGGTCCAATGCTGCTGTTAACTCAGCGACATCGGCAGCATAAGTTTCAATATCGTGTCCGCTTGCAGCCGGGCTCGATTTTCCGTGACCACGGCGGTCGTGAGCAATTACGCGGTACCCTTGTTTTAAGAAAAACATCATCTGGGCATCCCAATCGTCGCTTGATAATGGCCATCCATGATGAAAAACAATTGGTTGTCCTGTACCCCAGTCTTTGTAGTAGATTTCTGTGCCGTCTTTTACTTTAATAGTACTCATAGTTTGATTTTTAGAAGTTATTAAATATGATTTGATTCTTTTTCACAAGCTGGTACATCTATAGGTGAATTGCTGCAGATATAGAATGACGGTTCCAATAATTCAATTTACATGCCTTTTGTTTAAGTTGTTGTAATTTAATTGTTTATGATTTTTTATGCAAGTTTTTACACGCTGTATTTCGTCAATTTACGTTTAATGCGTAAAAGGATTTCTTGTCGGTTCTAAGTACGGTATATGACTGCCCTGTGCTGGTTTTTATCAGCTTACTGCAGAGGGCAGTGAATTTAATATCTTTGTGACCATATTTCGCCAATCTGAAACTGCTTTTGATATGAGTTCGTTTTCGTATGATTCTACCAAAAAAATATGATCTGATTGAAGAATTAGATCAGTTGAATCAGTCAGAATAATCTGGTGATTATCGTTTTATCAATACAATTTTATCTTCATCACCAGTGCTTAAAATTCCGGAATTGTTGCTGTAAATCTGGTAAAGTAACTGATCAAAATTTTCACCTTCGGGAGGGATGCAGGAGGAGAGGTCACAATTGTAAAAAGTTACATACCTGCCAAAGGTTGAACCTGAAAAATCCACATTGTTCAGGCAGGCATCTTTTGATGGATTGATATTATACATTCCATTGAATGAAACATCATCAAGCTTTCCAGAAATTTCACAATTTTTGAAGGTGCTGCCATTAAAGTTTATTTTGCTGAAGGTCATCTTTGTGAATATGCAATCTATAAATTCAGTGTCATCAAATTCCTTTCCTTTGAAAATACATTTTTCGAAACTGCAGTTTGCATATTTAGCGTTGTTGCTTCCCAATGTCGTGTTCGACAAGTTTAAGTCTATGAATGCACAGTCCTCAAACTGTGCGTTATAAAAAAGCCTGGTGCCGCTCAGTTTTGATCTTTTGAAAATACATTTTTTAAAAGTCAGCTGTTCAAAAATTGCACTGTTGAAATCGGTGTCTGTGAAATCATAAGATTCAAAAACCTGAAAAGCTACCCTGGTTTTTAGTGGCCATTTTTTGCCTTTTTCTGTCTCGTTCATCATCCTTATTCAGATTGTAGATTATCATTATTGTGGTTAGACTATTGGGCTTTTAGGATCACCATCTGTACCCGTAATTTATCGCCCAAAAACTCAATTATAATGGTGTTATCCGTTTCTGTAATCAGCCTGGCACCAGTTAGCTCATTAACTTCCAGATAATTATTATTGGTGCTGAGTATTTCAGCATTTGTTCTGGCAATTCTGTGTTCGAGCAAGCCCTTATTTTCAATGATTTCGATATGTGGGCGGCTCATAATGCTATAATTGATGATTTGAACACGATATTGAGGGGTAATCTGCGTCTTAAACAATAAACCCTTGCCAGTTGCGGAAAGTATCATTGCAAAAAAGGGAATCATCATAGGCAGGATACTCAATATCAAACCTGTGAACAGGAGGCCCAGGTATATTTTGGTGATCCGATTTTTCCAAAAAACAATTAGATTGAAAATTGTAAGAAAAAGCCACAGCCAAAAGAGCGCCCGATCTCCCCAGTAGCCTGCCATGCTGGTTTGAAATTTAGCATCAGCAGTTAAATTTGCCAACAATAAAACCGAAGTAATGAGGTATATAATCAGATGTCTTTTTTTACGCGTCATCAGTTAAAATGAAAATCAGTGGTCCCTTATAATAATTTAAAACATTCTTATAGATCAAACATAGTTTTCTTTATCCACTAATGATAGCGCTTTTGCTATTTGCAATCCCTCAGTTTTTATCTGCCTCATGGAGTTGATTATCCGGATTTTCATGTCTTATATGGCCTGTCAATTTATATATTGGCCATTATATTTAATCAGATAAGATATTTCAGTCAGCAAATTATCCCTGATGAGCGGCAGATACTAATTAACATCAAACCTAATGAAGTATTTGCCTATTTTGGTCGAAGTTTACACATGATTAAAATAGTCCAAACCTATGACGCTTATGAAATCCCTACCTCAACTTGCAGCAGTGATATTGATGCAGCTTTTTTCCTCAGTAGCCTATGCTCAGCTACCTGAAGAGATCCAATGGAAACATCTGGTTAAAACCTATACTGCCGACAGCACGCAGCTCGTGCTCAGCCTGAATGGAAAGCCGCTACAGGGTAAATATAAAATCCCCCTGGATGAAAAAAGCTTTGCACTGTATGACATTAATAAGGGCATGATTACCGGAGAGGCGTTTTGGTATACCAATGGAGGAAACCTGGAGTGTAAGTTACACTATCGCAGAGGTGTCAGAGATGGTTTAAAGGAGAACTATGAAGGCAGCGGTCAGATATGGTTACGTCAGGAATACAAAGGCGGCCGACAAAATGGAATCAGCGAAATGTATAATGGCGGTAAATTGGTCAACAAGTCTGAATATAAGGACGGTAAAAAGCATGGTTTGTTTTTAACCTATGCGGGCGACAGGCTTTCGACAGAAAGCAGTTACGAAAACAATCAAAGGAATGGCGTATCAAAAACTTATGGTCCTGATGGTCAGGTGATCACTGAGACGAATTACGTGGACGATTTAAAAAGTGGTTTGAGTATCTCTTATATGATGGGTAAAAAGAATATGGAATCTACCTTCAAAAATGATAAGAAACATGGAATTTCCAGAATGTATAAACCGGATGGCACGCTGCTTTTCGAAAGTTACTTCGTAATGGGGCAGAAGGTCACAAAAGCGGAGTTTGAAAAATATGAAGACAATTAAAAAAATATGAAGAGAATTAAATGAGTACTTGCTGATCTTAGGAAGATAAGTGCCTCAAAAGCGTGTCTGATCTTTTGAGGCACTTCAGCCAAAACTGCTACCCCTGGTCTGGTATTTCAGGTTCAACCAGTTTGATGAGCTTTTCCAATGACTCCTGCCAACCCAGGTAACACATCTCGATCGGTATGATAGCAGGTATGTTTTCCTGCAGGATTTCCAATTCCGTTCCCACAAACGTCTTTTTTAAGCGGATGGTATTGACCATCGTTCCTGGGAGATTCGGATCATCAAATTTATCCGTGAATTTAAGCAGTTCATTTGGCTTCACCTCCAGATATTCGCCGCCGAAGGAATTGCTGCTCCCGGTTGTGAAGTTCTGAAATGACATTTTAAACGTTCCGCCTACTTGTACATCCATATGATGTACCGTACCTAGAAACCCGTAGGGAGGCATCCACCAGGCGAGGGCTACAGGCTCGGTAAATGCACGGTATAACTTTTCCGGAGAGGTTTTGATTACTCGGTGTAAGGTTACTTTGTTTTCTGACATCGTATAGCGTTTTTATGTTCCTGATTCTGGCCTTCGGTATTGCCCGTTTTTTTTGGTGGTTACTGCTCCACGCGATCTTTATCAAAGATGATGGTAATAAATGAAATCCAACAGGGGCTAAAACGACATTATCAGGGGTCACTTGCGGTAATGGAAAATACAGAACTGCTCATGTCCAGAAAAATGGATGACGCATTAATTTCGGTTTGCTAAAACAGCACAGCTGTTGATACTGTTGTCCAACATTGTATGTTTTTGTGGATCATCGCTACATAAAAGACAATCGGCATTAACATCCATATTCATCTCGTTTACAAGCGAATATTAAATTGCAATGAAAAATGTATTTATGAATATGCTTGATTATCAGTCAGTTTTGTGCTTGTAGTTTTTGCTGTTCAATACGGATTAAAGTTTGGTCGGTTCGGTTTCGTTCCCGGAGATTTTAATTGCTTTTATGGCCTGGTTATTGTTTTTGTACGGTATTGGTAAACCTGATCAAGCCTTGAAAATTAAATTTGATTTCTATTATGGAAATTAGTTCGGATGATGGGATCGTGATCTAAAATAAAGCAAATAAAACTAACGCCAGACCATGGAATTGAAAACTGTTATAGAGCTGGAGGTCGATGGAACCCCAATTATTCATTTTAACAACTTTAAACTGATTCAAAAATTCAACAGCCACCATGAATTCGAACTTTCGATCAATTACGATGTAATTGAAGCCAGTGGGAACATCAAACTCGGTGAAGCCCAGCGTTGGATTGGTGCTGTATTCACAGCAAGCTTCAATTCCGGTCAGAATAACTTCCGTGGGATTGTATGCGAAGTGAGCCTGTCACAACAGCATGGTTTGCGTTCCAATATCATTGTTAAAGGTTTTTCTACTTCCATTGTGCTTGAGTCAGGACCCAAACTGCAGTCATTCAATGAGAAGAAACTCGATGAAATCGTTAAAAAGGTAGCTGAGAAATGTATGCAGGGGCAGTGTGAGCTGAGTGCCAAAGCAAGTTACCAGGATCAGATTGGGTATCAGACACAGTTTAAGGAAAGCGACTTTGGTTTCATCAACCGGCTCTCATTTGAGTATGGAGAATGGTTTTACTATGACGGTGTTAACCTTTGCTTCGGTAAGCCGGACAAACTTCCTGAAGTGGAACTCACACTTGGAAGGAACCTTTCTGTCCTCAATTCCGCGGTGAGGGTATTGCCGATGCAGTTCTCCAATTACAGCTATCAGTCTTCAACGGATGATTTACTCGATGGCAAAGCGGAAGGCAGCAATAGCATGAGCAACAGCTACATTGATACGGCCATCTCGCGCTCTAAAGAGGTATTCAGCTCTAGCTCCAACTTGCCTGTTAAGCCCAGGACCATCAATAAACAGCAACTGGATACCTTGGGTAATAGCCGCCAGGCAGGTATCGCCGCCGGACTAACGGATGTTCATGGTGAAAGTACTGTTGCAGCACTTGCCATTGGCAGCATTGCAGACATTCAGGTGTCCATAAGAGAGGGGCTGGCGAGCTTCAATCAGCAGTCGCTTGACAAATACCTCATCACCGAAATAACCCATGAGATCGACGGCCTGTCCCGTTATAAAAATACTTTTAAAGGAGTTCCTGCAGATACATCCGTCATACCCAGCACTCCCTATCTGACGCCAATTGCGGAAGCTCAGGTAGCTACAGTTAAAGAAAACCTCGATCCTGAGAATAAAGGTCGCGTGCGTGTACAGATGTTATGGCAACAACACAATGACATGACCGATTGGATCCGCGTGCTGACGCCGGATGGTGGCAGCAGCGACCTGATCAGTCAGAATAGGGGCTACGTATTTGTGCCCGAAATTGGCGACCAGGTGATCCTTGGCTTCCGGTACAATGACCCCAATCGTCCATTTGTGATGGGTAGCGTGTTTCATGGGCGTACAGCGGCGGGTGGATATGAGCAAAACCACCTGAAGAGCATCACCACGCGCAGTGGTCACCTCATTGAGTTTGACGATGACCAAGAAACACAGGGGATTACCATCCGCGACCACAACAGCAACAAAATACACATCGATACCAAAGGGAATAACATTACGGTGACTGCTCTGGAGACCATGACCTTCAATGCGAAAAATCTGAACATCAATGTCCAGGAAGATATGACCGTAAACGTCAACCGCAACATGATCACTCAGGTGACGCAAGGCAATAAAATCAATGTAGGGAAGCAATATGAGCTGTTTGCGGACAACATTAAGTCGGAGGCAACCAACAATTATGTCGTCAATGCAAAGAAAGTTGACAAAACTGCCGATCATGTCAACATCAATAGTAAAGCTGAAAATCTGACCCTGTTTTCTGGAAAATCGGTGGTGTCAAAAAGTGTTGAAAAGAACAAACTCTTCTAATGGTCATGCAGATGCAGTCAGATCCAACGCCGACAAATGGGCTAGCTCCCGCGCTGAATCCTCTGGGGTTGCATCGCGTTTATGGTGTCTTATTTGAGATCATAAAAGGGGGAAAAGAAACCAGCATTCATTTTGAGGCAGCGCTAAGCTGCGATCAGAAACTCGCTGACTATTATTATATATATCAATTGAATAGGGGGCCACTGTATATCAATAACAGTATGCCCGAAATGCTTATCGATCAGCTGAATGCCAGCTGTGGCCAGGTGATCTATCCCCTGCAGGTAATCACCGGCCCGATGGGCGACTTTAAAGGGGTGAACAATAAAAAAGAAATCCTTCAACGCTGGATCGATGTAAAGCCTGAACTGGAAAGATACTATAAAGGTGCGCTTCCCATGAGTGTTATTGCCGAGATGGACAAAGCGCTGAATGACAATAGCAGGCTGCTAAACAGTATTTTAAGTGATCAGTTTATTGCTGTCTATTTCTCTGACGCTTATGAGCTGTCCAGGCGCTGGGGGGCTGGTGAAACCAGGCGTGGAATTCCGGTGCTCCCGTTTACCAGAGCGCAGGATTATCGTCTGGATTATCAAACCGACTTCAGCCCAACTGATAACGGTACTTTTCGTGTGCAGTTCAGCGGGACATATGTGGATGACAGAAGCGCCGAAGATCTGCACAAAAAACGACCTGTAGCGGTAGCCGATGCATTATCGGGCACAGCCACTCCCGTGACGGGGGCGGCAAATCTGAACTATGATTTTTACAGTGCAGATGGTACCATCGCTTCAGTAACGGGATCGTACCATCTTCGTTTGATGGACGAGCTGCATGAAGTAAGGCTGCAGATTTATCATCTTAAAGAAAAAGACAAGGCATCAAATGATAATTCGCAGAACGTTGAAAAGGACGGTCAGAATACGGAGGGGGGTAGACTCCATGATGTTGGCAGGCAGCTGAAGGATACTGGTGTGACGAACCTGCGGCAAGGTGCTGAGTCAAGGTTGATGGAGACAGAAACGGTGCAGAACAGCAAAAAAGGATTCTTTTCATTTTTAAATTTTTGAGGATATGAGTGAACAGCATTTGGTTTGCCAGGGGGCAATTTGCTTGTGTAAGTTCGGGACGACTCCGGATGAGCTCAAGGTAGATTCGCAAAAGAAACATTTTATCAATGATGAGCAGGGGGCAGAAAAGCCGCTTGGCAATACAAAAGACCTGGGACAGCCCTTTAAAGCCAAAACTTTCGGGAGCTGTAAGAAGTCGAACAACAATCCCTGTAAGCCTGCCATTACCAAATGGGAGGGTTTCTACGAAAATGTAGTACTCGATAACGGGGGACAAATTTTACTCGAGAAAAGCAAGGCCACCTGTGCGGTGGCAGGTTCGGCCTGTGTGGAATTCACTTTTCACGGGCAGACGGCAGCCATGGGGAATGCCCAGGCAAAAAAGGCAGAAGAGGAATCATCGGCCTTTCTCAACCCGATGTTGAATATTAAAAAAATTGACGATTATACTGGAAGCTTCAGTCTGCCGGTCGCCTAGCAATTATATTTATGCGTAAAATTAAGGAAGTTAAAGTAACCGTTCCTGCCTCCGTGGGCAGCTTGAATACTTCTAATCATCTGATCATGCTCAACCGTGGTGGTTCTTTCACCATCGAAGCCATAGGGGAAGAGGATGGTGTTGCAGACCCCAATGAGATTGTGCTTACAGTAAGGGGTAAAAGACCTGCAGGGCGTACTGCTCCAGCCAAACCAGCGACGCCGGCGCCACCTCCTCCGGATCCGCTGAAAGACTTCTTTTGGATCTGGAATACGATGAGCGAACGTACCTTCAGTAGCGCCGACAGGAATACTGGCTTAAATGGACACATCCTTAACCTTACCTACCCGCCTGCATTGGAAGGCGGCGGTCTGGCGTGGATTGAACCTTTTTATCCGGAACAGGGACCCATCAATAAATTGCCAAATGGCTATTTTATCGCCGCCCGGGGGGTACCGAAGATCCTCTCGGCTGTATGGCGTGAGTATAGTGAAAATAACGACGGCAGGATCATCAACGGCAACCTGAAGAAATTTAACCAGAGTGTGCAGCTGCACGTGTATACACAGGGCCTTTATGGGCATGATGTACTGGTCAACCTCATGGACAGGGATGTTGCCACGGCGAACGACCTCCTGATGATCGATAACAATCGTCAGTATGGTGCTCCTGTAGCTTATTTCACATCCGAGGTCCGCGTTTACGAGATGCTGCCGGACGAGAAGGATATGCAGCTTAGGGTGGCTTCTCCGCTTAGCCCAAGTGGCGACGGACAGCAGGCCAGCAAACACTATGTTCAGAAAACGATCTTAAACGTCCTCATTGAAAAGGGATGGATCGAACAGGGTGGGGAACGGCTGAAGATATTTCCTGAAGTGCAGATTCCCTCCAAACCGGATAAAGAATCTTTCAGTGATGTGTTTATCAATGTGCAGAGCGAACAGAAAGAAGATAGTCCTTTGACAAAAACAGGTAATAATCCTGTGGTTGTGGACCAGATCCCGACAGATATTGCAGCTTTCAAGCCATGCAAATATACCGCGATTGAGCTTAGTATCCCCGAAAAAAATGAGCAGACGCTGAAAGATGAGATGAAGGTGATCACACTCTTCCAGCAGGGCGGCACACATCGTACCCTGCGTCCTTTTGAGGTCGTAACCGGTGAAACTTCGGGTCTGCAAAAGATCAAGCTGACTCTCCATCAGCTGCAAACCCTGGAGTCCGATTGTTCTGAGCAACCCGGAAACAAACATAAGGGCAGAGTACTGAAACTGATTGATTATCCGGAGAGTACTGTTGACATCAACAACCCTAAGTCTACCGGTGGTAAAAGCGACTGGAGCGGACAGGGGGGAGGTAATTTCGGTCTTTTTGGTGTTCAGGCATCAACTACGCAAAATATAGGACATGCTGCCCTGCCACTGGAAATCAGCCAGCAAACGGATAGTGTGATTGAATTTAATGCACGCCACATCTATAAGAAGGATCCTGTGGTCATCTCGCTTTTCGGCAAGAGTTTGAGGCTGCCCTGGATTCTCCGGTATTTTTGGATCGGTAAAAATGTACAGGGCAGTCCATACATCGTCCAGGCCAGTACTTGCAGGCACCGGCTTAATGTGATGATTTATCCTTACCCTGATGTGGCATGGGAGATGGTCTTTCAATTTAAGGTTTCCGGCGCTAAGGAGAAACCGAATTACACTGGCTATGCACCTGCGCCGCGCCGCCCGGTAAGGGACAAGTTCAAGGGGCTGGACTGGTCTTTTGATTTCTCCCTCAAATCCAGCTGGAACGGCGGAGAGAAGTTTGATGTGACCGCCGATCTGAAGGATAGCATTTTCGAGAAATTGAAGACGGTGAAGAAGATGGGCGAGATGGTCACCGGGCTGATGTTTGGAGAACACAACTCAGAAGATACTGAAAACCGACGTCCGGATGCTGAGGCACAGATGCGTCTTGAAGAGGCGCGCCAGCGTTTTGGCAATGAGCAAAATACAGCGCTGCTGCGTCGGCAGGAGGAAGAGCGTGTGCAGGCTGAGCTGCAGATGGAGCGCGACAACATGAGAAATCATAACAGCAATTCCACGGACTATCGCGAAGCGGTGACGCGATTGAGAAGTCTTACAGAAAGGGCTACTTCCCTTAAGCGCGATCTTGTAGGATTTGACATTGTATGGCCGGAACTCAATGCTACCTTTAAGTGGCAGCGCGTAAATACGCGTTCCAATCAGCGCGACGACCTGCAGAACCTTACGGGGGTGATGTTGTCC
The DNA here is from genome assembly GCF_000170795.1 of Pedobacter sp. BAL39. Lineage (GTDB taxonomy): Bacteria > Bacteroidota > Bacteroidia > Sphingobacteriales > Sphingobacteriaceae > Pedobacter. The sequence continues at coordinate 85,668 of NZ_ABCM01000002.1, forward strand.
GGGCACCTTGAAGCAAGTCCGCTGATCGGGCTGGAGGCCTACTTTGACTTCCTGGCACTTGTGCAACGTCTGCACCCGATTGCCCTGGCCGTAATTGCCGCGGTGGATCTGGCCATGCACCTGATTGGCGATGGCAGCAAGATTGTTGTAGAATTCCGAGTGAAAGGAACTGTTGGCGGAAAGTTACAGGGCTTCCTGAATACACTTACGCTTGAAAATTCGTTTAACGGAGAAGACCGGGCGGTAAATGGGAAACCTGCCATCACCTTTACGGGAGCGCTGGAGTTCAGTGCAAAGATTGAGATCAAGATAGAGGTACGGAAAGATTATGTCTTTGTATCTGTACAGGGAGGCGCACAGGCAAGCATCACCGCTGTTGCAAAGTTCTCCGCACGGGCCCAGATGGGAAGTGACGAACAGGGTTTCTTCACGGAGTATTTCGGTACGTTTGAAGGACTGGAAGTGATTGGCAAGGTGAAGGTGGAAGGAGACGTTTCGATGAGAAAAGCCGAGACACCAAGCACTCCTGCGAATGCCCCCCGGGAAAATCAGTCCATACTGAAAGGTGGTACTGAAGGTGAGATCAAATATCAGGCGATTGATAAGATGGATGAGACTCAACTCACAAAGTTGTATTTTGGCCTTTCTGAATAACCTGTTGAAAAATACAATGAAAAGAATAATTATTTATCTGTTAATGGGCGCTTCACTAACATCATGCGCACAAAAAGAAAAGAAAATGAACACTGCTTCAATAGCTGATTTATACAAAGAAGTAAAATTTAAAGAACAGAAGATTAGTTACCGGGCGGGAATACAGGTTGGTGCCTGTAATTTTCAGCTCCTCATCAATGATGTGCCCGTTGCGCAGAACTTTGGCGATGTACAGGGAACTTTCAGCACGAGCTCTCCCATCAACAGCGTATTGCTGAAAGGAGGGAGGCAAACTTTTAAACTGCTCCTCTATCCTGGGTTTCACAACAACCAGCCATTAACCACCTTGTCGGAAAATGTACGGGTACGGGTGGCCATAGAAGGGCTGAAGTATGAAGGTGAAGGTGTGAAAACTGTGGTGTCACCCTACGAAATCATCCAGGTGCCATCCGCAGAAGAGCCTTTTGTCTTCGGCGGTAAGCCTACTGCCGTTTATGAGGGTACCTTCTCCGTAAACCTTCCTTATGAAGTAACAGGCTGGTCGAAAAGTAAAGACCTTCGAAAAGAAGATCCTGATGTATTGCTGAAGCAGGTGCTTGCCGCTAACCAGTATTTCTCCAACCTGATTACCAAAAAGGACGAACAGGGATTACAGGAAATGGTGTATCAGAAAGAAAAGAACTACGCACAGATGATGTTTCTGGATCAGGCTGCTACCGCCAATCAATGGGCAAGCTATACCCAGAATTTTAAGGATCCCACATTGGAGATGCGCCCTCTCGAGCATTATAGGCTGAAGTTTTATGGTGATGGACGCCTGGTGACACTAGAGCGTACAGACATTGCCAATTTAGGTGAGCCTGCGCTGCGCGCCAGGTATCAGGAGAATGGCCGTAATATGATCAATGCGTTTTACCTTTATCTGCATAAACCTGAAGGCAGCGACAAACTTGAAGTGATTCACTAACCGTTTAATCTGCCTACATTGCTGAACAACCTTTATAGAAAATCGCCCTTAGCCATTTTCTTTTTGATCTTTTTGTATTGCTGCTCATCAGCCGCACAACAGCCTGCTGTTGCAGATATTGTTAATCCAAAGGACCATGGCGATGGATATGTCAGCAATAGCAATGGCATCATCTCCGGGGCCGCTGTAGCCAGGCTTGATGGCATGCTGAAAAAGCTGGATCAGGACCGCAAGGCGCAGGTTGCCGTGGTGTTGGTCAATTCCATTGGCAATGCGGTACCAAAAGAGTTCGCCACCGCTTTGTTCCGGAAATGGGGCATAGGCGACAAGCGTACTAACAATGGATTGCTGGTCCTCTTGATCAAAGACCAACGGCGGATTGAGTTTGAGGTTGGTTATGGCCTGGAGGGTGTGCTGCCGGATATGGTATGCTACCGCATACAGCAGAAAGCGATGGTGCCAAAGTTAAAGCAGGGCCGTTATGACGACGCTGTGGTAGACGGTCTGCAGCTGGTCTCAGATCGGCTATACGCATCTAAGGAAGCGTTGTCAGCACAGGACGATGAACTGGCAACAGCAAGGTCTGCCTATCCGCTGTGGGAGCTCTTCTATGATTTTATCGTATCGTTACTTTATTTAGGCATTTTCACGTGGTTTACGTTGTCGGCTTTCGGCCAGCGTCTGGTCAGTACTTCCTGCTGGTGGGGAATATTGCTTTTTCTTGCACCTATTCTCATTATCACACTCATGGCTATCTTTACGAACGTATATATGACCTGGCCGGTATTCCTGCTTGTTTTCTACGGATGCTGGTGTGTGACCACGAGTCTTTATTTTACGATTGAACTCAGCAGGCAGAAATCAGCGTTCTTCAAAAGCAGGTATGAGCAATACCGTAAAATGCGGGTCGAATTGCGCGATCTCAAAGTATATACATTGCTATTTCCTTTTCCGCTTTTGATTTTTCAATTGATCCGCTGGAAGATGTGGTTGAAGGATCTCCGTTACCGTCCTTATTATTCTGAAAAGTGTAAAGCAGATATGGTGCTGCTGAAAGGGGATAGGTCGGCCTACCTTAGTAAAGGACAGCAGATGGAGGAAAGCCTGAAATCGCGTGAGTATGACATCTGGATTGTTCCAGGATGTGATGATGAGCTGAGGTTTGTGTATGACAATGCCACATCTAAGATCGTCAAATGCAACCAATGTAAAAATAAGACAGGTAAGCTCGTCAGCACTAAAAAGATCATCAGTGCTACGTCAAAAAGAGAGGGGTTACGGTCAATGGATTATGTGTGTCAGTGCTGCGGATCCAAGTTCTCTCAGAAACGTTCCATTCCCAAAAAGGAGATTTTTTTCAAAATCGGAAATGCCGGCGCTGGCGGAGGAAGGAGGTCGGGTAGCAGCTCCGGCGGGAGCTCCGGATCATCTTCGGGCAGCTGGGGCGGAGGATCTTCAGGAGGCGGCGGCGCTGGCAGCAACTGGTAATTGCGCGCTCTATTGTACCTCCTTGTCATCCTTATAAGAGTGTCAGTACAACTTCGTATGCCGTCTTTTTCTCAAAATGTGCGATTAACCATGCGATAAAACTCAAGGTAAAGATGTCGTTGTTTTGTGCGAGCTCCAGCTGCTGTAAAACTGTCGTTTTGTATTCTTTTTCGTAGACGATATCAGGTTTTGACAGGTACTTTTCAACCAGTCCCAGGTATACCAGTACACGTCCCTCAGAAGTTTTCAGCAGGTACTTTTTATATCTCCGCCGGAAGCTGCTGATGCGGGAGATGGCCAGTTCGATGTTCGAGAACTGTGCCTGGACCAGAATTTCCATGAGATTCTTGCGGATGGTCCACAACATGCCCATCTTTTTCTCATACCAGGCATCACTTCGTGTCAGTAAAGCCAGCTGCTTTAAACTTGCCTTGTCATTACACAAGGCTAAAAACATGGTCAGGCATATTCGTAAATCCTCGATGTCTTCAGGTTTGGAGGCCTGCTTTGTATTGGAGAGTGATGCTTTTAATAATGCGACCGCATTGTCAGCAAAACCTTTAAAAAACAGGTTGAGTGCTGAGAGTAACTGGTGACGTAAATAAAATAACTGATGATAACGACTATCCGTTTCCATTAAATCCATCATTTCCTTAAGATAGGATGTGCTCTTTGCAAAATCTTTTTGTCGCAGGTGAAAGTTTGCCAAAAAATAGAGGATGGATATATGGTAGAACAGGTAAGACTGCTTTTTGTGCGTCTGGTCTTGTATAAATTGATCTGTTCGTTTGATGTAACGTTCTATCAATCCGTAATTCTGTTGTATCGCCGCATACTCATTTGCGATAAAAAGAATTTGGTAGATTGACTTGTAGGTCATCAGGTCCTGTAGAGAAATTTTGTATTTCCGGATTGTAGTTAGGATCAAGGTCGTTAAGTTAACGATCTTCCCTCTCAGGTGTATTTGATGCAGCTCCTGTCTTAAAAAGGCATAAGCCATATTCAGCTTCGCCTCGCGCTGCATGGCCGATTGGTTTTGTGAAAAGCGGGCGGTTAAGGTTTCGAGTTGTTCGGCTTCAGGAAGGTGGGCATATTGTATCTTCAATAACAAGAGCTCGTTTAGTAAGTTGAACTGCTCCAAATGTTCAGCGAGCCGCTCCGCTTTGTTCAAACATTTGAATGCGATCTTTACCACATCATTTTCTAATAAAAAACGCCCTACTACGACGAGACGCAAAGCATCGTAAGTATCAGAATGACTGCTCTCAAAGGTTTTTTGTGATAAGAATAACAGCAAATTATCCTGTAGCCTTTTACGTAAAGCATGATAGGCGTCTTTATTTTTCTCTAAGTTGTAGAGCTTATTTATGCTGACTATATCGTCAGTTTCCAGTAAATCCAGTAAGTGCAGGTTTTTTACATCACTCCTTTTGTTTTTTCGATGTAAAAACTGCCTAAATTGCGTTTTGTCAACGTTGCTGAGTAGCTTAATCAACTCCTGAATTGGATCCATTTGAATGTGTTAGTGTATGTAAATGTAAGATTTATATCGTCAGTAACTTTCATATTTTGATTTTTACAGGTCTGTTTTACATCCGACATTTACTTCCATATTAATCAAAACAAAATAATATGGAACCGCTACAACACAGAACTGAAGAAAATTCACCGCTCATAAAACATGGCGAGAAAGTTAGAAACCCCTTTAAACCGACCGCCGCATTTATTGGTGCCTCATGGTTTGCTTTATTAACAGGAGCAGTTGGCTATTGCATCGGCCTATGGAATGCAACAATGGAATTGAACGAAAAAGGCTATTACTTCACCATTTTACTATTTGGGTTATTTGCAGTAATCTCCGTACAAAAAAGTGTGAGGGACAGGGCTGAGGGGCTGGCTGTAACGGATCTTTATTATAGCCTGAGCTGGTTTGCCACTATTGCATCCATGATCCTGTTAACGATTGGTCTTTGGAATGCAGACATCTCGTTAAGTGAAAAAGGCTTTTATGCCATGGCATTCTGTCTGAGTATGTTTTCAGCCATTGCCGTACAAAAGAATACCCGCGACGCAAAATTGTTAGAGGATAAAGAGTTGTAACGTAGCGGTTGCCACCCCCGCAGATTCTTGCTTTGGCAAGGCTGCGGGGTTTTTACGTACTGCGTAGTTTAATACCTATACCTATGCCCGATAGGTGTCCCAGTATTACTTAAGTCAACGGACGTTCTGATCCTTTCACATCCAGTAAATGGATTGATGACTACTGAAATTGATGTGAAATCAAGGCATCAGCAGAAACAAATAGTAAGGCTTAACGGTCAAATCGGCCTTCTGCTTATTACGAATAATAAAGTGTGCCAATTCTCATTTCCCAATTCCTTATTTTGAGCTCAATTATTTTTATAACAAGCATAATCTGCAGCATGATACAACCACACCATAAGCTCAATGAAGAAGACAAACAAGGTGTAATCCATGAAAACGGGATGTTTGGTTTTGTCGTCCTGCTCTTAATATTGGTCAATGCCGTTGCGTTGCATGGTTTGTTAAAATCGTTTGGTCAGGACAGTAATCGTATTGATAGACTATGGGAACCTAATGAAGGAGCATTGTTCTATATTGCGCCTTCGTTCGTTTTGATTTCTTTAATGGTAGTATGGGGAATAAGTCCTGCTCGTTCTGAAATGAATAAGGTATTCAAAGTAGCAACCATTGTGGGCTTTATAGTTTTCGTGATTTATTCAATATTTGTCAGTTACATATTAGCCTTTGGAAGCGCAAGAACCTAGCATAATATGAAAAAGATAAAATACATCAGAGAGATAGGAGTGAGTATCGTCTTTGTATCCATATTTATTGGTACTGTAATAGCGCGAAGTTATGTGGCAGATTATTATAATGAAGGTAAGGGGTATGAATGGCAGGCCACAGCAAGCACAACTACAGGTTTGCCATTGATGTTCGCGAGATGCGACTTTCATTACACTGGTTATTATGGAAACAACTGTGACCGAAGTGTGATGTTATATGGTGATAGTAGTGATCGTCAGATAGATTGCGGAGGCTCCGGCATTGGAGGAAGAAAGGATTTATATCCGGATAATTTGGAAATACTATATTACTCATTCAATGAGAATAAATTTTATGGTGGGAAATTCAAACTGGACTATGACAAAATATTTTCAGTTGGAGCGCAAATGCGAAAAGCTGTTCAAATCGGTCATAATGGAAAAACCGAAAGTATAAAATTCAATGTGAAAGTTTATCCCAAAGGTAAAGTTGTTTTTTCCATGAAAAGCTACTTAAATACATCAATAGGAGAAATGGTGATTGCTGAATTTCAGGCAAGCGAGGAAAATCACGACTGGTCAGTTTTTGAGGATAAAGACCAGTCCAGCGGTGTGGGTAATGGCGAAAGTAACTCGGTAAAGGTTCAACATGCGTTATTGTTAAATAAGTACGATTGGCAACTAAAAGTCTTGTTGCCGACTGATTGCGCCATTCAAGACATAGCTGTCAATATGTACGGCAATAGAGGTTTGCGGATGGATACCCTGAAAAATGCAAAAGTCCCCACTTACGGCAATTTTGTTGGTTTACCGGAAGGGCTGATCCTAAGCTGGCACAGACAAGATACCATTCAGTTTAGTACCCGTTTCAAGTTTAATGAAGAGAAAATTATCAGCGCATTTGACATTGCAAGCAATGCAGGCAAGACTCCGGTTATCATGGAGCTGATCGTTAAAAATGATACTGCTGCATTACGAGCGGTGCTGCATGGCAATGGTAAACGTATTGAATTGAAAGATGATGAATTGTCGGCAATTAACAGTGAGAAAACATACCATTAGACGACTTCTAATGATTTAATAAAGAAACGCACAGACCATGAAAATAAACTTGTACCCAAACTTTGATGAAGTTTTTACAGACGAAACTCTTAAGGGAATATTTTACCCTTTATGTAGTTTGACACTTGAGAAGTATCCCAATAAAGTATTTCACTTCATCTCTTCAAATGGACTTTGGATGGACGAAGATTTTGAAATAAAAAATAATACTGTAAATTATACGCTTTTCGACATTGTAGACAATAAATACAAATTCAATGGGAACATCCAACTTTACAAAGGTTATAGATACGCAAAGGATGTCGTTGACAAATTACAGAATGACTTCGACCTGAACGGAAAATATTATATAGAAACAAGAACACAAACCGAAGATTATATTGAAAAACAAAAGCGTAATCTTGCCTTAGAAACAGACGATGATTTCGATGTTGACTACTACATTCAGACGTTTTATGAATTTTCGATTAACAAATTAAACTTTGAACTGACCAATGAATTTGGTGCATTTAGGGAAATAATTGATGATTGGCCAGGTCGCGATCAAATCAGCCCAGTTGTTTATGACGAAACCACCGATGAGCTGAAAGGAGCCCTCAATGATTATGACAAACCGGATATCGACAACATTGACACTTTTGAAGTAATTGGCAAAATAGTCGGCTTTGAATTTTTTACTGATGGCAATGATATTCTTTTGTTCTATAGTAGGTCGTGCAAAATACTGTGTATAAACTCATACTCGTAAATAACCGCCAATGGTTTTGTACATTTTGGCGGTAGTTTACCTATCTATTCACCGAATCACTCACCAATCTTATTAGAACTGATGTAAAATTCAGGTATGCTCAGAAACAAAAAAGCCTGCAAATCGTATGATTTGCAGGCTTTTGAAAGTTTTAACAACCTTTTCAGCGGAGAGTGAGGGATTCGAACCCCCGGAGCTATTACACTCAACAGTTTTCAAGACTGCCGCAATCGACCACTCTGCCAACTCTCCGCCGCAAAAGTACAAACTCAACTTGATTCTGCAAATTAACATCACAAAAAAATAACGAAAACTTGATAGCAGCTTAAAAATGAGGAGAATAAATTTTTTACCTTAGATTTTCAGGACCTCTAACCGGTGGTTTCTTGAACAAATTAAAGTTTGGCCTGATGATTTTTACGCTTCTTTTCGACAGATCCACACTCGCATTCAGCTCAAAACCTACCAAAAGTATCAGAGAGTTCAGGTAAAGCCAGATCATCAGGACGATTAATGCACTGATGGATCCATATACTTTATTATAGGAACTGAAGTTATTGATGTAAAATGAAAATCCCCATACGGTAAGGAAGGCGAGGATGGTTGCCAGCCATGATCCGGCACTGAAGAAACGCCATTTCTTAGCATGAGCAGGGCCATAGCGGTATAAGATGGAAATTGTCACGAAATACAAAATACCGAGCAGTGACCAGCGTGTGAGTTGAATGAGGTAGGGTATGAAGTTCCCTTTCATATGCAGTCCGGTGCGGATGTAAGTCAGCGCGATCTCACCAAGGGTCATGGCTACCGTGCAGAGGATCACAGAAAAAGCAATAGTTATGGTTAAAACGATGGCAATCAATCGCTGTTTCACCCAGCTTCTCGTTTCAATGATCAACGACGACTTATTGAAAGCCATCATCAGGTTATGAACACCATTCGTCGCAAAAAATAGTGATAAAAAGAAACCGAAGGATAGTAGCCGGCCATTTTGTTTGTTCACAATCTCATTTAAGGTGGTCTCAAAGGCTTTATAGGCGTCATAAGGTAGAATGAGTACAATAAACTCCATTAAGCGTTCCTGGAAGCCGATTTGCTTTGGTATAAAAGGGATCAGTGTGAATAGGAAGATGATGGCAGGGAAAAGTGCCAGCATAAAATTGTAGGCGAGGGACGAAGCTTTGTTGACTAATGAATCTTTACCAATCTCCTTGAAAAAGAACGTTCCAACGGTATATAGCGGGAGCGGACTAAAGCCAGGAAGGATACATCCCTTTGTCCATTCGATAAAGAGCGCATAGAATTTTAATTTTAACAGTTGCCGGTGAACCCACTCCATTGATCAAATATACGTTATTCGGGATATACACTACCGTAAATTTACACTACGAAAAATACACCTTTAGGCGATCCAAAAAGTCTGCCGGGGGCTGACAAGGTCTGTTCTTTGCCATATCCACGAAGACCAATGTGGTGGTGCCAATATTGATCAGTTCCTCCGCGGCGTTAAACAGCTCATATTTGAAATGGATCCTGACACCCGGCAAGTCCTGTATGGTTGTCTTGATGGTGATTTCCTGATCGTATCTTGCGGGTTTGATGTACTTGCAGTTCAGCTCCAGCACGGGCATCATCACTCCACTGCTTTCCATCGAAGCATAGTCCATCCCCAGGCTCCTCAGCATCTCCACACGGGCAACCTCATAATATTCCGCATAATTGCCGTAGTACACGTAGCCCATCTGATCTGTCTCCCCGTACCTTACCCTAACTTTGGTGCTGTGTGTATACATCTATCTGAAAATGTTTCTTTTATTAAGCGCGTCCCTATATTTCTTTGCATTTTTTTCATGCTCCTGAACGGTTACCGCAAAGTTGTGATAGCCAGAGAAATCTTCTTTAGCACACATATAAATATAGTTATTGTTGTCCCTGTTTAATACAGCATCAATGGCGTTGATGCTCGGCATCATGATTGGACCAGGAGGCAGGCCAGCATACTTGTAAGTATTGTACCTGGATTGCACCTGTAATAGGGAATTTGTTACCCGCTTCACAGTAAAATCGTTGTTTGCGAAGATTACCGTGGGATCCGCCTGAAGTAAGATGCCCTTATTAAGACGATTCAGGTATAAACCAGCTATGACTGGCATTTCCTTGTCATACAAGGCTTCAGCATCAACAATAGAGGCAAGAATAGATACCTGTACAGGTGTTAGATTTAATGCAGCTGCTTTCGATTTACGGTCTGATGTCCAGAATTTATCATATTCTTTCTGCATCTTCTCGAAGAAATCAATAGGAGATGTATTCCAGTACAGTTCGTAAGTGTTTGGAATAAACATTACATAGCTATTCTCTTTGTTAAATCCATATTTTTCAATCAATGCTGCAGAATCCAGCATATTGATAAAAGTAAGTGAATCAGACTCCATGTTTTTCGCCAGATAAGCAGCGAAGTTTTCTTTTTTTCTGATGTTCTGAAACTTTAGTTTCACAGGTTCCTGATTTCCGCTTTTCAGCATATTGACGATGCTGCGGTTGTTCATTCCTTTTTTGATCGTATAACGGCCGGGCTTCAATGAAGTGGCGAGGTTCATCTTTGCTGCCGCCTGACTAAAGCTGCCGATGTCCGTAAGGATGTCTTTATACCTGATTTCCTGAACCAGGTCGTCCAGATTATGGCCGGTTCTGACATATAAATATTTTTCTTTACCAGTGGTATTGGGAGCGAAGTAGACTTTATAGAATTTTAATCCGAAGTATCCTCCAACAATTACTGCCACAAACAGGGCGGCTAATATTACTTTCGTACTCGTTTTCAAGCTTTTTTTATTTTCGTTAGTCATATGGAAAATGAACGTATTAACTAAAGTTTAATAGGCAGCAAATAGCCGCCTGATCAGTATTTACTTTTGATTCGACAGTGTGATATTTACTGGTGTACCGATTTTGACCTTGGTAACGGAGTCTGTTGCCATAGGGTCCTGTCTGATGACTACTGCTGTTGCAGAATCCGTCACATCGCCTTCATAGCTGACCATTCCCAGGTTAAGCATCGCGCCATTGCGTAAGGCAAATAAAGCCTCGTCCCTGGTCAATCCTAGTAATGAAGGAATGTCTACTTCCTCGCTGCCTTTGCCATCGCCCAGTACAAGGTCAATCCTTGAGCCTTTAGGCATAGATGTTCCCGCCGCAACGGGCTGCCCGCCAAATAATGCCTGAAGTACCACATCCCGGCTCACATCAGGTTTATAGGTCGTGTCGCCCAGCTTCAATCCGAAGCTCTCTATCAAAGCCTGTGCCTCTCTTAGTGATTTGAATTCTACATCAGGGAATTTGACATTCGGCGCAAGTGCAACATTGACGGTCAGGTAAATGGTGCGGTTGTCTTTTACAAAGGTTTCAGCTTCCGGATCCTGATCGATGACGATACCCGGAGGCGAATCCTGCACATATACGGAGTCTACTTCATACCTGAGTCCCAGCTCTTCCAGTTTGCTGACAGCCTGTGTAAAAGCAAGGCCTTTCAGTGTAGGAACGTTCAGACCCTGACCATGTTTGGTATAATATCTTAAACTAAAGAATGCAGCAAGCAATATAACCACGACGGTTATAATGGCTGCAAGTAAATTGTTTCTAAAGGAAGAGGTCTTTAGGTAAGATACGAATTTGCTCATGTTACTTTTTTGTTTTTCTAGCGTAAAGGTCCAAATTTAGGCTAAAAATATATTTTATTGGAATTAAAATAACATCCGCGCGAATAATTTGAAAACGTAAAAACAGAACGACAATTATTATGCCCGATAAAACCCGTTGCAGTTGCTAAAATAGATTCCGACGAATTCGTCAGAATTATTGCGAAATTAACTGAGAAATATCTGCGACTGATTTATATTTGAGCCTGAAAAATCAGGTATGGCAATTATTCCATTTGTCATAAATTGAATAAAAAAGATAACCGCATGAAAAAGACAATTGCACTACTTACTGGTGGCACCACAGGCGAATGGGTGATATCTGTGAAAAGCGCAGCGACCATCGCTCATAACCTGGATGCCGATAAGTTCGAGGTATATAAAATAATGCTGACGCAGCAGGGGTGGTTTTACGAACCTGCGGATGCTGTAAAGATCGAAGTAGACCGCAACGACTTCTCTCTAACCATCAATGGAAAGAAAATTATCTTTGATGGCGTTTTCATCGCAATCCACGGTTCACCAGGAGAAGATGGCAAGCTGCAGGGATATTTCGATATGTTGAACCTCCCATACACCACCTGCAATGCACTGACCTCTTCCGTAACCATGAATAAAGGATACACCAAAGCGATTGTAAATGGGATCCCGAACCTGCATGTAGCAAAATCAGCACAGATTTTCAAAAACATCCCTTACGATATTGACCAGCTGAAAAATGACCTTAAGATCCCTTATTTCGTCAAACCAAATAACGGAGGTAGCAGTATCGGGATGAGTAAGGTGACCCATGCTGCCGATCTTCAGGAGGCGATCGAAAAAGCCTTTAAAGAGGATGATCAGATTCTGATTGAGGAGTTTATTTCCGGCAGGGAGTTCACAGTGGGGGTCGTAAAAATAGATGGAGAAATCACTGTACTTCCTGCCACGGAAGTAGAAACAGCTAAAGAATTCTTCGACTTTGAAGCAAAATATACTCCTGGAGTAGCTACAGAGACCACACCAGCGCCTATAAGAGCAGAGACGAAAGCCCGTGTCGGACAAATTGCCAAAGATGTATACCTGAAACTTAACTGTAGTGGCGTAGTGAGAATCGACTTTATCCTGACCGAAGATGAAGGCGACTTTTATTTCATCGAAATCAACACCATACCCGGACAAACTGCCACCAGCTTCATTCCCCAGCAAGTCGCTGCTATGGGTATGAAATTGAACGATTTTTACACAAAACTCATCAGGGAAACTATCGGATAATTGACCGGTAGAAAATAAGTCACCAGTTGCAATTGGCCGCAAAATCCGGTCTTTGCAACTGGTTAAAATCAACCACCTCTTATACTTGGCTTCAAATAAATAACCTGTTGCAATTGGTTTCGAAAGCTTGCTTCTGCAACTGGTTCAAAACAAACCACCTTTTACACTTGGCTTCAAATAAATAACCTGTTGCAATAGCTTCAAAAGCTGGCTTCTACAACTGGTTCAAAATCAACCACCTCTTACACTTGGCTTCAAATAGATAACCTTTGCAATTGGCTTCGAAAGCTTGCTTCTACAACTGGTTCAAAACAAACCACCTTTCTCAACCGACTTCAAAAATGTCTGTTGCATCTGGATTCAAAAAATGCCTTTGGCGACCGGAAAAAAGACCGTCGCATAGTCTTCAAACTGTACCATTATACCCGGAGTGGAGAGCGCTTGTGAAATCGCACAAAAAAACACAAGTTTCTTTGAAGACATGCAAATGTTTGCCCTTCAGCAAAGATTTGAGGATGAAAAGAAACTTGTGTTTTTTGTAAATGAACTTGGAAACGGAATCTTAAAATTTGTAGCCTATGCTCAGGCCAGATCTAAGCCCACCCCAGGGCCCATCAACCTTAATCTTCGCCCCACTACCATCAACAGAAGGTTTCAGTTTAACGATAGGAACGTCGTCTGCAAAGTTGTTCAGTTCAGTTCTCAATATTTCCTGTTCTATCGGGTTTAGTGTTTTGTAGGCAGAAAGCGTACCATTAGAAGTTCCCCAGTTTGGTCCGAGTATCCACCAGTCGAGGTAAAACCCTTTGTTAAGTTTGAATTGCGCACCGACGAGGACACCTCCGGTGAAGGTATTGACGTTGCCGTCGAAATTGGCCCTTTCTTCAACACCGTCGATGTTAGTATAAGCAAAAGGAATCGTAAAATCATATTTAGCATACCTTGCGAAAGGGGCGATGTAGAAGCCTTTGAAGACACTTTCGCCCAGGTAAAAGCGGACCTCGGGAGTGATGGCAAAGTTGCCCATTTTAAGATCCTTGATGCTGTTCCAGGTATCATCATCATCGATGGCATCTTCCAGAAGCGATTTAAAAGGAACGCCCGACTTAGGCATACTTTTCAGTCCGAGGGCAACAGACATCTTGTTTCCGACGGCCCTTTCATATTGAAAAGAGATGGATTTAAAAGCAAGTGCGCCAAAGTTCCATTTGACAAGGTTTGGCGTACTCCTCCAGTCAGTTGCAGTGGTATCCTGGCCATGGACGATGCCCATGATGAGGACAAGTGATGCCGTGAGTAATGTTCTGCTAAAGTTTCTATTCATTTTGATGGCTGTTTGTAGTACTTGTTGATGGCTATTTGTAGTAGTTGTAAACTTATGTATAAAAAGCGTACCAGAACACTATTTACGGCTATTGAAGATTATACTTTTATGGCTTTCCATTTTCCCCTTCTGAAGAGGAGGAAGGCACCAATTGCGAGCGCTGTTTCTGCTACCGGAATGGCGATAAACACCCCGGTAGGTCCAATTCCAGCATACTTTGCAAGGATATATGCAAGTGGGATCTGGAACATCCAGAAGCCGAAAAAGTTAAGCCATGTAGGCGTCCATGTATCACCGGCACCGTTGAACGTACTCATCATGACCATGCTGATGCCATAACATATATAACCACAGCTCATGATCTGCAGTGCGCGGAGCGCAAATTCCTGTACTGCCAGGTCATTGGTAAAGAAAGCAATGAAATAACGGCCACCGGCAAAGGTGAAAATCATGACTGTTGCCATATAGACGACGATGTATTTAGCAGTTTTCATCACCGATTTCTCCGCACGTTCCAGTTGGTTGGCGCCCAGATTTTGCCCGACCAGTGTTGCCGCTGCGTTGCTCATTCCCCATGCCGGAAGCATAAAAAACATCATGAGTCTCAAAGCCGTCTGGTATCCGGCAGAACCCTGATCGCCACCTGTAGTAGCCACCAACTGTGCCAGGAAGATCCAGCTGCAGGAGGCGATGATGAACTGGAAGATACCGGGGACTGCAATTTTCAACAGCGCAGGGATCTGTGTCAAGTCGGGAACGAAGTAAGTGAGCCTGATCCGGATGACGCTATTGCCAATGAATAAATGATACAGCTGATAGAGTACACCGATGCCTCGTCCAATGGTCGTAGCAATGGCTGCGCCTGTCAGCCCGAATGCAGGGACAGGACCAAAGCCGTTGATCAGAATAGGGCAGAGGATGATGTTGGCAATATTGGCGATCCACAGACTTTTCATGGCGATCGCTGCATTGCCGGCACCACGGAAGATTCCGTTGATGAGAAATAGCAGGACGATGATGAGACTTCCACCCATCATGATGCGGGCGAACGTAGTCCCATGGTCGGCAGTTTCTGTAGATGCACCCATTAAAAGCAGAATTTGTCTTGCATAGATGAACCCAACAGCACTGATGACGATATTGACGGCAATGGCAATGACGATAGCTTGCACACCTGCCTTGGCGGCGGCTTCAGGGTTTTTCTCCCCGATGCGCCTTGCCACTACTGCTGTTGCGGCCATGCTCATGCCGATGGCCAGGGAGTAGATGATGGTGAGTACTGATTCCGTTAACCCTACAGTTTGTATCGCGTGACTGCTGTTGTGCAGGTGGCCGACGAAATAAAGGTCGACTAATGCGAATACGGATTCCATGGCCATTTCCAGCATCATTGGAATTGCCAGCAGGAGCACAGCCCTGCGGATGCTGCCCTGCGTAAAATCGAGGTCTTCGCCTTTAATGGCCTGTTTAAGTAATGCGACTATTTGAGATAACCTGCCCTGTCGGGCTTGTTGTTGTGTCATAAGTAAGATTGAAAATTGAATAATAAACCTGCTTCAGCAGGGTGTGCTGGAGCTAAATGGCTGGAAGGGGAGGCTCCTGGGCTTGTCTTAAAACCTTAAAACGGAAGCAAATACTATCATGGTACTGCAGTTTTGTTCAGTGCGAAAATAAAATTTTACTGGATAAGCAGCAAGTGAAATTTTATTTTTTATACGTGTTTAAACATCTTAAACATCCCGTCAGCAGCCTTGTTGTTTGCTAAATGCTAAATGCTAAATGCTAAATGCTAAATGCTAAATGCTGTAAGCGCTGATCATTTCCGGCGTCACTTTACAGCCCTTACCGCTGCTGATGTCGATCATCACATAATCAAACCAGCCATCAGCAGCTACCTTATTTGTTCTCTTAATGATAATTTCAAACTGGACCCTGCAGCCCTTATCATTAATCGTCAGGATGCCCGTTCTGACCAGGGCAGTATCCCCCAGGATCATCGGTCTTTTGAAATCGACCATTGCCGTACGCACCACCCATCCGAAGCCGCTTTTCAGGAAAGATTCCATTGGCATTTTATAGAACTCTGCCATCTGGTCATACCTTGCAGAAAGCACGTAATCAAAGTATTTGCTGTTGTGCACATGGTTGAACATGTCAATGTCGTCGGGTCTGACTTTAAGCTCGCTTTCGAATATACTGTATTGGGTCTTTTCCATGATCGTCAGGTTGGTGCGACAAAAATAAGGTTTACTATTTACATACCACTTGCGAATCATCAAAACTTACTCTATCTTTGCACACAATTAATTAATCCATACACACTTTAGTATCATTCAAGAAATGTATTTAAGTAAAGAAAAGAAAGCCGAAATCTTCAAACAACACGGCGAAGTAGAAACCAACACTGGTTCTGCAGAAGGTCAGGTAGCGTTATTTACATATCGTATTGCGCACTTAACAGAACACTTAAAGAAAAATCGTAAAGATTTCTCTACTCAGTTGTCACTTCAAAAATTAGTAGGTAAACGTCGTGGTATTCTAGCTTATTTATTTAAGAAAGATATCAACCGCTATCGTGCTGTCATCAAAGCTTTAGGCTTAAGGGACATCATTAAATAGAACTACTTATATCAAGGAAAGCCATTCTTAAGGGATGGCTTTTTTACTTTGAAAAATAAAATAAACATATATAAATCAGGTGTGTAGAAAGAGGAAAACACACCACAACAAACTCTAAATGAATGTAATAAAAAAATCGTTCGACTTGGGCGATGGAAGAACAATCGAAATTGAAACAGGAAAATTAGCAAAACAGGCTGATGGTTCTGTAGTGGTAAGAATGGGAGATACCATGTTATTGGCTACTGTAGTATCTACTGTAGGCGCTAAATCTGGTGTTGACTTTTTACCTTTATCAGTAGATTATCAGGAGAAATATGCTGCCGCAGGCCGTATCCCTGGTGGTTTCCTGCGTCGTGAGGCAAGATTATCAGACTATGAGGTATTAATCTCCCGTTTGGTTGACCGTGCTTTGCGTCCAATGTTCCCTGAAGATTATCACTCAGATACTCAGGTAATGATCACTTTGATCTCTTCTGACAAAAATATCATGCCGGACTGCTTAGCTGGTCTTGCTGCATCAGCTGCAATCGCTGTTTCAGACATCCCTTTCAACGGGCCGATCTCTGAAGTACGTGTAGCTAAAATTGATGGTCAGTTTGTCATCAACCCTTATGTAAGTGATCTGGAGCGTGCGACAATGGAATTCCTTGTTGCAGGTACTGAAAACGACATCGTGATGGTGGAAGGTGAAGCTGATGAGATCTCTGAATCTGACATGGTTGAAGCGATTGAGTTCGCTCACAAAGCCATCGTTGTTCAGGTACAGGCTCAGAAAGAACTTGCTCAACTGGTAGGTAAAACTGAGAAACGTGCTTACTCACACGAAGACAGCAACCCTGAGTTGAAAGAGAAAGTTTATGCTGCTACTTATGATAAAGTATATGCCATCGCAAAAAGCAACACCAGCAAAGGTGAGCGCGGTGATGCTTTCGGTGCTGTATTGATGGACTTCATCGCTACTTTAGGTGAAGATATCGATGACGTTACCGGATTCTTGTCAAAAAAATATTTCCATGATGTACAATATGATGCCATCCGTAACCTGGTATTAGACGAAGGAATTCGTTTAGATGGTCGTGATGTACGCACCGTACGTCCAATCTGGAGCGAAGTTGGTTATCTTCCTTCTGCTCACGGTTCGGCAGTATTTACACGTGGTGAAACTCAGTCTTTGACCACTGTTACTTTAGGTTCTAAAGATGATGAGCAAATGATTGATGGTGCTTTCATCAATGGCTATAACAAATTCCTTTTACACTATAACTTCCCTGGATTCTCTACTGGTGAGGTTCGCCCGAACAGGGGTGCCGGCCGTCGCGAGATTGGTCATGGTAACCTTGCCATGCGCTCACTGAAGAAAGTATTGCCAGGAATTGAAGAAAACCCTTATACCATCCGTATCGTTTCTGATATCCTTGAGTCTAACGGTTCTTCATCTATGGCTACTGTTTGTGCGGGTACACTTGCACTGATGGATGCTGGTATCAAAATCAAAGCGCCGGTATCAGGTATTGCTATGGGATTGATCACCGATGAGAAAACTGGTAAATACGCCATCCTTTCTGATATCCTTGGTGATGAAGATCACCTGGGTGACATGGACTTCAAGGTAACTGGTACTGAAAAAGGTATCGTTGCTTGTCAGATGGACTTGAAAATCAATGGTCTGAAATGGGAAGTGTTGACAAACGCTTTAAACCAGGCTAAAGAAGCCCGTCTTCACATCTTAAATGAAATGAAGAAAACGATTGCTGCGCCTCGTGAGGATTACAAAGATCACGCGCCACGTATCGTTTCCCTGAGCATTGATAAAGAATTCATCGGTGCTGTAATCGGGCCCGGTGGTAAAATCATCCAGGAAATGCAACGTGAAACTGGTGCTTCTATCTCTATCGAAGAGGTGGGTAACAAAGGTATCGTTGAAGTATTTGCAGATAACAAAGCTTCAATTGACGCTGCTGTTGCACGCATCAATGCCATCGCTGCTAAACCAGAGATCGGTGCAATCTATGATGGTAAAGTGAAATCTATCATGCCTTTCGGTGCATTCGTAGAGATCATGCCAGGTAAAGATGGATTACTGCACATCTCGGAAATCGACTGGACCCGTCTGGAAACGATGGATGGTGTGTTCAAAGAAGGTGATAAACTTCAGGTGAAACTGTTGGATATTGATAAACAAGGTAAAATGAAACTTTCCAGAAAAGTGTTGTTGCCTCGTCCTCCAAAACCAGAAGGAGCTCCTGCCAACAAACCAGCATAGTTTCAATAGAAATTGACAAAGGAAACCCGCATCATTCAGTTGATGCGGGTTTTTTATTTGCGACTGTTTTATTAACGTTCATAGCTATTTTATTTGTCAAGGTATCTATAGCTTTGTGGTCTTAACAACGTCACCGCTCAGCATGGCAAAAGTCAAAGAAATTGAACAGCGTAAAAGAAAAGGAAATGGGATATTAGGCCTCCTAAAGCCTTATTCGGGAATGATCGCTTTCCTGATCCTCTTCCCATTGATCAGCAATGGATTGAACCTGTTACTGCCCAAACTGATTGGTCGTGGTATCGATACTTATACCAATGGCACATTTTCTTACAAGGTTGTCATCACAGAGTTCCTCATCGTCTCGCTGGTCATCTTTGTGTTCAGCTATTTACAAAGTATTGTACAGACCTATGCTTCAGAGCGTGTGGCGCGCGACCTCAGGACCAGGGTGGCCGATAAGATTTCCCGGCAGAGTTTTGTTTTTATTGAAGAGGTCCATCCGGCAAAGTTGCTGACCAACCTGACCGCAGACATTGATTCCATTAAACTGTTCATATCGCAGGCGATCGTATCTATCGTTTCTTCTCTTTTTATCATCATCGGTGCAAGTGTGCTGCTGCTGATCATCAACTGGAAACTCGGATTGGCGGTTATGGCGATCATCCCTATCATAGGAGGTGCCTTTTACTTTGTTTTTGGTAAGGTAAAAGTACTTTTCAAACAGAGCAGGGAGATGACAGATCAACTAAATAAAGTCATCAACGAGAGCATCCTCGGCGCAGCGCTGATCCGTGTGATCAATTCGCAAATGATGGAGTATGATAAATTTTTGACAGCAAGCACGCAGGCTAAAAATATTGGAATGAGTATCCTCCGTCTTTTTGCCTGGCTGAGCCCCATCATTACCTTTACTGCAAGCATGGCGGGGCTGACCATCCTCGTTTTAGGCGGCCATTTTGTGATCAGCGGCAGCATGACCCTGGGCGATTTTGCAGCGTTCAACAGCTACCTGGCTTTACTCATCTTTCCGATTCTTGTGATTGGTTTCATGAGTAGTGTGATTGCGCAGGCTTCCGCTTCTTATGGCAGGATCGAACAGGTGCTGGAAAAAGAGGACCTGCCTGAAACGGGTACAGAGAAGAAGGAACTTAGCGGGGCTATAGAAATGAAAGATGTTTCTGTTAGTTACGGGGAGACTGCCGTTTTAAAGGAGATCTCTATTGACATTCATCCTGGGGCCAGGATTGCCGTGATCGGCCCAACAGCGGCAGGGAAAACTCAGCTGCTGTACCTGCTCACCGGACTGATCTCTCCCTCAAAAGGGGAAGTGCTGTTTGATGGGAACCCCATAAGTGCCTATAACAGCGAACACTTCCATAGCCAGGTCGGCTTTGTCTTTCAGGACAGTATTCTTTTTAACATGAGCATCCGTGAAAATATTGCCTTCAGCGAACTGGTGACCGATGTTTCACTTGAAAGGGCAATTGCTACGGCAGAGCTGGAGAACTTCATCAATGAGCTGCCTGAGGGACTTGATACCATAGTTTCTGAGCGAGGCCTGAGCTTGTCCGGCGGACAAAAACAACGCATGATGCTCGCCCGTGCATTGGCCATTGAGCCTAAGATCTTGCTGCTGGATGACTTTACCGCCCGTGTGGATGTTCAGACTGAAGCTAAGATACTGGAGAACATCCGCACCAATTATCCTGGGATCACCCTGATCTCCGTTACGCAGAAGATTGCCCCCATCACACAATATGAACAAATCATACTCCTGATGCAGGGCGAGAAGCTGGCGTCGGGCACTCACCAGCAGCTCATGCAGCGCAGCCCGGAATATGTACAGATCTTTAACTCCCAGCAAAGTACCAATCAGTATGAACTATAATTTAAACAGCCAGCCTGTCGCGGAGAAAAAAGCGTCTACAATTTCCGGACTGAGGAGTTTATTGAACCTGGTGTCAGAAGAGAAACGAAAACTGATTACCGCACTGTTCTCCATACTGGTCAATTCCGGCCTTAACCTGCTCGGGCCATTCCTGATTGGTTATACGATCGACAAGTATATCCAGACGAAGCAATTTCATGGTGTGCTGGTCTTTGCTGCCATTTTGCTGGGCATCTACCTGGTTACTTTTGTCACAAATTATTTCCAGACCCAGTTGATGGGAGGGGTGGGGCAACGGATCATCCTCAAGCTGAGTAATTCGATCTTTAATAAGATACAAGAACTGCCGGTGGCCTTTTTTAACGACAATAAAGCTGGCGATCTGATTTCAAGGGTCAATAATGACACCGATAAGCTGAATCAGTTTTTCTCGCAAGCGCTGATGCAGTTTGTCGCAAGCATCGTGCTTATGGCCGGCTCGGGGATATTCCTGTTGGTGATCAACTTTAAATTGGGACTGGCCACATTAATTCCAGCAGTATTCATCATCCTGTTTACGAAGGTGATCTCACCATGGGTGAAACGCAGAAATGCACAAAACCTGACCAGTGCAGGGGCCATGAGTGCGGAGATCCAGGAGAGCCTGAACAACTTTAAGGTGATCATTGCCTTCAACAGGCGTGATTATTTCAGGAAACGCTTTGATGTAGCAAACCTGCAGAACTATAAAACGGCCATCCGCGCAGCAATGGCTAACGGTGTTTTTCTTCCTGTCTTCGGCTTGTTCTCCAGTCTGGCACAGCTGATGGTGCTTTCTTATGGCATCTACCTCATCATGGAACGGGATTTTACCGTTGGGCTGCTTGTCAGCTACCTTTCTTATGCCACCAACTTTTATAACCCTTTAAGGCAGCTGGCATCACTATGGACCAGCTTCCAGGTGGCCTTAGCAAGCTGGGACCGTATTGCACAAATCCTGACGCTGGAGAATAACCTTCCGGTCATTGCAGATGGCGCGCAGCGGGAAATGAATACTGCCGTCATGTCTTTTGAAAATGTTCATTTCGGATATTTGGAAGGTAAAGAAATCCTGCACAACATCAGCTTCAGGCTTGATGCTGGAAAGACCTATGCGCTGGTGGGGCCAACTGGTGGTGGCAAGACAACCACCGCATCTATCATGGCGCGTTTATACGATCCGCAAAAGGGAAAGGTGCTGCTGAAGGGAAGGGACATCCGTTCTTATACCCCTGCAGAAAGGGCGCAACGGATCGGCTTCATCCTGCAGGAACCTTTTCTGTTTGCGGGGACAATGAAAGAAAATATTTTATACAGCAACGATCGCTATAAAGGTTACGGCAATGAACAGTTCCTTAAGGTATTGCAGGAGGCTAAACTGGAAGCTTTACTGGTTTCTTTTGAAAAAGGTCTGGATACGGTGGTTTCCTCTGGGGGCGACAGCTTAAGTTTGGGCCAGAAGCAGCTGGTGGCCTTTATGCGTGCCGTACTGCGCAAGCCTGACCTCCTGATCCTTGATGAGGCAACGGCAAATATTGATACGCTGACGGAGCAGCTGCTGGAGCTGATCCTGAAACAGTTGCCGCAAGAGACTACATTGGTGATCATTGCACACAGACTGAATACCATTGAGAATGCCGATGAGATTTTCTTTATCAACTCAGGGGAGCTGACACCCGCAGGATCATTCAACGATGCCCTGGATAAGCTGATGCGGGGCAAGCGGATCAGCTAGTCTGAAAAATGCCACATAATTCTCATGATGTTCGCTTTGTTAGGTGACAATGGCTTATTTTTTTATATTTACTCCATAAACTTCCTTTAACTACCGGATATGAAGCACCTCATTGCACCCTCTGTACTTTCTGCTGATTTTGCCAACCTTCAACGTGATATTGAAATGATCAATTCCAGTGCTGCAGATTGGTTTCATGTAGATGTGATGGATGGTGTGTTTGTACCCAATATCTCATTCGGCTTCCCGGTGATGGAAGCCATAAAAAAATATGCCACGAAACCACTGGATGTGCATTTGATGATCGTTAACCCCGATCAGTATATTGAGCGTTTTGCCGCCGCTGGTGCTCATCTGATTACGGTACATTATGAGGCCTGCATACACCTTCACAGGACGGTACAGTCGATCCATGCGGCAGGTTGCAAAGCCGGTGTGGCCATCAACCCCCATACGCCGGTAAGCTTGCTCAGGGACATCCTGCCGGACCTTGATCTGGTTCTGGTGATGTCGGTAAACCCGGGCTTCGGCGGACAGAAATTTATTCCCAATACGTACAACAAACTTCGGGAACTGAAGGCGATGGCAAATGACTTAAACCCGGAGCTCATCATTGAAGTAGACGGAGGGGTGGGCATCCATAACCTCGGCGAGCTGATTGCCGCGGGGGCTGCAGCCTTTGTGGCGGGCAATGCCATCTTCGCCGCAGAGTCGCCCATACAGATGATTGCTGAAATGAAAAATCTGGATCCGGGAATCAAGACCATCTAAGAGGCTGATGTCCAAAATATACCTGCTGTTTTTAAGTATGCTGCTTATCCCCGCCTTGCTGAGGGCGCAGCCACTTGTCAAAATTACAGGCAAACTAACGGACGAAAATAAACATCCACTGCCCAAAGTCACCGTCATGGTGGTTGGTCAGAGCCAGTCGACACTTACCGACGAAAATGGCAACTACACCATTTATTCAATTACTACTGCCTTCACCCTGAAATACAATCTGCTGGGTTACAAAACCGTCATGCTCCAGGTGGAGCATGAGCAGGCAGGGCGAGTGGTTCAGGACGTAGTGCTGGAGGCCAGCGTCAGCGAGCTGGAACAGGTCACCATCACCACCAGGCAAAACCAGCTGAGCAATAGCATCACCCTGAACATCGCTGATGTATCATCCATGCCTTCCGCCTCCGGAAACTTTGAAACGCTGATCAAAACCCTGCCGGGTGTATCGGTCAACAATGAGCTGAGCGCGCAGTACAGCGTCCGTGGCGGCAACTTCGATGAGAACCTGGTCTACATCAATGATATTGAAATCAACAGGCCTGTGCTCATCAGGAATGGACAGCAGGAGGGACTGAGCTCCATCAACAGCGAACTGCTCAGCTCGGCAAAGTTCTCTGCCGGTGGTTTCGAGGCACGCTATGGTGATAAGCTGTCGTCGGTGCTCGACTTAAAATACGGGCGTCCAGACAGCACGCAGGCTACACTGATTGCCGGGTTGACAGGCGCTTCCTTCAGCACTAAAATTTTATATGAAAATAGTTATCTGCTTGCAGGAATGCGTTATAAGAATAATAACAGTGTCTTGAGCGGGCAGGATACCAGGGGGAGTTATACCCCCAGCTTTGGCGATGCACAGCTGATCTACCACCACAACATTTCCTCTAAATTCAGCCTCAACTTTCTCGGTAATTTCAACAGCGGGCTTTTTAAACTCGTCCCTGAAAACAGACAGACGGAATTTGGTACTTTAAATAAAACATTAAGACTGAACCTGAGCTATGACGGGGAGGAACAGGACGACTACCAGACGGCAGGGGCAGCAGTGACGGCCGTATATACACCTGTTTCCAATCTGGTGCTGCGTTGGATCAACAGCTACTTTAATACGCTGGAGCGGGAGCGCATAGACATTGCTGCAAGTTATGACCTGGACGAGCTCAGCAACAACATTGGGGTAACGGATGGCATTCCTCAAAACAGCGGAAGCGGCGGGACAGGACGTTACATCAGCTATGCGCATAACAACCTGACTTCAAATGTTTTTGCTTCTGAAATCAAGGCAGATCAGACTTTTAACAGTCATACGTTTTCCTGGGGTCTTCGGTTTGAGCATAAGAAATACAATGATAACCTCTACGAATACAGCCAGGTAGATTCTGCGGGTTACTTTGTGAATAAAGGTCTGGGTGGCTTTTATGAAGGATATCAAATCAATGCACAGAATAAACTGGCCATCCAGTATTTCACTGCATATACGCAGGATAGCTATAGCCTGTCGCCTCGTACTGATCTGCAACTTGGTGTGCGGGGGAACTTCAATACCTTCAGCAGGCAGCTGCTGATCAGTCCGCGCCTGCTGCTGGCCTATCGACCTGCCAGCAACAACCGCATCTTCCGCTTCAGCGCAGGGATCTACCAGCAGGCGCCAGACTACCGCAGTCTGCGGGACTTCCAGGGACTGCTAAACCTTGGTCAGAAGGCACAAAGGTCTTATAATACTTCCGGGGGACTGGACTATGCATTTGATGGCCTGGGCACACGATTGAAGTTCAGCACAGAACTATATTTCAAGTATCAGGACCGGCTGATCCCGTACATGATGGACAATGTAAGGATCAAATACCTGGCGAACCAGCTGGCTACAGGATATACGATGGGGGCCGACTTTGGGGTCGGAGGGGAGTTTGTCAAAGACCTGATATCTTACTTCAGGGTGTCGCTGATGAACGCCAGACAGGACATCCGAGGTGACAATGAAGGATACATGAAACGCCCGACGGATCAGCGCATCAACTTCTCTGCCTTTTTTCAGGACAGGCTGCAGAATAGCCCGGGTTATAAAGTGCATCTCAACCTGCTCTATGGTTCAAAACTCCCTGTGGGCGCCCCTTTGCTAAACCGTTATTCTGACAGTTTTAATATTCCTGCCTACAAAAGGATTGATATCGGCTTTTCAAAAGACTTTCTCGACGATTCTTCTCTTCGAAAGCCGGCTTTCCTGGATAAAAATTTCAGCTCCTTTGCTTTATTTGTAGAAATCTTCAATCTTTTGAACATAAATAACACAGTTTCTTATTTATGGCTCAGGGATATTGACAATGTACAATACGCCGTGCCCAATTACCTTACCGGCAGGCAGCTGAACTTCAAATTAATCATTAAGTTTAAAAATTCCCACCACTAAATGGTATAAAATATTACATTTACAAACAATATAAATTAGCAATAAAATGAGACATAATTTCGGCGCTGGACCCTGTATTTTACCACAGGAAGTTTTCAAGCAAGCATCACAAGCAGTATTAGATTTCAAAGACGGCTTGTCTATTCTGGAGATCTCGCACCGCACATCCGAGTTTGAGGGTGTCGTAGAAGAAGCTGGTAAGCTGGTTAAAGAATTGTTAAATGTTCCTGCCGGTTATTCCGTTCTCTTTTTACAAGGTGGCGCGAGCCTGCAATTTGCCATGGTTCCTATGAACCTCTTACCGGAAGGTAAAACTGCCAGTTATTTGGAAACTGGTGTATGGGCAAACAAAGCGATCAAAGAAGTCGCTACTTTCGGAACTGCAAATATTGTGGCTTCCTCAAAATCATCAAACTTTACCTTCGTTCCTAAGGACTACAGCATCCCTGAGGATAGTGCCTACTTCCATTGCACTTCCAACAATACCATTTATGGTACAGAGTTGTTCGACTTCCCTGAGACCAGCGTTCCTGTAGTTTGTGACATGTCTTCAGACATCATGAGCCGCGTGATTGACGTGAGCAAGTTCGACCTGATCTATGCTGGTGCACAGAAAAATATCGGCCCTGCAGGTTTAACGGTAGTGATCGTAAAAGATGAGATCCTTGGTAAATCAGGAAGGAAAATCCCTTCCATGCTGGACTACAAAGTCCACATCGACGGCGGTTCTATGTACAACACGCCACCGGTATTCTCTATCTATGTAGCAATGCTGAACCTGAGGTGGTTAAAATCTAAAGGTGGTGTTGCGGAAATTGAAAGGGAAAACATCGCCAAAGCGAAAGCCTTATATACAGAGATCGACAGAAATCCTTTGTTTAAGGGTACCTGCGCTGTAGAAGACCGTTCCAGAATGAACGTTTGTTTCGTGATGGAAAATCCGGAGCTGGAAAAGCCTTTCCTGAAATTCGTAGAGGAAAATGGCATCGAAGGTTTGAAAGGACACAGAAGTGTAGGCGGTTTCAGAGCTTCGATTTATAATGCGCTGCCAATCACCAGCGTCCATACTTTAGTTGAATTAATGCAGATTTTTGCTGAAAAACACCCATAAAAGATAGATTAATGATTAAGATACTTGCAAACGACGGGATAGATCCTATCGGTAAAGCGTTACTGGAAAAAGCTGGTTTTGTAGTAGATACAGAAACAGTTCCTCAGGATCAACTGGCAGAAGCCTTGAAAAACTATGATGGCATCACTGTCCGCAGCGCCACTAAAGTTCGTCAGGAACTGCTGGATCAGGTGCCTAACATTAAACTGATCGGCAGAGGTGGTGTGGGCATGGACAACATTGATGTTGAATATGCACGCAGTAAAGGTATTGCTGTAGTCAATACACCTGCAGCTTCTTCACTTTCGGTAGCGGAGCTGGTGTTCGCACACTTGTTTACTGGTGTTCGTTTCCTGCAGGATGCTAACAGAAAGATGCCTGCTGAAGGGGCAACGAAATTCAATGCGCTTAAAAAAGCATATGCCAAAGGGATTGAGCTGAGAGGCAAAACCATCGGTATCATTGGTTTCGGAAGAATCGGTCGTGAAACGGCTACGGTGGCACTGGGTCTGGGCATGAATGTCCTTGCCTATGACCTTTTTCCTTTTGATGGCAACCTGACCCTAAATCTTCAGGGAGGCATCCAGGTACCGATTCCTGTGAAAACAGTATCGCTGGATGAGGTGATTGCCAATAGTGATTTCATCAGCTTACATACACCTTTTGCAGACAGGCCAATCCTGGGTGCTGAGGAATTTGCAAAGATGAAAGATGGTGTAGCGGTAGTAAACTGCTCCAGAGGTGGTACAATAGATGAAGCGGCCCTGATTGCTGCTTTGGATAGTGGTAAAGTATCCTTCGCAGGATTAGATGTTTTCGACAATGAGCCTACGCCTAATGAGGCGATCCTGGCGCATCCGAAGATCTCCCTGACCCCACATATCGGCGCCGCTACTAATGAAGCTCAGGAACGCATAGGCGCCGAACTGGCCTCGTTAATTATCGAGCACTTTAATAAATAGCCCTCCATACCAATGGAACTGTGATGGCAAAAGGCAAAGCCTGAAGTGGTCACAGTTCCATTACCAACTAACTTATGCCAAATATTAAACCTTTCTGCGGACTAAGACCTGCGGAGCAACTGCAATCCAGGGTGGTGACGCGTCCTCTCGAGAATTACGGGACGGGCGAAGCCAGGCTGATCGCTTCTGAAAATTCATGCAGTTTCCTGCACCTGATCAATCCGGAGCTTGACAATCCCTACCTCAGGGGAAGCAGGCAGGAGCTGATCTTCAAGAAAATCACCGAAAACTTCGAAGGTTTTATAGATCACCATTACCTGGTTCAGGAACAACAACCTTGCATCTATGTGTACCGGGCAGAGCACGATGGCTTGATACAGAAAGGGATATGGACCTTAACACACATCGGGGATTACCTGAACGGGCATATAAAAAAACATGAAGCTACGGTGGAGCGCCGTGAAAAATTGCTGGCAGATTACCTTCAGCAAACGGGACTGGATGCCAATCCGGTACTCATCACTTATCATCCTGATCCTGTGGTTGACCTGGTAATTGATCAATATGTGCAACAGACTCCTGCACTTGATTTTACCTTTGACGACCATAGTAAACATACGGTTTGGGCCATCTCAGATCCTTCGGATGTACAGCGACTGGTAGATGCTTTTGCTAAGATGCCTGCGGTGTACATCGCTGACGGCCATCACCGCATTGCTTCCATGGTGAAGATGGGACTGCAGAAACAAGCCTTGAATGAGGGAAAACATACTGGCCAGGAGAGTTATAATTATTTTACCACGGTGTACATGAATACAGGGGAGGTGAAAGTGCTGGAGTTTAACCGGCTGGTAAGAGATCTGGCTGGATTGAGCCTGGAGGAGTTCATCACTGCCCTGAAGGTGTCCTTTGAGGTGGAGCTTCTGGATGGACCGTTGAAGCCTGACCAGCTGCACCACATCGGTATGTATGTCGCCGGACAATGGCATAGGCTGATACCCAAGCTCAATCTTTATGATGCAAATGATCCTGTCGCGGTATTGGACGTCAGCATCTTACAGCGGTTCATCCTGGAGCCCATCCTCAGGATTAAGGATCCTCGCACAGATGCCCGCATTACGTTTGAAGGCGGAAAAACACCAGTCACAGCATTACAGTCGCACGTAGACCACGGACTGTACAGCGTTGCATTTACCTTGTTCCCGACTTCTGTAGAACAGGTCATCGCCGTGGCAGATGCGGCAGGGGTGATGCCTCCAAAATCTACCTGGGTGGAACCAAAATTCCTCGTAGGGTTGCTGACCAGTTACTTTAATTAACTCAGTGAATTGGTTAATGCCCAGTAGCGGTAAGCAATAATTGCCTTCTGTACATTGGTCAGTTTCATTGGATCTTTTTTTGATAACACTGGAAGCACCAGTTTATTCAATCTGACCAGTGCTTTGAAAAGTTGTTTTTTCATGAGCTTCTTTTTTAATGATAAACAGATACATTCTTTGTACCGGAGGTTACTTCATCAGTGGCTGGTGCCTGATTTTTTTCATAAAAACATAGCTGCCAGCAGCCATAATCATGATCAGAAAAAGAATGATATAATGGGCCAGGTCTTTTGCCCTCTCCGTGGCGGTCACCTCTTCTCTTAATTTTTGTCGCTGGTCCTGCAGCTTCTTGATGGCGACCATATAACTTTCAATCCTGCTGTTGCTGCTGCTGGCATTGGTCATTACCTGTTTCACCTCCTGATCTTTGTAGTCCATCAGAATCTTGAGCTCCTTAAAAATGTTGTTGTCATTCAGCACAATCTGGCGGAGGATCTCATTGGAGTTTTTGATGTCCCTTTTGGTTTGAAAGCCGAAGATCCCTGTACGTGCATTCAGACTCTGGTCGTACTGGCCGAACCGCGCGCTGCGTTCTGCAAGTAAACCATTGATCTTTAACCGCTGAAACTGGTAGGCACTGGTATCGGCCTGCAGAACGGCACCATGAACAGACAGGGTTGCAGCAGATAAAAATCCGGTAAGCAGCAGGAGTAACAGGTTTCTGGGCATAGTCTTCATTTTATGGGAGACAAGCAAACACTATGCCTGTATGCAGACTAGGGATGGAATTCTACCCTGACGATGTCGCTGAGGTGTAACCCCAGCAGTCCACTGGCTTTTCCTTTATTGATGGCGATCTCCAGGTGGTTACTGATGCCAAAAAGACAGAGTTTCTCGCCCTCGGGCACTTCATTGTAATGCCAGCTCAACTGCGTGATGGTTTCACTTTTGCGGAAGTACAGGGTGAAGTCGCGGTTGCGCTGGATCTTCGTAAACAGCTCCTTAGTGATGTTGGTGATCACATTGCAGAAGTTGTCAATGTAAATGACACTTCCTCTGATGATGTCTCTTTCTATTACCGGATTGAGCAGCATACGTTCTTCCACACCATCCGCAGGCATCCCGATTTCCTTCAGCTTGCCTCCCCGCGCAAGATGGGTAGCCGCCTTCACGAAGATGTCCACAAGGGGGAAATGCAGGTACTTCAGGTCCTGCATGATGTTGATCTCCACGATCTCCTCTGCTTTCTCCTCAAAAAGGAGCGAGAAGATGCCGTTGTCTGCGCCCACAAAATAATGGTCCCTATGTTTCAGGGCGATGTATTTCGTGTTTTCACTGAACACGGAATCAATCCCGATCAGGTGTACGGTGCCCTTCGGGAAGTAAGGATAAACATTCTTCAGTACAAAGGCCGCATAGGAGATGTTAAAGGAGGGTACCTCGTGTGTGACATCAACAATATTGGCTGTAGGGAGTGCCGTCAGGATGCTACCTTTGAGGGCAGCCTGATAGAAATCTTTCGAGCCTAAATCTGTTGTTAATGTAATAATGGCCATTAAAAATTGAATATTTATTCTTAATCTTGCGTAAGCGGCAAATCGCGTACAAATATTCAATTTTTATATCAAAATATACACCTCATTCTAAAAAACAATATTTTGAACGAACTAAAATTAACACTAGAATCGGTTGATCCGGTACAGTTTTGGGGTACTAATAACGAGCACTACGAGCTGATTAAGAATGCCTTCCCTAAGCTTAAAGTTGTGGCCAGAGGAACGGAAGTAAAGGTCCTGGGAGATGAAAAGGAGCTCAAAGTTTTTGAACAAAAATACAATCTGCTGTTAAACCAGCTGGAGAAATATAGTTCGTTAACGGGAAATGACGTAGAATCTATTCTTTCATCGAAACGCGCACCTGCGGAAACTGAGGTAGCCCCCGATAAACCGGCGGCCAGCAGCAGTGGAGGTGGTGAGGTGATCGTATACGGCACGAATGGACTGATGGTGAAGGCCCGCACGGTAAATCAACGCCGGATGGTGGACAGCATTGCAAAGAATGATGTCCTATTTGCCATTGGCCCTGCAGGAACGGGAAAAACCTATACTGCGGTAGCCCTGGCGGTGCGTGCACTGAAAAATAAAGAAATTAAAAGAATCATACTCACCAGACCTGCGGTAGAAGCAGGGGAGAGTCTCGGCTTCCTGCCCGGCGACCTGAAGGAAAAGGTGGATCCTTACCTTCGCCCGTTATACGATGCGCTGGATGACATGATCCCTCCTGATAAACTGAAGTTATACATCGAAAACAGAACAATAGAGATCGCCCCGCTTGCGTTTATGCGCGGTAGGACGCTCGACAACTGTTTCGTGATCCTTGATGAGGCGCAGAACTCCACAGACCTGCAGCTGAAGATGTTCCTTACCCGTATGGGGCCTTCTGCAAAGTTTATCGTAACGGGTGATGTTACCCAGATTGACCTTCCCAAAAAACAGATGTCAGGTCTTCACAATGCCCTGCGTATCCTTGACGATATCCCTGGTATTGAAACGATCTACCTGACGGGAGAGGACGTGGTGCGTCATAAGCTGGTGAAGAGAATCCTGAAAGCATACGGCGATATCCAATAATATCGGCTTGATTTCTGGTATTTATCATTCAATATTCGGTAATTTGCGCTGGAAATATCAAGCGTTTGATTTTTGATATTACGTCAGACAATAATGTGATATTACATCAGACAATAAACATCATAACATAACAACAGTTCTTTGGCAAACACCATGACAGCAATTAAAGAAACCAATTTCAGCTTTCCGAAGCAAACCAATTTTTACAAGGGAAAAGTGCGCGACGTATACACCATAAACGATGAATTTATGGCGATGGTAGTGACGGACAGGATCTCGGCGTTTGACGTAGTACTACCTGAAGCCATCCCTTTCAAGGGACAGGTGCTGAACCAGATCGCCGCTAAGTTTCTGACCGCTACACAGGACATCGTGCCCAACTGGGTGCTGTCTGTTCCTGACGAAATGGTTACCATCGGACGCATCTGCGAGCCCTTCAAGGTAGAAATGGTAGTACGTGGTTATCTTGCAGGTCATGCCTGGAGAGAATACAGTGCCGGCAGACGCAGCGTATGTGGCGTGGCACTGCCAGAGGGACTGAAAGAAAATGATCAGTTGCCGGCACCCATCATCACGCCTACAACGAAGGCTTCAGTCGGTCATGATGAAGACATTTCAAGAGAAGACATCCTCGCCAAAGGCATTGTATCGCTGGCGGATTATGAGCAATTGGAAGCCTATACGCTGGCACTATATGCCCGCGGTACAGAAATGGCTGCCAGTCGCGGATTGATCCTTGTGGACACAAAATATGAATTTGGTAAAGTTGGGGAAGAAATCTTCCTCATCGATGAAATCCATACACCGGATTCTTCACGTTACTTTTACGCGGAAGGATACCAGGAAAGGCAGGATGCCAATGAGCCGCAGAAGCAGCTTTCGAAGGAATTTGTTCGCAAATGGTTAATAGAAAATGGGTTTCAGGGGAAAGACGGCCAGGTGGTTCCGGTCATGACACCTGAAATTGTCAACTCCATATCGGAACGCTACATCGAGCTTTATGAGCAGATCACGGGTGATACCTTTCAAAAAAATGAAACTGCTGATGTCACTCAGCGGATTGAAGTCAATGTAACGGCAGCACTTGCTAAATTGTAATGCCTGCTAAATCGTAACATTAGCTCATTTTAAACGATCATTGCTGAAATTTTAGCAGATCAGCAACTTAAGGGGGTGTCTTTCCGGCACTCCCTTTTTAGTAATTCTCGAGATCACTGTTAAAAAGCTGATAAAATTTCCTATTTTAGCATTACAAACAAATCGACCAATATCATGAAATTTTCAGTAGACAAGCATGAAAAGTATGTAGTGCTCAAGCTTAGGGAGAGCCGCTTTACCAACGACAATACGCCTAAGTTGAAATCTGAGTTCATTTTATTGAACTCATTGGGCTA
The DNA here is from genome assembly GCF_000170795.1 of Pedobacter sp. BAL39. Lineage (GTDB taxonomy): Bacteria > Bacteroidota > Bacteroidia > Sphingobacteriales > Sphingobacteriaceae > Pedobacter. The sequence continues at coordinate 118,778 of NZ_ABCM01000002.1, forward strand.
CCATAACATTGTACTGGACATGTCCAGCATCAAAGAATGTAATGACTCACAGGACCTCAGCAGCCTGCTGGTGGGCGACCGCCTTTGTAAAAGTGCAAACGGCCTGTTCATCATCACCGGCGTCAATGGCGTAGTCGGTACCATCCTGGAGATGTGTAACCTGGATGAATCACTGACCATCGTGTCCAGACTGGACGAGGCAGAAGACCTGATCTTCATGGAAGAGATAGAGAAGGAATTATTGGGGAGCGTAGCGAAAGATTAATGAAGTTTGAGGTAACTATTTTGGGCAGTAGCTCTGCCACTCCCGTATACAATAGAAATCCCACTGCACAACTGTTAAACTGTAATGAGAAATTTTACCTGATCGACTGTGGTGAGGGGACCCAGCAGCAACTCATCAGGTATGGCATCAAAGCCAGTAAAATCGACTATATATTCATCAGTCACCTGCATGGGGACCATTATTTTGGTCTGATCGGCCTGTTGTCTACCATGCACCTTAATGGACGTATCAAACCCATTTATATCTTTGCTCCTGGTCCCTTAATGGAAATTCTGGAACTTCAGTTCCGCCATTCTGAAACGGTGATCCGGTACGACATTGAATTTGTACCCCTGGTTGCCGATGTATCCCGGACCATCTTTGAGAACCAGGATGTGAGCGTGGAATCGATCGTCCTCAACCACAGGATTCCCTGCACTGGTTTTAAATTTACCGAGAAAAAGCGGTTGCGCAAACTCATGATTGAAAAGCTGGAGGCCGAAAATGTCCCGATCAACTATTACTCCCTGCTGAAAAGAGGTGCAGACTTAAATTTTCCGGATGGGCGTTTATTGAGGAACGAAGAGTATACCGTAGATTCTGATCAACCGAGAAGTTATTGTTATTGCTCGGATACCTTGTTCAACGACAGCTATCTTCCGGTGATTGCCAACTGCGACCTTTTGTATCATGAAGCTACTTTTCTTCATGAAATGCTGGACCGGGCAAATCAAACGCATCATACAACTGCATTACAGGCTGCTGAAGCCGCTAAAATGGTAGGCGCCAGAAAACTACTTATCGGACACTTTTCATCGAGATACAAGATCTTACAGCCTTTGCTTGAAGAAGCGATAAACGTATTCGAGCATACACAGCTGGCCATCGAAGGGACGACCTATCAGATTTAAAACTCAGCTTTTCTTATTGTACCACATAAAAAACGGGAGCAGTTTCATCAACTGCTCCCGTTTCCTTTTGATACCGCTATCAGGTACCTATTTATCTTTTTTATTTCCGCCGCCGAACACCGAGAAGTGTACATAACGTTTAGGGTTTTCTTTCAGGTCTATGATCAGTTTGTCCAGGTTCATGGAAGCATTGTTCAGGTTGTCATACATTTTGGTATCGTTAACCAGCAATCCTAAAGTGCCCTGGCCATTGTTCACTTTGCTTACGATGCCCTGCAGGTCGGCCACAGCTTTGTTGGCGTTGTCGATGGTCTGCTTGAAGTTCGCTGCTGCGACCTGGTCCGTAACCGTATTGATGTTGGTCAGGATACCATTGATCTTGTCGTTATTGTTCTTAAGGTTTGCAGAGATCGCTTCTACGTTGGCAAGGATCGCAGAGATTCTGGACCCTTCAGACCCTACCAGATTATCCACCTTTTTAGATGTAGCTTCCAGTGAAGAAAGGGTAGAGGCTATGCTGTTGAAGCTTTTGTCTACATTTTTCTGGAAGTTGGGGTTCAGTATGGAGTTTACGCTGGTCAGGATGGAATCCATTTTCGCAATGATCACTTCTGCTTTTTTCTGCACCGGTTGTACGGTTTCCAGCAGACCTTTAGCTACATTGGCATTCAGCGTATCGCCGTCCTGTGCATAGATGTTCCCTGTGCCCAGCTGCATCACAATCGCTTTACCTCCCAGCAAATCTATGCTTTCCAGCTTTGCGATACTGTTTTTAGGGATTTCATATTTTCCTTTGATCTTCAGCGTAGCAATGATCGACCCATCAGGCTGAAGCGTCAGCAAATCGACACGGCCGATCTGATACCCATTGATCAGTACGGGTTTGGAAACCCCGAGGCCATCAACATGAGAATATTTGGCATACAATACCGTTTCACTGGAAAAGATGGCATTCCCTTTTAAGAAATTGTAGCCAATGATTAACAAGGCTATGGAAAAGGCAGCCATTATGCCTACTTTGGTTTCGTTTGCTATTTTCACGTATCTGCGTTTACTTAATTTACTTCTGTTTGTCTCTTATAGGTTTTCACGGCATTGAAGATTGCAGTTACAATCTCTTCCTGCCCACTGGCTGAATTCAAATAGTCTTCCTCTGTAGGATTGGATATAAATCCAATTTCAGTTAATACAGCTGGCATACCCACCCGCTGAAGGATCAAAATCCCCTGTTCCTTGACGCCCCGGTTGACTCTTTTATTGACATTGGTATAATTGTCCTGGATCAGACTGGCTAATTTCAGGCTTTTGTCTCTAAATGTATTCTTAAACAAAGATAGTATAATAAATGTTTCGGGATCATTCGGATCATAACCATCATAATTTTGTTTGTAGTTTTTTTCCAGCTTGATGTCGGCATTCTCACGAATGGCTACATCCTGCTCATTCAAACGGTGTGTGCCGGCCACAAAAGTCTCCGTGCCACTGGTGATGCTATTCTTCACGTAACCGTATTTAGGTACCTTTTTACCACTCTTCGTTTTGGTATAACCGGTGACTACACGCCTGTCCGGCATGGAGTTACAGTGTATGGAGATGAAAATGTCTGCTTTGGCGTCATTGGCAATGTCAGCCCTTTTATAAAAGTCGACGTCTACGTCCGTCTTACGTGTGTAAAGGATCTTGAGTTCAGGCATTTCATCCTCGAACTTCTTGCCCAGCTTGAGTGCAACCTGCAAGGCCACATTTTTTTCTTTGGAATAGGTTCCCGCAGCTCCGGGTTTACCACCGCCGTGCCCGGCATCAATGACAATGGTTTTTACTTTATATCCCTGTGAGAAGGCAAATTGGGCGCTAATTGATAAGATGAGAAGTAGGAGTGTGCTTTTTTTTAAGGTCATCAGGTTGCTCTTTGTTTCTTTTTTCTTTTATCGTTTATGATGCGTTTCTCTTTCTTTATCCTTCTATGCTCCGCTGATAGTTTTGAATGGCCTTTAACAGGCAGTTGGTGATCTCTTCCTGTCCGGCTTCGGAGTTCATATAGTCCTCTTCTGCAGGGTTACTGATGAAACCGATCTCCGTCAGGATCGCCGGCATCCCAGCCCGGGCAAGTACCGCCAGGCTCTTCTCCTGTACACCGCGGTTCACGCGGCCAACATTCACATATTCATCCTGCACGAGCTTCGCCAGCTTCAGGCTCTGCGTGCGGAAAGTGTTCTTCATCAGCGAAAGAATGATATAGTTTTCCGCATTATTGGGGTCAAAACCCTCATAGTTTTCTTTATAGTTGTCTTCAAGGAAGATCGCCGCATTCTCACGCTTGATCACCTCGTCCTGTTCGTTGATCCTCCCCATACCGGAAACAAAAGTCTCCACCCCACGGGTAGAAGTGCTCTTCCGGTACACACTGCTCCTGATCGGTACCCGCTTGCCTTTTACCTTTTTGTAACCGGTAACGACCGATGAACGGATCAGCGGCATATCATTGCAGTGAATGGAGATAAACAAATCTGCCTTCGCATTGTTTGCAATGGCGATGCGCTCGTATAAAGGGATGAAAACATCTGTCGATCGGGTGTAAATGACCTTAACATCTTTCATATTGGCCTCTATGGCCGCTCCAAGGCGTAAAGCCGTCTTTAATGCCACATCTTTCTCCGTAGAATACTCACCTCTCGTCGACCCGTCTTTACCACCGTGACCAGCGTCAATGACGATGGTTTTTATTTTATATTCTTGTGTAAACGCTTGATAATTAGTGCTTATAACTATGGCAACCGAAATAATTGCGATCAAAATTGCATTTGGTCTAAGCAATGGTATATTTTTCATTAATTTTGAACGTTTTGGATTAAACATTAATGCAAAAATAACATTCACACACGAATTTGAAACTTTTACGCCACATCATTTTTTTTAAACTGCTTGTTTTACTGGCCCTGACCAGTATCCCGTCCCTTGCATTTTCTGTTTTTTCGCCCTTTCAGTCTACTCCTGGAAAGCCCTTCTCCGGCACGCAACAGGTCAATCCCCAGCAGACTGATACGACTAAAAAGCGACCTGTTGTAGGTGACCCTCAGGATACTACGAAAAAAGCAGCCAGCGAGATCATTGAATATTCAGCGCAGGACTCTAACAAGGTCGACAAAAAGAATGGTACATTTTACCTGTATGGAAAAGCAAGAGTCGTCTTTCAGGGACTTGAGCTGGATGCCGACTATATTTATTACAACTCTAAAACGAAACAGATCTTTGCCAGTGGTAAAACAGACGCGAAAGGCAAATATGTAGGCCGTCCCATTTTTAAGCTGGAAGGACAAAGCCCCTCGATGGCCGACTCCATCCGCTACAATACAGAAAGTGGCGCCGGAAAAATATATCAGGTGTTTACAGAGCAGGAGGGTGGGTTTTTTACCGGCGGGATTGCCAAAAAGCAACCTGATGACGAGATCCACAGTAAAGGGCAGACCTACAGTACCTGTAACCTGCCACATCCCCATTTCGGGATCCACATCACCAAAGGTATTGTAACCGAAAACCAGATCATCACCGGCCCGGTATACCTCAAGATCGAAGACATCCCCTTGCCACTCGGACTTCCCTTTGCCTTTTTTCCCAAGCCCAACAAAAAATCGTCCGGGGTGATCCTGCCTTCTCCGGGAGAGGATTATACCAGGGGCTTCTTTCTGCGTGATGGTGGTTACTACCTGGGACTGAGCGATTATTGGGATGCCAAGATCCTGGCGACCATCTATACCAGAGGTTCTTATGAGGCCAATCTGACTTCGAATTACATCAAAAGATATAAATATAACGGAAGTGTCAACCTGAGGTATGGCAGCAACAGGTATGGTCTGGAAGGTACACCGGAATACAAACCTGTTAAGGATTTCAACATCGCCTGGAGCCATTCCCAGAACGCCAATGCCAATCCCGGATCTACCTTCTCCGCTTCAGTGGATGCTGGTACGAGTACCTATAATGAGAATACGGCTGCCGGTGGTACTTATGATCCGCAAAGGATTGCAAGAAATACCATGAGCTCCAGTATTTCCTATGGAAAGACTTTTGGCGATGGGCTGTTCAACCTTACCTCCGCACTGAGGGCAAATCAGGATACGCGTGCTAAAACAGTGAGTCTTACATTGCCAGATGTCAGTCTGAGCATGAACACCATCAACCCTTTTGACTCTAAAGACAGACTCGGGGAACAAAAATGGTTTCAAAAAATTACCCTGGGATACAGCATGCAGATGAGCAATAGCATCATAGCTGGTGATAGTGTGATTTTTAAAAAGGAAAGCCTGAATAAATACAGAAACGGATTTCAGCATAACATCCCGATCAACATGGCCTTTAATGTATTCAAATATTTCAACTTCAATACCGGCGTAAACTATACCGAACGCTGGCACTTCCAGAGCATCAGAAAAACATATATGCGTACTTTAACAGGTACGGATGCCACCCAGACAGATACCATTCCAGGATTCAATCGTTCCGGCGAATATTCATTGAACATGGGGATGTCTACCAAGATCTACTCTACAGCGCAATTTACAAACCTGGGTAACTTTAAGGCCCTCCGACATGTGATGACACCGAGTGTCAACTTCAGCTACCGCCCCGATTTTACCAAAGGCAACTACCTGACTGCGTACTATGATAACAATCCTAACGATCCCGTGATGAGTGGAGGGGTACCATTGATGTACTCTATTCATGAAGGCTCCTTATATGGTGGTCCAGGTCTCGGCCAGAATGCGTCGATCAGCTTCTCGTTAGAGAATACAGTAGAGGCTAAAGTAGCGGTACCAAATGATACTACCGGTAAGGGAGAAAAGAAAATCCCCGTAATCCAGGGGCTGAGCATTGGCGGTAGCTACAACTTCCTGGCCAAGTCCTACAAGTTGTCTACATTGAGTTTCAGTGGCCGTTCACAGTTCAGTGATAAGCTGGGGATCAACTACAGCGGTGAACTGGATCCTTATGTGTATGAGGATAGTCTGGGTACAAGGATCCTCAGGGACCGCTATACCTGGCAGAATGGAAGGCTGCCGCGTTTGACGCGTATCGGCTTCTCATTTGATTATAGCCTCAACCCGGAAGCACTCAAGCGCCGAAATGAAAATATGGACAATGTCAATGAGGAAGCCAAACGCCAGGGAATGACCCCGGAGCAGGCAGAGGCTTTGCGACTGGTCAGCCGTGATCCCAATGCATTTGTCGATTTTAACATTCCATGGAACTTTGCCTTCAGTTATAGCTTCCAGTATTCCACCGACCGTGTAGGGCTGAACAGCAACATCACCAACACCTTAAACTTTAACGGCGATGCCAACATCACCCCCAACTGGAAAGTGCAGTTCACCTCCGGATGGGATTTCAATGCCAAGACTTTTGCGCAAACGAACTTCTCCATTTACCGGGATCTCCACTGCTGGGACATGAGCTTCAGCTGGGTGCCTTTCGGAAGGTACCAGTCTTACTCTGTTGACATCAAGGTGAAGGCCTCTGTATTGCAGGATCTCAAGCTGAGCAAGAGAAAAAATTACTATACCCGATTCTAATCTATCATTATGTTAGCTGAAATCATTACCATAGGAGATGAAATCCTCATTGGTCAGATTGTGGATACCAATTCCGCATGGATGGCGAAACAACTCAACCTCATCGGAATGAAGGTGAAGCAGATCAGCTCTGTTTCTGACGACGCAGCACACATCATTGAAGCACTTCAGCAAGCGGAAAAACGCGCCGATGTGATCCTGATTACCGGCGGCCTCGGTCCCACAAAGGACGACATCACCAAGCTGACCCTTGCCCGCTATTTTGATATGGGCTTCCGCAGGGATGAGGAGACGCTACAGCATGTAACCGATATCTTCGCCCGCCTCAACCGGCCAATGATCGACCTCAACAGAAAACAGGCGGATGTGCCTGACCGATGTACCGTCATCAAAAACCAGAATGGCACAGCACCATGTATGTGGTTTAAGGAACATGGGAAGATTTATGTGTCCATGCCGGGTGTGCCTTTTGAGATGATGTACCTCATGGAAGAAGAGATCATCCCTCGTCTGAAAAAAGCCTTTCAGCTGCCTGCGATTTTTCATAAAACCATACTCACGGCAAACATCGGGGAGTCTTTCCTGGCTACTGAAATTGAGACCATTGAAGACCAGCTTCCACCACACATCAAACTGGCTTACCTGCCAAGATTAGGGCAGGTACGTCTGCGCCTGAGTGGTACCGGGACGGATGAAAAATTACTGCATGAGGAGGTGGAAAGTTATGCACAGCAGATCATTACCAGGATCAGCAAGTATGTAGTTGCGGAAGAAGACATTGCCCTGGAAAAGGCGCTGCTCGACCAGATGAAAAAACGAAAGCTGACCCTATCTACCGCTGAAAGCTGTACCGGTGGATACATTGCCCACCTGATCACGCAACATGCGGGATCTTCCGCTGTCTACATGGGCGGTGGGGTCACCTATTCCAACGAACTGAAGATGTCTGTTCTGGGGGTGAAAGCAGAAACGCTGACACAATTTGGTGCGGTGAGTGAGGAGACGGTCAGAGAAATGGCAGCCGGTGCAAAAAAACATTTTAATACAGATTATGCTGTGGCAGTAAGTGGCATTGCCGGGCCTGATGGAGGCACTCCAGAGAAGCCTGTCGGAACTGTCTGGATAGCAGTAGCTAATCGCTACCGCGTAGTCACCCGGTTGTGTGTTTTTGGCAACAAAAGGGCGCAAAATATAGAGCGTTCGGCCATTGCTGCACTCAGTATGATTTTGAATGAACTCCGGCAGGATGAGGATTAAGTGTGCGAAATACTTTACTTTTGTACCCGATACCAATCAAAAAATAAAAAATGGCTCAATACGAATTATTGTTACCGAAAATGGGGGAGAGCGTTGCGGAGGCAACAGTTATCAAATGGCTTAAACAACCAGGCGATCTGATCAAAATGGATGACACCATTTTAGAGATCGCTACTGATAAGGTAGACTCTGAGGTTCCTTCACCTATTGCCGGTAAGTTAGTAAAACAGCTGTTCAATGAGGATGATGTGGTGCAGGTAGGCGCAGTCATTGCGATCATTGAAACAGATGCCACTATTGAAACTACGCTTAGCCCGGAAACGGCGCTTCAGCCAGAACCGGTTGTCGTTGAAGAACACATTCCCGGGACGGAACAATTGGAAGAAAGACCTGTAGAAAGTCCGGCAGCTCCAAGGGAAGATGCTTCAGAGCGCTTCTATTCGCCGTTGGTGAAGAACATCGCTGCCCAGGAAAACATCAGTATGACTGAACTCGACCGGATCACTGGGACCGGCGCTGAAGGACGTCTGACAAAGGATGACCTTTTAAACTATATTCAGCAGAAGAACGGAGGGCATGGCGCTGCTGCAAAGATCAATACAGAAACTACTGCTCCCGAGCCTAAGTCTGCTCCGGCAAATGTGGCCCCGACGCCATCAGCAACTGCTGCATCACCGGTGTCAAAGCCTGCTGCCAGTGTAAGTGGTGGTGATGAGATCATTGAAATGGACCGTATGCGCAGGTTGATTGCTGACCACATGGTGATGAGTAAGCACACAGCGCCCCATGTAACTTCCTTTGTTGAGGCAGATGTTACCAACATGGTGCTCTGGCGCGAGAAGGTGAAACGCAATTTTGAAAAACGTGAAAATGAAAAGATTACCTTTACGCCAATCTTCATTGAAGCTGTAGCTAAGGCTCTTAAGGATTTTCCAATGGTCAATATTTCTGTAAATGGTACGCAGATCATTAAAAAGAAAGACATCAATATTGGAATGGCAGCCGCATTACCCAGTGGTAACCTGATTGTGCCGGTCATAAAAAATGCCGATCAGCTCAACCTCGTAGGACTGACCAAGTCGGTAAACGACCTGGCACAGCGTGCACGAGGCTCGAAGCTGAAACCCGATGAGACGCAGAACGGTACATTTACACTTACCAATGTAGGTTCTTTCGGCAATGTGATGGGCACACCGATCATCAACCAGCCACAGGTGGCGATACTGGCTGTAGGTACCATCAAGAAAAAACCGGCAGTGCTGGAAACAGAGTTTGGAGATGTCATTGCCATCAGGCACATGATGTTCTTGTCGCTCTCCTACGACCATCGTGTAGTAGATGGTTCGTTGGGTGGATCCTTTGTGCGCCGTGTGGCTGATTACCTGGAGAACTGGGACATCAACAGAGAAATCTGAACTGCAGCATAACGAAAGCAAAACCTGTACATTGATCGTGCAGGCTGTGCTGATTTTTAAAAATAACAGATACGCAAAAGGCCCCGGATTTCCGGGGCCTTTCTGCGATCAAAACAAAGCTGAATTAGTTAAAAAGTATTTCCTCTTCAGTAACGATCTGAACTTGTTGCTCAGTATAGGTATATCTGCCGGTATGGGCAATAAAGATGTCTTTCTGTTCCAGCAGCTCACGGTTGGCCAGTAATGATTTCAGGCTGACGCTGCCAATCACATACTTGTAATCCTGACGCGAAAAACGCTCAATGATGTTTTCAACATTCAGTTTCTCCAGGGTATATTCATGCTCGTAACGCAGGTACACCTCAATGTTGACATTGTCAGTATGTACCAGTCCGTTGTGCTGATGGTATTTTTTATACTCATAACGGTAGTCGTAGCGCAGGGCGGCAATATCTGAAAGTACAGCTGCCCCTGTAGGGTGTCCACCGGCCCCTTTTCCAAAGAAAAACTGCTTGTCGGCAAATGCGGCCTGTACCGTCACCCCGTTGTATTCATTTTCCACGTTGAAGAGGAAGTCGTCGGATTTCACAAATTTAGGCAACACATAAGTCACCACCTGTTTCGTACTGATCTTACGTGCAGTAGGTACCAGCTTAATTTTGAAGTTCTTCTCTTTGGCGTACCTGATGTCATTGTCGCTCAGGTTCTGGATGCCTACATTAAGAATCTTGTCTGGATTGATGAACAATCCATAAGCATGTGCGGTTGCTATAGCCAGCTTAAATTTAGGGTCGTAACCTCCCACATCTAGAATAGGATTGGTTTCAGCAAAGCCCAGGTCCTGTGCCTGTTTCAGTGCGACACCATACTCCATGTTTTCATTGAAAATTTTCGAAAGGATGTAGTTGGATGATCCGTTGAAAATACCGCTGATGCCATGCAGTAACTCATTGTCATAATATTCTTCCAGGTTACGGATGATGGGGATACTGCCACATACCGCACCTTCATAAAGCAGGGAAACGCCATGTTTTTCCTGTAATTCTACCAGCTCAGCAAGGTTGCCGGCGATCATTTTTTTATTGGCGGAGACCACATTTTTGCCACTCGTCAGTGCTTTTTTAACAATTTTAAAAGCAGCATCGGCATCGTCAATCAGCTCAACAATAGTATTGATTTCTTCGTTATTCAGGATCTCATCATGATCAGTAGTAAAAAGAGCTGCGTTCAGGCTACGTTTTTTCTCCGGATTCTTAATGGCTATTTTAACGATTTCCAGGTTAAGGTCCTGGCCAAGGATGATGTCGTGTAATCCCTGACCAACCACTCCAAATCCAAATAAACCGATTTTAAGTTTCTTACTCATCTATTGTTAGGCTGTTTTATGTAATTTAATTATTTTCTTGTTTGTTGTTTCTCTCAAAAAGGTGCCGATAATGTTGGTGAGGATGTCCGTTTCAATCAGGAAGCCATCATGACCATAAGCAGACTTGATGCTGTGAAATCCAGCTCCCGGAATATGTTTGCTGAGGAATTCCTGTTCCGCCAGTGGGAAAAGCACATCGTTCTCAATGCCGATCACCAGCGTGTTTGCTTTCACCTGTGCGAGGGCCTCGGTAACGCTCTTGCGGCCACGGCCAACATTGTGACTGTCCATTGCCTTCGTCAGGTACCAGTAGCTGTAGGCATTGAAACGGTTGCACAGTTTCTCCCCCTGATAGTTCTGATAAGAGGAAGCACGGAACGCACCTGTTTTGTCGTTCACACTTTCTGCCTGTGTTGCATTGTAGGCGTCATAGGTACGATAGGATAGCAGGGCAATGCTTCTCGCTGTCTTCAGCCCCTTTAAGCCACCATCGGGCTGTTGTGCATAGAAGGTCCTGTCGGTAGCAATGGCCATCCGCTGACTCTCATTGAAGGCGATGCCCCATGGGGAATGCACAGCATTCGTAGCTACAAGGATGAGGTTTTCTATCGCCTTATCATCTGCAAGGGCCCATTCCAGCGCCTGCTGTCCGCCAAGGGATCCACCAATCAGCACCTTGATCTGCTGTATACCCAGATGAGCCGCCAGCAGGCGATGTGCAGACACAAAATCCCTGATGGTAAATTCCGGAAAGGCCAGGTAGTAGGGCTGTCCTGTAGTGGGGTTGATGCTCAGTGGGTTGGTGCTGCCATAATGAGAACCGAGTACGTTGGCACAAATGATAAAATGCTCCTCAGGGTTAAAGAGGTCATTGGCGCCAAACAATCCCTTCCACCAATCCAGGACATCCGCATTGGCAGTCAGCGCATGGCAGACCCAGATGACGTTGTCCTTTTTGGCATTCAGCTTTCCGTAAGTCTGATAAGCAAGATCGACCTTTCGCAGTTTTTTGCCGCTCTCCAGTTTAAAGGATTTGTTATAGGTGTAAGTGGATGTAGTACTCATTAATTGGTGTTCGTATCAGGCTTTCGCCCTTGGTCTTTCGTTTTGTTCTTTTTTATGTTTGGTGCCAGGGCCCTTATAAAGGCGCCGGCACCGGTATTGGCATTTCCGGAAGGTTGCCGATCCGGAAGATTGCTGATTACTTTCTGATCAGCGCAAAAGCCTGCTCCAGGTCGGCTTTAATGTCGTCAATATGTTCGATACCTACAGAGATGCGCAGCAGGTTGGGTGTCACCCCGGCGGCGGCCTGTTCGGTTTCGCTCAGCTGCTGGTGGGTAGTGGCTGAAGGCTGGATGATCAGTGTTTTCGCATCACCCACATTGGCCAGGTGGCTGATCAGTTTAAGGTGATCCACCAATGCGGTAGCCTGGCTCTTATCGCCATGCAGCTCAAAGGACAATACCGCGCCGAATCCATTTTGCAGGTATTTCTTCGCATTGGCATGATAAGGGCTGCTTTCCAGTCCGGGATAGTTTACCAGTTTTACCTGCGCGTGTTGCTCCAGCCATGTTGCCAGCGCCAGTGCATTGTCTACATGACGTTGCACACGCAGTGATAAGGTTTCCAAACCCTGAATCAGGAGGAAAGAGTTGAAAGGAGAAAGGGCAGGGCCAAAGTCGCGAAGTCCTTCCACACGGGCACGGATGGCAAACTGTATGTTGCCAAAAGGACCGCCGATTCCGAATACATCATTAAAGACCAATCCGTTGTATCCTTCTGATGGATCCGTAAACTGTTTGAATTTGCCATTTCCCCAGTTGTAGGTACCACCATCAACAATGACACCGCCGATGCTCGTTCCATGCCCGCCGATCCATTTGGTTGCTGATTGCACGACAATATGTGCACCATGATCCAAAGGTCTGAACAGGTACCCTGCAGCACCAAAGGTATTGTCTACAATTAATGGCAGGTCATGTTTATTGGCAATGGCCGATAGCCTTTCAAAATCAGCGATGCTGAAAGAAGGGTTGCCGATACTTTCCAGATATATTGCCTTGGTATTGGCGTCGATTTTTGTCTCGAAGTCATCTGCGTCGTCGCCATTTGCAAAACGCACTTCAATGCCCAGACGTTTAAAGGCCACCTTAAATTGATTATAAGATCCGCCATAAAGATGAGAAGAGGATATAAAGTTGTCGCCAGCCTCCAGGATATTGTTCAGTGCGATGAACTGCGCCGCCTGCCCGGAGCTCACTGCCAAAGCAGCAACACCGCCTTCCAGAGCAGCAATGCGCTTCTCGAAAACATCGGTGGTCGGGTTCATGATGCGGGTATAAATGTTGCCAAACTCCTTTAAAGCGAACAGGTTGGCTCCATGTTCAGAGTTTTTGAAGCCGTAAGAAGTGGTCTGGTATATAGGCACAGCGCGTGATCCTGTAGTAGGATCAATTTCCTGGCCTGCATGTAGTTGTAATGTTTCGAATTTATAGTTAGCGGACATGATAATACTGGTTAATGTTAGAGAAATCGTTGAATTACAGTATGCTATACGGACTTATTTTGAAAAGTATATAGCTGTTTTGCGTACCTCATAAGAGGCCTTCCGGATGATTACAAAAAATACAAAAGGAAGAATTTCAGATGATTATATGCAGCAGCACATACACATCGTACGCGGCAGGCAACAATAATCTAAAGCAATAGGTGTAGTTTTAACTGTTCTCATTATCTTAATTTATCTCTCCAAATGACACCATGCCACCTGGTCAGGAATTGGCACCTTCTCCATTTTGGGAGGGTTGCCAGTGGGTCAGTGAGCCTGTCTCTCGCCACTTCTTTATAAATCAAAACCCAGTTTAAGAGGTGATGACTTGATTAGCTTTCGCTAAATAATGTTCAAATGTAGGACTAAGTGACAAAATAACCAAAATTATATTTTGGTTATTTTGTAATACATTGATATTTAGTTGTATAAAAGTATTTTTATCTGTTTTCTGGGTGTTTTTGACTAGCCTAGGGCCTGATCGAAATCTGCAATGAGGTCGTCAATGTGTTCCAGACCTACAGAGATCCGAATTAAATTCTGTGGGGTTTTGGTATCCGGGCCCTCCACGGAGGCGCGGTGCTCAATCAGGCTTTCTACGCCACCCAGGCTGGTGGCCTGTGCAAAGATTTTTACAGTATTGACCACTTTCCGGGCTTCAGTGGCACCGCCTTTTACCAATATGGACAACATGCCCCCAAAATCCGTCATCTGTTCCCTGGCTACGTCATGTTGAGGATGTTCCGGCAGGCCGGGATAATAAACGGCTTCTACCTTTGGGTGTTGTTGCAGGTGTCTGGCGAGGGCCATGCCGTTTGTAGAATGACCACGCATCCGGTAGGGAAGGGTTTTGATGCTGCGGAGCAGCAGAAAGCAATCGAAGGGCGAAGGTACGGCACCACCAATCTGCTGCACATTCCGGATCTTCTCCCAAAGCTCCGTTTTTGCGGCAGTGATCAGCACACCACCCAGCACGTCGCTATGGCCGCCTATATATTTAGTAGAGGAGTGCATCACAATGTCGGCACCCCATGAAATCGGATTTTGCAGGCATGGCGAAGCAAAAGTGCTGTCGCAGGCCAACACGAGTCCATGTTTTTTGGCGATCGCTGATATCGCTTTCAGGTCGGTCACCTTTAACAATGGATTGGATGGCGTTTCTACCCAGATCATCACGGTATTCTCTTTGATGTGCTGTTCTGCCAGCGCCGGCTGTGTCAGGTCGATGAAGTCGATCTCTAATGTGTCCGCAAAGATGCTCTGCAATTGTTTTTTGAAACCCCAGTACATGTCATCTGGTGCGATGATGTGACTGCCGGGTTTCAGCGCCTGGAAAAGAGACATCCCTGCGGTGTTACCGGAGGAGAAGGCACAGGCTTCCAGGCCGCCCTCCAGCTCGCTCAGTACGGCTTCGAGTGCAGAACGGTTCGGATTGCTCACCCTGCTATACATATGTCCGCCAGAATAGCCACCCTCTTCATTTCTTAAAAAGGTGGTCGACAGGTTGATCGGCGGTGTCACATCACCAGTGTCAGTTTTATATAAATTTCCGGAATGTATGGCTAAAGTTTCTGGTTTCATTTTCAGGATGATAAATTAGGTATGTTAGTTAATATACTAAGATTGCTAAGGTAAAAATTAATTTTATGAAGTTTTGGCAAGATTTATGTAATGAACACACAAAATAACATTGATATGAAAAGAATATTCCTGATAGCAGCCATTTTATGCAGTTCATTAATGGTTTTGCAGAGCTGTTCACCAAAAGGCGGTGCTGCAACTCAAACAGTAAGTAGAGGAGACGTGACTGGCAATTGGGTATTGAACGAAATCACTTTCGAAGGTGTTCCTCAGAGTTCAGTAAAGTCCCTTTTCGGAGAAAGTTCATATACCTGTTTCATTGGTAGTACCTGGAGACTGACCAATAGCGGAAATGGTAGCTACAGCCTTCCAGGCGGTGCTTCATGTGCAGCAAAAACACAAACCATCTTCTGGTCTGCCAGTCCTAAGGATCAAACATTCCAATTCAAAAAGATCTATGAAGGCGATAAAGCCAAAAATGTAACCGAAGGTTACAGATCGGTATTGTTCTCCTCATCAAAAGAAAGTCTGGTGATTAAGTCACCTGTAGAATACGGTAATTCAACGGCTTACATCGTTTTGAACTTCACCGCATCGAAATAAGTTTTTAGTTAAGTTTGGTTTAGGTTAAAGGACTCGTGGTTGGGTCCTTTTTTTATTTCCTGACATTTCCTAGTCTGGGGTTTTACCGATCCTAAACCTTAATTTGTTACAGCAGGTTTTCTTATGGCACCTGATGTGCTGTAAATCCTGTCGTTAAAATGAAAGCCCATTTATAAAATGATCATCCCGGTATTGCGTTAGAGCGCAAGCACATCAGAAAATCATTTCATTTCTTAAAACGCGTACTGATGATGAGCTTATTGATAAAATCAGGCTGAAATAGTGGGTGTTATACGTGGAAATGCACAAAGCAGAAAAGCTCTTTGACATAATGCTGACAGCTAATGCCGTTAAAATCGGGGTTATCTGCTATTTTTATGTTATTTTTGTCCATCATACACTCAATATCCAACATACACTAAATAATGGATACCAATTCAAAACTAGCCATACTCCTGGACGACTCAGGTTTAAGCGCTGAGCTTCTTGCCATTGCGAAAAAAGTACAGCAGCAGGAGAGAATTACTTTCGATGAGGGCGTTTACCTTTATGAACATGCAGAGCTCGGTTACCTGGGCGTTTTAGCCAACTACATCAGAGAGCAGAAGCATGGCAAAAAAACTTTCTTCAACCGCAATTTTCATATTGAGCCGACCAACGTTTGTGTGTACGACTGTAAATTCTGTTCCTATTCGCGCATGATCAAACAGCGTGAGGAAGGATGGGAGATGAGCGTTGATGCCATGATGGACGTACTTAAAAAGTACGATAACGAGCCGGTAACAGAAGTCCACATCACCGGTGGGGTGGTGCCTAAACAAAACCTTGATTTTTACAGCGACTTCTTCAGGCGTGCCAAAGCACACCGCCCTGATCTTCACATCAAGGCGTTGACGCCTGTAGAATATTACTATATCTTCAAAAAAGCAAAGCTCAGCCATTATGATGGTATGAAATACCTGCAGGAGGCCGGACTGGACTCCATGCCTGGTGGTGGTGCCGAAATTTTCCACCCTGAGGTGCGCGAAAAGATTGCCCATGATAAATGTAATGCTGAACAATGGCTGGACATCCATGAGCAGGCTCATAAACTGGGCATGAAAACCAATGCAACCATGCTGTATGGTCATATTGAGCAGTTCTGGCATCGTGTGGACCATATGGAGCGCCTGCGTCAACAACAGGATAAAACCGGTGGGTTCCAGGCCTTCATTCCCCTGAAGTTCAGGAATCAGAACAACCAGATGGACAATGTTCCTGAGGTTTCTGTAATTGAAGACCTTAGAAACTATGCCATCGCCCGCATTTATATGGATAACTTCGACCACATCAAGGCCTATTGGGCAATGATCAGTCGCCAGACTGCACAGCTGTCGCTCAACTTCGGTGTGGACGATATCGATGGTACTCTGGATGATACTACCAAGATATATTCCATGGCTGGTGCGGAAGAACAACACCCCGCAATGAACACACAGGAGCTGGTCAACCTCATCAAACAGGTAGGCAGACAGCCCATAGAAAGAGATACACTTTACAATGTCGTTACTGACTACACTGATTTCGTGTTTGAGGACGATGTTAAACCGCAATATTATAAATTGCCAGTAGTTAGTTAATGGATAAAGAAATATATATCATCAGACACGGAGAAACCGAGCTCAACAGGCAAGGGATTGTACAGGGAAGAGGCATCAATAGCGATCTTAATGATACTGGCCGTAAACAGGCTGCTGCATTTTATGAAATGTATAAAGATGTTCCGTTTGATAAGGTTTATACTTCTGAACTGAAAAGGACACACCAGACCGTCAAGGGGTTTATCGATGCCGGAATGCCATGGCAGCAGTTACCCGGACTGGATGAACTGGCTTGGGGAATCTGGGAAGGTGCTGAGAATGATGAAAAAGCCATTGCGGCTTTTAAAGACATGATGGAGCGATGGACTTCCGGCGATTATGATGCTCATTTTGAAGGTGGTGAAAGCCCAAATGAGGTCGTGGCCCGTCAAAAAGAAGCATTTGAGGTCATCAAGTCTGCACCAAATGAGAAGACAGTGCTCGTATGTATGCACGGCAGGGCCATGCGCCTGTTGTTGTGTCTGTTGACCAACAGGCCCCTCAAAGACATGACCGAATTTCCACATCAGAATACCACGCTCTATAAAGTTGAACTGACCGGTGATCAGTATGTCATCACGGCATTCAACAATACCGATCATTTAAATCATTTTTCCGTTGAGCAAGATTAAGATTTCCGCAGTTTCCTATACCAATACCAAACCTTTTCTTTACGGAATCGAACATGCAGACCTGCAGGATAAAATAGACCTGCGCCTGGATATTCCTACCGACTGTGCAGCGAACGTGATCGATAAAACGGTCGACCTTGGCCTGATCCCCGTGGCTGCAATCCCGCTGGTGCCAGATGCCAACATCATCGCCAACTATTGCATCGGCTCTGTTGGTGCGGTAAACTCTGTATTCATCTTCAGCAGCGTACCCTATAACGAAATTAGAACGTTAAGGCTGGACAGCCACTCGCGTACTTCAAATAACCTTGCAAAGGTGCTGCTTAAGTTCCACTGGAAACAGGATGTGGAATTTACGAGAGACCCGGATGCGGTAACGGATGCCATCGTACTGATTGGCGACCGTACCTTTGGAAAAAAAGACGAGTATGCCTATGCCTACGATATGGGGGAAGAGTGGATGAACTTCACCGGCCTTCCTTTTGTTTATGCGGCATGGGTGGCCAACAGGGAAATCCCCCAGGATTTTATCGATGAATTTAATGCGGCACTGGCATTCGGACTGGAACACCGCAAAGAATTACTGTTGTCGCTACCAAAGTACGACAACTTTGATGTGGAAGATTACATCATGCACAAACTCGACTTTGAACTGACCCCGTCAAAAAGGGAAGCGCTGGATTTATTCCTTTCCTACATCTCCCAGCTGGAGTACACCACGGCCTAAAAGCCTCAACTGTTCACAATTAAAATTTTCAATAAATCGTAAAGCGTATCGCCTCAGATGCTATCTTTACGATTTTGTAAATTAAATCATTTTGGCTAAAGACAAGACTAAAGAAACCCCCTTAATGCAGCAATACAATGTCATTAAGGCAAAGTATCCCGGTGCTTTATTATTATTCAGGGTGGGAGATTTCTACGAGACATTTGGTGAAGATGCGATCAAGACCTCCCAGATCCTGGGCATCATCCTCACCAACAGAGGCAACGGGCCCGGAGGTAAGATTGAACTCGCCGGTTTTCCTCACCACTCCCTGGAAAATTATTTGTCTAAACTCGTCAGGGCCGGACAGCGGGTAGCAATCTGCGACCAGCTGGAGGATCCAAAGACCACTAAAACCATCGTCAAAAGAGGGGTGACCGAGCTCGTGACGCCAGGGGTAGCCTATAATGACAACATCCTCAGCCAGAAATCAAACAACTACCTTGCTGCGGTCTATTTTGATAAAGCCGGCCTTGGGGTGTCCTTCATGGACATCTCCACAGGGGAATTTCACCTGGCGCAGGGTAATGCTGAATATATCGACAAACTGCTCCAGGGATTTAAACCCAATGAGGTGGTTTTCCAGAAAAGCAAACGCAAGGAATTCATGGAATTGTTTGGCGACCGCTTTTATACTTATCACCTGGACGACTGGGCATTTACCAGTGACTATGCAAATGAAACATTAAATAAACATTTTGAAGTCAGTTCTTTAAAAGGTTTTGGTATAGATAAACTTCAGTTGGGTATCATCGCTGCGGGTGTAGTCCTGCATTACCTCAATGAGACTGAACACCGCAACCTGAAACACATCACTTCCATCACCAGACTGGAAGAAGATAAATACATGTGGCTCGACAGGTTCACCATCCGCAACCTGGAACTGGTGAGCTCCTCCAACGACAATGCTGTTACGCTCTTCCAGATCCTGGACCAGACCTCCACACCCATGGGCGCCCGTCTGCTCCATAAATGGATCATCATGCCACTCAAGGAATTGAAGCCAATCCAGGAACGCCTGGGGATGGTAGAGTTTCTCGTCGCTGATGAACCCCTGGTAGAGGAGTTTTTATCTCACATCAAACAGATCGGCGACCTGGAACGCCTGATTTCCAAAGTGGGCCTTCAGAAGGTGGGGCCGAGGGAACTCTGCCAGTTGAAAAAGGCATTGTACCACATTGAGGAGATCAAGAAGATTTCTGAAACCGCGAAAAACCCATTCCTCAGCAAACTGGCCGACCAGATGGACTGCTGCCTCAGCATTCGTGAGCAGCTGGAAAGGATGCTGCAGCAGGACCCTCCGGCACTGGTCATCAAAGGAAATGTGATTGCTGATGGGATCGATGAGGAACTGGACCGCCTGCGGAAAATCTCCTTTGGTGGTAAGGACTACCTCGTGGAAATCCAGAAAAGAGAGGCCGCGGCAACGGGCATCCCTTCTCTGAAGGTGGCGTTCAATAATGTATTCGGGTATTATCTGGAGGTGACACATACGCATAAGGATAAAGTGCCTGCCGACTGGATCAGGAAGCAGACGCTGGTTAGCGCAGAGCGTTACATCACGCCTGAACTCAAAGAATACGAAGAACAGATCCTCGGTGCGGAAGAAAAGATCATGCAGATCGAATTGCGCATCTATGGGGAGCTGATGTTACAGGTGAGTGCCTACATCAGGGAGATCCAGCTGAACGCCTTTACAATTGCGCAGCTGGATGTATTGCTGTGTTTTGCACAACTGGCGCTTAAAAATCATTATGTAAAACCTGAGGTGAATCAGGGTAAGGTGTTGGATATTAAGGGGGGAAGGCATCCCGTTATTGAGAAAAGACTGCCTGTGGGCGAAGAATACATTACCAATGATGTGTTCCTTGATAACGAAACCCAGCAGGTGATCATCATTACCGGTCCCAATATGTCGGGTAAGTCGGCGATACTACGCCAGACCGGACTGATCGTGCTCATGGCACAGATGGGCTGCTTTGTGCCAGCAAAGGCGGCGGCTATCGGGCTGGTAGATAAGATCTTTACCAGGGTGGGCGCTTCAGACAACCTTTCTTCGGGTGAGAGTACTTTTATGGTGGAGATGAACGAGACCGCAAGTATCCTTAATAATATTTCCGACAACAGCCTGATCCTGCTGGACGAGATCGGCAGAGGAACGAGTACTTACGATGGTATTTCCATCGCCTGGGCGATTGCAGAATTCCTCCATACGCACCCTACAGCAAAGCCAAAAACCTTGTTTGCTACGCATTACCACGAGCTGAACGAACTGGCCAATACCATGAGCCGCATCAAGAACTTTAATGTTTCCATAAAGGAGCTGGGAAATAAGGTCATATTCCTGCGTAAGCTCATCCCAGGTGGCTCCGAACATAGTTTTGGTATCCATGTGGCCAAAATGGCTGGTATGCCGCCGAAACTGATCGCAAGGGCCAATGAGATCCTGAAAAAGCTGGAGGTAGACCGCACGGAAGGACAGAGCATCAAGGATAGCATCAAGAAAGTACAGAACCAGGCTTACCAGCTGCACATGTTTGCTGTGGAAGATCCCGTGCTGGTGAAAATCAGGGACACCCTCAACAACCTGGACGTCAATATCCTTACTCCTGTAGAAGCCCTGATGAAGCTGGATGAGATCCAGCGGATCGTAAAAAACTAATGCCTATGAGAAGATATGCCTTATTTATACTGATGTTGTTGATGGTTATACTTTCTTCCTGCAGTTCCAGGAGAAAAACCATCAAACCAGGTACCGCTACCGCTTCCAGAGTTGCCGATGCGATGTCGCAGCTGAAAAGCAGATCCCTGTACCGTTTCATTACGGATTGGACCGGGGTACAGTATAAACTCGGCGGATTGGACAAACGGGGCATTGATTGTTCTGGATTTGCACTGCTGCTGCAGAAGGACATTTACGGGAATACGCTTCCTCGAAGGTCCAGGGACCAGGCGGAGGTGATCCGCAAAAAGAATCCTGGGCAGCTGAAGGAAGGGGACCTCATCTTCTTTTCTTTTGGTGGCGGCGCGGTAGATCATGTCGGCGTATACCTCAACAATAGTTATTTTGTACACGCTTCGACCACCAGGGGTGTTATTGTAGATGACCTCAACCTTCCGGTATATCAAAAGGCCATGGTTAAGGCGGGATCGATCAATAATTAACCGCCTTGCAAAAAAAAAGCTTTAAATTCTCCTATAATGGCTGAAAACAAACCTGAAACCTCCTTCTGGGCAAAATATAAAAAGTTCGCCACCACTGAGATACTGATGTACCTTATCATGATCATTGGCATCGCCATCGGGCTGATCGTGCTCAGCTGAACCTAGACCTAGCTGCCTTTCAATTTGAATACCGCTTTGCCACGATCGTAGTCCACTACTTTGTTCATGAAACTGGTGAACTCTTCATAGCTTGACGCCGGAAAGGTGCCGCTGTTCAATACCCGTTTTCTTTTGTAGATCAATTGCCTGCCTTTTGCGATGACCGTCATGTCATAACTCCCGAACTGTGTTTTAAGTGTTCTATTCTCCGGCATAAATTCCAACTCCATCTCCTCCGGAAGTTCATAGGTGATCTCGTCTTCGTCCGTAAAGCCCCTGTTGATGTAGACAGGCAACGTTCGTGTATTCGCCTCAGGAACAGTATTGCTTCTGTTGTAAGCGTTTAAGATCAGGTACATGCGTGTACTGGCTTTAGCGGCATAGTTGGGGATCTCCAGTTTGAGGGATTCCAGCATGGAGGGCTGTACATCTTTTTCCTGGCTCAGCTTAAAGTCTTTAAAAATGATGTTGTCGATGTTATAAATTTCCTTCAGCTTTTTGAGCTGCTCAGTATAGGGCTCCTGGATCAATTCTCCATAGTTGTCGTACTGGTCGCCACTGAACCGCGTGGTCAGCGTACCACTGGCGCTGCCATCCTTGCTGATCTGAAGTGTTGAATGACGGATCTGCTGGTTCATTTCATGGGTTAGCACCGGAGTTCTCAGGAGCTTCCCACCACCGGCGGTACAGGCAAGGACCAACCGGTCATCAGTAAATGATCCCAGATGCCCGAAAGGACTATTCTGGTCCGTACACTCCAGCCATATGGTATCCGTTTTTAAGGGCACACAAAGTATAATGTGGTTTCCGTCCATACTGGCAAAATCGGGATCCAGGCTTTTCTTCATGTTTCCGGCAGTGACCACACAATACATAGATGGTATGTTGACGACATTCAGAATGCTCTGCATGTAATTTACCAGTCCCTTACAATCGCCGTAAGCCATCCGGTGTACTTCGGCGGCTGAAATAGGCTGATTGCCACCGATACCAATCTGCACACTGATGTACCTTGTCCTTTTCTGCATGTACTCATAAAGCCTGCGTGTTTTTTGACGGTCATCGGTGATGCCGTTTACCAGTGTTCTGATTTCATTCTGTACCTCAGCCCCCAGCAGCTGCCGGTCCTTGATGAGTGCATGATATTCCCATTTTCCAAGCTCCTCCCAGCTGCTGTAACTGCCTTTCTTACCGTAAAAGCTAAACTGCTCTGCTGCGATCCTCACAGCGGTATTATAGGTGTCAGGGTCGGGCGAGAAAGACTCTGCCTTCCTTGCAGGGATATTCGCAGCTGTCCAGCTGTAGCTGTCATTCTTTTCTGTTTTGATCACTTCGGGCTTTCCTTTGAAGTTATACTCACGGATGCGAAGTTTAGTGCCCGGCTGACATAAAAAGGTAAACTTGCTTTGCAGCGTCGACATGTCCGGATATTCGCCCGGATTCCAGGTGGGAAGGATGAGGTTCTGCTTGTCGCGGATTTCTACCTCATACACTATGGTGTAAGGATAGTCCTGAACAACGGGACTGAAGCTTTTGATGCGGTTGTCGGCATAAAGGGTACCATTGCTGACCGCACTCTCATCTGAGAAATTACTCATGCTGATTTTGGAGATCAGTCCACCGAAAGCATTGTAGATACTGCCTTTTATCCGCTGTACAGACCTGCTCTTGTCATAATATATGCTCAATGCGCCATGTACATCACCGTTTTTATTCAGCACAGTTATTGCCTTTTTGACTGTGGTGATGACCAGCTCCGGCGACTTCATGTCGACGGTTGTCTCTTCCTGACGCAATACTGCAGTTGCGCGGCTTTTAAGGGTCGCCGGCAACTGATCAATGGCATAGTTCTCCTGAGCTGTCAGGGAGCTGAGGGAACAAAGGATAGTGAATAGGGAAAGACAATATTTACGCATGGTTATTTACCGGACTTTTTTAATAAAATGTCTGTTTTCTGCACCTGGATAATGCGGCTGAAAAATTCTTTCAGCGACAGGTATTCCTCTGGGGCATAGATGGGTTTACTGAGCTGCAACAACTGTGAAAAAGAAATTTTATGGTCTTCAAAAGCTGTGCTGCTGAGGTAGCGCCCCCCCGCATTGGCTAATGAAATGTTTAAATTCCTGGGCTGGTCTTTCAGTTCAAAGCTTTCGGGTACTTCAAGGATCATGGTAAGACGGCTTTCTTTGGCTGTTCCGAGGTCAATGGGGTAAGTTCTTTCGTCAAGATTGAAAGGATTTTTTTCAATCTTATCCATGAAAAAAGGATTTAGGAACAGCTGTGGGTGTGCCATACTTTCGTAACCCAGCATTTCAATGGTATACCGCTCAATCAGGGGCAGGTCCAGGCTATCCAGATTTTCAATTTCGTGCGCCAGGATGCGGTATTGAGGTTTTTGTTCGTCGAGCTTTTCAACAAATTCATCTATAGATCCCGCTTTTTGAATGGCCTTACGCTTATCCACACCCGAATATCCCGACGAATAGGTGATCAGCTCGCCCCGGATTTTGCCGTCATCACCGAGCTTTGCTGTCATGTTGTTACGTGTATAGTCTTTTTCACTCGAGAGCAGGTCAATCCAGTAACTTGGTTTTTTGAGGCTGATCACACGTCCCTGTCCATTAATGCAATGTAAAGGCAGCAATCCAAATGGCATCATCGGTGTGGAGGCATCCAACAGGAAACTTTTGTCGCCAATATTCACTTTGGCTACGACGTAGTCAAAGTCGGACAGCACAGGGAAAAGTGTATTGATGGCTCCGTTTTTCCTGGTAGACAGTACCACTGCCTCGGCATCGAGGTCTGCTGCCGTTAAAGCAGAAATCAGGGCCAGGTTAATGTCGCCTGTATTGCCGGAATGTGATTCCAGTGCTTTTTTTACCACTGTTTCGCTGTAGATGCCAATAAATCCATTGGACTTGATATTGCTGCTGATGTAGCGATATACGGCCTTTGCCTTGCCGAGTTCATCCGTTGAACCTTTCAGTATCGAGGGCATCAACTCCTTGAAGGCATCTTTCTTTTTCATCTGGGAGCCAAATCTGTTGTCTTTTACCAGTTCATATTCGATGTCTTTCCAGGTCTTCGTTACGTTTCTTTTTGACCCGTCGAGCAACATATAGTCGCTCAGTTCAAAATACATAGCCGCCCTGAAGTTGCTTGCCGCCGTCATGTAGTCCTCCTCAATAAACGCCGGAACATTGTCCATCACATAAGTCATCTTGGAGCAGTTGATGTCACGGCCATTGATCCTCATGCAACCATTAGCTACGACGCCATTGGAAGAGCTCAGCTTAAGGGGACCGCGAAGGACCACATTGTAATTGTAAAGCCCCGGGATGAATGCGACGTACTTGCTGCTGACTTTAGGAATGTCAGACTGGAAGTCCCAGGTTTTAAAGTTGAAAATATAGTTGATCCTGAGTTTATAGCTGTATTGGACGATGCTGCCTTCCTGCAGGTTGGGGAGCGTAAACTTCGATACCGATGTATATTTGTTCAGTTTTTCGTTGAAGATTTTGGAATTATCCAGTTCGTGGCGTACAAACTCATTGTTTACATAGTTGATCGTTACTGCTTTGACGTCAGTCAGCTTGTCCATATCTCCATCTTTATAGATGTGTTTATAGATGGCAATGTTACCATGTTCAAAACCTTTTTTATTGAAGATTTTAATTTGTGCCTGGTACTCGTAGTCAATGTAGAGCGACCCGGTGTTGTCATCAAAGTTCATCCTTGCCGTGCCGTATTCAAGCTGCACCTCTGCATTGGCATTGCTGTCGATCAGGGAGCGCTTGGCCTGCATGTCTTCATGTGTAACAAAGCCAAAATTGGGCAGCTGCGCATAAGTGGCCAGTTGCGTTAATAATAGGAGTGGGAGCAGATAAAAATATTTCATAAGAGCTTATTCTAATGCTGCGCAAGTTAAACTTAGTTGTGGAGAAATAAAAATGATTTTGAATGGTTTAGAGCGCATTTTTTGGAAATAAAGACAATCGATTAATATTTAGAAGATTAGGAAATAAGTTAAGGTTTAATGGATGATTTTTACGACTTTTGAGTAGGTACCAAAGGGGTCAAAAGAATCCTTAATGGTTCGTAAACCCCCAAAAAAATAGTGATATACTAATGAAATTAAATTTAAACCGCCCTCTAGCTTTTTTTGATCTTGAAACCACTGGTGTAAATGTTGGATCCGATCGCATTGTTGAAATTGCCATTCTGAAGGCCATGCCCGATGGTACTGAACTGATTAAAACCCTTCGCATCAATCCTGAAATGCCCATTCCATTGGCATCTTCATTGATTCATGGCATCTATGATGAGCATATCGCCGCTGAGCCGACCTTCAAAGCGGTCGCTGCTGAAGTGGCTGAATTTATTGGTGATGCTGACCTTGCGGGATACAACTCTAACAGGTTTGATATCCCGGTGCTGCTGGAAGAATTTCTGAGAGCAGGTGTTGATTTTGACATGTCCGACCGCAAGTTCGTAGATGTGCAGAACATCTTCCACCAGATGGAGCAGCGTACCCTAAAGGCGGCATACAAGTTTTACTGCGATAAGGATATTATCAATGCGCACTCTGCTGAGGCCGACATCACTGCTACTTATCATGTACTGCTTGCGCAGATTGAGCGTTATGCAGACACTGACTTTGAAGATAAACAAGGAAACGTCTCCAAACCTGTACAAAACAGCGTTGAAGCACTGCATACTTTCACCAATATGAACAAACCGGTAGACTTTGCAGGCAGAATGGTATTCAATGAGGATGATCAGGAATGTTTTAATTTCGGTAAACATAAAGGTAAAACGGTAGAGCAGGTGTTCGATATTGAGCCGAGCTACTATGCATGGATGAAACAAGGTGATTTTCCATTATATACTAAGAAAAAACTGGAAGAAATCTGGACGCGCTGGAGCAAAAAGAAAGAGCTGCTGAAACAAGAGAAAAACCAGCAACAGGCAGCAGCAGTCAATAAGCCTAAACCGGCAACACCTCAGGGTAATACCGGTAATGCCAACCGTCCTAACCCGAATGCAGCCAACCCACAGCAGAAAAAGCCAAAACCAGCAGTGGAGGTCACAAATGATATGCTGGAGCAGTTGAAAATGAAATTCGGCAAGTAAGGGTTATCTATGAAGAGCATCTCTTTATTCATTACTGCCATTTGTCTTTCTGGAATGGTTGCCGCGCAGGAAACCCTGCCTGTTCCGGCAGAGGTGCAGGCTGCATATGCGAAGGAAACACGCACCATCACAGGCAGACCCGGCGCCAAATATTGGCAGAATACGGCAAACTACGACCTGAAAGTGGACTTTAATCCTGCTACAAGGGTGCTGAAAGGTGCCGTGGATGTGATTTATGAAAACAATAGTCCGGATGTGCTCAGCACACTCTGGTTTAAGCTGTATCCCAACCTCTATAAAAAGGGTGTTCCGCGTGAATCCAAGCTCAATGAACGTGACCTCAACGAAGGGGTTAAAATCCTTTCCATAGTGGCCGAAGGGAAGCAGATTCCGGAGAACAGCATCCACATAGATGGTACCAATATGCAGGTTGATATTGCTGCCCTGAAGCCCGGCAAGCAACTGAAGCTCAAGATCGACTATCAGTATGAGCTGAACAAAGGTTCTCATATGCGCACGGGTCAGGTGGATGAGGGTTCTCATTTTGTTGCCTATTTTTTCCCCCGCATTGCTGTGTATGACGACATTGATGGCTGGAACAAGTATCCCTACACTGGAGATGTGGAGTTTTACAACGACTTCTGCAATTTCAAGGCAGAGATTACCGTTCCAAACCAGTTTGCAGTATGGGCCACAGGGGATCTCCTGAATGCGAAGAAGGTATATTCAAAATCTGTTGCTGAGCGACTGGAGCGGGCGGAAACGTCTGATGCGGTGGTTGATGTGATCAATGATCAGGATCTTGCTGCCAGAAACTTTACCAATGCTGAGCAGCCCTACAATACCTGGAAGTTTGATGGCAGGAATGTGACGGATTTTGTCTTCGCACTGAGCGACCATTACCTGTGGAAATCGGTCAGCCTGGTCGTAGACCCGGCAAGCAAGCGGCGCACAAGAGTGGATGCCGTATTTAACCCGATCCACAAGGACTATTATGAGGTGATTGACTTTGCAAAGCAAACAGTGTATGCGATGAGTTATAAATTTCCGAAATGGCCTTTTCCTTATCCACATGAGACGATTTTCGACGGGTTGGACCAGATGGAATATCCAATGATGGTCAACGATAACCCGGTCGACAGCCGTGAGGATGCGATCACCTTAACGGTACATGAGATCTTCCATACCATGTTTCCTTTTTATATGGGTACCAATGAAACGAAATATGCCTGGATGGATGAAGGCTGGGCGACGATCGGGGAATGGCTGATTGCGCCGATGATAGAGCCTTCTATGGTGGACGAGTATGGCGTGGTGCCTACTGCGGTGGCGTCAGGCACCAAAGACGATGTTCCAGTCATGACATTGAGTACCGAGCTGAAAGGGAGCGCCACCTTCACCAATTCCTATCCCAAGCCGGGAATGGGCTATTTATATATCAAGGATTATCTGGGTGATGCGCTTTTTCATAAGGCTCTACACCATTACATCAGCCAGTGGCAGGGAAAACATCCGATGCCTTACGACTTCTTCAACAGCATGAACGAAGGCTCCGGGAAAAACCTGAACTGGTTCTGGAAACGCTGGTTTTTCAGTGAAGGGGTAACAGATATGGCGCTCACAGCTGCCAATAAAACGGCAGATGGTTATTTGTTCCACATCAGCACAAAAGGGATAAAACCCCTTCCTGTAGACCTGCAGCTGACTTATACCGATGGTACAAAGGAGCAGGTACACCGTTCAATCGCAGTATGGGAGAAAGGTGATCAGCAGATCACTGTGCCGGTACAGACCACAAAAAAGCTAAAAAGGGCAGAATTGGGCAGTGCTCATGTACCCGATAAAGACCGCTCGGACAACATCATCAGGGTCAACTAAACTAATGGCATATATGCTTATCCCGAAGCGACGATGAGCAGATACTGAAGGACTTACTTGGGAATGGTTTTAATGAAATCAATGTTCCTGGTAAGTCCTTTGAACTTTGTACGCTTTACCGCCGAATTTTTAAAGATCGTCCTGAACACATCTTCTGTAATGTCTAGCCAGTCTTCGCGTTTCATCTGGAGCAGGTTTTCATTGGGCTGAAACTTAGGCTCGGAATGGGGTACGGAGAAACGGTTCCAGGGACATACATCCTGACAGATATCGCAGCCAAACATCCAGTTGTCCATCTTGTCGTTGAACTGTTCGGGGATCTCTTCTCTGAGCTCAATGGTGAGGTAGGAGATGCATTTGTTGGCATCGATGATGAAAGGAGAGAGGATGGCTTCTGTAGGGCAGGCATCAATACATCTGGTACAGCTGCCGCAGTGGTCGGTGGAAAAGGGGTGGTCATACTCCAGTTCCAGGTCCACGATAAGCTCTGCGAGGAAGAAAAAAGAACCACTTTTTTTGTTGATAAGGTTGCTGTTTTTACCGATCCAGCCGATACCTGCGCGTTTGGCCCAGGCACGGTCCATCACAGGCGCTGAGTCTACAAATGCGCGGCCTGAGACTTCGCCAATTTCTTCAGTAATGAAGTTGAGCAGCTGGAAGAGCTTGTCCTTGATCACCAGGTGATAATCCGTACCGTAGGCATATTTGGAGATCTTCGGCGCGTCAGGATCCTGCTGCTGGTCCTCAGGGAAGTAGTTGAGTGTAAGAGAAATGACTGATTTAGCGTCATCCACCAGCAACCTGGGGTCTAGCCGTTTGTCAAAATGGTTCTCCATGTAAGCCATTTGCCCATGGTGGTTTTTGTGGAGCCATTGCTCCAATCGCGGTGCTTCTTCTTCCAGGAAATCTGCCTTGGCAATGCCGCATTGCATGAAGCCCAGCCGGAGTGCCTCATCTTTAATCAGCTTGCTATATCGGGAAGAATTATTCAGCATCTGCTACAAAGATAGGAAATCGCCTGAAAACCTTTTAAACGAACATTTGTTATTAAATTACAACCAACATTTAGACCTATGGAAAATACAGGAAACAACATCGATCCAAAACATATAGAAGATCCAAACAAGCCATCAAAACCAATAGAGACTGATTATGAGAAACATCAGGAGGATCCCGGACCATCACCGGAGGCAGTAAATGAGTATGATAGAAATGGTGCCTCAAAGGTCATGAAATGGATCATACCGATCCTCGTGGTTGCCTTATTGATCTACTGGCTGGCATTCAGAAATGCTTAACAGGAGCACGTGACGTGGCCTGTCAGCGCAACCGTTTTAAGCGCAGGATTGCTGACCATACACGCAGATAGTTTTTAGAACTGGACAGCTCTCTTTTATGCTAAACACAATTCCCCAACTGCATCATGCGGTTGGGGTTTTTTATTTCTGACTGAATACTTTTCCCAATTGTAACCGACGTAGTAATGACCTGCCTAGATAGCTTTTTATTATTTAGATAACACTGTTAAATGATGCGTTCAGTCAACGGCATCATCTGTGTGTTATTTATTTCAACAGCCTGACCTCATACAGGTCTTTGCGCCTGTCTTTCATGATTTTTACCGTTCCGAAATGGTGGAGTTCGTCCAGCAGGTGCAGGTCTACGTCTACTACCAGCATCATCTCTGTATTCGGGGTCGTTTCCGCTTTTACCGCGTTTGTAGGAAAGGCAAAGTCTGACGGGGTAAATACAGCAGATTGTGCAAACTGGATGTCCATGTTGTTTACTTTTGGGAGGTTTCCAACACATCCTGCAATGGCCACATAACACTCATTCTCAATTGCCCGCGCCTGTGCGCAGTGTCTCACACGCGTGTATCCGTTTTGTGTGTCGGTGAGAAAGGGGACAAAGAGAATCTGCATGCCCTGATCAGCATAAATCCTGCTGAGCTCCGGGAACTCTACGTCATAACAGATCAGGATCCCTATTTTACCACAATCGGTATCGAAAACCTGAATCTTATCGCCGCCAACCATTCCATAGTATTTCTGCTCATTGGGAGTGATCTGGATCTTTCTGTATTCGTCCGTTTTACCTGTCCGGTGGCACAGGTAAGTCGCGTTGTACAATTTGTTGTTCTCAATAATCGGCATACTGCCGGAGATGATGTTTACATTGTAAGACACCGCATATTCCTGGATTTTATGCACAATTTCTTCCGTCTTTCCTGCCAGCATGCGCATGGCTTCCATTTCAGGAAGGTGGTTGTAAGGTTGCAACAGCGGCGTGTTAAAGAACTCTGGAAACATGATGAAATCCGATTTGTAGCCGCTTACGGCATCTACAAAAAACTCAACCTGTTCATAAAAAGCCTCCATGTCTGGAAAAAGACGCATTTGCCACTGTACGAGGCCAATTCTGATCGTTTTTGCAGATCTTGCAGAGGCATCAATTCCCTGGTAGTAGATGTTGTTCCATTCCAGCAAGGTGGCGTAGTCTTTAGATTCATGATCTCCGGGGAGGTAGTTTTTTAAAACTTTCCTCACGTGAAAGTCGTTGGAAATCTGGAAGGTGAGGGTTGGGTCAAAAATCTCCTTGGCCTTTACCTTGTCTATATATTGTCGAGGGCTGAGCTTGCCGGCGTATTCATGGTATCTTGGGATACGTCCTCCGGCGATGATACTCTTCAGGTTCAGGCTTTCACAAAGTTCCTTGCGGGCCTCATATAACCGCCTCCCCAGTCGCAGACCCCGGAATTCCGGATGTACAAAGATTTCTATGCCATATAGGACATCACCTGCGGAATCGTGTGTAGAAAAGGAGTAATCGCCAGTGATATTTTTGTAGGTATGCTTGTCCCCATATTCATCATAATCTACAATAATGGACAAGGAGCAAGCTACCACTTTATCATCTACAGCGATGCAGAGCTGGCCTTCAGGGAATAGTTTCAACAGCCTTTCTATGCTGCTTTTGCTCCATATTTGCCCGCCCAGCGTATCATAAGCCTGTAGCATGGATTCCTTGAGGTCGTTGTAGTCAGATAAGGTGAGTCGTCTTGTTTCGATGTTCATAAGCTATTTTTAGCCTATGTGTACAGAAATGATGCCTAAAAGGTATTCAGATGTCAAGAAGACGCACTTTTTATGTCAGCAGTCTTAATTTACCCGGAAACAAAATCGGAACAGTATGCCCATCTTCTTTAAAACTACACATCCGTTTGGTTTAAGGCCACGTAGCTGTCTTTTTTAAAGCCACGTACTTGTCTTATTTAAAACAACATCCCTGTTTGTCCGGGAAAATTCTTCTGCAGGTGTTTATAGGCAGCTTCGGTAGCTTCCCTGCCTCTTGATGTACGCATCAGGAAGCCCTCCTGAATGAGGAATGGTTCGTACACCTCTTCAATGGTGCCTTCATCTTCTCCCACAGCTGTAGCAATGGTTTTTAAACCTACAGGCCCCCCCTTAAACTTATCAATGATGGTGACGAGGATTTTGTTGTCCATTTCATCCAAACCGTGTTCATCAACATTCAAGGCCTTGAGTGCATATCTGGAAATTTCTGTATTGATGGTGCCATCACCTTTGATCTGCGCAAAATCGCGTGTTCTCCTCAGTAGGGCATTGGCAATACGAGGAGTACCGCGGCTTCGTCTGGCGATCTCATAAGCGCCTTCCTCTGTAATGGGCGTCTTTAAGATCTGTGAGGACCTCAGTACGATTGTTGTCAGTAGTTTTGCATCATAATAAGCAAGCCTGGAGTTGATCCCGAACCTTGCACGTAACGGCGCGGTAAGGAGCCCTGATCTGGTGGTGGCACCAACAAGCGTAAAGGGGTTAAGTGAAATCTGTACAGACCTCGCATTCGGACCGCTTTCCAGCATAATGTCAATCTTGAAATCCTCCATCGCAGAATAGAGGTATTCCTCTACGAGCGGACTGAGCCTGTGGATCTCATCGATAAAGAGGATATCACCTGTATCCAGGCCCGTCAGCAAACCGGCAAGGTCACCTGGCTTGTCCAGCACAGGGCCGGAGGTTACCTTAATGCCAACACTCATCTCATTGGCAATAATATAGGATAGCGTGGTTTTACCCAGTCCTGGAGGGCCATGCAGTAGCACGTGATCTAACGGCTCCCCGCGGAGCTTGGCCGCTTTTACGAAGATCTTGAGGTTTTCCATGATCTTATCCTGACCGGTAAAATCTTCAAATGCCTGGGGACGCAATACTTTTTCTATATCACGTTCAACAGGCGAAAGGTTTTCTGAAGAGGGGTCAAGGTTTTCGTTCATCATGTATAATTTCGTAAAGACATAAGGCTGATGCTGAATCTGTAAACGGCACGCTGAGCGCAGCATTTAAAGAACATTCAGCATATACTTTTCGTGTGCAAAGTTAATATAAAAGGATTGACGAAGGAATGTTCTTCCTTCATTTGCTGAATTTAGCCGATACCTCAGGGTTTTTTATGCCCTGACTATAGTCGTAGAAGCCTTCACCCGATTTTACTCCTTTTTTTCCGGCAGTGACCATATTGACCAGCAGCGGGCAGGGGGCATATTTCGGATTGGCAAAGCCTTCATGCAACACCTGCATGATGGCCAGGCATACATCGAGGCCGATAAAGTCGGCGAGCTGCAAGGGGCCCATTGGATGTGCCATGCCAAGGGTCATTACCGTATCGATTTCCCTGACGCCGGCAACGCCTTCATACAAACTGTAAATGGCCTCATTGATCATGGGCATGAGGATCCTGTTGGCTACAAAGCCGGGGTAATCATTGACCTCAACAGGCACTTTTGACAGTTTCCTGGAGAGGTCCATGATGATGTTGGTCGTTTGGTCGGAGGTAGCGTAACCCCTGATGACTTCCACGAGCTTCATCACCGGAACGGGGTTCATGAAATGCATACCGATGATGCGGTCGCGGCGTTCCGTTGCTGAAGCAATTCTGGTAATGGATATAGAAGAGGTGTTGCTGGCCAGGATGGCCTCCTTTGGGGCGAAAGCGTCAAGATCTTTAAAGATCTTCAATTTGAGCTCCATGTTCTCTGTAGCCGCTTCCACCACGAGATCGGCCTCAGCCACACCCGTCTTCAGGTCGCTGAAGGTGCTGATGTTGCCAAGGATAATGGTTTTGTCCTTTCCGGTGATGACTTCCTTTGCCACCTGTCTGTCCAGGTTTTTGCTGATGGTAACCATCGCCTGTTCAAGTGCTTCTCCACGGACATCCACGAGGTTTACCTGGTAGCCGAACTGTGCAAAAGTATGTGCGATGCCATTGCCCATGGTTCCGGAGCCGATCACTGCAATTTTCTTCATATCTCTAAAATTTATAGCTGTAGGTTATGGCGCTAATCTATTGATAATCCACGAACCATTGGTAAACTCATAGGCAATACGGTCGTGCAGCCTGCTTGGACGTCCCTGCCAGAATTCAACGCTGGTAGGTGTCAGCAGGTAGCCACCCCAATACTCCGGACGGGGAACTTCCTGATCTTTGTACGTTTCGCTCAGCAGTTCCACTTTAGTCTCCAGGACTTCACGGCTGCCGATTTTGCTGCTTTGCATGGAGGCACTGGCGCCAATCTGGCTGCCCACAGGGCGGGAATGGAAATAGGCGGTGGATTCTTCCTCGGAGACTTTCGTCACGCTGCCCTCAATACATACCTGTCGCTCCAGCTCAGGCCAGAAAAAAACCATGGATGCATAGGGGTTGACAGCGAGCTCCTTACCTTTATGACTTTCATAGTTGGTAAAGAAAACAAAGCCGTTTTCATCAAAGCCCTTTAGCAGGACAATGCGCGCGGAAGGTTTTCCTGCTGCATTTGCCGTTGCCAGGGTCATCACATTAGGCTCGAAAAGCTGTGCGTCCAGGGCTTCGGTAAACCACTTTTTAAATTGTTGGATCGGATTGCTGTCGACATCAGTTTCGGCCAGCTCAGCTGAACGATACTCTTGTCTTAAATTTTGCAAATTCTCTTTAGTAAGCTCCATTTGTACAAAAATAGGTTTTAATTTATATGAAATTATCGCTAAATTTCCACAATGTTAAGTCAAATACAGCCATCACCAGGTAAATTATTGATTTCAGAACCATTCTTAATGGATCCGAATTTTAAGCGTTCCGTGGTGCTGCTTACTGACCATCAGGAGGAGGGAACAGTGGGCTTCATCTTAAACCAGCGCAGTACATTGATACTCAGCGATCTTGTCCCGGAATTTGCTGGAGTAGCGCTTCCGGTGTATATCGGAGGGCCTGTTGCTACAGATACGCTGCACTTTATCCACCGTTGTTACGACCGGCTTAATGACGGCCAGGAAGTGGCAAAAGGCATTTATTGGGGTGGTAATTTTGAGGCACTGAAGGTTTTATTGCTGACAGGCAGTATTGAACCTGCGGAAATCAAATTTTTTATCGGTTATTCCGGATGGTCTGAGGGCCAGTTGAAGCTTGAGCTTGAGGAGAATACCTGGATGGTGTCCGATAGGTTCCATGCCGATGTGGTATTCTCTGATAATGAAGAAGAACTTTGGAGGGAAGCTGTGATTAACCTTGGTCCAAGGTATGCACACATCAGCAACTTCCCTAAAGATCCGAATATGAATTAGTGATCAGATAAATGTAAGCTCAGCGAAAGATGATAGGACTTAGCTGTATGATTCTACGTCGATTGCACTTTCTTCAATTTTTTTCTTGAGGTCATCTTTATACTGTTGCATTTTTATGCTTAGCGATGCATCTGCTGTAGCAAGGATTTGTACCGCCAGCAGTCCTGCATTCTTTGCCGCATTCAGTGCCACAGTCGCTACAGGAATGCCATTTGGCATTTGGAGGATCGACAGGATAGAATCCCAGCCATCAATTGAGTTGGAGGATTTTACCGGGACGCCGATCACCGGAAGGGTGGTGATGGAAGCTACCATCCCCGGAAGGTGTGCTGCACCGCCGGCACCGGCAATGATGACCTTCAAACCCCGTGAAGCCGCCTGCTTTGCATAATCGAACATCTTTTCCGGCGTACGGTGAGCGGATACGACGGTCATTTCAAATTCAACATTGAATTCTTTGAAAATATCGGCAGCGTCTTTCATGATGTGAAGGTCAGACTTGCTGCCCATAATAATGCCTACTTGTATGCTCATTAGGATATAACTTTTAGTGTGTTTTTGATATAATTTGCTTTTTCAATTGCTTTCTCGCGGTTTTGGTCAACGATGGTGACGTGTCCCATCTTACGGAAAGGCTTGGTGTACTTCTTGCCATACAGGTGTACGTAAACACCATCAATGGCCATGATTTTCTCCAGTCCCTGGTATTTGGCAACGCCATTGTGGTTTTTTTCACCCAGGAGGTTGATCATCACTGCATTGCTGATGGGGCGGGTATCCCCTAAAGGCAGATTAAAGATGGCGCGCAGGTGTTGCTCAAACTGAGACACATAATTGCCTTCAATGGTATGGTGTCCACTATTGTGCGGACGCGGTGCAAGTTCATTGACGAGGATTTCGCCATCCTTAGTCACGAACATCTCCACCGCAAGTAAACCGGTGATGTTGAGTGAGGATGCAATGTTCTTAGCGATATTCTCCGCCCGCTCCTGTAAAGATTCAGGATAGGTGGAAGGAGAAATCAGAAACTCAACCAGGTTGGCTTCTGCGTTAAATTCCATTTCTACCATTGGAAACGTCTTTACGTCGCCGTTGGAATTTCTGGAGACAATGACTGCAATTTCCTTTTCGAAATCGACCAGTTCTTCAATCAGGCATGGTGCATCAAAGGCCTGCTCAATGTCTGCAGCACCGTTGATTCTCATTACCCCCTTACCATCATAACCATCGCGGCGTTGCTTGAGGATATAAGGGAAGGCGAAATGACTGTTTTTAATGTCTTCTCTTGTATTCACCAGTTGAAATGGTGCGGTAGGGATGTTATTTTCTTTAAAAAATTGTTTCTGAACGCCCTTATCCTGGATGAGCCTGATGACCCTTGCCTGCGGAAATACCTGCTTGCCTTCCTTTTCGAGCTGCTCAAGGGCCTCTATGTTTACCTTTTCTATTTCAATGGTGATGATGTCTGCCTTCTTGCCGAAGTTGTAGACGGTGTCAAAGTCGGTAATGGAACCGCATTCAAAGTAGTTTGCAAGGTGTTTACAAGGAGCGTCAGTATCCGGATCTAAAATTAAAGTGGTTAAATTATAATTGATGGCTTCCTGGATCAGCATCCTGCCCAGTTGACCTCCACCTAATATGCCTAATTTTAAATCACTTATTTGTTTTGCCATATTGATATGAAAAAGTTATGCTTATTTTGCACAAAAATAACAATATAAACGGATTGATGGATGCAGATGCTATAATTATTGGTGCCGGGGCTTGCGGGTTGATGTGTGCAGTACAGGCTGGATACCTTGGAAAACGGGTAATCCTCCTGGAAAAGAGTGACAAACCTGGGGCCAAGATCCTGATTTCCGGTGGCGGGCGCTGCAATTATACCAATCTCTTTGCCAGCGCTGAGCAGTTCATTTCCGAGAACCACCATTTTCTCAAATCAGCATTTACGCAATGGACGGTAGAAGATACCATCAGCTTTTTTGAAACTTATGGCATCAGCGGAAAGGAGAAGACATTGGGGCAGCTCTTTCCGGATGGGAAGAATGCAAAGGACGTCGTTTCCGTATTTACGAATTTGTGTGAGGATTTTGGTCATCAGATCATCTGCGAGGCCAGTGTGATGGACATCGTACAAGGAGAAGATGGCTTTAAAATCATTTTTGAAAAGGGGGCTAAGCAGCGCAGCTTGTTGGCGCCCAGGGTGGTGGTGGCAACAGGGGGGCTGCCCATCCCGAAGATGGGCGCTACTGATTTTGCGTTACGTTATGCCCGTCAAAAGGGCCTGCGTGTGGTAGACACTGCACCTGCACTGGTGCCGCTGACCATAACTGGAAAAGATGAAGAGTGGTATGCGCAGCTATCCGGAAATTCCGTTTTTTGTGAGGTGAGCAATGACCGCATGAGCTTCGAGGAAAATATCCTGTTTACGCACTGGGGCCTCAGCGGACCTGCGGTGCTCCAGATTTCGTCGTATTGGAGACCCGGGGAATTTATCCATATCGATCTATTACCCGGACAGCAGGTACTGCAATTGATTGATGCGGAGCGTACCCATAATGGCAAACTGTTGTTGTCGACACTTTTTAACCGCTTTTATCCCAAAAAATTCAGTGATGCTATGGGTAAGTTCCTGCCAATGGACAAGCAGGTAGCCAACCTGACGCGGGCCGACCTTGACCTGATTGACCAGTACATCCACCACTTTAAGGTGAAACCTGCTGGGGACAAGGGCTATGATAAGGCCGAGGTGATGCGCGGTGGAATTGATACGGCGACACTTTCTTCAAAAACACTGGAATGCAAAACCGTCCCAGGTCTTTTCTTTGGTGGCGAATGTGTAGATGTCACCGGATGGCTCGGCGGATATAATTTTCAGTGGGCATGGGCAAGCGGTTTCGTGATCGCCCAGCAGTTATAAATCCCGCTTCATTGGCTCCTTTTGGCTATCAGGTTCGATATAAGTTCGTATGAAGTGATCATCTGATTAGGTTTTGAAGCGATTATGCTAAGGGGTTGCTAGGGCGTTGTTACCGGTGTGGCCGTAGCAACTCGTCCTGAAATAGTGCCCAATTCGTCCGTAATACGTAATAAATGTGCTACTTAATCAAAACTAATATACAACCTGTGGGAATGTTAGTTATCTTGCGTTAGATATAAGTGTTAAAGATAAGATGATATCTGTCTTTTGCACAATTTTTTAACTCTTAACTTAATTTTTATGGCAATTATTACAAACGGCCCACTGGGCGAGTTCCGTGGAAGAATCGGAAATCTGGTGTTTTATCCACTAAACGGGAAACAAGTCGCAAGGACAATTGGGCCTCAGGGGCCTCCAAGTGTGAAGCAGCTGGCTAATTATCAGCGAATGTCGCTTACAGTAAACATGCTGCGTACGATGAATGATTTTGTTGATGCCGGTTTTGCGATTGAAGCAAAGGGAACCGACAAGAATCCTCAAAACCTCGCTGTCTCATTTAACAAAAGCACCGCAATTTACGGGGACTATCCAGACATGAGCATCGACTACAGCAAAGTAATCTTCAGTCACGGGAAATTGCCTTTTTCGGAAGATATATCGGTAACGAAATCCCCTAAAGGACTTTCTTTCAGCTGGAGTAAGGAAGATGTAAAGGGCTATCTGCGGAGGCGTGAGGACATGGTAATGATCCTTGTTTATTTTCCGGGCATGAGGAGGTCGGTACAAATGCTGAATGCCGCCAAGCGCGAAAGCGGGGGGTATGAGCTGAAGCTGCACCGCAGCATGATCCACCAGCCTATGGAGATCTATATGTTATTCAAGGCTGCTAATGGAAAGGACATCTCTGATACATTGTATCTTGGAAATATAAATGGGCCCGGCAATCCCCCTGTACTGGACGAAGCTGAACAGGCTAAAGCGGCAGAAAGCTACGCGGAACTCGAAGCGCGGTTTGAAGCAGATAAGGCCAGGTATCACAAAAAAATGGAACAGTTCAAAGCTAAAAAAATCAAATACGAAGCGCTTAGTTCTTCGGAGCGTAGTTATGAGCGATCCAGACATATGCTGGAGATTATGCCCGGCAAACCTGAGTCTGCCGGTTAACATTCAGCTCCAGCGTTTTTATTCGCAGTTAGGCGTGGTGAATGTCCATGTTTCCGCATTCCCGGTAGGGAAGGTGTAGATCATTCCCTTGCCTGATTCAAACCAGAATTTGGTTCGCAATTTTTCACGCGAACCAAATTCATTCATGGTCATGCTGTCGTAAAGTCTTCCATTGATCATGACGGATTCGATATTTTCAGAATTTCTGATGTCATCGAGTGGATTGTCGTTGATGATGACCAGGTCTGCCAGCTTTCCGTTTTCGAGAGATCCGATTTCCTTATCCATGCCCAGGTAAGCTGCACCATTCATGGTCGCGCAACGGATGGCCTGCAATGGTGTCATTCCGCCCTGTACCAACATCCATAACTCCCAGTGCGCGCCCAGTCCCTGGATCTGTCCATGTGCACCAAGGTTGACCTTCGTGCCTCCATCGGCAATTACCTTAGTGGTCTTAGCTACTTCAATATGGCCGTAGTCGCCGTACTCAGATGTCGTTCTTCTTCTGGCACGTGCATCAATAATTCCCCTCGGTGTATAGGCCATCAATCTCTGGTTCTCCCATACGTTGGTGCGGTCATACCAATAGTTTTCCCCCCACTGACTGCCGTAGCTGACGATGAGTGTAGGTGTGTAGGCGACCTTTGTGTTGTTCCAGAAGGAGGTCACATCTTTATATACCGGGGCTACAGGAATGCTGTGTTCGATACCTGTATGGCCGTCGCTGATCATGTTCATGTTGGTGAAGAAGGTGGAGCCGCCTTCAGGCACTACTTCCATCTTCAGCTGTCGCGCTGCTTCCAGTACCTGCTGGCGCTGGTCCCTTCTCGGCTGGTTATAGGATTTTACAGAGAATGCGCCTACTGCTTTCAACCTTCTCAAATGAGACAATGCGTCGTCCAGGCTGTTGATGACAACCTTAAAGTCACCGTCTGCACCATATAATATCGATCCGGTGCTATATAATCTCGGGCCAACCATTCTGCCTGCTTTGAGCATTTCTGACTGACTGAACACCATCTCTGTATTGCTGGAAGGATCATGAGCGGTGGTTACCCCAAAAGCCAGGTTGGCCGTGTACGACCAATCCTGCTGTGGTGAGATGCCATCAGGGCTGGTCCTTAGATGTGCGTGGACATCGACCATTCCTGGCATGATCGTTTTGCCGGTAACATCGATGACCTTTGCCGACTCAGGGATGGTCACATCTGAAGCCTTACCTACAGCAGTGATGATGTTATTTTCTACAATAATCGTTCCTTCATCAATTACCTCATCACCTTTCATGGTGATGATCCTTGCGCCCTTAAGGGCAATAATACCCGTAGGAACATCACTTTTCAGGCGCAGACCGATGGCGATGCCAGTGCTGTCAGGTTTTAATTCACTTTTCGTGCCGTCGTCATTAAAGCTGAATGCTGCGTTTACCTCTTTACTGAAGTACTCATCACCAAGGGTCC
This sequence comes from Pedobacter sp. BAL39, assembly GCF_000170795.1. GTDB lineage: Bacteria > Bacteroidota > Bacteroidia > Sphingobacteriales > Sphingobacteriaceae > Pedobacter. The sequence continues at coordinate 159,801 of NZ_ABCM01000002.1, forward strand.
AGAATAAACGCTGACTGTCGCTGCTCCAGTGCATGTAGGTTCCGGCATCTTTGGTCAGGCGCGTGAGTGGAATGGATTTGTTGCCTGAAGACAGTTCCTGCGCAGCGCCGGTCCTGACCATGGGGGTGAGGTACACATTAAACAATTCTGTGAAGGCCATCCATTTCCCGTCCGGACTAGGTGCGAACTGGTTAGCATAAGTGGAGGTATAGTGCGTGCGCTCATTGGCACCATTCAGATCAATGCTTTTAAAGGCTTTTTTGCCATTATCGTATCCCTGGAAGTAAATGCGCGTATCATCAGCATTGAACTGGGGCCTGATGCCGTTGTCGGACACCAGTGTTTTCGCACCGCCATTCGCAGACATCAAATAGATGCCGGTGCCCCTGCCATAGGAATAGCCGAGTACTTCATTGCCCACACCCTTGCGGAATACGATTTTATCACCTTTGCTGGAGTAAGAAGGACTGTAATAAAATCCCTTCTCATCCGTCAGCGTGGTGGTTTTTCCCGATTTCAGGTCTGCTCTTTTGATCGCACCTTTCAGGTCGTCGTTCCAGGTGGCGTAGATGACGTACTTACCATCGCTGCTGATCTTAGGCTCAAATTCAAACTCATTGCTGTTGGTCACGCGCTCCGGAATGCCATTTGGCAATTCCTTTTTATAGAGGTATCCGGCAGCATTAAAAACGACCATTTTTCCATCCGCAGAGGTAGTCAGCTGCCTGATCATCTTTGCATTGAACTCATTGCTGAACACCTGATGTGTGAAATGCAGGGCTTCCTGAACTGTCTGTGTACTGATGACATGAAAAGGAATGTCTGTCACCTGCAGGCTGTTCAGTTCTACTCTTTTGATTTTTCCACGGGCATAGAAGACCAGGGCTTTGCCATCCGGTGTCCAGGCATAATTAGGATAAACCCCAAAAATAGCCCAGGTCTCCTGCTGGTCGTGTGAAAGCTCTTCATATACGGGCCATTCCTCGGCGGTCTGCAGGTTCTGAATATACAATACCGATTTCAGGCGCACGCGTTTCACGTAAGCCATGAATTTGCCATCCGGAGATACCTGGGGGCGTACAGCACCACCCGCCTGTGCGATGAGGTCGGTGAGCTTGCCGGTGGTCATGTCCAGCCGCCTGATGGCATAGATCAGCCCGTTGGGATCTTTACTGTATTCAAAGTTCGGGCCCGGGGCCATGTCTTCGCTAAAGTACAGGTAGCGTCCGCTGGGAGAGACGTTTGGTTCTCCGGCATCCTGCTGGTCATTCTTTCTCTTTGTCAGCTGTACGCCTTCTCCGCCATAAATGCTGTACATCCACATTTCGCCGGCACCAAGGGAACGTGTGCCGGTATAGTGCTTGCGTGCAATCAGGTATTCACTGTTGGGCATCCAGGTTGCGTTGTTCAATAACCGGAATGTTTCCTTAGTCACTTGTCTTTTGGCAGATCCGTCACGGTTCATGATCCAGATGTTATCGCCCCCTGTTTTGTCGCTGGTATAAGATATGTATTTGCCGTTCGGACTGAACCGGGGTTGTACTTCCCAGGCAATGCCGCCGCTGAGCAGGGTGGCGGTGCCTCCTATAATCGGCATCACGTAAATGTCGCCAAGAAGGTCGAAGGTGATGTCCTTGCCGTCTGGACTGACATCGAGGTTCATCCAGGTGCCTTCCTCAGTATCAATGTTAAAGGATTTTGAGTTGCCCAGATATTTCTCGACATTCCATTTTTGATCCTGAGCGTAACTATATTTAATACAGCATAAAAAAACTAATAGGAAAGTAGTATGTTTTATCATATGGATCAGAATTATAAAAGGCCTGCAATTTAGTAATATCGGATCATTTTTATAGTTTTGATTTAACCTTTTTATGAGCGAAGCAGAGATCTTAAAGCGATATTGGGGATATGATACTTTCCGGCCACTGCAGGCCGATATTATCAGTTCCGTGTTAAAGGGCCAGGATACCCTGGCACTACTGCCTACTGGCGGGGGTAAGTCTATATGTTTCCAGGTTCCGGCAATGTCCATGGATGGGATTTGTATTGTGATCTCGCCACTTATTGCGCTGATGAAGGATCAGGTGGAGAACCTGAAGGCACGTGGCATTGAGGCAGTAGCCATCTACTCAGGGATGGGGAAAAGGGAGATTGACATCCTGCTGGACAATTGTATCTACGGGAAAATCAAGTTTTTGTACCTCTCGCCGGAGCGCTTGCTTTCTGATCTCGTGCGCACACGTATTTCCTACATGAATGTGAGCCTTTTTGCGGTAGATGAAGCACATTGCGTGTCGCAATGGGGCTATGACTTCCGACCGCCATACCTGCAGATCAGTGCCATACGTGAGATCCATCCGAAGGTACCGATGCTGGCACTCACTGCCACGGCTACGCAATTTGTACGTGAAGACATCATCAGCAAGCTGCAGCTGGCTTCGGCGCAGGTGTTTGTACAAAGCTTTGGGCGTAAGAACCTCTCATACGTGGTAATAGATGAAGAGGATAAGTATAAAAAGCTGCTTTCGGTAGTCCGCAATGTGACTGGCAGCGGACTGGTTTACGTCCGTAACCGGAGGGAAACTTCAGAGATTGCGTTGTTCCTCCAGCGGAACGGCATTTCCGCAGACTTCTACCATGCAGGGATTGAAAAAGAAGACCGCTTCAGGAAGCAGGAGCTTTGGAAAAATGGCAAGCTTCGGGTGATGGTAGCTACTAATGCTTTCGGAATGGGTATTGATAAAGCTGATGTCCGATTTGTGGTCCATATGGACCTTCCGGAGAGCCTGGAAGCCTACTATCAGGAAGCAGGTCGCGCGGGAAGGGATGAGCGAAAAGCCTATGCGGTGCTGCTCGCAAACCACGCCGATCAGCTGTCGCTGAAGGCAAAGTCCATCGATCATTTTCCCACCGTTGATGAAATTAAAAAAGTATACCATTACCTGGGCAGCTTTTACCAGCTGGCTTATGGTGCCGGAATGGGGCTGACCTTTGGCTTCGACCTGGCTGACTTCTGTAAGCGGTTCAACCTTGGAGTGATGAAGACCATGGCATCCATGAAGTTCCTGGAGCATGATGGTTACCTGACGCTGTCGGACAACATCTTTCTTCCTTCACGTGTGATGTTTACTGCAGGACATGAAGATGTATACCGCTTTCAGATAGAAAATGCAGGTTATGACCCCTTGATTAAATCCATCCTTCGTTCTTACGGAGGTGCTTTTGAGCAATATGTCAAGATCAATGAGTTTGAGATAGGCAAGCGGGTAGGGCTTTCTGCCAATGCCGTGGTGAAGATGCTGGGTACCCTGCAGGAGCGTGAGCTGTTGTCTTACCTTCCGCAAACGGATCAGCCACAGCTGAGCTACCTGCAGCCGCGCAGGGACTTTATCCATCTGGATATTGACGTGAAATACATTGCGTTGCGAAAGGACATCCAGGAGAAACAGATCAGGGCGGTGCTCGCTTATGCAGGGACGCCGGTGTGCCGGAGCGTGCAGCTGCTGGGTTATTTTGATGAGCCAAATGCTCCCAAATGCGGGGTTTGTGATGTTTGCCTTGCAGAAAAGAAAAAAGAAGACCAGGCGGATCTGGCCGATCGGGTGGATTTTGAGATTGTCACCTTGTTGCAGAGCGACAAGCTTTCTGTGGAAGACCTGATTACTGGCATAAAAAGTGGTACTGAAAATGAAAAACTGGAGCGGGTCAGGGAGTTGCTCGACGGCGGGAAAATTAAGACCGACGGCAAGTATTATTACCTTTGATCCTGTTTATTGTAAAGCGATAAATACACATACCTATGAAGAAAATAGCCCTTATGGCCTGCACTGCAGTCCTCCTGATTGGTGGTTGCAGCCCCAAATGTATCGAAGACTCCGGCAATCAGATTGAAAGAACCGTAAAGATGGACAGCTTTGACGAGGTGTCGGTCAGCGGAACGATCAAGGTGGTACTCAAACAGGACAGCAGTTACCTGGTAAGGCTTCAGGCCGATTCGAATGTCATGAAGGTGATTACGGCAAAGGTAAGTGGTCATGAGCTCCAGCTGAAGCTTGAAAATGGTAAATACTGCGGTACGGATTCCATCGTGGTTTATGTGGGTCTGGGTGAGCTGAAACGCCTGAAAACGGATGGTATGGTACGTGTGACGACTGATGGCTTGCTCAACGCTGCTGATGTGGAGATTAATGCTTCGGGAAGCTCAGACCTGAGTCTGAATCTGAATGCCGCGAAGCTGAAAACAAAGATTGATGGCGTAGGGAAATTGTCTTTGTCTGGGCAAGCAGGAACACATGAACTGAAAACCAGCGGAAATGTGCAGGTTGAAGCATTTAACTTTGTTGCCGGCATTTACGACATTAACATCGACGGCACAGGAAAGGCCAACATCAATGTGCTGAATGACCTGCGGGTAAAAACCTCAGGCTCCAGTGAAATCTATTATAAAGGAAACCCTAAAAATGTAAAGGAAAAGAAGTCCGGCGCAACGAAACTGGAAAAAGTAAATTAATTTTTCTTTTTTTAACCACTGTCCGGGATCTTCTCTATAGATTAGTCCTGAACACTAAAATACTGGGAAAGCCAATCGGCTTTCCCTTTTTTGTTTAGGACAATTTAATTCTTCCACCATCTTCCAGACCAGTAATGCCATTGCGCAGGTGTGCCCACACCTGCTTTTCATGCTGGCCGGTATTAAACCTTTACGACCATGATCCATTACAAGGAGCTCCCCGACCAGGAGCTGATTGAATTGCTGCGGGCAGACGACACCCGGGCATTTGCAGAAATTATGAAACGATACAGCGCACCGCTGATCAGCTTCGCTGGAAATAAGCTGGGTGATTTCCCTCATGCTGAAGATCTTGTGAGCGATGTATTTACTTATATCTGGGAAAAGAGGGAAGTGCTGGTGATCAACAGCAATTTTCGTGGATTCCTGTTTAAGGCGGTTCGGAATGGTGTAGTAGCACATTTCAGGCGTCAAAAGGTACAGCGGGAGTACCTGGACTATGCCATGGTGATGGCAGTTACCGAGCAGGACAGGACCGACCATAAGGTGAGGCATGAGGACCTTAACCGTTATATTGAGAAGGAGATTGCAGCGCTGCCTAAGAACATGAGGGAGGTATTTTGCCTCAACAGGAAAGGGAACCTCAGTAGAAAAGAGATCGCCGCACAGCTAAATATGCCTGAAAATTCGGTGCGTACAAATATGGGGCGGGCACTGAAAATTCTGAAGCGCAGGTTGCGGTGGATATTATAAGTTTTTTAGCTACTTTAGTGGCCTCAACGGACACATGGAACAAAAGAACGATAAAAAAGTCATCCGGTCATGGGCCTTTTTTGATTGGGCAAATTCTGCCTATAACCTGGTGATCACCTCAACGATATTTCCGGCCTACTATACCATCATTACGACCACTGCTGAACATGGTGATAAGGTATCTTTCTTCGGAAGGAGTTTTACCAATACGGCCTTGTCAAATTATGCGCTGGCGGTAGCGTACCTGATCATGGTGTTTTTGCTGCCAGTATTGTCGGCCATAGCCGATTACCGGGGTAACAAGAAGATTTTTATGAAGATTTTTACCTATGTGGGCAGTCTGGCCTGTATTGGATTATTTTTCTTTAAGCTCGAGACACTGGAGTTGGGCATCATCTGTTTTGCCATTGCAGCGATGGGTTATGTAGGCGGTGTGCTGTTCAGCAATTCCTATTTGCCGGAGATTGCCAGTAAAGACCAGCAGGATGAAGTAAGTGCACAGGGCTTCGCCTATGGGTATGTAGGGAGTGTATTCCTGCAGATCATCTGTTTTGTATTTGTGCTGAAGCCGGAGTTGTTTGGCATCACTGATGCTTCATTGCCTGCAAGGATTTCGTTTTTGCTGGTGGGGGTATGGTGGATTGCCTTTAGCCAGATTCCATTCCGGAAGCTGCCTGCAGGTAGTCCTAATTTTGTGTCGACAACGAAAAACCTGGCCCATAGTGGTTTTCAGGAGCTTGGAAAGGTTTGGAAGCAGCTCAAAGATATGGATGTGCTGAAACGTTTTTTGCTGGCTTTCTTCTTTTATTCGATGGGGGTACAGACGGTGATGCTTGCGGCTGCCGGCTTTGGCGAGAAGCTGCTGCACCTGGGCACTTCGAAACTGATTATGGTCATCCTGATCATCCAGCTGGTCGCTATCCTTGGTGCCATTGTGATGTCCAGGCTTGCAAAGCGGATCGGCAATGTAAACGTGCTGATTCTGGTTGTCTGCATTTGGGTGCTGGCCTGCGTAGGAGCGTATTTCATCACCAATGAATATCAGTTTTATGCGCTGGCCGTTGTGGTAGGAATGATCATGGGCGGGATACAGTCGCTGTCGCGCTCCACTTATTCCAAATTTTTGCCTGAGGGAACCCCGGACAGTACCTCATTCTTCAGTTTTTACGATGTTACAGAGAAGCTGGCGGTCGTGATTGGCCTGTTCAGTTTTGCCTATATTGAGGAGCTGACAGGGAATATGAGGAACTCTGTGCTGGCACTCGCTGTATTTTTTATTTTAGGTTTGGTATTTTTGTTGCTGTTAAGAGGCTTGAAAAATGCGGACCTCCGTTTAAGAGGGTAACATTATCCTCAAAATATACACACTATGAAGATTGAATTATTTGTTCCCTGTTTTGTTGACCAGTTGTACCCTGAGACTGCCTTTAATACCATTAAGTTGTTGGAAAAGGCTGGCTGTGAGGTGTATTACAACTCGGCCCAAACCTGCTGCGGACAGCCTGCCTACAATGCCGGGTACTGGGAGCAGGCGAAGGAAATCGGGAATAAATTTCTGACGGACTTTTCCGAAACGGACTACATTGTTGCACCTTCGGCTTCGTGTGTAGGAATGGTCAAAAATAGCTATAGTGACCTTTTTACGAATACTATTGTCCATAATAAATGCCGGAGCATCCAGTCAAACATCTTTGAATTGTCAGATTTTCTGGTAAACGTGCTGAAAAAAGATTATTTCGGTGCGGAACTGGATGGCAAAGCGGTATACCACGATTCCTGCAGCGGACTCAGGGAATGTAAGATTAAGGAAGAGCCGCGGTTGCTGCTGTCGAAGGTTCACGGACTGGAGATGGTAGAGATGAAAGATACCGATATGTGCTGCGGTTTCGGAGGTACTTTTTCCGTAAAGTTTGATGCCATTTCCTCGGCAATGGCAGAGCAGAAGGTCAACAATGCACTGGAGCAGGAGGCGGAATACATCATCTCTACTGACCTTTCCTGCCTGATGCACCTTCAGGGCTATATTGATAAAAACAACATTCCTTTGAAAACGATGCACCTGGCAGATGTGCTGGCCAATGGCTGGCTGGATTACTAATTTAATCTTTCTGGTCAAAAAAATGATTAAAACCTTATATTTGCATGGTATAGCGGTAAAAAGCCGCTATTGTTTACCCAGTGTTTTATTGAATGTAAAATAGAAGTTGTGTAAACCATTAGTAACAAATTAATTAAACTAAAAATCATAGTTGTAGATGATTAACATTACACTACCTGACGGCTCCAGTCGTCAGTACGAGCAGGGCACAACAGCCCATCAGATCGCGCTCTCCATTTCCGAAGGACTGGCACGTAACGTATTGGCCGCAGAGGTCAATGGCGAAATCTGGGATTCTTCAAGAGCCATCAATGCGGATGCTTCCGTTAAATTACTGACCTGGAATGATGCTGCAGGAAAATCCACTTTCTGGCATTCGTCGGCGCACATCATGGCAGAGGCGTTGGAAGCTTTATATCCGGGTACCAAGTTTGGTATCGGACCTGCCATTGAAACAGGTTTTTATTATGATGTAGACTTTGGCGACCGGGAATTTTCTTCGGATGATTTCAAGGCTATTGAAACAAAAATCCTGGAGCTGGCAAAGCAAAAAGAGGTTTTTGAGCGTAAGGACATTTCCAAGGCAGATGCGATCCAGTATTTTACTGAAAAAGGGGATGAGTATAAACTGGACCTTTTAGAAGGTCTGGAAGATGGTAAGATCACTTTTTATAGTCAGGGTGAATTCACAGACCTCTGTCGCGGTCCACACATCCCGAATACCGGATTTGTGAAGGCGGTAAAGTTGATGAACGTTGCCGGTGCTTATTGGCGTGGTGATGAAACCCGGAAACAGCTGACCCGTATTTACGGTGTTACTTTCCCTAAGGCGAGTGAGCTGACTGAATATCTTCATATGATTGAAGAGGCAAAGAAACGCGACCACCGTAAGCTGGGAAAAGAGCTGGAGCTGTTTGCATTCTCAGAGAAGGTCGGCATGGGCTTGCCATTGTGGTTGCCCAAGGGCGCCGCACTGCGTGAGCGCCTGGTACAGTTTTTAACCAGGGCACAGGCGAAGTCTGGCTATGAGCAGGTGGTGACCCCACATATCGGTCATAAAAACCTTTACATTACTTCCGGCCATTATGAGAAATATGGCAAAGATTCTTTCCAGCCGATCAAAACGCCGCAGGAAGGAGAGGAGTTTTTCCTGAAGCCGATGAACTGCCCGCACCATTGCGAGATTTATAAAGTAAAACCACGTTCCTATAAAGACCTTCCGTTGCGCTTTGCAGAGTTTGGAACAGTGTATCGTTATGAGCAAAGCGGCGAGCTGCACGGCTTGACCCGTGTGCGTGGCTTTACTCAGGATGACGCCCACTTGTTCTGTCGCCCGGACCAGGTGAAGGAGGAGTTCAAGAAGGTCATCGACCTGGTATTGTATGTGTTCAAATCTTTGGGTTTCAACGACTACATTGCGCAGGTATCTTTAAGGGACCCTGACAATAAGGCGAAGTACATTGGTTCAGACGAGAACTGGCAGCTGGCGGAGTCGGCGATCATCGAAGCGGCGGCAGAGAAAGGCTTGCCGACAGTGGTGGAGTATGGCGAAGCGGCCTTCTACGGGCCTAAGCTGGACTTCATGGTGAAAGATGCATTGGGCCGGAAATGGCAGCTGGGAACGATCCAGGTGGATTATAATCTTCCGGAGCGTTTTGAGCTTGAATATACTGGCAGCGATAACCTGAAGCACCGTCCGGTGATGATCCATAGGGCGCCGTTTGGTTCTTTGGAGCGTTTTATCGCGGTTTTAATAGAGCATTGTGCAGGTAACTTCCCGCTGTGGTTGTCCCCTGAGCAGTTCATCATCCTTCCGATATCTGAAAAATATGAAGATTATGCAAAAAAAGTTTCAGATGAATTAAATAATTCCGATATTCGCGGGCTGATTGACTTCCGCGATGAAAAAATCGGAAGGAAGATCAGAGATGCGGAGGTTAAAAAGATCCCTTATATGTTGATAATCGGCGAGAAGGAGATGGCAGAAGGTAAGGTGTCTGTACGGAAGCATGGTGAGGGCGATTTAGGAGCGATGACACAACAAGAATTTAGTGAATTATTAATAAAAGAAATAACAATTTAATAGAATATAAATTTGGCATTAGGCAGACCAGGATTTAACAGGGGACCGCGTCCTCCTTTTAAGAAAAAAGAAGCAGAACATAATATTAATCAGTTTATCAGAGCTCAGGAGGTTAGATTAGCTGGAGATAATGTTGAACCGGGGATCTATCCTTTGGCAAAAGCTTTAGCCCTTGCCGATGAACTGGAGTTGGATCTTGTAGAGATTTCTCCAAATGCAGTGCCTCCGGTTTGCCGGATCATCGATTACAGTAAGTTTGTTTACGAGCAGAAGAAGAAACAGAAAGAGATCAAGGCAAATGCCAAGCAGACGGTGATCAAGGAGATCCGTTTCGGGCCTAACACCAATGATCACGACTTTCAGTTTAAGCTGAAGCACGCAGTGAGCTTCCTGGAGAATGGTGAGAAAGTACGGGCGTATGTTCACTTTAAAGGTAGAGCAATCGTGTATAAGGAGCAGGGGGAGATCCTCTTACTGAAATTTGCACAGGCGCTTGAAGATATCGGTAAAGTGGAGCTGTTGCCGAAATTAGAGGGTAAACGTATGTTTTTAACGCTTGCTCCAAAAGTTGCAAAAAAATAAATAAATTACATAAATAAACACAGGTTATGCCAAAAATGAAAACCAATTCCAGTGCTAAAAAGCGTTTCTCGCTTACTGGAACAGGTAAAATCGCAAGGAAGAATGCCTACAAAAGCCACATCTTAACAAAGATGTCGACTAAACGTAAGCGTAACTTAAGTAACACCAGTATGGTGAGTGACGCTGACATGGGCAACGTTAAACGTATGCTTTGCATCGGTAAATAATTAAATTTTTAACCAGGTACCCGGTAGTAAGTTTGCTGAGATACGCAACGCCGTTTATCAAAAACAATTAAAACATGCCACGTTCGGTAAACGCAGTAGCTTCGAGAAGAAGAAGGAAAAAAGTCCTAAATTTAGCCAAAGGCTATTGGGGATCAAGAAGCAAGGTTTTCACCATTGCTAAAAATACAGTAGAAAAAGGTTTGCAATATGCTTACCGTGACCGTAAAGTTAAGAAAAGAGAATTCCGTGGATTGTGGATTCAACGTATCAACGCTGGAGCACGTCAACATGGCATTTCTTACTCTCAACTGATTGGTAAATTAGCGAGCAAAAACATCGGTCTTAACCGTAAAGTTTTAGCTGACTTAGCAATGAACCATCCAGAAGCTTTCAAAGCGGTAATTGATGCAGTAAAATAGATCTAACGATCATTACATAAGAAAGGGAGCACATGTGCTCCCTTTTTTTATGCTTTATATTTTTGATGGGATTCGATAGGACATGAAGCTGGGCTCAGGATGATGGTGTGCTTAATTTAATATGACAAGGCGAATCAACAATAGAATTAACAAAGCAGGATCAGGGCCTGCTTTGTTAATGGAGACGGTTAAGGTCAGCGATCTGTTAGTTCTTATTCAGCTGGGAAATAGATTTCTGCATCTGAGACATCATATTGGTCAGTGTTTCTATGGTAGGTTCTGGAGTAGGATCAGGGAGCGTTGAGGAGATGAATGCTTTGGCCTTCCAGATCTCAAGGATGTCCTCTGCCGATACCGTATAAGGATCATATACTTTATTGTCGGAAATGAGTTTAAGCTCTTTATTTTCCTTGAACTTGTTTCCCGCACGTTTGTAGACTACACCTTCATTTTTGCTGATGATAATGTAGGTTTCTCCTACTTTTACATCATTCCAGTTGTCGAGGTATTCCGCAAGGATGATGCTTCCTGGCTGAATAGGCAGCATGGAGTCACCCATGATCTCAAAGGCCCTGAAAGTACCCTGTCTGAGGAAGGGCAGGGGTAGCTGAAACTTGGGCAGCTCCTTGATGTATTGCGGATCAGAGAATCCGTTCAGGTAACCGGCGCTCGCTTTTACGGGAACCATTTCAATGTTCTCATTATCATCCTTATCTACGGAGATGCTGAGGATCCTCAGGTTTGAACCCTGGCTTTTTGGCTTGGGTTTCCAGTTATCATTGACAGTTTCATTGATGAACTCGTCGATCGTCAAATCGAAGTATTCTGCTATTTTTTTTAGTAAATCGTATTTAGGCTCAGCGCGGTCTTCTTCATAAGCCCCAATAAGAGATCTCTTAATACCCATGGCATCAGCGAATTGCTGTTGTGTGTGGCCTTTTTTCTTTCTCAGGTATTTCAGGTTAGCGGAAATGTTCGACATAAAATTAATATTTAAATATTATTTGTTTTTACTAAAATAGTTAGTATTATTGTACCAATAAAGTTAGTAATATTTATTCGGAATACAAATAAGAGTACTAACTAAATTAGTTTATTTTCATTTTAAGCCTTGAGTCATGAAAAAATTTGTTTACATCATTACAGACAGAAACCGTAAAAGTTTACATGTCGGCATGAGTGCCGACTTATTAAAGACGTTGGAGTTCTATAAACAGATGCCAAGTTTATTCTTTGATTGCGGTCAGCAACTGACCAGGCTGGTTTATTTTGAAGAGTTTAAGACTGAAGAACAGGCATTGGCAAGGTTCAGGATGGTGAGTCGTTTCACGAGGATGCAGAAGGAGCGTATGGTGCGTTCCTGCAATCCGAACTGGATTGACCTGACCATCGGGCTGGATTTCGAGCACATCATCAGCAGCAAGAAGCTGATGAACCAGGTGAGCATGCCTTTCGGCATTATGTCTTAAAATTAATTGATCTGTCATACTCCCTTAGATAAGGCGCTCTCCCTCAAATTTTTAGTACTTTTTATGTAAAAAGGCCCCTTTCGGATGAAAGGAGGCTTTTTGATGTGGTGTGATGTCTTTGCATGATTTTACCATCCAGGGGCGAATGTGAGTCCGAAGACACCACCGCTGACGTCCTTACGCTGGAAAGGGAAGGCGTAATAAGGTTCCAAAACAAAAGCACCGAATACATTTACGCGGAGGGAGATACCTACACTCATGGCAGGAACACGCTCGTTGGTGGTAGAGGTGTAAATGGGGTTGCCCTGGTCGTCGACCACCGGGTTACCCTGCAGGTCGGTAGCAGGCTGACTGACGTAGGTCGGCTCTCCCTTGAATTTTATGGAATTGCCCTGGTTCCAGGCCAGTCCTGCATCAAAGAAAAAGTTCAGGTCGGTAAAGAGGAACCTGGAAGGGATGGCTGATAACTTTTTTGGTCCAGTAAATGGAAGGCGGACTTCAAAGTTAAATACAGACATTTTACTTCCTGAGAGCTGGTTGATGTCGAAACCACCATTAACGGAGCTGTTGTTATTGTAGAATGAATTGGCCTCATAACCCCGGATGAAGTAGGGATAACCCGCAAAAAGCGGGTAAAGGTTTTCTCCATCTTTACCGATACGCAGGTAATTGTAGGTTCTTGCAGCAAGGGTGATGGGTTTCAGGCGCCAGTACTTTCTGATGTCAGCAGTAACCGCATAAAAGCTATAGTCGCCGAAATATTGCTCGGCACCAACACGATAGCGGAAGCCATCCAATGGCGCGGCGATCCCCATAATAGAATTGTCGCCAACAAACGATGCATTGACGTTGAATACGGTAAAGGATTTAAAAGGTACACCCAGGTCGGTTGAAGCCTGGTCGTTGGATACCCTGCTTTTGTCAGATCCCAGATAATAACCAGGGTATCCACCTACATTCTGGTAATAATTGCTGATGCGGTCGATCCTATAGCTGTATCTGGAGAACGCTGAACCAAGTTCAAAGCGGTGTGCTTTGTTGAAAGGTAGGGCACCAAATACCTGCACCTGATCTTCAAAGGTACGGATGAGGTTCGTTCTGTCGTTGATGACCTCCATGGAGTTCCCGTTGACATCTGGGACCTGCTCGGCAACGATGTCTCTATATCCGGTGATGTAAGGCGTGTGTGAAATTGCTGCACCCCAGTTGATGCGGCTTTGCTGGTTGATGTAACCCACCATTCCACCGAAGTCATAGATCTCCCCATTTACAGAGAGGTTGGCGACGATCTGATTGCGGCCGAGGATATCGCTGAACATGCCTACGATACCGCCCTGCATTCCCGTTCCGAAGCGGCTGGTAGAGACACCTACGCCGCTATTGGCCAGGTAATCCAGTCGGAATTTAGGTTTGTAGGGTACGAGTCTCATGGAATCTGCAGGTGTTTTTTCGAAGCGGCCGAAATTGCCCAGATTGGCATTTACCACATCCACACCAAGGCTTTCCATCGGTGGAAGCACTGCGGCGTCAAAGTTGACCTCCGTAGCACTGACCGGCTTAGACCTGAAGTTGCTGAGTGGTGAGTTATAGAGTGTATACCGTTGTGATCTGTAGTAGCTGTACACGATGTCATCATTTCTGGATACAGAGATGGCAGGGGAAAATTCTGTAATTCCGCTGATTCCGGTGAAGTAGTCAGTCAGCTGTTTCAGGTCCTGATTTTCAAGGTTATATTCATAAAGGTTCCTGAATCCATCCCTATTGGAGAGAAAGAAAATGCGCTTGCTGTCGCCGGAGAACATGGCGTTCAGGTTATTTGCTCCTTTAAATACCGGCACGTCTGACAGTGTTTTGCTGCTGATGTCGTAAATGGTCATGTTAAGCGGGTGCACAGCATCTTTGGTACCGCTGTTTATCGATGCCCTGTCTGACGAGAAGATGAGCTTACTGCCATCAGGCGAGTAACTAGGTGCGTAGTCCGAGTAGATGTCGTCGGTGATCTGGGTGACCTGTTTTGTTTTCAGGTTGTAGGAGAAGATGTCACTCTGACCCTCTACCATTCCGGAAAAGGCAATGTCATCACCATTTGTCGACCAGGAGAGGTTGCCAAACTGGGCCACATCACCCATTGCTGCGCGCAGGACAACCTTGCCGGAGGCCACATCAATGACCATGAGTTGATTGCGTCCTTTGCTGAAGATGCTGAAAGCAAACTGCTTGCTGTCTGGGGACCAGGCACCGGCAGATTCGAGAAAGTTGAAGTCGTCGATATGGGAGTTGGAAATCTGGCTGCTCAGTTTACGCAGTATCTTTCCAGTCTTTGCATCAGCCAGGAATAGGTCGATCCCAAAAAGGTCTTTTTCGGAGAGAAAAGCCAGGAATTTACCGTCGGGACTGATGGCAGGCGCCACATTCATGTTTCCTGCATTTTTATTGTCAATAATTTTTGTACCGCTGATCTTCACCTGTGAACTATCAGATTTGAGCATCGGCCTGTAATGTGCTTCAATCGCGTTCTTCCACAATCCGGAAAGGGTACGATCGTCGTATCCAAAGGTATACCTGAGGCCATTTTCATAACCATATTTGGCAGTAGCCTTAAAAAGCGGAACGATGGTCGTGTCACCATAAACAGAGCCTACAAAGGTCCAAAAGGCCTGGCCGTAACGGTAAGGAAAATATTTATTGGAATTGGTAAGGTCTTTTAAAGAGGGGATGTCCCTGTTGAGCAATGCATCTCTCATCCACATACTTGTAAAGGCATCAACCTTACCTATAGAAAGGTATTCCGCCATGCCCTCAATCATCCATAGTGGCGTTTGTCCGACATTCTCCAGTGGAATGGAATCTTTTTCGAGAAGAAGGTGGTATTGAAAGGCATGTACCAGCTCGTGACCAAGTACGTGTCTTGTCTGGTTGCCAAGTTCCATCACTGGCATGATGACCCTGTTTTTGAAGGCTTCGGTGACCCCACCGGTTCCGATGCCAACACCACCCTGAAGGGCTGTGGTGGTCTGGAAGTCTGGGTGGTTATTGTAAAGTATGATGGGGTTTTTTTTCAAGAACGTATCCCTGAAGATTTCCTGGTGCATTTTATACCAGGTTTCCGCATCCTCGGCCACTTTCTTGACCATTTTTTCATTTTTCAGGTAGTAGTAAAGCTCGAAATGTGGCGTCTGGAGTACATTGAACTTTTCATTTTTGTAACGCACTATATTTTGTCCGAAGTACTGTGCCTGTAACGCAAAGGCGGCGGACATCAAGATCATCAGAACAGGGAGTGATCTTTTTAAAAGGGTAGCGCTCAATCTCATATCGTGACTGTATTTATGTTTGCTGGTGGTTAAATTTACGATTAGCTAGGCGTTATTGTTGCCTTCTTTCTGTTTTTCCTCCTCACGTTGTTTCTTTCTCAATTCTCTTTTTTCTTTTCTACTGAGCGGAGCTTCTTCCGCTGGTTGTTTAACAGGTTGTTTTGTAGGGTCTGCCGGTTTCTTGTCTTCTGTCTTTTTTACTTCCGTTTCATTGCCGGTCTCATTGGGGATGATTTCGATTTCAGGCACTTCGAAGGCGGTAGAATCTACATCAAGACTGTCTGTAGATGTGGTGTCGACCTGTATCCGCGGGCTTGGGCAGTTGTATTCCCTGGTGATTTTCACTTTTGGTTTTGGGAACGGGCCGTAAGTATATCCAGTACTCGGGTCATGGTAAACTTTTTCCATAAACTTGGCAAAGATCGGCAGGGCTGTTCTGGAGCCTTCACCGGTTTCACCGTTGTTGAAATGTGCTGTACGTTCATCACAGCCCACCCAGACACCAGTTACGAGGTCTTTTGTGATGCCCATATACCATGCATCCACATAGTCCGATGATGTCCCTGTCTTTCCGCCGATCTGGTTATTTTTCTTCCAGAGGTCCCATTCCCACAATGCCTGGGAGGTTCCACCCGGTTCTTCCATACCGCCACGGAACATGTAGAGCATCAGCCAGGCAATTTCCTCCGAAAGTACTCTTTTTGTTTTTGCGGTAAATTCCTCAATCACATTGTTCTCGAGGTCGGTGATTTTCTCTACCAGAATAGGGTCTGTACGGACACCCTCGTTGAGGAATGTTCCGTAGGCGCGCACCATTTCAAATACCGACACGTCGTTCGGGCCGAGGCTGACGGAAGGCACCGACTTAAGGTCGCTTTCAATGCCGCATTCATGTGCCCATTTGACTACATTTTCAGCCCCCACAGCTTCTGTTACCTGTGCGGTGATGGTATTGACGGATTTACCCATTGCCCAGCGCAGGGACATCTCGCGGTAGCTGAAGTTCCAGTCTGCATTTTTAGGTTCCCATACTTCCTGTTTACCATCTTCTACATATTTGATGCTGACCGGTTTGTCGGTGAACTTATCACAAGGGCTCATGCCATCTTCCAATGCTGCCAGGTAGGCGAAAGGTTTAAAGGTTGATCCAGCCTGCCTTTTACTTTGGTTGACATGGTCGTATTTAAAAAATTTATGGTCTACACCACCCACCCATACTTTAATCTTTCCGCTAAAAGGATCCATGGTCATCATTCCTGTGTTCATGATCTTTCCATAATAACGGATAGAGTCCATGGTGGAGAAGAGCGTATCCCTGTCGCCCTTCCAGGTAAAGATTTTCATCTTCTTTTTCTTATCGAAGTAGGCATCAATAGAATCTGTATTGTTGCCGAATTTTTTCTTCAGCATAGCATAAACCGGAAGTTTCTTTTTGGCACGATCGGGATAATCCACCTTTTTCTTTTCAGAGTCCTGCCAAGGATCTTCTTTACCCCATACACTGTAGAACCTTCGCTGAATGATTTTCATCTGTTCTGCTACTGCTTCTTCAGCATAGCCCTGCAGTTTGGAGTCAATAGTGGTGTAGATCTTAAGGCCGTCCTCGTAAAGGTCGTAGTTGTTGTCTTCACACCATTTTTCCAGGTATTTGTCGACCGCTGCACGCAGGTAGGAGTCGCCATCGCTGCCCTGATCTACACTTCCTTCTTTCAGCTTGATGGGCTGGGCTTTGAATTTGGAGAGTTCTTCAGTAGAAATGTATTTATATTTATTCATTTGAGAGAGGGCGACGTTTCTCCGTTCAAGCGCTTTCTCCGGGTTGCGGATGGGGTTGTAGGTCGTTGTTCCTTTCAACATACCGACCAGGAGTGCCGATTCAGGTACGTCCAGTTCATTCGTCTCTTTATCAAAATAAACCCTGGCTGCCGTTTTGATGCCGTAGGCATTGTTACCAAAAGAAACGGTATTAAGGTACATCGTGATGATGTCGTTTTTGGAGTAGTTGGATTCCAGTTTAACGGCAGTCATCCATTCTTTCAGTTTGGGGATAATTGCCCTTACCAGGGGAATGTGTTTAACCAATCCCTGCGCTTTATTGTATCTCGTTCTGTATAAGTTTTTTGCCAGCTGCTGTGTGATGGTACTTGCCCCGCGGCGGTCGCCGGTAGCAGTAGAAATCCCACTTGAAAGCAGGGAGCGAAAGTCGATGCCCATATGGCTGTAAAAGCGGACGTCCTCGGTCGCTACCAGCGCATTAATGACACTTGGAGAGATGTCCTTAAAATTGACAGGCGTACGGTTTTCCTTAAAGTATCTTCCGATCAGCTTACCATCAGCGGTATAGAGTTCAGAACCAACCCGCAGTGTGGGTGCCTTGATGTCTTTAACAGAAGGGGAGTATCCGAACAACCACAGGAAATTAAGCTGAAGTGCACAAAAGAAGAGGATAATGAAGTAGAGTAATATGGTTGAATAACGGATATACTTATTGCGAATTTCTTTAAACATAGGATAAAGATGGAAAAAATCGTAAAACAGTTAGTGTTAAATTGTGTTAAAATGTGCGGATACAAATTAACGTAATTAATTTACTTAAATTTTATTCTATATTTAATTTAGGCAGTGCTGTTATTTAATCAATGCGGGAAGGAACAGCAATCGTCTGATTCCTTTTTGCTTAGGTAGCATAACAAATCTGAGTCATCAATCATCCTTCTATGAAGAAAGTATTAAAAAGCTACAGGGCAGAGCCTGGCAAAAAGGTTTCGCTGACGAATTACGACACCAGCTATGGTGGTGAACTGGAAAAGGAGGCAGGTAAGCTGGAAATGGAAGCGGTCAAAGAGCAGTTGAGCCGCTCGCAGGAAATTCTTTATGCTTCCAATACATATTCTATACTGATTCTTTTTCAGGCGATGGATGCAGCAGGCAAGGACAGCGCCATTGCTCATGTGATGTCCGGTTTAAACCCCCAGGGCTGCCAGGTATATAGTTTTAAGACACCAACTTCCGAAGAATATGAGCACGATTTTCTGTGGCGTCATTATAAGGCGCTGCCGGAACGTGGCAGGATAGGGATCCATAACAGGTCTCATTATGAAAATGTGCTGGTTTGTAAGGTACATCCGGAGTACATTCTAAAAGAAAATATTCCGGGATATCAGGATACAAAAAACATCGACGATCAGTTCTGGGCGAAGCGTTATGAGAGCATCCGCAATTTCGAGCAGCACCTTGCCGACAATGGAACGGTGCTGGTGAAGATCTTCCTCCATGTATCCAAAGAAGAACAGAAGCAGCGCTTTCTGGACCGCATCGACGATCCTGCAAAAAACTGGAAGTTTTCTGCAGCCGATATTGCGGAGCGGGGGCGATGGAAGGATTATATGAAAGCCTATGAGAAGGCCATTGAGGAAACCTCCACTGCGGCCTGTCCATGGTACATCATTCCTGCTGATAAGAAATGGTATGCGCGACTGGCCATCAGTAAGCTGCTGGCGCAGAAGTTTGAGGAGATGAACCTGAAATTTCCTGAGGCCGGAGTGGAGGAGTTGTCGATGCTGGATGAGATCAGAAAAGCCCTGCTTGAGGGAGATGATCGTTAAAAGTTTGCGGTTCTCTTCATTTTGAATACCTTTGTGGCGCTTTTGGTTCCGGATGTTGTTCATCCGGATTAAAAGGGAATACGGTGTAATTCCGTAACTGTCCCGCAGCTGTAAACTCTGTAACGGTATCCAATGAACGCCACTGATCTGATCTGTAGATTTTTACAGATGATGGTTGGGAAGGCAGGATGTCCGGGAGTAAGTCAGAAGACCTGCCTGAAGTGGTAATAATTCATAGCTTTCGGGGATTGAAGCTGGGTTGAGTACTTGTTTTACTGTGTTTCATTTTTATGCTCCGGCGCCCCGCTGTGTTGAATGTTGAAAATAAACCTGTCCGACTGATGGTGTAATGCATTACATCTTCTCTTCCTATTCTTTGATCACCTAAGCGTGAATGGAATCTACAAAAACCATCTAAAATGAATAGAACATCTACAAAAATTGAAAAGTTATCGGCGCTGATCCTGGTTGGCGGAGTTTTGTTGTTCAGCGCCTGTAAGAAGGACCGTGGAGCAATTATTGATCCTGTGCCGAATGAGACTCAGGGGATCTACGTGCTGAATGAGGGAGCGTATGGTGCACCAAACAACAGTGAGCTGACTTATTATAATGTAGCGACCGGTGTCGCCACGCAAAACTATTTCCAAAAGCAGAATCCGGGTGTTCTCCTGGGCTCGAATGCAAATGACCTTCAGCAATACGGCAGTAAGATGTACTGTGTGGTGACGGGGATTGACGGTGATGCCAGCACCGCTTATGTGGAGGTAATTAGCATCGCTACCGGGAAATCAATCAAACGGATCCCTTTTTCCGATGGGACCAGCTCTTTCAGGCCACGTTTTATTGCCTTTCATAAAAACAAGGCTTATGTATCCAGCTACGACGGTTACATCAGTCGCATCGATACTGCTGGTCTGACGATTGAGGCTAGGGTGGCAACAGGCGGTGCCCTTGAGGGCCTTGCTGTTGTGAATGAAAAACTATATGTCACCAATTCTCATCGTGATGACGTTCCAGACGCTGTGGATAACGCCGTTTCTGTACTTAACCTGAGTACCTTCAGTAAAATTAAGGACATTGAAGTTGGCGTAAACCCTACAAGAATTTCTGCAACGGCGAATGGAGAATTGCTGGTACTGGTATCTGGTGATTATTTCAATATTCCAGCTTCAGTTCAGAAGGTCAACAGTGTGTCAGATACGAAAACCGGTGATGGTAACGAAGCTGATTTATCTTTTATTAACGTAATAGGCAGCCGTGGCTTTGCAATTGGAGGATATCCGGATTACAAGCTAAACACACTGAACATGGCAACAGGGCAGGTTGCCAGCGCATTTGTTACTGATGCCACAGTGCTCGAAAATCCATATTATGTGGGCATAAACACCCTGAACAACGACGTGTTGGTTTCTGATGCGGTCAATTTTGCTGGAAATGGTCGGGTGTATGTATTTTCTGCTGAAGGAAAAGTAAAATATTCCTTTTCTGCAGGCTTGGGGCCAAAAAATATCGTCTACAATTACCTCTTTAAATAATAACACAGATGAACTTTAAAAATTGTGTCCTGCTTGGGGCACTTGTAATGAGCCTGTTGCAGGCCTGTAAAAAAGACAAACAGCTGCCGCAGGTGACGATGGGCCTTACCGACCAGCAGCTAAACGTGAAAATGGGTGAATTGCTGACGTTAACGGCCAAAAGTGCCGACGGCCAGGTCTATACCCAGGAATGGAAAATCAATGATGATGTAAGTGATGCCACGGACACGCTCAAATTTGTGCCTGTCAGTTCGGGCATTTACAAGATCGCCTATACTGCAACAAACAGGGACGGCAAATTTGAATATGTTTACACGGTCAATGTAGGTGCGGTGATGGTAGAAGAGAACTCGCAGAATGACAGGTATGTAAACAAACTTTTTGAATATCACCCCGGCCCAGGACAGTTTATCAATAAGGCGCCAGGAAATTTTGCAAGTGCTGGGAGCATCCTGGGTAAAACAGGTATGGTTACGCTGGGCGCCTGGGGAGGTTATATTGTGCTGGGCTTTAACCATGCTGTCCTCAACCGTGCGGAGACCGCTGACCTTATCATCTATAATAACGCCTTCGCCACCTTTGCTGAACCCGGAATTGTATGGGTAATGAAAGATGAAAATGGAAATGGAAAACCCGATGATACCTGGTATGAAATTGCCGGCAGTGAGTTTAATAAAACCGGTTATCAGCGCAACTATTCGGTGACTTACACCAGGCCAACGCCGGACACCGATCCGATCCCCTGGAAAGACAGTAATGGCAATACAGGAGTGGTGGCGACAAATACCTTTCACAAGCAAAGTTATTTCCCTGCCTGGGTGACCGGAAATACGTATACCCTTACAGGATCTCTCTTACCTTCAGGGAATATCAACAGGACCAATCCGAACAATATCACCAGTACACCTTTTGCGTATGGTTACGCGGACAATACCAATGGCGGCGACCGCATTGACATTGCTGACGCTGTTGATCAGAATGGAAATAAGGTGGTGTTGAGCAGCATCGATTTTGTGAAAATCCAGACCGGTATCCAGGCAAATATGGGTTGGTTGGGAGAGTTGTCGACAGAAGTAAACGGTGTTGCAGATTTAAGTATGGTGCCCTAACCGGCATTGGTGAACCGAACAAAACCGTTTAAACTGTTAACAAGTGGAGGGCGAAGTTCATGACTTTTGTTTGTGATTGCCTTCCACTTTTTAATGCGATGGAAAAAATATAACTTTGCACCATAATTATAATAACATGTCTGAACGTAAATTCAATCCAAGTACACTGGTACTGCTGATCATGATCCTTTTTGTCAGCATCATCCGTGTTGCAGCGCCGTTTTCTGATCAGTTTAAAGAGATCGCTAATTTCTCTGCAGTGGGCGCGATGGCTTTGTTCGGTGGGGCTTATTTCAACAGCAATCTGAAAGCGTTTGGTTTTCCATTGCTGATGCTCGTGTTGAGTGACCTGTTTTTGGGGCTGACAGTTTACAAGGAATTCGGATTGTTTTATCCTGGATGGTACTGGACCTATGTTGCTTTTGTCCTGATGGTATTGGTGTCAAGGGTGATGTTGAAAAGTGTAAACGTCACGCGTTTGCTTGGAGCAACGCTGGCGATTGTACTGATCCATTGGATTGTCACTGATTTTGCGGTATGGTATAGTGGAACCATGTATCCGCATACCTTAGCCGGATTCTGGTTGTGCCTGGTCAATGCAATTCCATTTGAGCTGAAGTTTCTGTATGGAACGTTAATCTATGGAGCGGTGATGTTCGGTGCTTTCGAGTTCCTGAAAGCGAGGTATCCATATCTGAAAATGGTTCGTAGTGTTGCATAGTATCACTTAAGATATTTGTCAGGCTGCCTCATCAAGGCGGCCTTTTTTATGTCAGGGTATTTTTTATTTTAAGAACGTCAAATGAAAGAAACAGTAAAGAAAAAGATGGTGGTGCTTACCGGAGCGGGAATCAGTGCTGAAAGTGGGTTGAAAACATTCAGAGATGCTGACGGTCTGTGGGAGGGTTACAATGTTTACGATGTGGCGACACCAGAAGCATGGGGGCGCAATCCTGCCCTGGTACAAACCTTTTATAATGAACGGCGTAAGCAGGTCCTGGAAGCGGAGCCAAATGACGCACATCGTGGAATCGCTAAGCTGGAGTCCCAATATGAGGTGACGGTGATCACACAGAATATAGATGACCTGCATGAGCGAGGAGGCTCTTCATCGGTCATTCATCTTCATGGGATCATCACAAGATCCCAGTCGGACCTCAATCCGGCGCTGACCTATCCGATTGAAGGCTGGGAGCTTAGGATGGGGGAGTATTGTGAACTGGGTTCGCAGCTGCGAGCGCATGTGGTCTGGTTTGGTGAAGCCGTCCCGATGATTGAGGAGGCTGCGCGCATTTGTGCTGAAGCGGAGGTATTTGTGCTCATTGGAAGCTCGCTCGCGGTATATCCTGCTGCCGGACTCATCGACTTTGTGCCCAGACATTGTCCCAAATATATCATTGACCCGCGCATACCTGAAGTTCGTAACAGGTCGGGCATCATCCCCATTGCTGAAAATGCTGTTGCAGGTGTGCGTACCTTGCTGAAGCGGCTGCTTCCCGAGGGTTCTACATCAGCGTAATTCCTGCCGACCAGCCCAGCCAGCCCTTGTTGTTGCCGCTGAAGCTCTGGTGTTTCCCCGGACCCACCTGTTGTTTGTAGTTTTTTCCATTGGAACCTTCAGCGGCATTGCTATTATAATAGGCATAAGCAGGGCCACCAAAGAGTGTCAGCCCTTTGCCAACCTTCACCTGAATGTTCGCATGAAAGCGCTGCAGGATGTTGGTATCGTTCCAGTTGCCAAGGTAGAGGTACTGTGCAGTAGTTTCTGCACCTATGGTAAAGCTGTTGTTGAAGATGAAGTCGTGGCCAAAACCCAGTCCGAAAGTTTCTGCCCTGGCGTCTGAAGACCAGTGTTTGCCAACAAACAATATGCTGTAGAGTTTTGCATTTCCTGTTTTTATCGAAATATTGGTATTGATGACCTCGTTGCTGTACAGACTGATTTTATGATATCCATGGCGAACAAGGTTGAGCAGCCCCAGGTTTACGCCAGAGGAAGAATCTGCCACATTGACGAGGGCCATCTGGAATCCTTTGACCTGCCTGGCATAATTGAAAATCCCGGCAATTTGAACACCATTCATACAGTCGGTACTGATGTTGCCGATACCGGCCACCTGGGCGCCGTGGGTCGTTTTATCCATATTGATGATGCCTGCGATCTGAAAGCCATCCAGCCGCTGAAGTGTGGCATTGGAAATCCCGGCGACTTGTATACCGCGACTGTTGCGTCCTGCGATATTCAGGATTCCTGCTGCCTGCAAGCCGTTGACATCAGTATTGACTTCATTGATCAGTCCTGCCAGCTGCAGGCCCCTGACCCGACCGCCAACCGTATTGAATAAACCGGCCACCTGCACCTTATCGACGTCCCCCTTGGTAAGGTTGAATAATCCTGCCATCTCCAGTCCGTTAATACCGGCGGTATAACCGCCAAGGACATTTAGAGAGAACTTATTGATGACGCTGGAGCTCATCATCCCATGTGAGCTGAGCCCAGGAGTGAAGGAAGTCTGAAATGGCGTATTGGCCAGGAAGTTAGGGATATTCAGATTTTGTATGCGTTGTTTTGAAGAAATGAAAAAACGGCCCACACCTAGTTTCTCGATGGCATTGGAGAACATACTTCCTTTTTCCTTATCCGGATCATCATAACTTTGTGGCTTGATGTCAATGTTGGAGAGAAAGATCAATGCAGTGTCCCTATACCGTTCTTTGCTGGCAGTAAGGATGATTTCCTCATGTTTGCCTTTAAAGCGCATCATGAAATATCCATTTTCGTCGGTAAGTGTGGACTGTAGCAGCCGTTTTTCGTAAATGGTAGCCTGGCTGATTCCTTTACCCGTCTGTATGTCCCTGATCTGGCCACCAATCAGGTACACTTTTTCCGTTGTCCTGATGTAGTCAGGAACGATGGTCAGGTGAAGGGCTGCATACCGAAGGATGATGTAATCTGCATGTTCCCTATAATCCACCATGCCCTGAAACAACCTGTCAAGGACATCCCTGACGGGCAGGTTTCTGATATTGATGGTCACCAGGCTATCCTGGCGGAAGAGTTCTCCATTGTAGGCAAAGAAAAAGTCGCCTGCCTGACTGATCTGGTCAAGTACGGCGCTCAATGGTACCCCCCTGGCATCCAGGCTTACCCTTTTGGAGAGGTTTTCGCGATAAAGGTCAGCAGATTGTGCCGAGCAGTAGTGTTGAATCAGCAGGAAGAGCAGCAGTGTTCTGAATTTCATGGCTTTTTATTGGACAAATAAATCTGCTGCCCGTTACCGGAGCGCTGGAGATTTAATGCATCGCAGATGATACTAAGGTTTTCTTCCAGGTTATCCGCCTTGAGGGTACTGCTAAAGGTAAGGTGTTCCAGTCCAGCTTCCAGTACAATGCTACTGCGGTAAGCATCATTCAGCGTAGCGATGAGTTTCGGCAGGGGAGTGTTTCTGGCAATGAAAAGGCGACTGTGGTAATAATTGTACAACTGGTCGGTGTTTTTCTTTTTCTGCAGTTTAGCTTCAGGACTGGCCAGGGAGAGGTGTTCGCTTTTTTGCAACCTCAGGATTTCATCACCCCGTTGCACCTCCACAATGCCAGATTCAACATTGATTTCTGTTTCCTGCCGATGGTGTCTGATGTTAAAGGAAGTTCCGACAACGGTAACACTGAGATCGGTAAGCCGGATCACAAATGGATGCGTACGATCCTTGGCAACATTAAAAAATACATCTCCTGAATCGAGATGCACCGTTCTTTCATTTCTGAAGTCGCTGGCATATTTCAGGCTTGTGCCTTTGTTTAGGGTAAGTACCGAGCCATCGGGAAGTGTGTTCGAAGCAATATTGCCATCGGCATGCATGTCAATATAGGTGTTGTTGCTGACCACCTGATACACAGACCATGCACCAATGGCCAATAGGGAAACTGCGGCGATCTTGAAAATCAGGTAATGGTTTTTCCTGGGACTCAGCGATGATTTACTGTGTTGACGTTGGTCTGCTTTCGCTTTGAATGCCATCCAGGCGGCTGTTTCATCAACGGTACTTTCTGCTGCCAGCTGTTTACTGGCTTCCCATATCTTTTTGAATTTTAGAAAATGCGCAGTGTTGGCGGGATCTGAAGATAACCAGGCGCTGACCCTTTGCCGTTCTGCTTCGTTAGTTTCCTGGAGCAGGTATTTGATCAATAGTTCGTCAGTCATGGTTTATTTAATCAGGTTGTTGAAATAAAGTGTGGCAATGATGAGGAGCACGATAAAGTCGGCCAGCCTGACACGCAGGATTCTTAGTGCCTTTCCCATCTGGTTTTCCACGGTCTTTACCGAGAGGCCCAGCTGATCGGCGATTTCCCTGTATTTCAGTTCTTCGAACCTGCTCATTTGAAAAATTGTCCTGCATTGTTCCGGAAGCGTTCTGAGGGCTTCACTGAGTTTGAGCTGAAGTTCGCTGAGCTCTACTTTTGATGAGGCGGGTTCATGACTGCTGTTCATGGTCTGATGGGTAAATTGCTGGTGTTTCAATTTTATTCTTTCATGTTTGAGGTGGTTCAGGGCATCGTTATAGATACATCTGTAGAGGTAGGCTTTGACGGAAGTTTTCACATTCAAAAGGGCTCTCTTCTCCCAGAATTTCAAAAACATGCCCTGCACGATCTCCTCTGCCAGGTCACTGTCCCTGAGTATGACCAGAGCATAGGCATGGAGGGATTTATAGTGCGCTTTGAAGAGCTGCTCAAATGACTGATCGTCATATTCAACAAGGGGCTGGGTACTGACTTTCAATAACATTAGTTTAGGTCAAATATATTGGTTTCAGCAGTTTCTTTCGTTTAATTTTTTTGTCCTTTGTCCTGTCTTTTGCAGAAATCCTGTCGGCTGATGTTGCTGCAGGAGCTGTGGGGAAGTAACAATTGTCTGAATCCGGTTGGGTATTTCTGATCTGAAATACGGCGACCACGTGCTGCCAGAATGAGGGGTGTAATGACATGTTTTTTGAATTGAGGGTTAGAGATAACATTAGCTATTCCTGCTGGTTTTTTTATTAAAACAGCAGCTGTATTCCTGCACCATATCCAAGGTACAGCGCTTTGAAGTCGCCGCCATGGTTATTTTGCCAGGTCTTGATGAAATGGGAATACAGTTCTCGGCCTTCCTGTGTATTGGTGCTGATGAAGTTCAGTGAGGGGCCTCCAAAAAGTTCGATCCTGCCGATCCGCAGTGCAGGGAGGATTTTCAGGGACGACTTGAAGTAGTCGCCGGACTTGAAGCTGTCTATGCTTCCGGCAATTGCTTCGGTATTTAATCTGAAGGTGTTACTTTGAAAAAAGTGTGCACCGAGGCCCGCTTCCATAGCGTATACCTCTTTGTCATTTCTGAAGTTATAGCCCAGGCCAAGGATGCCATATAACTTCTTGCCACCAGAACGGAAGGACAGCATGGTGGTCAGGTTTTCATCGAGGCTGATGCCGATGGATTTCTCGCCATTTTTGATGATATTGATGATTCCGATGGGGTAGTCACTGCTGTCGGCGATGTTGATGAAACCTGCTATCTGAGCACCTTTGACCTTTCCGGCAATGTTGATGAAACCGGCGACCTGTGCACCATCCACATCTGCAGCTTTGTTCATAAAGCCGGCAATTTGTGATACCCCTACCTTTCGGCTCGCATAGTTCATGAAGCCGGCAACCTGTGATCCATTCAGTGCAGCGGCAGCATTCATGAAGCCCGCGAACTGTGCACCTGTGACAGTTTTTGCAGTGTTTATGAACCCCGAGAACTGCACACCATCAAGGTTGCCGCAGTTGACATTGGCCAGCCCGGCAAACTGAGGGCCGCGACTGTCATGTCTGACTATATTTGCCAGTCCGGCGAAGGCGGCTCCCTGTTCGGAGGCCGAGACACCAGCAAGCAGATGCAGGGAGAGGTTGTTGGTGTCTAAGGGAGCATGGGCGCCGTTGGTGCTGATGGGATAGACCAGTCCGAAATGTATCTTTCCTGGAAATTTATTCTGGGCCTGACTGTCTATCGGGATGAAAAGTGGTGATAAGCTGAAGGCCATCATGCCGATCATTTTTCCTATTTGTTGTACGGGGTTTCTGGTGTTCATTCTGTTGATTTTAGAATGAGACAACAAAGACAGCTGTTACCCCTACGTCTTTAGAAAAAAATAATCAGGAAGCGCTTAATGGATCACGGCAGCAGCTTCACCGGCGACAACCTCTACTTTGTCTTTTATTTTACGCCTGCCGACGCTGAGGATAAGGAGCGCGGCAATAGTGGTTCCCGTCATGATGGACACCATGGGTACCGGCGATTTCAGCTCAAACATGCTTACGCCAAAGGAGGCCAGTGCACCAAGACCCATCTGTACCGCTCCCATGAGGGCGGAGGCACTGCCGGCATTTTTGCTGAAAGGCGCAAGAGACAGGGCAGAGGTATTGGGGTTAGTAAAGCCGAGGCAGCAAAGGAAGAGGAAAAGTAAAACTACAGTTGCATTTAGTCCAAACCAGCCATAGATACTGCCTGTAAGAAAGATTAAGGTGATGATGGTCTGCATGATCATTGCTGCGAATACGAGCTGCTCACTTTTATACCTCCGGAGCATAAAGCTGTTGACCTGGCTGGAGCCGATCAGGCCGACGGAAAGGAGCGCAAAGATCCATCCGTAGGTTTCTTCTTTCACCTGATAGAGATCGATGAACACGAGCGGGGAGCCGGAGATGTAGGCGAAAAGGCCTGAGAACGACATGGCACCCGCAAAGGCGTAGGTATAAAACTGGGGCACCCTGAGTACGGAAAAGAAGTTCTGCAGGATGGGGAGTGGTTTCAGTGAGATGGAAGTATCCGGCTGATGACTGTCGGGCAGCCACAACCAGCTGGCAATGAGGTTAAACAAGCCGAGTCCCATCAGGATGATAAATACAGCATTCCAGCCCATGATGACGGTAACATAACCGCCGATGGTGGGTGCGACCATAGGAGAAACACCAACTACCAGCATCAGCAGTGCGAATACTTTGGCACTGTCTTTAACCGGAAAAAGGTCCCGTACCATGGCAATAGATGCTACTGCCGCAGCACAGCTGCCAATGGCCTGCAGGAAACGCAAGGCGACCAGAGCGTCCAGAGATTTCGCGAATACACAGCCTGCGGAGGCAAGGATATACACGATGAGTCCGATATATAGTGGTTTTTTTCTTCCAAAGCGGTCCAGAAGGGGGCCATACAGCAGCTGTCCTGCAGAGATACCGATGAAGTAAGTCGTCAGCGACAGTGATACTTTAAGTACAGTAGTATGGAGATCTTTGGCGATGGCCGGAAAACCTGGCAGGTACATGTCTATAGAGAAAGGACCAAGGGCAGTAAGCGATCCTAAAAGAAGGATAAGCAGGAAGTATTTTTGTTTTGTCATGATTGAAGGTTGCAAATATAAGCATCTGCTTCGGCGATGCGGGTTGAATAATATGTTCATAATGTAAAATGATTCATGATCAGTTTCCTTTGCGGAATTTTGTAAGTATTATGCGTTTTTTTTAAGAGGAATCAATGTCGATGCCTTAATTTTGCTGATGGATATGGTGTTATATGTAAAGAATATGGTTTGTGACCGCTGCATTATGGTGGTGCGTCAGCAGTTGGAACAACTGGGGTTCCAGGTTCAGGATATTGCCTTGGGCAGTGTAGCGCTAAAACCGGAACCGGACATGGTAGCATTGCAGCAGATTGCTTCAACTTTCAGTTCCCTTGGATTTGAGCTGATAGACAAAGATAAGGACCAGCTGATTGAGCAAATCAAGAATAAGGTCATTGAGTTGGTGCACCACACGGATCTGAATGAACTGAAGCAGAGTTTACTGTTGCTGGTAGCCTCGAGATTGCAGAAGGATCATGCCTACCTCAGCAGGTTGTTTTCGGAAAGCGAAGGCATGACCATTGAGAAATACATCATCCATCAGAAGGTAGAAAAGGTGAAGGAGCTACTAGAATACGGAGAGCTGAACCTGAACGAGATCGCTTTTAAAATGGGCTACAGCAGCAGTGCACATTTATCCACTCAGTTTAAAGCTATAACGGGATTTTCACCAAGTAAGTATAAAAGTCAGGCACAACAAAAAAGAATTCCGCTGGACAAGTTGCGATAGTGGCTTGTAACATTCTCATGTGAATGAGCTTTGGGTCATTAATTTTATTTCGGTATATATCATTTAATTTGTATCATTAGGGTATTTTATCCAAATGTTGATTAGAAATTTATTATACTGAAGATGCCCTTTTACCGACACTACTCCTTTGACCTATGGTTAACCCTGATCAGGTCCAATCCAACATTTAAGATGGAAAGGACCCTGTATTTTCATCGACACTACAACAGCCTCAGTAAGTCGGTCGACGAAGTTGCACTGATCTTCAGGCAGGTAGACCTGATGGTGAACGCCATCAATGAGAAGACGGGGAAGAATGTGGATGCTGATGAAATGTACCTGATGGTGATCAGCATGATCAATGATTTTTCCAATACTTTCAATGATGTCGATCTTGAGGAGCTGTACCTGAAGATGGAGCAATTGTTACTATCTAATATGCCACTCCTTTACGCTCCGGAAAGTTTGATTGTGTTGAAATCGCTTCGGGAAAGGTATGATTGTACGGTAAATATCCTGAGCAACACTGGATTTATCCGGGGTGGCACCCTAAGAAAAGTACTGGGGCATTTGGAACTGGATCGCTGGATAGATTTCCAGTTATATTCAGATGAGTTCCGCTTGTCTAAACCCAGTGCTGATTTTTTCCGTCTGATGTTGAAGGGCATTGACCAGGTAAGACATCCGAAACTTCAATTGAATGAAATTATACATATAGGGGACAATCCAGTAGCTGATGTTGCCGGCGCGAAGGCGGTCGGCATACAGAGTCTGCTGATCAACTCTAATCATTTAACCATCTCACATCTACTATCATGATTCCTTACACCTATTCTTTACACAAAATTCACGATACTGTGAATTTCGGCTTCAAGGCTGACGATTACAGCCGTTTTAAGTTTGGCGATGCCAATGTTGCGCGCCATTTCGGGCAGGCCCTTGCCGATGGCTTTATTGAAAACTTCCTGACGGAGAACATGATTGCCGATCAGATTGTGGTCATTTCCAGTCCTTACTGTTTCATTCCTACCGCAACATTCGCCATGAAAGACCATTTTGTATACCGCCTGAACCGGTGGTTGGTAGACAATGGCGGGCACGCCGTACAGGAGGCCAAGGTGCACCGCACCATTACTTATAAGGAAGACTACGGGGAGCTGTCTGCGGAAGCGCGGATGATGCTGATCGGTAATGACTCTTTTCACATCGACAAAGATTTTATCGCTGGAAAAACACTCTTGTTTCTGGACGACATCAAGATTACCGGGAGCCATGAGCGCATGATCTTAAAAATGGTAAAGGAATATGGACTGAAAAATCAGATTCATATGCTTTATTTTGCCGAACTTGTCAACGGCGACATCCATCCGAATATCGAAAACCATTTGAACTACTATAGTGTTAAATCGATTTTTGATTTGGAGGAAGTCATTAAAAGCAATCACTTCTGCATCAACACCAGGATTGTAAAATATATCCTGAATTGCGATTTTGAGAGTTTTTCTATTTTCATTGAGCGTCAGGATGATGCCTTTATCAACCAACTTTATGACCTGTCGTTGGGTAACAGTTACCATACGATTGAGTCTTATAGGGAAAATTTGAATTTTATCAAGAATAACATTAATACAAAAAAATATAAATTAATATAATATGGCCATTAACTTGCAAAAAGGGCAGAGAGAAAACATTGATGCTCCGAAATTTACAATTGGTTTAGGTTGGGATACCAACAGTTCCACTACTGGTACATCGTTCGATCTGGATGCTTCTGTGTTTATGCTTAACGATCAGAAAAAACTGGTTTCTGATGAGAATTTGATTTTTTACAACAACCTCGTATCTCCGGACGGGGCGGTAGAACATACAGGTGACAACCTTACTGGTGATGGTGATGGCGATGATGAGCAAATCAAGGTCGACCTGACTAAGGTGGACGGCAGGGTAAATGAAATCTGTATTGTTGTGACCATCCACGATGCGGAGAGCAGAAGACAAAATTTCGGTCAGGTGAGAAACTCATTTGTACGTATATTTGATAGTGTAACCAACGAAGTGGTGCTGAAATATGAATTAGAGGAAGATTTTTCCATTGAAACTGCTGTGGAATTCGGAAGAATCTACAAACGTGAAGGGAAATGGAAGTTTGAGGCCGTAGGCATGGGAATGAAGGGTGGTTTACAGGATTATTTAAATAAATACCAATAAGATATGGCAATTAATCTTCAAAAAGGACAGCGCATCAGTCTGGAAAAGACAAATGGCAGCAAATTGCAGAGCATCTGTGTAGGCATCAACTGGGGTGCAATAGAGAAAAAGGGACTTTTCGGACTTGGTAAATCCAAGGAGGCGGTAGACCTTGATGGCAGCTGTGCCCTCTATAATGAGTCAAAACAATTGACGGAGGTAGTTTATTTCGGTAATCTTGGTTCCAAAGACGGCGCCGTAAAACACAGTGGTGATGACCTTACCGGCGATATGGGTGGAGACGACGGTCTGGACAATGAGGTGATTACACTTGATTTTTCCAGGTTAAACCCTGCGGTTAGCTATGTGGCTTTTGTGCTGAACAGTTTCCGCGGACATGATTTCGGTACCATTCCTTTTGCTTCGATCAGAATTTACGAAGGTACGCCAAAGCGTGTGAACGAGGTGTTTGCGAAATATGATATTGCCAATGATGCGAATTTCGGCGGACATGTATCAATGGTCATGGGCGTTTTCTACAAGCGTAACGGGGAGTGGAAATTTAACGCCATAGGTGAGCCTACGAAAGATAAAAAACTGGAAGAGACAGTGAAAACAGTTACTCAGAATTACTTATAAGCAAGTATCGCGGACAATCAATTAACGACTATGGAAACGAACCCTAATAATACTTCTGCTTTGACACCGGTGAAACTGGATAAGGACGGCAATGTTGACCTGACAACGATTACACCGGAAGAACAGGCAAAATATCAGGACATTAACAAGTCGCTGCAGCCATCCGATGTGAACTCTATCCTAAACTACGGAGTAGAGGCACAGAATTCCATGGAGAAATACAGCAACGACTTTTTGTCTTCTGTACGCACTTACAATAGCGGTGAGGTTGGCGGGCTGATCAATGAATTGCTGACAGAGCTGAATTATATTGATGTTGGGGAGTTGGAGCAGAGTGGATTTAAGTCTTTCATCTCCAGGATCCCATTTCTTAAAAACCTGGTGGTGGATGTTAAGAAGCTGTTTCAGAAGTATGATGTAGTGGTCAACAACATTGACAAGATCACCAATAAGATTAAAGCGGGCCGTTTGAATTCCATTAAGGACAACAGTTCCCTGCAGACCATGTTTGACAGTAACGTGGGATACATACAGCAGATGGAAGACCTGATCATTTCCGGTCAGCTGAAGTACAATGAGCTGAGTATACAGCTGGCGGAGATGGAAGGACGTCCTGCAGACTATCAGGATTATGAGATTGCCGACCTTCGCGATTTCGTGAGCAGGCTGGACAAACGGCTGGCAGACATGAAAATTGTCCGCTTCATTATGCTGCAGTCGCTTGCGCAGATCAGGGTTGTGCAGAACAACAATACTTCGATCGCGGAGAAAGCACAGTCTATCGTGTCGACGACGATTCCGGTATGGAAGAACCAGCTGACCATCGCTGTTGCCCTGCAGCGTCAGAAAGCAAATGTGGAGATGCAGAAGAAAATCTCTGATACCACCAACACGATCCTGCAGAAGAATGCGGAGATGCTGAAACAGAACAGCATTGACGTGGCGAAGGAGAATGAGAAAACTGTAGTTTCACTGGATACACTAAAACGCACTACACAATCGCTGATTGAAACGCTGAATGAGGTGAAGAAGATCCATGAGGACGGTGCACAGAGCCGCAGGGTTCTTGACGGGGAATTGAAAACTTTAGAGACAGAGCTAAAGAAGAATGTTACCCGCGTAAATTAAATTTAATCAATGGATGAACGACGTGTAAATATTTTAAGGGATTCCCGTGCAGAGATCAGCAAGTTACAGCTGCTCTCTGCTTTTTTTGAGCAGGAGTCTGTGTATAAAATTTATTTACGAAGCCAGGTGATCCATCAGTTGTTTGAGCAGAATGAGGAGCTTGATATTGACAAGCTTGAGCTGTTTCATGTTCAGTTCAGTGCCAGTGTGATTGAGCTGCTGAGAAAGATCAAGAAGAATAATGAGAAGAATGTAACCTTGCTCTATGACGAGATACAGCTCAATAAGGAGCTGATGGAACGGATGAGCGACACGGTATATACGACAAAAAACTACCAGCTTGACCAACAAAAGCAGTCACTTAAGATCAACCAGAGCCTGAGGAAGATTTTTCAGGTGTTGTCTGACCATAGTGAGGAGTTTCCTTTTTCAAAAAATATCAATTCTTTCAGTTCGAGGTTCTCCAAGGACTTCTTTTTCCCCATTAGTACGCAGCAGCTCAGTGCGCTTACGGATTACGATGTGAAGGAAATGTATATAGACGTTCATGCCAGTATTCATAAAAAGCTGATGGGGATGTTATGCAAGTACGACTTCAGGACTGCTTTTTTTGTCGGCCTGAAATCGGGGCAGCTCATTGTTGAAGTTTACAAGTTTCTGGATATCGACCGTCATTTTCTGTTTTTTCCGAGCAGGAACCTTTTTCTTTTCTGCGACATGGAAGTCATCAAAGATATAGACATTTCAAATCAGGGTTCTGAAAAGGAGCGGATGATCCAGGAGCTGGCCTATAAGAATGACCGGCTGGAGAGCAGTGCTGCAGCAATGAAGACCTTTATTCCCATTGAAATCATTGACTTACTGGATGACAACTATATCAAAATCTCTGACATTAATTTCCTGGACCATCTCAACAATTTCGATGTACAGGCGAATATTTTAAAAGCCATGCTGAAAACAGATCTTTTTTAGCATTTTTATCATGACATCAACACCCCTCAATTAAAAAAATATGGACAACAATAGTATGATTAATCATCCCGGTGTGATCATCGGTTTTGCAGTGCTGGTAGTAGTGATGCTGCTTCTGGATCTTGGTGTTTTCAATAAAAAGGTGCATGCCGTGTCGAGCAAGGAGGCCGCAATATGGTCCATTGTATGGATTACGCTGTCAATGGCTTTCAGTGGGGTCGTTTACCTGACTTCAGGTTTTGAGAAATTTACACAGTTTCAGTCGGCCTACTGGATTGAGAAAGCACTTTCAGTAGATAACTTATTTGTATTTATCCTTGTTTTTGGATTTTTCAAGGTACCCAAGGAACTGCATCACAAAGTACTTTTCTGGGGAATCATTGGGGCATTGCTTTTCCGCGCCATTTTTATCTTTGCTGGCGTCGGTTTAATCAACCTGACTTATCTTCCGGAAATGGAGCTTTTCGGGCACATGGTCCGCATCAATGTAGTGTTGTTGATTTTCGGTTTATTCCTGATTTACGCAGGAATCAAGTCTGGTACAGGAGATGACGATGATGAGGAGGAGAAGGATTTCAGCAAGAGTGCCGGTGCACGTTTGGTTTATAAATTCTTCAAGGTGAGTAAAGAATTTGACGGCGGTAAGTTTTTTACGATAGAAAATGGTGTCAAGATCGCAACTCCATTGCTGGTGGTGGTTGCAGTAATTGAATTTACCGATCTACTGTTTGCTGTGGATTCCATTCCGGCCATTTTTGCCATTGCGCCAGATGATCCGCTTATTCTTTATACTTCCAATATCTTTGCTATTCTCGGTCTGCGGGCATTGTACTTCCTGTTAGCCAATTTCATTCACATGTTTAGCCTGTTGAAATACGGATTGGCAATTATCCTGACCTTTATTGGTGTAAAGATGGTGATCGCACCGATTTATCACATTTCATCACCTTTGTCATTGTCGATTGTGGGAGGGGTGCTGATCCTATCGGTTATTGCTTCGTTGATCTTCGTGCCTAAGGAAAAGGTTGGATAACTGGATTTTGGAAATAAAAAAAGCTTCCTGAAATATTTCAGGAAGCTTTTTTTATGGATTTTACAATGACTAGTACAATGTAAATTCTACCCTACGGTTTTGTTGACGACCAGCTGCAGTTTTGTTGGTTGCAATTGGTTGGTTTGGTCCGTAACCTGTAGCTTCCACTCTTGATGCATTCACACCCTGAGATACCAGGTAAGCTTTTACAGATTCAGCTCTTTCTTTCGACAAGCGAAGGTTAAGTGCCATAGAACCAGTGTTGTCAGTATGACCTGCCAGTTTAAGGCTGAAGTTTTTCTCTACTAATAAAGCTGCCACTCTGTTCAATGTATTGAATGAAGTAGAACGGATAGTTGCTTTACCTAAGTCAAACTCTAAGTTTTTGATCGCTTCATCAACTACACGACGGTCGGCTTCGGTAACGATTACTTTTTCAGTAACGATAGGTCTTGGAGTTTTCAATGGACATCCGGCACCATCAACCTGAGTATTTGCAGGTGTTCCTGGGCATTTGTCAAATTTGTTTGCTACACCATCGCCATCATCATCACCCATATCTTTGGCGTATTGTTCCTGATCTCTCAATCTGTTTTGCTCTTCAGTAGACAATGCTCTTCTCAGCTCAGCACTTTCAGCGGCACTTTGCTCACGAAGAGCAGCGATAGGGCTGAAGTTTTGTAATTGAGGGGCACCTTTTTTACCAAGGGCAATCTCTACACCAGCATGAGCATAAGAGAACCTGTCGTTGGCTGCACCACTCACGCCATCGAAGTTTTTACCTTTAACAAAGTTTACGTTATAACCAAGGTCGATGTTTACACCATTGGAAATGCCCAGTTTAAAACCTGCACCAACCGGTACGAACCAGTTTTCATGGAATCCCTGATTTGTTGCATTGGCAATTGCAGGAGCACCCGCTTCAGTTCTCAGTGTTGCACCTGAAGACATGTAACCAGCACCTATTGTTGCATACGGAGAAAGGATGTTCTTTTTCTGGTTTAAGCTCAGGTTAGCAATGGTAAAGTTTGCACTTAAAGCTGCTGACCAGTCTATGGATGTAGTAAAGCCAGTCTGATCAAGCTGTGCTTGAGTACCAGGGTAATTATTAGCTCTCATTCCTCTTACCTTACCAGCAAGGAAATCTGCCTGGATACCAAATCCCGGAACGATTTGCTTTTTAACATATGCACCGTAACCCCAGCTTTCAGTAGGCGTATAGAAGTCGCCGTTTGATCTGTTGTTGAATGGAGTGTAATGAGTAAGCATACCCCCATTTAAACCGATTGACCAGGTACGGAAGCTTTTCTTATCAAAACGTTTAGTGGTATCAGAAGACATGTCCTGAGCAAATAAATGCGATGATAATCCCACCAGAGATACAATCATTGCTGTTTTTGTAATGTTAGATTTCATTTTGTTTTCTTGTTAGATGTAAACTTCAGCATCACACTGAATTATTCCTCAGGTTGTAATAATCCTGCCAAAGGCTGATCTGTTGAGAAAATGAGTTTTGAATCTATTAGTAATCAGAATGTTACCGTGACGTTAAGAAATTTGAATAAAATTGATACGCTCAGTTAAAGAATCGAATTTTTGTATAGTATTTGCTACATTTTAGTTAAACGACCTTAATTTTAAAGCTCGAAAACTTCTCCTTTTTCGGGTACATCAACCCGGTATCGGGCTTCTGTCAGCGCATCAGAGAGGCTTTGCATACTTTTGGGCTCGCCATGAACCAGGAAAATGCGCGTATTTTCAACTTTCTGTTGTTGTACGGTGTTCATGAGGTCCTCATGATCACCGTGGCCGCTGAGCAGATCCGTCTGCTGAATAGTGGCATATACCATAAGGTCCCTGTTACGGAGCCTGATGATCGGATCGCCGCGTAACAGACGATGCCCTAGCGTACCTTTAGCACAGTAGCCAATGAAAAGAATGGTGCAGTAGTAGTTTTGTATGTTGTAATACAGGTGGTCCTGAATCCTGCCGCCTTCAAGCATTCCCGCCGAAGAGATGATGATGCAAGGCTCATGGTAATTGGATACAGACATACTTTCTTTTTTATCCTGGACGTAGGAGAGCTCGTCAAAATCAAACTCATCACCTTTGCTGCGATAGAATGCTTTTGCATCCTCATTGAGCAGATCGTGGTGCCTGCGGTAAACATCTGTGGCAAATTCTGCAAGGGGGCTGTCGACGAATATTTTTACCGGTGGGAGCAAGCCTTTACTGAAAATTTGGTTCAGTGCATATACCAGCGCCTGTGTTCTTCCGATGCTAAAGGCGGGGATGATCAGTCTGCCGGGGAATTTGACGCAGGCTTCATTGATGGTCTGTACAAGTTTTTGCTCGAGGGTTTCGAGTTTGGAGTGAAATTTACCACCATACGTCGATTCACAGACCAGGAAGTCCACTTCGGGGATGACTTCAGGATCTACGAGCACAGGGTAATTCTTCCTTCCGATGTCACCGGTAAATGCAATTTTTTTCTCCCGGCCCTCATCATTGATGGTCAGCACGATGGCTGCGGCTCCGAGGAGGTGACCCACAGGAATGAAACATAACGTTACCTGATCATTTATTCTAAATTGCTTATGAAAGCCGACGGTTACAAAACGTTCCACTGTATCCATCACGTGTTTTTGGAGGTACAGAGGCTTCGGGCCTGAACTGCGGTTTTTTCCTTTGGATCGTTTTTGCTGTTTGCTGAGAAAGATGTTTACGGAGTCCAGTAGGAGTAATTCACTAAGGTCTGCCGTTGGTGGAGTACAAAGAATCTGGCCTTGAAAACCCATGCGCACAAGCGTCGGCAGGTTGCCGGAGTGGTCAATGTGTGCATGTGTAAGTATGACAACGTCTAAATCGGCCGGGTCGAAAGGAAAATATTGATTCTCTTCCTGATAAGTTTCCTTTTCATAATCAAGACCGCAATCAATCAGAATATTGTAGTCTTTTAATTGCAGCAGATGCATACTCCCGGTTACCTGTCTTGCTGCTCCCCAAATGGTCAGTTTCATAGTTGTTTGTCGTCCTTAATTTGGCAATATATGTCATTTTAAAAAAATGAACTGCTTTTTTTTATGATTTCTTATACCTCGTATGGCATATTCCAACTTGAAGTCTTGTAACTATAGTCCAAAAATAACGGAACATTGGTGCTTTCCACGATTTTCCATTTCAGCAATTCGTCTGTGAAAGCAGGGGCAGGGAGTTGGCTTCGTATGGCCGCTTTGGTATAAAACTCTTGTCGCTGCGGATGGTGTGGACAGCAGACATTATAGATGTTGCCGAAAGCTTTTCTTTCGATGATGCGTTTGACAACTCCTATACAGTCGTCGAGGTGGACGAGATTAACGGGGGCCTGGCCATTGGCGATGCCGGATTTTCCACTAAAGAACCTTCCCGGGTTTCTGCCTGGGCCTACCAGGCCGGCAAACCTGATGATGGTAGTTGTAAATGCAGGATGGTGAATCAGGTATTGCTCAGTATCCGCCATGGCCTTGCCGGAAGCCGTATCAGGTCGCAGTGGCGAAGCCTCTGTTATCTTTTCATTATGATCACCGTACACTGCGGTGGAGCTGATAAAGATGATTTGTTTTACGCCATGCTTTACCGCTGCACCAGCAATTTGTGTGATTTTTGGAAGAAAGCTGTCCTGCTCTCCGCTGCTGCGTTTGGGGGGGATGTTGATCAGTAGCACCTCCTGACCAAAAAAGAGCGGATCGTAGCTGGACTCTTCCTGTTGAAAGTTGACGAAAAAAGCATTGATATGTGCCGCTTCCATTAATTTTAATTTGTCGGGACTAGTTGTAGAGCCGGATACCCGATAACCTGTCTTGACCAAGGCTGAGGCTAGTGAAAGGCCAAACCATCCGCAGCCGAGAATGCTGATGCCGCTACTGTGATCAAATGACCTTGTTTTTTTATTTGTTTCTTCTGGCAATTTAGGAGTAGTTATGGAGATTGCGATTAGGAGATTAGTTTTTTCATAAAAAAAGGGAAATGTCTTAACATACCCCTTTTTAACTAAACGATTTAGTGTTTAAAGAACAGTTACATTTGCTGCTTCAGGTCCTTTTTTTCCATCATTCAATTCGAATTCCACGCTATCACCTTCATTTAATTCTCTGAAGGAATCTCCTGCAATAGCTGAAAAGTGTACGAAAATATCTTTGCCCCCGTTTTCCGGAGTTATAAATCCAAATCCTTTCGCAGAATTAAACCATTTAACTTTTCCTGTTGTACGCATATTATTATGATATATATTTCGATGTGAAAATAATGAATTGGATTTTGATATCAAAATTTTAAAATTTAACTCATAATATTATTCAATGTGTTACATTTTAACGTTCCGGTCGGGCCAGACAAACCTATTCGCTGTAACATTGTTGTGAAGTAATTAACAGACATCATTACTGCTTATGGAAAACAGAGATAACGAATTTGAAAAAAAACAGGTATTGGTCGAAGGACAGGAAAAACAGGAAAAAGTTAACTATCCTGAGCCTGAAGAAGAGAACCTGGGTTTGGATGCAGATGGCTCCTCAAAGTGGTCTGAAGGGGAAAAACCGTTAAATAATGACAACGACAGGGTGACTGGAAATCCCGATGGTGAGGATGACAGCCATGACTCAACGGTGGCTCCCGGACACTCTCCGTTGATGGATAAATAATGATTCTGGCATTATTTTTACTTGATAGGGTATATACACAAAAAAGATAGGTTATGAAAAAGATATTTTCAATGATTGCATTAACTGTAGTATTGGCTGCATGTGGTAATAATGCAAAGGAAGAAGCCAGAATTAAACAAGAAGCTGCTGCTGCAGTAAGAGATAGTTTAAAATTGGATAGTTTTAACAGAGCTGAGCAACAAAAGATTGCAGTTGCAAAAGAAGAGAAAATAAGAGAAGAAAAACGCATGTTACTTTTGTCTGAGCGTAACGAAGCAGCGGCTGCATCCGCGGCAAATAGTGGCGGTGCAACAGAAGCGACCACTACCAAAAAGAAAGGTTGGAGTCAGGCTGCTAAAGGCGCTGCAATCGGTGCCGGTGCAGGCGCTATCGGCGGGCTATTGATCGATAAGAAAAAAGGAAGAGGTGCGATTATCGGAGGTGTTGTCGGTGCAGGTACCGGTTATGTGATCGGTAGAGGACAAGACCGTAAATCGGGTAGGGTTCAGCCTAAAAATTAAGAAGCTATACGCCGTAAAAAGCAGAAGCGGATGCCATTGGTGTCCGCTTTTTTTATGGGGAATGCATTGGGGAATTCCACATGTTGATTGTGGAGCTCATGCAAATTGGGGAAAATGTGCTACGATGCCTGATCATAAATTGGTTTCTGGCACGACAATGATTTTGTTTTTTTGTAAGATGTGTGCTTAAAAAAGTGTCTTATTTGGTCTTGAACGGAGTTTTTATGTCCATGCACTATGAATGGCCATGCGCTGATCAGATTCTGGTCTGGTTTTTTCAATAGGTAAATCGAAATCATACCCAAAATGAAAACAATTGTCACTTTACTTTTATTATCTGTTGTTTGTTTTTCGAGCTGTAAAAAAGATAGCTCTTACGATAACCTCTCAAATGCCATTTTGAAGAAAGAAGGCGTGCTAAGGGTAGAGTGCAACAATTGTGAAATAAAGTACAATGTTCAAAGCAAAGATTTTGCGACGAATGTGAAAGAAGGAAGCAATGACATTGCATTCTACTATTCAAGTGACTTCGATCTGAAAACTCAATTGATTTCAAAAGAGAATCAAAATATCCGTCTGATGGTGATTGACTCTTACGGAAGGATTATCTCAAATGAGTTGAGCAACTGCTCCGCAGGAGAGGTTCGTGTGAAGTCGTTTAACATCAACATCAAGTAATCTTCAACCAAGAAAATTGATAATTCTTTATAAATGACCAGCAGGTTCTGCTGGTTTTTTTTGCAATCTGTTTCTGTGGAGGTTCATTTCATTCATAATGAATAAGTTGATAGTTATTTTTAACTACATAATGGGGAAATCTCACCACGGGAATACCTTAGTGAAACGGGAGCTGTGTAAAGAGTCATGGTCGGGTAACACGCGTTTGTAAATTGATTTTAAGTGGTATAACGTCGTTTGGACTATTTAGAAAACGATTATTAAAACTGCAAGTATTATGGTATGTTTGCGGCTGTGATGTTGGCCTGATTTTTTCATCAGGGCAATTGAAATCACAAAGGGGAATGAAAGCCAATTATTTTTTCTTTTTATTGATCCTCGGCTCAATTTATTCAGTGTCGGGAGTTTTGCATTCTATGATTTGTTGTAGAATGTCCGGCCATAGAAGAAATGTTGTAGCATCTTTATATAATTCGCTTGATGATGATTTGAAAACAGTTTTGATTTCTATGGGAATGCAACGCCAGATGTTGATGGTATTCCCGGCGGAGCTCAGGTCATTTAATTTTAATATAAAATAACGCTTTCTTAAACTCAATCAAACAACTCATGTATCAGCGTACACTCACATTCATAGACAGATTAAGAAAAAACGGATTGGCAAAGTGGTTCATTTTTGTTTTGATATCCAGTGTGTGCATCTCTTTGCTGCTGAGCTCAATGGGAATGAACCCAAATGTGCTGTTTTACCTGGGTAAGTTTTTAAATGGTAATGAGAAATCCGGACAGGGTGACTCCTGGACAGCCATGACAGAAGCACTGACCTATTTAAGGAAACATCCCATGGACTCTGTTTATGAAGCAATGTTTGCCATCAAGTTAAAGTTTCAATATCCTCTAAGTAGTTTGCTGTTGTTCGACATTCCAAATCGGTTATTTGGATGGTCGTACTACGGTATAGCAAATCTACTTGATTTGGTTTCGCGCATATCCGTAATCGGTACCGGACTTGTGTCTGCAAAGATACTGACACTGGTACTTCATGAACAAAGGTTTGAGAAATTGCAGATTGCCTCACGTTTTACTACAGTTGCACTTTATGTACTGGTTTTTGCCCTGATGCTTTTGTTCTACCCACTGCTCCGTTCCTATTATCTTGGACAGATCCAGACCATACTTACATTTCTTACTGTACTTTCTATTTTGTGCTGGCAGTACAACAGACGCATGATGGCCGGGATATTGATTGGTTTAATCTGCGTAGTAAAACCCCAGCTTGGTGTCCTTTTTCTATGGGGATTGATCAGGAAACAATGGAAAATGTTTTTTGCAGGAATGTTTGTACTGGGCATTTTTTCTGCGATCTCTATTGGGTTCTATGGTTTCAAAAATAACCTGCAGTATCTGGAGGTGCTTTCTTACCTTTCACATCACGGGGAGACCTATTATCCAAATCAGTCCATAAACGGATTGGTAAACCGTTTCACTTTCAATGGTCTGATTCTGGATTGGGATGGTAAATTTCCGCCATACTCGGATGTGGTTTATTTTATTACTGTGATTTCTTCCGCCACAATTATGTTGGTCAGCTTATTCTGGAATTACACCACGAAATATCCGCATATCATTGATTTTTGTTTAGTCATTCTATGCACTACTATTGCTTCTCCAATTGCATGGGAGCATCATTATGGCATCCTGTTTCCGATATTCATTATTCTTTCGCCTTACG
Organism: Pedobacter sp. BAL39; assembly: GCF_000170795.1. Classification (GTDB taxonomy): domain Bacteria; phylum Bacteroidota; class Bacteroidia; order Sphingobacteriales; family Sphingobacteriaceae; genus Pedobacter. Next base: position 203,219 of record NZ_ABCM01000002.1, read on the forward strand.
CGTGTTATTACAATGAGGATAAGAAGTTTGCACTATTGCTGTTTGGGTTTGGGTTTTTGCTTGCTTCGCAATATTTCGAGGCAGTGAAATCCTTGGCTGACTCGCGCTGGAATGTGTTGCAGTCGTATTTATTTTTTGGTGCGGTGATCATTGTGGCATTTCTTTTTCAGGTGTCTTACCGGATCAACCGAAAAATAAAAGATGAGCCATCTCCATTGAAATAACTCATCTTGATAATTTAGATTCCCTGCACAAATTGTGGCGTTTCCGTAGCTGTTATGATTACTTTGCCCTTATCAGTAGGAATTGTTTTCATTTCAAAGTCGTCCGAATTCGGTCTTAAGGTGTAGACCAGGGCGACTTTTGCTCTCTTCAGGTCCAGTTCTACTTCTTCCTTTCTATCAACCTCATCAGGCACCGTCAGCACAAACATTTCTTTTTTTCCAAGCTTGTAAATGTCTACGATAGGATCCGAATTCATGCTACCGTAATAGGTGTAGTTGCCCATAAATTTGCTGATTTGAGTAAGGTAATGGGCAACCGGTCTTTTTCCATCATGTGTTACGAATCCTGAGGTACCAAACGGACCTCCGGAACTGGTTCCTGGTGCATCTGTGTCAAACAGCTGGTAGAAGAAGTTCCTGCTCACCCCATGTCTGGCATATAACAAAGCAGAGCGTAGGATCCAATCGGCCTGAACGACTTCCACAGGTTTGTCTCCGATCGGAATGGCGCGTTGTACACTTGTTGGCTGTAAGTCATATCCAGATTCAGTGGTCCAGACCTCAATTTTTCTGGAGGCAGGTGCCAGCGTAGCAGCATAGTCTACAAACTCATCGGCAACATCGCCCATCACATTAAGTTCAGGAGCAACACCTCTTTTCTTATTGACAAATTTTTTGAACCAGCCGGTGTTATCATTAGAATAAAGATGATAATTGATCACGTCAAAACATAGGTTTACACTTCCATCCTTGTTCAACCCACGATTGTCCTTACACCATTGTACCATTGCTTTGATATAGTTAAGGTCTGCTTTGGCTAGACCACCCAACACTACCTTTATACTAGTGTCTGCGGTTTTTATACCTACATTTTTGCCCAGCGTTCCTTTATGACCATCATAGAAAGCCGACAAGTTTGCAGCATATTCCATAGGTGTCATTTCTGCTGCTTTTCCCCTCCACCATTTGTCTGGTTCGTTACTGCACTCGACATATTTGACAAGGTCCATTCCGATTTTCACGGTATTGACCCGGTCACCATTCCATCTCGGTACAGAATTGACTTTAACCAGTGATGAATCGATGGTTTTATTACTTCCATATCTTGCGGCAAACTGAAATGCTGCTTTGCCAAGGGCAAGGTAAGATGCCGGTTTCTGCCGATCTGCTTTGTAGGCGATCGGAGCAATTTCATTGTTGCGTTCCTGTGTAGGGTAGGTATTGTACAGCCAGTCCGGCACATTCTTTATGCATACAAGCATCAGTATATTTTCCTTTTTCGCCCTGGTGTAAACCAGGTCCAGGTTCCAGCCACCACGGTGAGTTGGGTTAAAGGTGTAGTCATTTTGTTTGTCCTCAATTTTTTCCCAGTCCAGGTAATGCCTGACCTGTGTAAATGATTTGATCAGTGCCAGATTAGGCTCATAGATATTGTCGACATCCTTCAGGTCATTTGGATTTTGCAGGAAATCCCACTCAAAAGCATTGATGCCGAACATGTCGTTCATCTTGATGTTCTGGACCTTTGCGCGTTCTATATGGTTTGGGCTGAGATCCTTATTACAACCCATTGAGACGCAGAGCGGGAGCGCCAACAGGATGTGTAGTGCTTTGATGTGTAATTTTATCATTATTGATTCAAAATTTGATTGTTACTAATATATAACAATATCTTTAAATCTCTATCTTAGTAGACGATTATCACATATACGGGCCGTAAAATGGCATGATTTTGCATTAAAGACGATTGATAATTATTCATTAAATTACACCTCAATCAAAATCAATTCAATGAAGGCAGCGGTTCTTATACTCGCACATAAAAATGTCTGGCAACTCCAGCAGCTGGTCAATCGCTTAAGTGAGGACTTCGACGTTTACATCCATGCTGATGCGAAGTGGGAGCTTGATGAGTCACTATTCAAAAACGATCCGAATGTCTTTATGGTCAAACGCCATATTGTGAACTGGGGCAGCTACCATCAGATTCTGGCCACGCTGGAATTGTTTAACACTTCATTTAAAAAGGACTACGACTATTATATGCTGATCAGCGGACTGGATCTGCCCGTCAAGAGCAACATTTTTATTAAAAATTTCATGGAAAACAACCTGACCCGGAGCTTCGTGAATAGTGAAAGCCTCCCCAAAAAAGCATGGGCAGGTCAGAATGGTGGATTTGACCGGATTGATTATTATTTTGGCCTTGATTTTAATACTGGGGTTGATATACTGAAAAGAAAGGCGTTCTCTTTTATACAGCGGTTGCAACGAAAATATGGCTTTCGCAGGAAACGTTTCGACATTGAGTTCTATGGGGGCTGGAATTGGGTGAACCTGAATAGGGAAGCCATGCAGTACCTGATGAATTTCCTGAAGGAAAAGCCAGCTTTTTTAAAGTCCTTTAAAAATACTTATTGCGCAGATGAAATTTGGCTGCAGACCGTTTTGTTAAATGGCCCCCTTGAGATCGTAAATAACAATTATCGTTATACCAGCTGGGAAGATCATGCTTCACACCCGAAGTTGCTGACGATGCAAGATCTGGAAGCGTTGAAACAGTCTGAAGATCTTTTTGCGCGAAAATTTGACGAGCAGGAAGACCGGAAAGTGATAGAAGCCGTATATCAAATGACGAAATGAAATATATTCAGGCATTATTTTTGAAAATCGGGTGGCATATATAGTTAAAATGGATTCAAAAAAAATTAGCAATCTCTCGGGGATTTTTTTTCAGACGGGTTTTCTACTGATTTCTATCATCACGCTTACGCTTTTTATCTCTTCATTAACTTTCTTTCTGCATGGCGGGATGGGGGGCTGGCAGCTACCTCTGGCTACCGTTCTGGCTGTTGGTCTGCATTATCTTGTTTTTCGTAGCGAGGATGGAGGACAAGCTCATTTTTTGACCGTTTGTGGTTTGTCTTTTCTTATCATTATTCTTTCAATACTTGTGGGAGGATATTTCTACGATACTTCTTTTGATGGACAGGCGTATCATATGGAGGCGATGATCCAGATGAAGCGTGGCTGGAATCCCTACTGGGAATATTTGCCGGACAGTGTTAATCAGGCGATATGGGTAAATCATTATGCCAAAGGAATGGAGACGGTACAGGCGGCATTCTATTGTACATTTGGTAATATAGAAACAGGGAAAGCCATTAACATCTGGATTTGGGTCAGTAGTTTCCTGTTTACGTCTTCGCTATTGTTAAACTTTCGAGCCCTGTCTTTCAGGAAGTCACTATTTATTAGTGGATTGTTGGCCTGTAATCCTATTGTGATCAATCAATTGCTGAGTTATTATGTCGATGGACCTTTGGGGGCATTGATTCTTTGCCTTGTCATTTGCTGTATATATATCATTAGAAAAGCAGAATTCAAATACCTGCTGTTACTGGGAATCCTTATTGTAGTACTTGTCAACCTTAAGTTTACAGCGATACTCTATCTTGCAGTTTTCATTGGAGGTTTTCTGATTTGGTTACTGTTCCGTAAGGATTATCTCATTACCAGGAAACTTTTTTTCTGGTCTCTGGGAGCTGGCATACTCGCTATTGTCATCGGCTTTAATCCCTACATTACCAACACGGTAAATTTTAAACATCCATTGTATCCTTTGATGGGTAAGGATAAGGTGGATATCATTTACGAGCTGAACCTGCCAACAGGTTTTGAGCACAAATCCGGATTAGAACGTTTCATTACTGCAACATTTTCCAGGACGGACAACATTTATCCAAACAGTATTTACAGGCCGCAGTATAAGATTCCGTTTACATTTAACAAGACTGACATCTGTTATGCACCGATGGTGGATGCAAGGCTTGGCGGATTTGGTCCCTGGTTCAGTGGAATTGTGATATTTTCTTTCGCATTGTTACTGTTGCTCTGTTTTAAGGGAATAAAAGATGCCTTTTTCAGGAACATGATGCTGTTATTTCTACTGATTGTGGTTGCTGTTGTGGTGATGCCGGAGTCCTGGTGGGCGAGGTATGTTCCGCAATTATGGGCATTGCCTATTATTCTTCTAATTTGTGCGGAGCTGGCGTTGAAGAATAGGTTCATTTATTTCAGACGTTTTATTTACCTGTTAATTATTGGAAATCTGATGTTTAATGCACCAATGGTAATCTTCAATATGATTTTAACCAGTACCATCAACTATCAGATAAAATCTCTTAAGACCTCATCAGGACCGGTTGATGTAGATTTCGGTGCTTCAGCCAGTAACCGCATCCGTTTTGAAGAGAATCACATTCCTTACCGTTTGAAGAGTCTTGTAAAATTAGAAGGGGAGGCAAAAGAATATATTGCGGGATCACAGACACAGTTTATCATTCCCGAGGATGTGGATCGTAAAATCCCAGTTCCTTTTTTGGTAAGAATGACTGAAGGGGTACTTCCATTTATGTGGGAATATTATGGTCGTTAAAACTGGCGTTTTAAATTGAATGAGGTGTAGCTGGGACAGTTAGTGGATTCAATTCCCCAAAATACATGACTACAGTCGCATTTTAGCAGGCACAGAATGAGGGGATTTTAATTATTTCTGCTTTTTTATAGAAATAATTATGCTTCTGACGTTTTTTGCCAGAATATCTTGATAATATGGTGATTATATTCCTATCTTAAAGTATTCTTTTTTGAAAAATGATTTAAAGAACATGACAATTTTAAGGAATTACTTTCTTTAGAATACTGTTTTAAGTGGCTCGTATATAATAGAGTTTTATTATAAAATGATCTATAAATTGTGTTTTTATTGACATATATTTGAAAGATAATAAATTTAGTACAGTAAACTTCAGCGCATACGCAAAACACATATACCCTAAAAAATATCAACCTATAAAAAATGGAAAGTGCATCATTCGATAGAAAACAGGTACTAATAGTTGATGATGAGCCCAGCATTTTAAAGCTGCTGAACTTTATCCTGTCCAAGCAGTACGATATCCATGCTTCTGAAAGCGGTTATAAGGCTCATCTTTGGCTGGAGGACGGAAATTTTCCGGATATCATCATTTTAGATCTGCACATGCCGCATTTTGACGGGAGTTCTTTTTTGAAGAGCATTAAGATCAGCGGTTATTATCGGGATATTCCGGTGATTATTTTATCGGCAGCAGACAATCTGGATAGTATCGTTGCCAATTTTCCCTTCCGTGTGGAGGCATTTTTCCCTAAGCCATTCAATCCTGAAAGTTTAAAATCAAAAATGGCTGAGATTTTGGAGTCTACATCAAACCCTATTAATAAATAAATGGATTACAATTACAAAGGAATAAGACTGGTGTATTCTGGTGCGGAACTGTCAGCGGAATCAGCTGAGAGTTTATCCAGGGAATATAACCTCGTCAATATAGGGGACGCCTCTAACCTGGAAGACTATCTGAGTTCTCTTTCGTTATTCACGACTCCGGATGTGATCATGATTGAGGTGCACGATGAGGAACTGGTATTTTCCATTATTGCGAAAATCAAAAATAATCCACTGACAAGCGGGCTGATTATTGTACTGCTTGGGCACATGCCTGATAAACGTTTGAGAAATCGCGCCATTAAAGCAAAAATTCATGATCTTTATTTTTACCCCTATAATGTAGAGGATTTAAAGGACAGACTCAATTTTCTGATCAAATTTAAGCTGATCAAGCCAAATATTGAACAGTTATCGGTCATTAAGAAACAACGGGAGTATCAGATCCCTACCTTAAAAAGGGTATTTGATGTTGTGTCTTCTGGATTTATTCTCTTATTGTTATCACCGATACTGTTAATTGTTGCTATTCTGATTAAGCTGGATTCCAAAGGACCGGTCATTTACAAGAGTAAACGGGTGGGTACCGGATACAAAATTTTCGACTTTTATAAATTCAGGTCCATGAAGAGTGGTGCCGACAAAGAGCTTAAAAGCCTATCTGCACTCAATCAGTACGCGGATGATGGCAGCGGCACCAATGCCTTTGTGAAAATTAAAAACGATCCCAGAATTACCAAATTGGGTAATTTCCTTCGTAATTCCAGTCTGGACGAGTTGCCTCAGCTGATTAATGTGTTGAAAGGTGACATGTCACTCGTTGGGAACAGGCCTTTGCCTTTATATGAGGCGGAGATGCTGACCTCAAATGAATGGTCACTTCGCTTTTTGGGGCCTTCAGGGCTGACGGGGTTATGGCAGATCAGTAAACGTGGAAAGGGCGATATGTCAGATACTGAACGCAAAAAGCTGGATAATTTTTACGCTAAAAATTACTCTATCTGGTTTGATCTGAGCATCATTTTGAAAACCTTCCCGGCCCTTATCCAAAAAGAAAAAGTATAATTTACCTTATCAAAGAAAATAATAACCAAAAAAATGAAAAAAATAACAACGCTTACCTGTCTATTGATCACCTTTCTTTCTTTCGCTGCATCTGCGCAGGAGACGATACTTACTGATTTAAATCCTACTTTGCTTGATAAATACATTAGCATGGCCAAAGAGTACTACCCTAAACGTAAGGTTTCGGTAGCACAGGAAGAATCAGCAAAGATTGCGATTCCGATGGCTAAGCTTTCTTACTTAGATATTTTTACAGCATCGTATTTCTACAGACCTGATCAGAACGATGCGATCAATATTGAAAACCCGTACTCGGTAAATGGTTTTCAGTTTGGTGTAAACGTCAACCTGGGAACGTTGCTGACCAGACCTTATGTGGTGAAGAAAGCCAAGGCAGATTATAAAGTAGCGCAGTTACAGACTCAGGATTTTGATATGTTTTTGGCGACAGAGGTCAAACGCAGGTATTATGCCTATGTGCAAACTCAAAGCCAGTTGAAAATCAGCACACAGACTGCACAGGAAAACAAAAATATTTCTGAAACTGCAAAGTACCGGTTTGAAAAAGGAGAGGCTACACTTGATGCCTACAATGCAACAAGAATCCTGCTGGCCAATTCCAATACCAGTAAAATTCAGGCAGAAGTAAATTTCCTGATTGCTAAAGATTCTTTGGAAGAGATTATAGGTGCAAAACTTTCAGACGTTAAATAGCGTTAAATATTAGCAAAGAGAAATTCAAGAATGGACATCAAAGCCTTTTTAAAATTATTAAACCGTTATAAGTGGATACTGATTATAGTTCCACTTATTGCGGTTACAGTTACATACTTCCTTGTCAGGAAGCTCCCTAAAACTTATAGTTCTGAAGCGAAGATTGCCACGGGGATCATCGATCCATCGAAGCAGGTTGCGGGTACTCAGGATAATTCGGACTGGTTTAAGACCACGAACCAGTTTAATAACATCATCGAAAAGATGAAAATGAGAAAGATCATGTCGATTCTTTCATATAATCTGATTCTTCATGATCTGGAAAACCCTAAAGCGGCTTTCAAGCCAAATAGTGAAAAAATAGATTCACTTTCGGCAGCTGATAAACAAAATGTCATTGCGGAGTTCCGCCAGCAGTTATTGTTAAAAGCACCTGTATCGCCGTTTTCGGAGGGTAAAACTAAATACCAGCTGGCCAATATCATCGCGTCTATGGGCTATGATGATGTGTCGGTGAATAAGGACCTGGAGATCGCTCATCAGGACAATAGTGATTTTGTCAATGTAAAATATACATCTGACAATCCATTTTTATCTGCCTTCGTGGTGAATACCTTAACCACTGAATTTATCAATAACTTCGGTCTGGATGTAGATTATAACCAGAACCAGAGCAATCAGGTACTGGACTCTTTGTTGAAAGTAAAACAAAGGGACATGGATCAGAAGAATGCTTCATTGAAAGATTTCAAAACCAAAAATGGCGTGCTCAATCTGGACAAGCAATCTGAAATGGTCTATCAGCAGATTACGCAGGCCGAGGATAAAAAGGCCCAGGTGATCAGGGACCTCCAGTCGAATCAAGGTGCGCTTCGGGCGATTGATGCCCGATTGAGAAGTGCTGATCCTAATATGGGTAAAAATGTGGTTGCGGACAATGCTGAGGTCCTCAATGTGAGAAATCAGATTGAGCTGGCAAACAGACGGTATATTGATGGTGGATTCAAACTTGCCGACAAGAAAAAAGTAGATTCGCTGACCGCAATTCAGGTGGCTTTAACATCCAGAAATTCTGATAAATATGTGGTAGATCCGCAGGTTTCCAGACAAAATCTGTTACAGCGAAAATATGAGCTGGAGACCACTGTAGCCCAATTGAGTGCCAGTGTGTCGGCAATAGACAGAGAGCTTGCCACTGCACGTTCTAAATACAATGCAATGGTTCCTTTTGATGCAGGGATTCAGAATTATGTGCGTGATGCGGATGTTGCGACCAAAGACTATCTGGAGGCACTGGGCAGGTTTAATGAAACACAGACTGCACAGAACATCAGCATGAAACTGCAGATCGCACAGATTGGTCTACCAGGAAAGGCGGAGTCTTCGAAGGCCATCATTTATGTTGCAGGCTCGGGGGTCGCTTCATTTGTGATTTGTCTTTCTGTGCTGATTGTATTGTTCCTGATGGATAACTCTATTTACACTGCATTGCAACTTGCATCCGCTACGAAGTCTAAGGTTTTGGGCAGCATCAATTTTCTTCCTGAACTGGATAAAAATATCAAGTCCATCTGGAATGAGTCGGAAGACAATACAAACTTCGGGGTACATAAGGATTTGCTACGGTCGCTCCGTTTTGAAGTCGCCAGTGAGATGGCTCAGGATGATAGTCGCATTTTAGGGATCACTAGTCTGGAGCCTGGGGAGGGAAAAACATTCGTGGCTTCGAACCTTGCCTATGCATTTGCAATGACTGGTAAGAAAGTACTACTGATTGCCGGCGATGAAAAGACACAGCAGGTGGCGTCGGGTTCGAAACAGCTGACAACAAGCCAGAACTTTGAGACTTTCCTGGCAAAAAGAGAAATTCAGGTGGATGACCTGATTACCAGGCTGAATAAAATTGAAGAGCATAAATCTTTACTTGAGATTCAGAATGAGAAGAACCTTGCTTCGGGATTTGACATTCTTAAGAAACAATTTGATATCATTATTATTGATGTCAATAGCCTGAGCACGATTAACCTTGCGAAGGAGTGGCTTTCATTCACCGAACGGAACTTCATCGTTTTTGAGTCGGGAAGGGCATTGACAGATGAAGACAAGAGTGTAATTTTCAGCCATAAAAACAATGATGGGTTTATGGGATTTGTATTAAATAAAATAAAACTGGCAGAGCTCAACAACAATTAGTTGCAGAGCTACAAGATCATATGCAGGAAATTTCCCATTATCTCTTCTTTCGGAAGTCCAAGCTTAAGTTTGTTATTTTTGGGCTGCTGGTAGCGCTGTTTGTCAGTTTTGCTACGTTTAAGGTGGCGATTTTGGGGCCCTTACTGCTCATCTTTGGGTGTATAGCCATCGTTTACCTGATTTTCTTATTTAGGAATCCAAGGGTAGGCTTTGTGACGCTGATTGTCTATTGTTTTACAATGGGCTTTCTAGGGCTTGAACTGGGAAGTTACCCTTTTGGGATTGGGATCGAGGTTTTTCTGCTGCTGACCTGGATTTCATCGTTATTGTACTATAAGAAAGCAACCTGGGCCTACATCAGAACAGACCTGAACCTATTGTTTCTGCTTTGGTTGATCTATAGCATTATACTTGTGATTAACCCCGGAGCGAGTCCTCGCGGTTGGCTTCAGGAAATTAGAAGTGAAGCGCTTTACCCGGTGCTGATGATCCCATTGTCGATGGTGATCTTTAATAAAAAGGAAGATCTTGATTTCTTTATCAAGCTGATTTTGGGTCTTGCTTTATTGGCGGCATTAAATGGAGTTCGTCAGCTGCATGTGGGGCTTACACCTGGAGAAGTTGCGTTTTTAAACAGTCCTCAGGGAGCGACACACATGATCTGGGGGAAACTCAGAGTGTTTTCTTTTTATGATGCCGGACAGTTCGGTGCCTCTCAGGCCGTGTTTGTGGTAATTGCAGTAGTGCTTGCATTTGGGACGAAAACTTTCTGGAAGAAAATGCTATTGCTGGGGATTGGACTGATCTTTACTTATGCGATGCTGATCTCCGGTACGCGGGGTGCATTGTTCGCTCTGGTAGTCGGTGCCTTTTTTGCATTGCTGCTGACTAAAAATTACAGGATCCTTTTCGCGGGTGGTGTGTTTATGCTCATGTTTCTTTTCGTATTGAAATTTACGACAATAGGAAGTGGAAATTACAATATACATCGTTTCCGTACAGCATTGGATCCTACCGACCCGTCGTTAAACGTTCGTTTCAACACGCAGCGTATACTTAAGGAATACATGAGTACCAGGCCTTTCGGAGGCGGTCTCGGCGTACTTGGCGCCTTTTCAAAATACAATAAAGACAAATTTTTGTCGGTCATTCAGCCTGACAGTTATTGGGTGAAGATCTGGGCGATGTGTGGAATCGTAGGGCTTACACTTTGGTTCACCATGCTGATGTATATTCTTGGAAAGTGTTGCCGTATCGTATGGCTTACTCAAAACGAAAAACTGAAGTTTAAGTTGATTGCCCTGCTATCAGCTACTGTGGGGATTTTCTTCTGTAGCTATGGAAACGAGGTCATCAATGTGATGCCATCTTCATTGGTGTGTTATCTGTCCTGGGCTTTCATTTACCTTTCACCGAGGTTTGACCGCGAGTTGAAAGAGGAGGAACTTATAAAGGCACAAAGCGAGCTGGAAGAGGCAGAGGAGAATGAGCGTTTGCTCCAGCGTCTGTCTGCTCCAAGGAAAAATTTAAGAATCAGTTAATTCAGGCTATAGTCTGATAAAATAAACGAATATGCCTTTTGAGATTTTTATTATTCCGGGTCTGATTACATTTGCTTATGGTTTTATCAGAGGCCTGAAGTATTATACTAAAGTGTATAATAAAGAAGAAGATTTGAGTTAGTATCTTTAATTTATTTATCAATCCCTATGTTGCTATTTTTATGGAATCTTATTCAGGTTTTAATCGGTTACAATCTCGTATTGGCATTCCTGCTGTATATTGCCTATTTGTTTGTCAAAAAGCGCAAGCCTGCAGGTAGCAATGCCGGGGCGCATGATTACGCCATCATTGTGACTGCTTTTGAGCAGACAACTTTGTTGCCGGCGGTGGTAGCCTCGCTGCTAAAACTGAACTATGACAACTATCTGGTATATGTAGTTGCTGACAAATGTGATATTACTGATTTGCATTTTAGTAGCGACCGTGTCGTGCTGCTGAGACCAGAACAGATACTCGCAAGTAATACCAGGTCACACCTTTACGCGATTGCTCATTTCAGGCGAGAGCATGAGTTATTGACGATCATTGATAGTGACAACCTGGTGGAGCCAGAATACCTGAATGAGCTGAATATTTACTTCGACCAAGGGTATGAGGCCGTTCAGGGACTCAGAGCTGCTAAAAACCTGAATACCACATTTGCATGTCTGGATGCCGCAAGGGATATTTATTATCATTTTTATGACGGAGAGGTACTGTTTGCTCTCGGATCGTCAGCGACGTTGTCGGGATCGGGAATGGCATTCACCACAAAGTTGTACAGGGAGAGCTTTGAACAGCTTGACCTTACCGGTGCTGGTTTTGATAAAGTTTTACAAGCCCAAATTCTGAAGAGAAATAAAAGAATTGCTTTTGCCAAAGATGCAGTTGTTTATGATGAAAAGACGACACATGCTGATCAGTTGGTCAACCAGCGCTCACGATGGATCAATACCTGGTTCAGGTATTTCGGTTTCGGTTTTGATATCTTGTGGAGAGGACTGAAGTCGGGAAGCATCAATCAGTTGTTATTTGGCTTCATTTTATTGCGTCCGCCATTATTTATCTTTTTGTTGCTCTCGCTGCTATTCGGAGTGATCAACCTGTTTATTCTTCCGTATTATTCATTGTTGTGGCTTGCTGCATTTGGTCTGTTTATCGCAGGATTTCTGATCGCATTGAGCCGTTATCCTACAGACCAGCGGATCTATAAATCCCTGATCAATATTCCGAAATTTATCTTTTTTCAGGTAATTTCTCTCATACATGCGAAGACCGCGAACAAACGGTCCATTGCAACAAAACATCATATCAATTCATAAAATTCAGACGACGGTGGTGGCGGATCAAAAAATCATAGGAAAGGATATTGTTATTGTCGGGCAGCAGCCTTGGGACGTGAGCATCGGGAGTAATTGTAAAGATATTGCACTTGAATTGTCTAAATACAATAGGGTACTGTATGTCAACTCAGCATTGGACCGGATCAGCTCCATAAAAGGTCGTGACGATGAAAAAGTGAAGATGCGCAAGCGGATCATCAGCGGAAAAGAAGAAGGACTGATTTTTTTGAAAGATAATCTATGGACGCTCTATCCAGATGTCCTGATTGAATCTGTAAACTGGATCAATAATGCTGCTATTTTTGATTTTTTTAATAAGCGAAACAATAGGTTTTTTGCAGAATCCATAAAAAAGGCAATGGCAGTGCTTGGCTTCGGGGATGTGCTGTTATTCAATGACAACGATATGTTCAAGAGTTTCTATCTGCAGGAGTTTCTCACACCCGAGCTGAGTATTTACTATTCACGGGATTACATGCTGGCAGTAGACTACTGGAAAAAACATGGAGAACGGATAGAGCCGGAGCTGATTAGGAAGAGCAGCTTGTGTGTTGCCAATTCCACATACCTGGCAGATTATTGCCGTCAGTATAATCCTGCGTCATTTTATATCGGACAGGGTTGTGATCTGGGGATTTTTACGGCAGCTGACATCACCACTGTGCCGGAAATTATGGCACTTAAAGGACCAAAGATTGGTTACGTAGGCGCACTTCAAAGTATCCGTCTGGACATTGAACTGATCGCCCAGCTCGCTGAACGCAGGCCTGACTGGCAGGTCGTACTGGTTGGTCCCGAAGATGATGTCTTCAGGAGCAGCAGGCTACATCAGATCCCTAACATTCATTTCCTGGGGAGTAAGCCACCTAAGGAGCTGCCGAATTACATTCAGTCTTTTGACGTTTGTATCAATCCGCAATTGGTAAATCAAGTCACAATTGGGAACTATCCAAGAAAGATTGATGAATACCTGGCGATGGGAAAACCAGTTGTCGCTACCCTCACACAGGCTGTCGGCATTTTCGAAGACTGCACCTATCTGGCGGCTTCAGCTGATGATTTTGTAACGATGATTGAGCAGGGGATGAAAGAAGACACTCAAGAGAGAATAAGTTACAGGAAAAAGGTCGCTTTTTCCCACTCCTGGGAGAATAGCGTGAACGAATTATATAAGGCCATTTATCACGTAAAAAATATATCAGCCTAATGTCACTAGCGAACAGCATCAAAGCCAACCCATTTCTGAAAAAAGTAGCTCATTGGCTGCTGATTCCAACCAACGATTTCAGACCACGTTTATGGATCCGCCTGCTGGTAAACCCTTTTAAACATAAAAAGGGAAAAGGGACTATTGTTCGTTACAGTAGCAGGATGGACGTATTTCCGTTTAACCCTTTTAGTTTGGGCGATTACAGCGTGGTGGAAGACTTTGCGACCATTAACAATGGTGTGGGAGCCGTACATATTGGTAAAAAGTCCATCGTTGGTCTGGGCTGTACGGTAATTGGACCAGTTATCATTGGCGACCATGTTATGCTGGCGCAAAATATTGTCGTTTCCGGATTAAATCATGGATACGAGCTGATCGATGTTCCGCCAAGTGAGCAGAAGACGGTCACGAACCAGATTTTAATCAATGACAAGGTCTGGATTGGCGCGAATTGCGTCATCACGGCAGGAGTGACAATCGGCGAGCATGCGATCGTAGGAGCCGGGAGTGTGGTAACTAAAGATATCCCGCCTTACACTGTATCAGTAGGGAATCCTGCCAGGGTTGTTAAAAAATATAATTTCGATAGCGCAGTCTGGGAAAAAATTTAACTCCTTTTAGGTGTGTAAATTTGTAAATGATAAGGCAATTCTTATCTTAAATTGTTTTTAAATAGAATAGTACCGAATTCCAGTTATTAAATCATCAAAAAATGAACTTGCTTAAAAACCCGGAGTGGATAGATCAGTTTTTATTTCCATATGAGCGGTATGAAGATATTGACGATGATGTGTTTGTGTCTGTTAACCACGATCTGGATCGCGTACAGCATGCTGAACCATCGGTAACTGTGGTGATCATTGCATGGAACGAGGAAATTAACGTGTTGCGTTGTGTAGCCAGTTTATCAAAAATGGTGACGACGATTCCCTTTGAGATCGTGGTTGTCAACAATAACTCTTCTGACCATACCCAGGACACCATCGACAGGCTTCATGTGCGTGGGTTTAATGAAAGCACACAAGGGGCGGGGCCGGCAAGGCAGAAGGGACAGGAGAATGCGCGTGGTAAATACATACTGACTGCCGATGCCGACTGTCTGTATCCGAACTGCTGGGTGGATGAGATGATTAAGGTGCTAAAACAGGACCAGGTCGTCTGTGTTTATGGTCGGTATTCTTTTATCGGCTCTGATGAGATTCCTAGGTGGAAGCTTTATATGTTGGAGAAACTGAAAGACATGATGGCCGAAGTGCGGCACTTTAAACAGCCCTATTTTAACACTTTCGGGATCAGCATGGGCTATGTGAAGGAACTTGGACTGAAGATTGGATTTATCAGGGAGAACAGGAGAGGGGAAGACGGTCAATTGTGCCTTGATCTTATGAAATACGGTAGAATCAGACAGGTAAGGTCAAACAAAGCACGTGCATGGACCGGGGCAAGGACGCTTTCAAAAGACGGGTCTTTTTACAACATCATCATGTCCAGAATTAAGGTAGAGTTCAAACGTTTCAAATATAATTTTATCAAAAGAACCTGACCTGTTTTGCGTTATTGGTAGTTTTTGTTTAATACTAATTATACAATTGTAATTAAATAAGATAATTTCCTCAGTCGTTAAATACAAGCAAAAGAAAATTGTTAATTTCCGTTTTAATATGAAAAATGACTCCCGTTAATGATAGATAAACTAAAAAAAATGCTCTCAGTGTTTAGAAATATTCACTTCCAATCCCTCATAGGGAATGGCATGATGGCTGTTTTCGGCATGGTAACGCTTTCTATCCTGTACAGGAATCTGTCGGTCAAAGATATAGGTACCTATATTTTCTTTCTCGCCATCATCGGGTTGATCGATACCCTAAGATCGGGATTTCTTTCCATTACTTTCGTTAAGTTTTATTCCGGGACGGAAGAAGAGCGGGCACTTAAAGTCGCTGGTTCAGCCTGGCTGCTTGGTATTTTAATTACCGGTGGCTGTGCGGTCATCAATATTCCGACCTATTTCATTGCGGGTTATGTCGAAGATCTGGGACTGGCTTTATTTTTAAAGTATTTTGCGATTGTATCTATCATTACACTGCCTTCGTTTATGGCCAATTGTGTCGTCCTTGCAGAAAAACGTTTCGACCGGTTTTTATGGCTTCGGATTTTCACGCAGGGCTCATTTACACTTTCAGTCTTTGCGCTGGCCTTTATGGGTGCAATCACCCTAAATTCCGTGCTCATGGCCTATGTCATTTCCAATATATTTGCCAGTGTGGCGGTGCTGGTACTTAGGTGGACCCGTCTTCCTGCATTGAAGTATGCTGAGCGGGCAACGGTTTACGAATTGTTTCATTTTGGAAAGTATAGCATGGGAACAAACATTGGATCGAACCTTTTTGGGGTAACAAATACATTTGTGATCAACTTCCTGCTGGGACCGGGCTATCTCGCTATTTATAATCTGGGAGGGAAACTGACGCAAGTGATCGAAATCCCGTTGCTGAGTTTTGCCTCCAGTGGAATGTCTATCCTTTCTGCCGATTACAATAAAGGGAACCATGGCGAAGTCATGGCAACACTGAAGAAGCTGGTAGGGATGATGACAATTGCCATTATCCCGCTAACCATATTGTCATTTATCTTTGCGGAGCCAGTGATCCATCTCCTTGGGGGGAAAAATTATGTCGATAACGAGGCGCCCAATATCTTCAGGCTGTTTATGGCCATGGCTGTGCTTTACCCGGCAGATCGTTTTTTTGCCCTGGCACTCGATGTCATTGATCAGCCAAAAGTCAACTTTTATAAGATCATTGTGATGCTGGTTGTAAATCTTATTGCCGTAGTGATTGGTATTGCCATTTATCATTCTCTTTATTCTATCGTTATTGCTTCGTTTTTTCCCACCGTTGTTGCTATTTTTATCACTTACCGGCCATTAAACCGGTATTATAATTTTAATTTTTGGAGCATGTATGTTTCCGGCTACCATGAAGTTGTGTTGTTGGTAAAGAAAACACTCAAAATGGCAGTGTAGTAGCTATACTGGACGGTTATATTGTCAGGAATTTGCTTTGTGTGTTAAAATGTTTTAATTTGTTGTAGTAACCGTAGTGTATATATGAAAAACTGGTTAAAATATACCCTTGTATTGGGTGTTGGTTCGATTATCGGTATTATAGCGAATAGAAACCGTGAATATTTGATCAACGCACAGTACATCAGAGACCATTGGTCATTTAGAGATAAGCTTGATAAAGGCATCGCTACACATCCTGCTGATGGAACTATGGTATTTCTGGCATTTGGGCAATCTAATTCTGCAAACTACGGCGAAGGTGATTATAAATCCAGGCATCAGGTTTATAACTATTATAAAGGTAATGTTTACCTGGCTCAGGAGCCTTTATTGGGACCGGATGGTGCCGGAAACAGTGTGTGGACACGTGTTGCCGATCTGGTAATCGATAGTGGTCTGTATAAAAATGTCATCATTGTGCCTTGCGGTATCGGCAGTACCTCTGTTCAGTGCTGGGCGGAGGGTAAGTGCAGGAAAAAACTCGAAGAAACACTTGCTTATCTGAAGAAGGACCATATTAAACTCACGCATATTTTCTGGGATCAGGGAGAGACAGATAACGTAGATGGCACGACGAAGGCAGAGTATAAGGCCAGGCTGCAGCAAGTGATCAAAGTGATTCGTGATCAGGGATTTGATGCACCGTTCTACAGTTCTGTAACGAGTTATTTTCCTTACGACAATGAACATCCGATGGGGATCGATACCGGCATCACTACTGCTCAGATGGAACTGATCAATGAGCGTGATGATGTGATAGAAGGCCCCAATACCGATTCCTTAAACCTTGCATATTATCGTTTTAATGCCGTGCATTTTACCGAAGCCGGCCTTGATAAGCTCGCTCATGAATGGTTTAAAAAAATAAAAAACGGAAAATAAAACGAAATAAGGTTTAACATTCTCTAACAATTGTACTACTTGGGTGTTATTTCTATAGGCCATTAGTTCATTTGTAAATTCTAACCAAAGCAAGATGACTTCTATTCCTCTCATTGATCAGCGTCCCAAGCGTATTCTTTGGATTGATTACGCAAAATTTATCGCCATTTTTTTCGTCATCTTCGCGCACCAAACCCTTAGTAAAAGCTGGTTCAACTTTATATCGGGCTTTGATTTGCCTTTGTTTTTCTTTCTTTCCGGTTATTTGTTTTCGTTTAAGAAGTATGAAAATTACAAGGCATTTTTAAAGGCACGCGTGAGGCAATTGCTCATCCCTTACCTGATTTTAAACTTGGTTACTTATGTGTTGTGGCTGATCTTTTTCAAAGATTTTGATCCCTATTATTATACCAAAGAGCCTCTTTACAAGCAGTTTATAGGGATTTTTTACGGGAATGGTATCCAGGGTTACCTCATCCATTCTATAGCCTCCTGGTTTATCATCTGTCTTTTTGTGTTAGAAAACATGTATTTTCTGGCATTCAGAAAAGCTGTGGGTTGGAAAAAGGTGGTCATTTTGTTCGGCTTTTTTATATTGGCGATACTCGATCATAAATTTATCCATTTCAGATTGCCATGGAGCATCAATGTGGCCATTGTTGCCATACTTTTTTATGCTGCTGGTAATATGCTTAAAGTCCACATCGATCGCTTTGTACAGTTGTCTATTCCCCTGCTGCTTGCGGTTTTCATCTCTTCATTTGCAGTTTTGTATTACGCAACGCATGGTAATTATGTGGATATGGACCAACACGTATATTACAGCCTTAAACTGTTTTATATCGGCGCATTTTCTGGCATCATCTGTGCCATAAGTTTCTGCAGGATCATTGAGCTCCTTATTGGTCCGGTTTCATTGGTATTGTACATCGCAAAAAACACGCTGGTGATCATTGCTTTTCACATTATGCTTATGAGCCTGATCACTCATGTATTTGCTTTTTGGATGGGATTTTCAATAGAAGTGGTTCATGGCAATAACCTCTGGAGCTTTCTCACAGCCGTGGTTACGTTATTCCTGTGTATTCCGCTGATTTACGTGACGGACAGATATTTTCCTGTTATGGTTGGGAAACCAGGGAAAGCTAAAGGTCTGAAGCAGCAGCAGGTCTAAAAACCTGCTGCTCCCGCTGCTGATACTTTGGAAGTGAAACTGGATGTGCTGTTGATCGCTTTGTCCTGAGTGGTGTATACGTTATTGTATTGAGTGATTTTGACATCGCTCATGTTGTTGATCATATTGCCAATGGCTCCCTTGTCAGTTTTAAGATCGAAGCCAAGGTTATTGTAATATTCCAATGTACCACCTGTATTGTACAGATCCAGTATCTGACCTTCCCAATCTTCAGAGGTGTTCATTTTTCCAACAGTGTTGTTGTATACTTTGGCGTTAGCATAGGTGCTTTTTCCCGGATAAATTTGTTTATCAAACATTTGAAGTTCAAAACCACCATATTTAGAGGTGTTGTAACATAAATTATGATAGATTTCAACAGTTACAGGAGTGCTTCCTCTGGAGTAAAGATTTAGTCTGATAGAGTTTCCCTGATAGTTAGTCAGCTTGTTATGGTGGAATTTTCCATTTCCTTCCATATAGAAGACACCATTGTGATTGGTTCTGTTCTGATTGATGTTATTCACAACGTTGTGGTGAATGTCAAAATCCTGAACATTATAGAAATTGCAGACCTGACCAACATTTGGGGAGTTTTGGAAAATGTTATTGGCAATCTCCACGTCTTTAAACAGACCTGTATCTTCACCTGTGTTTCTATCTAGACGACCACCAAATACGATAGTTCCGGCGTTTTCAAATAAACAGTTGAGGATTTTGAAACCTTCTGTTCTGCTGGCAGATGTTCCGGTATAAGGAAAGGATGTTCCGTTGCTTTTATCGCCATAAATCGTATAGTCAATCACGTTCACAAAACTCATGCTTTTCAAGGTGACACCGTTCATCTTACCTGCCATGACAATTGCACGGTATGAAATGTTGTTAAAGTTAAAGCCGTAAGGAATTTCCGGATTATTGTCGCCAGCGATGACGACGTTAGTGATGTTTTGTGTATTTAGAACATTAGTAATAAATACTTTTCCATCGTTTTTAATGTTGATTGGTTTTGTTGCGGTACCTGTTAAGTTTTTAATGGTCAGCGTTGTATAAGTACCGCCTTTGATTTTGATAAGTGAATTTGTAGCAAGCTTCAATGTCGATCCATCAATAGTAAGAGATCCTGATCCTGTGCCTAAATCATATACTACCTGATCACTTGGTTTTTCAGGTTCCGGTGTAGTCGGAGTTGCAGGTCTACCCGGAGTCTCTGTAGAGTCAGTTGCAGGTTCCTCTGGAGTTACAGGAACATCAATAATGTTTTCCGGTTGTAAAACTTCTCTCTTCTTACAAGAAGTCAGAATGATAAAACCTAACAATAAGCAAATAATGTTAATCTTCTGGATGTTTCTGATTGATTTTGATGTCATATCCCTGTGTCTCCCTTGTTTCCTTATGCAATTGTAATAATTATTATACACAAAATATCAGATAGAAAATCAAGCAGACTGGTGATGGTAAATATTCCCTGTTTAAATACTTTAATTCCACGCATTGGGGAATGTTTTTCCCAAAATTTCTTACTCAGCCATTAATCGATGAATTTTTATATATGACTTTATTATGACAAACTAAGCTTTTAAACAGGTCGTTCTGTGTTGAAACATCATTTTTTTTGATCTTTAAGTTTACTGATACCCAAACCATTGAAATATTCTCTTTTGAGTTATGGAGCTGTGCAAAATTAAGGAGGCAAAAAAGAATTTCGCCATTACAAATGCGATATAATATTCAGAATATTATCGTTATTTTGTATTCACTAATTCACAGGAGAATGATTTTAATCAAATATTTTGAATAGAAGAACCTACATTAAAAGCATTCTTGCTGTAGGCGTTTTAGGGACAGCTTCCTATAGCCTTTTCAAGTGGTTAGACATCAATCAACCTATAGATGTAAAGTCACTACAGGGGTATGAGCCTTTAATCGCAGAGCTTGCGGAGGTCATCATTCCCCGAACGGACACACCAGGAGCAAAAGATGCTTTTGTGCATCAGTTTATTATTAAAGTGATACTCAA
Source organism: Pedobacter sp. BAL39 (assembly GCF_000170795.1). Classification (GTDB taxonomy): domain Bacteria; phylum Bacteroidota; class Bacteroidia; order Sphingobacteriales; family Sphingobacteriaceae; genus Pedobacter. The sequence goes on from NZ_ABCM01000002.1 coordinate 223,916, forward strand.
CTGCAATCACGCCAGACAACAGCAGATTTTCATGCGGGGGCTGGAAGATCTTGAGCAGTATACCAACGATCAATATCAGCAGTCGTTCCTGAAATGCAGCCAGGCACAAAAAGAAAGCGTTGTACAATACTTTTCAGATCATGCAGCATATTCCACAGAGCTTCTGAACAAGGTTCAGAAGAGGCTCTGGGGTCAGAGCTTTTTTACCAAATTCAGAAACCTCACCGTCGAGGGCTATTGTTTGTCTGAGCCCGGCGCTACTCAAGGGCTTGCCTACGATTACATTCCGGGGAATTTTATGGCCTGTGTACCGCTGCAGGCCAATCAAAAATCCTGGGCTACCAAATAACATATGTATATAGCAGAAGAAAATAAAAACATGGATACCTACGATGCTATCGTAATCGGCTCTGGAATCAGCGGAGGTTGGGCGGCGATGGAGCTGTGTAAGAAGGGGCTGAAAACACTGTTGCTGGAGCGGGGAAGAGATGTTAAACACTTGGTGGATTATCCTACAGCGAACCTTAACCCATGGGATTTTGAACTTGGCTATAACAATACCGTTGCGGAGCTGGCCAAAGATCCTGTACATGGGCAGATTTATAATCCCGGAAATAAACACTTTTATGTGAGTGACACAGAACATCCATATATACAGGAAAAACCTTTCAATTGGTACCGGGGCTATCAGGTTGGTGGTCGTTCACTAATTTGGGGAAGGCAGTGTTACCGCCTGAGTGATCTTGATTTTGAAGCGAACCTTAAAGATGGAGTGGCTGTAGATTGGCCGATACGTTATCGTGATATTGCGCCCTGGTACAGCTATGTGGAACAACACATTGGCGTAAGTGGTAACAGGGAGCAGCTGAGCCAGCTGCCCGATGGTTCATTCTTGCCTCCAATGGAGCTCAACTGTATCGAACGGCACCTCAGGGATGAGATGAAGAAAAATGAGGCCTATGCGATGCTGACCATAGCCAGGGTGGCCAACCTCAGCAGAGGATGGGACAGTCGCGGGCCTTGTCAGAATAGAAATCTATGTGACAGAGGTTGTCCTTTTGGTGGTTATTTTAGCAGTAACAGTTCGACCATTCCAGCTGCAATGGCTACTGGAAACCTCACGCTCCGTCCTTTTTCCATTGTTACAGAGCTATTGTACGACGAGCAATCACAAAAAGCGAAGGGAGTGAGGGTGGTCGATAAATTGACGCACGAAGTGTTCGATTTCCATGCAAAGATTGTTTTTGTGAATGCTTCTACTATTGCTACTGCAGGCATTCTGCTCAACTCGAAGTCGTCCAGGTTTCCGAATGGTTTTGGGAATGACAGCGAGCAGGTCGGACATAATCTGATGGATCACCACTCTTCGGCAGGTGCAGCGGGATACCATGAGGACTTTCGGGATCAGTATTACAAAGGAAGAAGACCCTGTGGTTTTCTAATCCCCCGGTTCAGGAATCTCGGTGCGGATGAAAAATTAGGATTCAAGCGGGGATACAACATACAGGGCCATGGTGAGCGGCAGGAGTGGAGTGACCGGATGAACAACATCAGTGGATTTGGAAAAGATTTCAAAGCACAGCTGACTACTCCTGGACCATGGACGGTCTGGATGGCTGGTTGGGGGGAGTGTCTCCCTTATTATGATAACAAGATCACACTCGATGAACAACTGAAAGACAGCTGGGGGCAGCCCTTAATCAAGGTCGATTTTTCTTTTGAGGAGAATGAGCACAAGATGATGGATGACATCAAAAGCCAGTCAGCGGAAATTCTGGAGCGGGCAGGATTTAAAGGTGTCAACTCGTTCAACTATAAAAAACCAGGTGGTTCTACAGTACATGAGATGGGAACTGTCCGTATGGGACGAGACCCTAAGACTTCTGTATTGAACGGGCACAACCAGATACATGCCGTCAAAAACGTCTTTATTACAGATGGGAGTTGCATGACTTCTTCAGCAAGTCAGAATCCATCACTAACCTATATGGCATTAACGGCAAGGGCTTGCGATTATGCCGTAGCAGAACTCAAAAAAGGCAACCTGTAACAACATACAAATAAAAGTTAGCCAAACGGGCTGCTAAAATGATTTCAGCAGCCCGTTTGTATTTTAGCGTATTGACAGGTTGGTGCGCCATAATTTACGTAAGGCGCTCACAGCTAGTAGGAGCGGTAAAAGGCATGATCAGCGAGTGCCAGCAGTTCGGTGTCGCCGTTGCTGTCTCCATAGGCATAAAGCTCATAATCATTGCGGTCAGGATATTGAGCGAGCAGGCGGTTCACTTTTTCCGCACCATGACAGTTTTTAGTCAAAAATTTTCCCGTTATCGTGTCCTGAACAACCTCCAGCTGCGTTGCCAACACGGTATCGATGGATTGTTTACTGGCCCATGGTTTGATCCAATTTTCCGCAGATGCACTAATGATGACCACTTCGTGTCCCATTTCCTGGTGCCATTTGATCTTTTTTAAGGCTTCTGGATTGATTAGCCGTTCAATGGTGGGGATGAAATTTTGTGAGAGTTCATCAAATTTAACCAGCTTGAAACCTGCAAAGAATGTCTTGAACAACTTTTCCTTCGCATGGTAATTTGGAATCACCTTCAGTTTGAACATCAGCAAGGAGGGGATCATGGAAAGGGTACCGAGGAACAATTTCCCCATTTTTTGTGCATGCCATATAAAAACCGGTAAGGTATCTCTGGTGGTGATGGTGCCATCGAAGTCAAATGCGGCGATGACTTTTTTTTCTGTTCGGGTGTTTTGCATCAGGTTAAAACGGTTAATATAAATGTCAGGGCATCAGGAATTCGGCATCAGAACAAATGATGGTTTCCCGCTTTGGATCATTGCCAATCTCTTTCACTACATAAGGAATTCCAAGTTCCATGAATCTGACGCGGTTCGCGGTTGAAGCTCCCCAGTTTACTGTAATCGGCTGTTTCGCTGCTTTCAAAGTATGCATCTGCTCATCAATCATCCGGGTCATCATCCAGTTGAACCTCAGGCCGAGCAGCGTAAAACTCATGTTGACGAGGAATATTACATATATTGCAGTTTTCAAAAAGCGAAATCTGTTTTTGTCGGCCAGACGTTCCGTCATCAAGAGGAAGGTTAAGGGCACACACCAGAGTTGAGGGGTATACCTTGCCCACCAGGATTCAGGTATGATGATGATGGAAACCGTAATTACGCCGAGGAAATAAATCCAGTTTTTCAGACTGTGCCATCCAGGACGTTGTCCGATCAGCAGCATCAATAACAACAGGTGACTGAGTATGAAAATAGCGCTGAATAAAGGTCCGAAACCAGCAATGCGGGTATCAATCTGATAAGCACCCACAACATCTGTTTTATTAATGCTGAACGGCAGTTTCATGGTTACCTCTTTTCCGTTTCCAACCATTACATTGTCTGTACGCGCAAAAAGAGAAGTGAAAAACTTATCAAACATATTTCTTCCCTCAAAACCATTGGGAAGATTATGTGTCATAATATCTACTGTTTTTTTTCCCATCAATGGGTAAAAAGGGTGTCCGAATTCCGTGGTGTTGACCAGGTAAGGATTGTAACCCACAACAGCAACCGAAATAAGCCCGGAGGCCAGCGCCGTGTACAACGTGCTTTTTAGCACGTCTATCCGCTTGTTGATGAGCAGCCATAGTAGGAATGCAGCACTGAAAAGCACGATGTAGACCAGACTGGTAAACTTGATGTTGCCTGCAATGATGATGACTACGGAAAGCAGCATCAGGTTGGTAGGGTTCGCATTTCTTGTAATGAGCAATATGGTGACGAGAAAACAAATCAGTATCAGTGACAATTGACCATCTACATACGTGCTGATCAGCTGATTCACGGTTACCGGATTAAAGCAGGCAATAAAACCGATCAGTATCGATTTCCTTGTCGGCAATTTATCAAATGACAACAGACAGGAAAGTGTTAAACAAAATGTGGCCGCCAGTATGATGAGGTTTGTGGCTTTCCCAGCTTCAATTTTATTAATCATGCTATAGATTGCGCTTTGGGGAAGCTCCACACCTTTAGCATAGTGGTTGATATAGATGGCCATATTGACCGAGTCGGGCAATAATGCCTTTACCGGATTCCAGCCATTCTTAAGCTGATAAATGCCTTCCATGTGGTAAGACTGGCCATCATAAGACACATCGTAGAAATATAAAGAACAAAGAATGGAAGCAATGATAATGGAGATACTGATCAGTACCGCTTTTATGGCAATGTTGCGACTCGCCTTTCCAAAGTAGAAAAAAGTCGCACTACTCAGCAGAAAGGCAAATGGAAATTGCCAGGGACCTACTGGCACATTGACAAAAAATCCTACCGATATGACCAGCAGGACTGCCGCGATGGTCCCCAATAGGATTGCCCCTGTGAAAAAAAGCGTCTTTATAGGATCAGTCTGTCCGGACATATCAGATCTTCAGATAGATGATCAGGAAAAATGAAACAATCCAGCCTAATAGGATCACCTGAAGAAATCTGTTTTTTAAGAGTACCGTAGTTGGACTACCGGTAATCAGCCATACAAAGGTCAGCTGCAGGTAACGTAAAACACCAAGGATTACAAAAAATGAGGTCAGGTATACGTTATTTCCAAAATGCTGTTTGATTTCCGGTGAAGTACAGTACATGACGTAACAAACAACAACAACCGTCGCCATTACGGTAATGGCGACATTCAGAAATTCAAGATTGTATCCTTCCAGATTCTTTCTGGCTTTCTGGCCTGTTTGTACATAATTAAATACATCGTCACGACGCTTGGCGAGTGCGAGAAACAAGGCTAGCACAAGCGTCATCAGAATGATCCATTGGGATAATTGCGTGTCAGTCGCTTCTCCACCAATCAGGATCCTAAGTACGAACCCTGTGGCAATGAGCATGATGTCCAGCAGGGAGATGTGTTTTAGTTTAACAGTATAAGCAATATTCTGCAGCAGGTAAACGCCCGCAATGAACATGACCGTAGTATCCCCAAGAATGCCAAAAAGGGCAGCGGCGATGAGCAATAAAATGACAATTAAAAAGATTCCTTCTTTTTTTGTTACCGCACCACTGGCCAGAGGCCTGTTTCTTTTGGTGGGGTGGATTCTGTCAGCTTCAATATCCAGCATGTCATTAAAGACATATACAGCACTAGCAAGGAGGGAGAACCCGGTAAAAGTAATCAGCAGGTTATAAATGACGCCAGGATCCCAAAGCTTTAAAGCAAAAAACGCGGGAAGGAAGATAAACAGGTTTTTACTCCATTGAGGTATCCTGATTAAACGAAGGTAAGAGGCAATCTTTGACATTTATAGATGGTATGATATGTAAGCAAATATAACTATATTTTTTGGACGTCATCAATGACTCCGGATGTATAACAAATTTTAAGCCTTAAAAACAATATACTTTTTTGTCAGGAAGTTAAAGGCAGCAACAAGTATAATCGCCAAAGCCTTACAGAGGCGAATATCCAGATGGACGATTTCAAAGAAAAACCATAGAATGCTCTGGTTGAGCACAATGGCCAATATAGAGAAAATCACGAAAGAGATGAACTCGTCTCTTTTTGAATACCTGCTTTTTTCAAAAACGTAAGCTCTGGACAACCAATAATTAATGGTGATGGCCAGGACGATGGAGACCACATTCGCGATGATATATCTGATGGTGAATGTGCTGATCAGGAAGTTAAAACTCAGGTACTCAAAAGTTGCGCAGAAAAGGCCAACCAGAAGGAACCGGAATAACTGAAGCTTGAATATGGATTTAATGAATTCCAAAATGGATAGGCTAGTGGTTAATGTCTGTTGGTTGTGTAACGGATAAAATGGCGCCGTCGATTTTATTGAGAATGGCAGCATCAATGTCCTGATCAAACTTCCTCGCATACAGCATGCCCGATTTCTGTATGGTATTGAAGTCGCCGATACCCAGCACCTTCGGACTTGCATTTCCCTCAGACCAGTCTATGTAACGGAGACTGTTGTTGATCACATTTTTTTTAAAAGGAGAGTTCATGATCAGTGTAGGGATCACAAATTCATCCGTTCCCCAGCAGAGTTTAAGGAAATTCTGCAGCTTGGTGTCTTCCTGGAACACCTTGTTGATGTGTACTGCGCATTCCCAGTCTATGGTCCACCAGGTAGATTTATTTCCTCCGTACAAAGTGGTGTAACCCGGAAATTTTCTCGCAGGCGTGATTTTATTCAATACCCGTTCGATCAGGTATTTTCCTTTCATTTTGAAATCTGTGAGGTGATACTTTTCATACCTGTGAAAAGCCTTTTTCCACCAGTGAGAATCTGAAGACGTCTCATAAGAGATGAACGTTTTTCCCTGATGGCTCAGCATGAAGTCATAAATGTGCTGTGTGGACTGAATGGGATAATCCTGTCCGCTCATCAGGTTGATAAATCCATATTCTTTTCCCGAATTTACCACAGCATCAATCACATTGAAAATGGCTTTGAGGATGCTGAAGCCCCCCCAGTTACATTGAATGCGGTGGTCCAGGAAGGTGACCTGGGGCAGCTTCAACAGGTGCTGAAATTCTGATGCGGGAACTTTGGCGTCAACATGTACATAGAAATCGGATTCGGGATGCCTCAGCGACTCAATCAACCTATCCAACTGAGCCATATTTTTGTGTATGATAATGATATGTGCAATGCGCATTTTGATCACCAGTAAATAAGTTTTGAAGTATAAAAACAAAGAATTTGCCTGTCGAAGATACGCTTTCTTTGTTTTTTTTCCTAATTACTTCCTACTCCTTTTTAGAATCGCAATGAGTAGCATCACAATTCAGCACCCCTGGATTTTGATGTTGTGGTTCAAAACGATTATAGCTATCTTTCCTCCGATTAACCTAACCCAGTCACATCCCCAGATTAATGAATCTAGTTTCCATTATTACCGTCAATTTCAACCAGTTCCAGGTTACCATCGACTTTTTGAAGTCTGTAAAAGCCCATGCAGCCACACAAAACATTGAAGTGATCCTTGTTGATAATGGTAGCAGGGAGGACCATGGGCCTGATTATCTAACGGAATATCCAGACTTGATTTATATTCGTTCCGAGCTAAACCTTGGCTTTGCAGGTGGCAATAACCTGGGAGTAGCGCAGGCAAAAGGGGAGTACTTATTGTTCCTGAATAATGATACCGAGATCACGGCAGGCTTGATACCCGGACTGCTGTCGGCATTAGAAACCAACCCCGAAATTGGGCTGATTTCTCCGCTGATCCTCTATTTCCAAGAGCCGGAAGTGGTACAATATGCAGGGTTTACCGGAATGAACTACCTAACCGGCAGAAACAAGGCAATTGGGTACATGGAGAAAGACCAGGGGCAGTACGACCAACAGAGTTATGAAACAGGGTATTGCCATGGTGCAGCGATGATGTGCAGGGCTGGAGACCTAGAAGTTGTTGGCTTGATGGCCAGTCAGTTTTTCCTTTATTATGAGGAGCTCGACTGGTGCGAGCGCTTCAGACAAGCGGGGTTAAAAATATGGTTTTACGGCGCTGTGAAAATCTACCATAAGGAATCCATGAGTGTGGGAAAGGAAAGTAACATCAAAACCTACTTCATGACCAGGAACAGGATGTTGTTCATCAGAAGAAATACCGGATTTTTCAATACGCTTATATTCTGTATTTTCTTTATCCTTGTGGCATGTCCCAAGCAGATTTTAATATACCTGAAGAAAGGACGTAAAGATCTGGTCAAATGGGTGTTCAAGGGCGTATTGTGGAACCTGACCCACCACAGGAACAGCAGGGACCTGGGCTTTAAAATTTAACTATCGCGTGAGCTAAAAATAGATATTGATGATTATTATATTCTGGATCAGCATCTTTCTGATCATTTACACCTTTGTCGGTTATGGATTTGTACTTTATGCACTGGTGCGCATCAAGAGGTTGTTTACAAAGCCTTTTGAGTTTGGAGCCGATGCTGCATTGCCCGATGTGACCATTCTTATCGCCGCTTACAATGAAGAAGACATCATTGAAGAGAAGATACGGAACACCCTTTCACTTGACTATCCTTCAGCGCAGCTGCAAGTGATATTTATTACCGACGGATCATCGGACGGGACAGCAGATAAGGTGCGTAATTTTCCGGAGGTCACCTTACTGCATCAGGACCTTCGCGCCGGGAAGATGGCAGCAATCAAACGTGCTATCCCGTTCATCAATGGAGAGATTACGGTGTTTACTGATGCCAATACCTTTTTAAACAGGGAAGCCATTCAGAAGCTGGTCAGGCATTATCAGAATGAGAAAGTAGGAGCTGTTGCAGGAGAGAAACGTATCCTGGTAGAGGAACATGCGGATGCGAGTTCTGCCGGAGAAGGTTTTTATTGGAAGTATGAATCGAAACTAAAACAGTGGGACTACGAGCTGTATTCCAACGTTGGTGCAGCGGGGGAGTTGTTCAGCATCCGTACTGCCCTGTACCAGCCTGTAGAAAGTGACACCATCATTGACGACCACATGATTGCCATGCGCATTGCTGAAAATGGATACATCATCGCTTACGAATCTGAAGCTTATGCTATGGAAACGGCTTCTGCGGATGTAAAAGAAGAATTGAAGCGTAAGATCAGAATTGCGGCAGGAGGGATCCAGTCTATTTTGCGACTGAAGAAATCTGCCAATCCTTTTCATCAACCTGTGTTTACCTTCCAATACATCAGTCACAGGGTACTGAGGTGGACCATCACGCCATTTTTGCTGATCCTGGTGCTGATGCTCAATGCGGTACTCGCCTTTTCCATTCCTGTATTCTTCTACAAAGCCCTGTTGGTCTGCCAGGTGTTGTTTTACGTCCTTGCTGCTATAGGTCTGTATTTTGAGCGAAGGAACATCAGGATCAAGGCCTTATTTATTCCTTATTATTTCTGTGTGATGAACTACGCAGTGCTTGCGGGCATTGTCAGGTATTACAAGAAAAACCAGAGTGCGGCCTGGGAAAAATCAAAGAGAAAAGCCTAATGTGCTCATTGCAGCAGTTGTCCGCTGGCGTTATAGTTTCCTGAAATAGGCATGAAAGAACTGGTTGCCATACAAACATACCATTTCTTCAGGTTTATCTTTCAGAAACTCGTCGCAGGCAATTTTGACACCTGGATTTGCATCATGCCCGACTCCATTGATTTCCGGATCATTGTAATCCATGAGCACACAGATTGCACCAAGGCTCATCTTTGGATAGATCTCATTCAGGCAATATTGCACCACCTTACTATGCGCAATTTTATCACCACCAAAACCACAGTCTATATGCGCAAAAGAGATCTTTTCAGGGAGCATTGTAGGCAGTGTTTCCTCAAAAAAGCCCTTTTTCAATAAAGGAACCTTTAGACCAGCGTTAACAAAATTATTTTTCAAGACCTCCTCAATGCTGCCCGTTTCCCTGAACTTAATGTCAAAAGAATCATAAAGGTAAAGTTGTTTAGGGGAGCGACGTTGCTCAATTACCTTTTGCAGGATCAGTGCACATTGCCCGGTGAAACAGCCAAGCTCAATGACATCACCATCAATATCGTTCGCAATCACCTGATCCAGTAAATGAAAATAGTTGATGCGTTGCTCAATGGTGTTCATGTCTACAGCAGTGTCTATTGGATTGATGGCAAGGCCCAGTTTCAAATATCGGAATCCCTTATTGATAAACCTGATCAGGCTAGCCTTTCCCTTATTCATTCTGATCTTGCTGTAAGGAGGGCGGGTGATAAAATAGTTGTCCATGTTGCTTTAGGGTATAATGGGTGAATTCATACTACTGATCATCAGTAGTTCCAGTAGTTAATTTGCATTTCAGCGGCATTTGTAGCGAGACTCATGGTATACTGCTCGTCTACATTTTTAGTTGTGAGTATATAATGCTGTCCTTTGAATGTTACCTCCATATTCAGGCAATTCAGTTCATTTAGGTGGGTAATCAGGCCCGTTCCGTTTGCTTTAAGTATCGCTTCTTTTCGCGTCCACAGGCTGAAGAAATTGTTGCGTCGTTCGCCTTGATTAATAAAAGCCTGTTCTTCGGGGGTAAAACAGGTGTCGATCAGCACATCGAAGTCAAAGTCCTGACGGATGTGTTCGACATCGATTCCTACGTCAGCAGGTGCAATGGCAATCAGGATACAGTTCCCGCTATGACTGGAATTGAAAGCAATACCTTCCACTGCAGGCTTTTTATGCTCACCATAACGATAGGTTATTGCTGAAGCATTTACTCCGGTAAAAACCGAAAGTAGCTGGCGCAGTACATACTTCCTGAGGCGGTAACTTCTGCAGTCGTCCTCTCTTTTGAAGCGAAGGGCTTTCTTTTCCTCATCAGTGCTCAGTACATCCGCATATAAATGGCTGTAATTCACATCATCTGATACAAGGACCTTAAATACATGGACGCCTTTGTAGTCCGTTAAGTCACGACCGTCTAGAGCATTCCATTTGATATACGGGGCTGACACCAGGGGATTCATTGATTTTTCCTTGATCAATTTAATTTTTTTCGTTCAGAGCCTGTTGCAATACACCGGCAAATTCCCTGTCGTTTGGCGGATATAGGAAAGTTTTATGATCTCCTGGGATGTCATGTACGGAAATTCCTTTTAATCCATAAGGTTTCCAGCCGAGGTGAACCCTGTCATCCAGGTAGTAAATGCGTTCTTTCACCCTGAACAGATCAATTTTAATGTCCATAGGAGCAAGCTCATACTTGAAATAAGCAGTTTCATAACTTCTGGCGATTTCAGGGTCGTAGCTGAACACTTCGCTTTCCGGATGTACTTTCTTTTTATTAGTCAGTTTGTTCATTTTTCTCTTGGCAATCAGCAGCTGATAAGAAATGGTTCTCTTCGGGTTATCTATGAGTTGTCCAAGAATGAAAGGGACCTTGCGCAATTGCCTTAACCCTTTCTGTACTATCCTGTTCATGCCTTTATGTGAGGAGCCGGTATAGGTGTCAAAAATACCCAGCATTTTAATTTCCTTACCCATGGCCATCAGCTGCCGTGCCATTTCATAGGCAATCTTTCCACCCAGGGAGTAGCCCGCAAGAAGGTATGGCCCTTCGGCATCCACCTCCATAATTTCAGAAACGTATTTTTTTGCAATCTCTTCAATCGTATATAACAGCTCTGTATCGCCGTTAAGTCCTAGTGCCTGGAGCGCATATACCGGTTGGTCCGGATCCATAAATTTTGACATTGATTGAAACACCAGTATGTTCAGTCCGCCGCCATGAATGAGGTAAACCGGGAGTTTGCTGCCCTGGGTATGGATTGGTACGAGCGCATTCCATTTCATGCCAGCATCAACATTGAGCAGTTTTGCCAGTTTCTCTACAGTCGGACTGTCGAAAAGACTCGCCAATGGCAAACGTTTGCCGGTTTGTTTCTCGATTTCTACCATGACTTTGATGGCAATCAGGGAATGTCCGCCAAGCTCAAAGAAATTGTCTTTGGTACTTACTTTGTCGAGCCCCAGGCATTTGGCCCAGATATCGGCAATCAACTCCTCATCCCCGCCGGAAGGGGCAACAAAGACCAACGCCTCTTCCTGTTCAATTTTAGGAAGTAACTTCCTGTTGATTTTGCCATTTGCCGTCAGAGGGATCTGATCCAGTTGAAGGAACATCCGCGGAATCATGTATTCCGGAAGACTTTTTTGCAGGTGCTGTATCATCAACTCCTTATCGAGCACCCCATTTTGCACGATATAAGCGGCAAGCTGTTTCTCATTACCCTGATTTTCTTCCACTACAACAGCACATTGCAGCACATCAGCATGGCTGAGCAGCACATTCTGAATTTCTCCAAGTTCAATCCGGTTTCCCCTGATTTTGATCTGATCATCGATGCGGCCCATATACTGGATATTGCCATCAGGCAACCAGCGTACTAGATCCCCGGTTTTATAAATCTTCGCTTCAGGAGTGGTAGCAAAAGGATCTTTGATGAACGACTGGTCGGTCAATGCCGGATTGCCAAGATACCCTTTAGCCAAACCTCGGCCACCAATATAGAGTTCTCCCGGTACGCCGACAGGGCAGTGGTTGAAATGTTTGTCTACCACATATATCACCGTATTGGAGAAAGGTTTGCCGATTGGTACTGTCATCTGGTAAACATTGTCCATGTTCACAATGTGAAGCAGCTTACCAATCGTTGTTTCTGTAGGACCATAGTGGTTTACGATGCTGCATTTGTGATTTGAGTCCCTGATGCCCTGGATGAAATCCCCAGGCAGGGATTCTCCGCCAAACATCAGCACCCTTTCCGGGAACAGGCCCTGATCGTCCAGCATCAGGTATTTCCAGTGTGAAGGCACGACCTTCAGGAAGTCGATCGCATTACTTTTGAAATACTGGTGAATAAAGATCGGGTTGTTAAAGTCTTCCTTTGCAAATACATGGAGTGTAGCACCCGTTGCAAGGGCGCCAAACAAAACGGTGTTGCCGAGATCCGTTGCTACTGAAGAGCCGAGCGCAAAGCTTTTACACAATTTAAGTTGCGGAAGCGCATCCTGAAGTCCGTAGATGTAATCAGTAATGGCCCCGTGTTCAATCATTACCCCTTTTGGATTTCCGGTTGATCCGGAGGTATAGATGATATAAATGAGGTTTTGCTGGTTTATTGTTACCGATGGCTTTGTTGTTGCGGCGCTCCATACCGGACAGGAGGCATTGTTCAGCGCCAGTCCTGTTTCTTCTGTGATTTCCGGTGAGCTGCCAGCTAAGTATTGATCTGTCAAAAAAGCTTCGCCGGTAGTTGCCGAGAGGATAAAATGCTTGCGTTGTTCCGGCAGCTCGGGGTCAATAGGTACATAAGCAGCTCCGGTCTTCATGACGCCTAATATCCCGATCACCATTTCCAGCGATGGTCGTATGCAGAGCGGCACCATGCTGGTTCCGGAAACGCCCTTACTGATCAGGTAGTTTGCCACCTGGTTTGACTTTTTGTCCAGCTGCTCGTAACTAAGTGTCTGTGTTCCAAAAACCAATGCCAAGTGATCTGGCCGGGATTCTACCTGTTTTGAGAACAGATCTACCAGTGTCAGCGCTGCAGGAGTATTTGTTTTATTTCGTGCAATCTCAGGGAATGGTGCCGGATGTGGCATGGCTGCGCTTACCAGAACTGATGGGTTTTCCGTGACGGTTTTCAGCAGGAGCTCCAGTTCTCCCATCATCCTGTCGATGGTAGCACTGCTAAACAACTGTGTGTTGTACGCCCATTCGAGCATCATTGATTCCTTTGAGCCATTCACGTTCAGCGAGATCTCAAAAGTCTGGCATACGCGGGGGTTAGAAAATAGGGTGTGCTTAAGTCCCTGGAACTTCACCTTTTCATCCATGCCCATATCGACGTTAAAGACAACAGGCACCAGTGGAATGCTGGATTTGTCGCGTTTAATGTTCAGCTTCTTCAGCAGCTCGCTAAAGGTCAGGCGCTGATGGTCATAAGCATCATAAATCTGTCCCTTCCTGATCTTCAGGTAGTCTGAAAAGGGAAGGTCCGGGTTGATCTTACTTTTTAACGGAAGCAGGTTGACACAGTGGCCTACCAGTCCGAAGTACCCAGTAGCAGATTGTCCTGCAGAGGGTAAACCCAGAACAATGTCCTGCTGTCCTGTACGGTGATAAAGGTAAACTTCGAAGGCCGTGATCATTGTTGCAACAAGGCTGCTGCCCGATTTTACCGCCAATTTTTTCAATGCCGCCAATAACTCAGGATTCAGGGGATAGTCATTTCTTTTTCCCCTATAAGTCCTTGTAGAGGGCTTACTGAAATCCAATGGCAGGTTCAGCACGGGGACATCATCTTTGTATTGGTCCAGCCAGAACTGTTGGGTCTCCTGATACTCTTCAGTAAGACCGAAGCTGGCCTGTTCTTCTGCGTAATCACTAATCTGTTCCGCTGGAGGCAACTGAGGCACTTCGCCATTCAGGTAGGCATTGTATAACTTGCTGAGGTCCTCCAGGATAATGCCGATGGACCACCCGTCACCAATGATGTGGTGAATGATCAGGGTGAAATGGATCCTGTTGTCGCCCAGGATATGCACAAACATTTTAAATAGAGGAGCTTCATAAATGTCAAAAGGTTCCCCGATCCATTCCTGGATATCAGATTTTACCTTTGACGTCTGTGCTCGTTCTGAAAGGTCACTGATGTCATGACTGTCCAGGTCGGTATGCACATCCGTATGGATGATCAGGTGTTCTCCATTTTTGCTCATGCAGGCACGGAGTGCCTCATGACGAAGTATCAATGCTTTTATCGACTGCTGAAAGGCGTCATTGTCGACCCTTCCTTCCAATGTAAGGGAGATCGACTCATTATAGGCAAGGCTGGCATCTTCGCCACCAAGGACACAGGAGAGCCATAGCTCTCGTTGAGATTCGTTGGTCAGCACTACCTTTTCAATCTCAAAACCCTCGAAAGGATTGAAATCTATATTTATGAAATTTAAGCGTTCCATTTGAGGCATTAATTATGGTTGATCTGTAAGAACTTCCCTGCAGCCTTATCATCTTCAATAAACCATGCAGGATTGCCGTCTTTATCTTTGCCCAGACGCGCACCTACCATTGGAGGGCGGTTGATATCCAATACCGGTGATGTTGTATTTGCCCCCAGCTGAACACCAGATTCATAAAATCCTGCGGCGATCATTTCGTCCATACTTTCCTTAAAACATTCAATCACCTTTTGTAAGTCTTCATTTGAAGTCGCCTCAGTTATGAAACAAGGGAAGCCGTCAAGGATATGGATCCCTTTTTCTCTCATGAGTGTGAACATCAGCTCACCGTAGGGAACCTCCTCGTTGAACTTTACCTTCCATAGTGATCCGTAATTGGCAACGAAGAAAGGAAGGTTACGTTTGGTGATCTCCTCATTCAGGACTTTGCTGATATAGTTCCCTTTTTCATTCAGCTGTTCCTGCAGGGCTGGTCCTTTTTCACGCATATATTCCAATGAGGCCTTCGCTGAAGCCAGGGCAAGCGGGTGACGCACAAAGGTACCGGCGAAGTAAGTTACACCCACCTCAGGGAAGGAAGCATCCCCATAATTCCAGGTACCACCATCCAGGGCATCCATAAATTGTTTTTTACCTGCGATGACGCCGATAGGAATCCCGGCGCCGACTACCTTGCCATAAGAAGCAAGATCGGCACGGATACCAAATAGCGCCTGTGCACCTCCAGGATGCATCCTGAAACCAGTGATGACCTCGTCAAATATCAGGGCGGCACCAGCATTTTCAGTAATCTCTCTTACTTTCCTGAGGAATTCAACAGGTACAAATTCTGGTCTGCGACTTTGGATCGGCTCTGCAATCACTGCGGCAATCTCATCTGCGCGTTCTCTGATGATGGCCAATGATTCTTCAGTACCGTAATCCAGTACAAGTATGTTCTGTACTGCTTCCGGCATAATACCGGCTGCGGCAGGGAAAGATTTCAGCTTTTTGGTACCACGCACCAGCACCTCATCAATGATCCCATGATAAGATCCTGTGAAGGCTACGATTAAGGAACGTCCGGTCACTGTTCTGGCAATACGGATACATCCCAGTACAGCTTCCGACCCTGTGCTGCATAGGGCGGAACGGTCGAAACCTGTGAATTCGCAAACCATCTTACTCACCTCGGCAGCCAGCTCATGCTGAGGGCCTACTTCATAACCCTTATCCACCTGGTCATGCATCGCTTTTTTGATGACCTCAGGCTGATAGCCGAGCATATTGGAGCCGAAGCCGTTCAATACATCGATGTATTCATTGTCATCCAGGTCCCACATTTTGCTTCCGCTTGATTTTTTGATGACGATAGGATAGATCAGCTCTTTGGTTTGCGGCTTGAATCCCGATACTACACGGGGGTCAGCCATATAATCTCGGCTCTCCGCAGCATAGGCTTTACTTTTAGCTGTTCGTTTAGTATATCTGGCAGTCAGCTCTTTGAGGAATGACTGTTGTTTGGGATTCAGGTCTGAAGACTGACGTTCGATTTTGGGGGTGGCACCGAAAGGTTTTTTGATTTCCTCCTGTTCCTGGGCACTTAAGCTCAGATCAGACACCTGTTTTTTTACCGCTGGTTTTGGTGACGGCGTAGCTGCTGCTGCAACGACACTTGCTGGTGGTGGAGGAGGACTTAGCTGTACAGTAACCGATTGCATCCCCTGCATCATCATCACCTGTTTTGAAAGAATCTCCAGTTGTTGAGCAATAAGGCTCATAGCGGTATCATTTGCCTGCTGATGAAATACCGGAGCACTGTTGTACACCGGTGCACTGTATACCGGTGGAGCATAAGCCTGTGCTGGCTGGGCCGTAGGCGTTACTGCAATCGCCTGAGGTGTTGCTTGCACTGCCGGCTGCGTCACAGCTAAAGGAGCATCGGCAACAGGATCAGGTGCTGTATTGGCGTCGATATAATCGACCAATAGGTCAACAGATGAATATTCTTCATTGAGTTTTCTGAAAGTGATCGGCAAGCCGAACTCCCTTTTCAAGGAAATAGCAACCTGTGTCAGCAACAGTGAATCTAATCCGATCTCCAGAAAATTGCTGTCTGATGCCACATCCTCCATTTCAATGCCCGATGCATCTTCCAGTACCTGTTTGATTTTTGCTGATAAATTATTCTTTCTCATGATAAGCACATGTTTTAATTGTAGTTCGTTGGATTCTGTTTGTTGTTCAGCCCTTGCCTGGATCGCAGGCTGGGCAGGAGATGTATTTGTGATAATGTCTACCCAATACCTACTCCGGTCAAACTGATAGGCCGGGAGATGGAGCAATTTTCTTTGTTGCATTTCGTAATAGTTGTCCCAGTTTGGCTGCAAACCCTGGTTCCATAAGTAACCAAGTGCCGTGAGTATGCTATAATGGTCGTTCGTACCATTGTTAAGGCTGTTAATGGCTTTCACCTTTCTGGATTCTCCGGCAGCAATCTGTTTCACCAGTGTGGAGGTAACGACACCCGGACCGACTTCCAGGAACAATGGCTGATCGTAAGTCAGTATGGTGCTCACGGCATCAGCAAACAATACTGTGTTCCTCAGGTGACCTGTCCAATAGTCCGCTGACATCGCTTCATCATCCAGCATCAGTTTTCCTGTAACGGTAGAGATGATCGGAATCTGTGGTGCCGATAAGGTTATTTCCGCCACTACTTTCCTGAAATCTTCCAGAATGGGATCCATCATTGATGAGTGAAAAGCATGGCTGGTGAACAGCAGTTTATTGACGACTTCCTTGCTGTCAAGTAGCTTTGAGAATTCCTGCAATGCCTCAGTGGGGCCGGCTACTACACATAGTTTAGGGCTGTTTACGGCGGCCATAGACAGTGTGCCGCCGCTAAGCAATGCCAGAACCTCTTCCCGGTCATGGCGTACCGATAACATGCCGCCACCTGGCAGTGCGCTGACCATTGCAGCCCTCGCTGCAATCAGCCTCAAACCATCTTCCAGAGAAAAAATACCCGAAAGATGGGCGGCAACATATTCACCAATGCTATGTCCGCAGAATAAAGTAGGCTCGATGCCCCAATGCATCCACAGCTTAGCCAGCGCATATTCCGTGACAAACAAAGCGGGCTGTGTATATTTTGTATCCTTCAGCTTATTGGCTGCTGCTGCTGTTTCTTCCTCAGGAAAGAGTACCGTTCTGATGTCTGCATCGAGGTAGCTGCTGAGCAGGGTTGCGCATTCATCAATTGCTGCAGTGTACACAGGCTCAGCCTGGTATAGCTCCCTGGCCATGTTCAGGTATTGTGCACCCTGACCAGGAAAGGTAAATACAACTTCTCCCGGGGTCTCCTCCAGCAGGTTGTTTTCTATTTTAGAAGTATTTGATCCACCAAGCTGGGCATGCAGGTGACCAACGCTGTCTGTCACAATGAAACGTCTGTTGCGGTAATTGTCTCTGGTGGTATGCAGGGTGTAGGCAATATCGGCCAATGAATAGTGGTCCAGTTTTTTTGCCAGCGCGTCACCATAAAGACTCAGGCTCTTCGGTGTTTGTGCAGAAAAGCTGATCAGCTCAAACGGTCTTCCCTCTGATGAAGGTTTCTCTTTGTTGATGTATTCTTCGACTACGACATGTACGTTTGTGCCTCCTACGCCAAAAGAACTCACCCCGGCAATCCTTGTTTTCCCGGTCGGCCATGCCCTGAGTTCATCATTTACATAAAAGGGGCTGTCGGCAAAGTTGATGTTTGGATTTGGTTTTTTATAACCAAGTGATGCCGGAATCTGCCGATGGTGCAGCGCCATGCAGGTTTTGATCAGTCCAGTGACCCCTGCAGCCTGTGTAAGGTGGCCGAAATTACTTTTTACAGAACCGATGGCACAGTATTGATTTTTTTGCTGGAGGCCAAAAGCGGCGTTCAGTCCGTCAAATTCAATCGGATCTCCCAAAGGTGTTCCTGTGCCATGCGTTTCTATGTAACTGATATCCGCAGGATCTACTTGTGCATCGGCTATAGCCATGGCAATGGCATCCGCCTGACTATCCGCATTTGGAGCAGTGAAGCTTCCTTTGCCTGCGCCATCATTGTTTGCACCAACACCTTTGACCACGCCGTATATGAGATCTCCATCACGTTCAGCATCGTCCAGCCTCTTCAGCAGCACGACCCCTGCGCCATCACTAAAGACGGTTCCGGTCGCTTCACTATCGAATGGGCGACAATGTCCGTCCTCACTAAGCATGGAGCCTTCCTGGTAAAGGTGACCGCTATTAACCGGAGAGGTGATGCTTGCACCACCGGCGATGGCCACATCACACTGGCCCGCCCTTAGGCTGTTTACCGCCTCAACGACGGCAAGGAGTGAGGTGGAGCAGGCGGAGTTGACACTCACCGCTGGCCCTTTCAGGTTAAGGTGATAGGCCGTTCTGGAAGCGATATAGTCTTTCTCATTGACCGTTAGCACCTGTAGTTTGCCCTGTCTTTCAATGAGGTTTTTATGGGAAAGTACATTGTTTTCATAATAAGTGTTGCTGCCGCTGCCGGCGAATACGCCAACTTTATGTGTATAGACATTCGGAAGGTGCCCTGTCTGCTCCAACACTTCCTGTGCGATCTCCAGAAAGATACGCTGCTGCGGATCCATAAGCACCGCCAGTTTAGGGTTGATGCCAAAGAAGGCAGGATCAAACTGGTCTGCATTTCTGATAATGCCCCTTGCTTTTACATAAGCAGGGTCTTTCCTGATGTCTTCAGGTATGGCGGGGTCAAGCTCGTCTGTGCTGAAGAAGGTGGTCGCTTCCTTACCTTTAATCAGTAGCTCCCACAGCTCTGATACGGTGTCGGCACCTGGAAAACGGCCTGCCATGCCGATTACGGCAATGTCTGTGTGACGGATTCCTTTTTTATGCACTCTGGCAACCGACTGAAGCCCTTTCTGTTGCTGTCCTAGGTATTTTACGATACCCGAAATTGTCGGATATTGATAGAGTTTGGTGATGGGGAGCAGAAGGTTCAGCTGATACCTCAACTCAGAGACCAGTTTCTGCGCAAGCAGGGAATTGCCGCCAAGCTCAAAAAAGTTATCTTCAATGCCTACCTTATCATAAAGTAAAATTCCTTCGAGTACCGATGTGATCTTTTTCTCAGTGGCGCTGACGGGCCTTTTGTAAAGAACATTTAGATCCGGCCTCCTGAGGTCCGGTTTCGGCAAAGCCTTTTTGTCCACTTTTCCGCTGGTTGTCTTAGGAAGTTCGGGGAGCAGACTGAAGCTGGCCGGGACCATATAATCAGGCAAAGCACTCGCAACCGAAGCGCGGAGCGCTGCGGCATCAAATGTACCCTCTTCACAAACGAGGTAAGCTGCCAGTGTTTTTCTGCCGGGTTGGTCTTCCCTGAGGATCACAACCGCCTGTCTGATATTTGTCGATTGCATGAGTGCCACTTCAATCTCGCCAAGCTCTACACGATTGCCTCGTATTTTCACCTGTCCGTCGCGTCGGCCAATAAAGTCGATCTCTCCATTTTCCTTGTAGCTGCCAAGGTCGCCTGTCCTGTAAATCTTCATAGGCCCATGAAGCGGATGAACCCATTCCACAAACTTCTCTGCGGTAAGCTCGGGTTTGTTCAGGTAACCATTTGCAAGGCATACCCCGGTAATGCATAGCTCACCGGCTGTGCCATTTTCAACAAGCTGCAACTGCTCGTCCAGGAAGTAAATCTCTGATCCCGCCATCACAGATCCAATAGTCGGAATCCCCGGCCATGCCGCTGTGTCGCCGTCCAGACGTAATGTGGTGACGCAAACGGTGGTTTCCGTCGGACCATAGATATTCCACAGGCAACTTTCCGGAAGCTCGCCGAAGAACTTTCGGATGGTAGGCGTGATTTTTAGCAACTCGCCGCCTGTGATGACCTCCTTTAGGTCGGCAGGAAAACGATTTTCAGCTGTCGCTGCTTCCGTAAGGTATTGCAGGGTTACATAAGGTAAAAATACCTTATTGATTTTTTTTGATATGATGAAATTCAGGAGTCTTCCGCCGTCCAGCCTGTCGTCCTCCCGGATCAGATGTACTGTGCCGCCGGTAATCAGCGGGACAAAAAGTTCCATAAATGAGGCGTCAAAGCTCAGGTGGCAGAATTGCAGCGCTTGTATATTGGGTCCGCTCAGGGCGTGCGTCTGCTGCCAGAGGATGAAATTTGTCATGCTGGCATGGCCCAGACAAACCCCCTTTGGAAGGCCTGTTGATCCTGAAGTGTACAAAATACAGACGTTGAGCCCCTGTTTAGGGTGGCTTGCGCTGCTGATTGCGTGTTCCTGATCAGCCGCAATGGTTTGCAGGCTGAACTGGCAAAAAAAGTTACTTTCAGTGGTGCTGGCAATACAGGTACGTACCCCCGAATCGCCAACGATTTGTTGTAGCCGTTGCTCAGGATAGGTAGGGTCCAGCGGAAGGTAAGCCCGTCCTGACTTAAGAATGGCAAGGATGCCGATGACCATCTCAATGGAGCGGGTGGCACTTATGCCAATGATTTCCTCGCCATCAGCATTCGCGGAAATAAGAACAGCAAGGCGACTTGCCTTAGTGTTCAGGTCTTCATAGGTGATGGATACTGTGCCGATAGTGACGGCAATCCTTTCTGTATGTTGCAGCACTGCGGCTTCGAAAAGCTCATGTATGAGTATGCTGTTTGTTGTGGTTTCGTTTCTAGACATAAGTTGAGCGTTAAAGTCTGGTAGATTTCGATTCCTTCTGACAGACTACTATCAGACGGGTTAGGATTGAGAGTAAGTCTTTCATTTGGTTATACTATTTTTAAATTATCAAATCAAATATATATAAAAATGAACAAAATGAATGTGTTCACTGTTGTACGTGATTTTACACAGTTTATGCGAAGGTCATGCCAAAGGGGATATGTGACAAAAAAGGCCCGATCCAGTACGGATCGGGCCTTTTTTTTAATTATAGCTTTTGAAGTATAGCTTATTTTTTTTCCGGAGGTGTAGAAACAATTTCCCCAAATTCATTAACATAAGCCATCATGCTTTCCAGGTCGCCGCCTGTAGAATTCTGCTGGCGCTCCAATTTACGCTGTTCTTTATCTTCTTTTTTCTTTTGTCTATTTTTTTCCAATTGCTTCTTCATGAAGGTAGCTTGAGACTTAGCCATATATATCCTGTTTTTTTAGTTATTAAAATAACTGTTCTCTGCGATTACCTGTAACATCAGCCGGTAGTTTGATGGAGTCAAAAGAGGCTTAAAAATAATTTCATTTGCCAGGAACAACGGTTAAAGCCTGGTAAGATTTTTATCTAATCAAATGTGTTGATTAGTCAGTAAGTAATTAGAGAATAGTTTTATTGATTACCCCGTTTTACGCAAATGTACGCATTTTTTTGTTAACCGTCAACTCCAGTTTGATTATTGAGCTTAACCTGACTGAATCTAAATTGCAATGATTTTCGATCTGCAGGCTTCACAGTTCTATTTTTGTGAAAAAATTAAAATATGTCAAAAACTAAGTTAACGATAAACAACAATGGATCTGTAAAGATTGATGGTGAATTTGAGATTGTAGATATGCAGGGTAATGAATATGGATTGGAGGGCAGAACGGTAGTTTCTATTTGTCGCTGCGGTTTATCAGCTAATAAACCATTCTGCGATGGTGCACACCGTGGACACTTTGAGCATGATGCTGTGGCGTTCAACCTGCCACCGAAAAAAGCGTAGCTCTTAGGTGATATTTCATTAATTCTGAAAGACCATTCCGCTAGTTGGGGTGGTCTTTTTTTTATAAACGACAGCTTTGTTTCGAACCTTACCTACAGCTGTATAATGCTGTGGTCGCGTTATATCGACTATTTCTCTAGTGTGATGGTGTAGGTTGCGTAAGCGCGGGATTTCATAGGGATAGTCGTTGTCTTCCGTGCTTTATACCTGAACGTATAAGTCACATCCGGGTTAATCAGGTATTTTTTTGCAGTGTCTTCAGGTATGCTGACAGGAAGGTTGTACGAACGTACCAAGGAAGTAGAGGTGTTCGTTACGTTGGCGAAGTTCTGTCCTCTGCCGCCAGCCACGAGTTCTGCTTTGATAAACTGAATGTTTGAAAAATTGGTAGTTTTAAGTACCGATGTGTCGCTTTCCAACAATACCATTCTGAAGCTGCTGATCCTAATCTTGCTGATGTTCTCCCGACTAAAATTATTTGTATTGTCAGGATTCAGTTTGTCAAGATTCAGAGGGATATCAATTCCGGTAGTGGTCTTGGTCGTATCAGTGATGCTGCCCAACACGGGGATTTCAAAGTCGACACTGTCTGTAACAATCAGGTCTCTTTTGATATCTTCAGAAATTTTGCTGCAAGAGGAGCAGGTGATCATGAATAACAGAAGGATGGTTAAAGAAGGATTTGTTCTCATGATGTATTGTTGAAAATTCTGAAAATGATAAAGTCCAAATATAAAAAATGTTATCCGCTTGGGCAATTCGTAATCGAAACAATGCCCGTCGAAATATCAATGCGGATGCAGATACTTGACGGGCAAAAAAGTAAAACCTCTATATAATTTGGCATTTAATACCTTCGGAATCTTATTTTGTTTGTTTTCTTAAAATTATGAAAATCAACTATTTGTATTGTTTTATTTAAATTTTGAATTTAAATAAATTCAATTCAGCTACCATTTTTTACTTGAATTTGCAGAATATAATTCTGTTTACGGTTTTCTGGTTCTGTTTATCAGGTGTTTATGATTTTTTGCCTTAGTATTGCTGTCTGTTGTAGGCGGCTGAAAAATCTCCCCTCATCTGTTGAAATCGGTCGACTACCGTAGTGATGAAAGTCTCGTCCAGCATCTGGAAAATTTCATTCGCACCTCCTCCGCTGAGGTCTAATTCTGATAATTTGTAGCTTTGCTCGAGTGTGCCTTGTTCGAATTTAATGATGTATTTCTGGTTCATGTTGAACAATGTGATTTTGCAATCAGGATGTGGTAATTCTGCTATTACTCTCATGTTGTTTTGATTTCTATTTGGAATTTATAGTTTGACACCCATTTCCTTTACAAGGAAGTAAGCCTTATCGATTTTTGATGCCACCCAAAGCACATATCGGATGTCTACGCCGATGGATCTACTGTAACTTTCATTCCAGGCATAGTCGTTGATGGTGGCGCCGTAGGCTCTGTCGAAGTTGACGCCCACCAACTCTCCTTTAGCATTCATGATCGGTGATCCTGAGTTTCCACCTGTGGTGTCCATGTTATAAAGAAAGGATACAGGTACATCATTTAGCGATTTCTTTTTAAAAGGACCGAAGTCTTTGGCTTCCCATAGTGATTTTATGGCTGCGGGGTAAGCGAACTCAGAATTTCCTGTATTGGCTTTCTCCAGGATGCCCTTGATTGAGGTGTAGGGGCTCATGTAGTTGGCATCGGCTGGCCAATAACCTCTTACATACCCATAGGTAAGTCTGAGTGTGCTGTTTGCATCGGGGATAAAGTCCTTTTTCAGGAACTGCTCCTTAACGTTAACATAATCACCCATCAGTTTGTTGAGTGATCCTTCCCTGCGGTCTTTTTCTGGTTTCAGCTCGGTCAGCTGTTTGTTGATGTCTTTTTCAAATAAAAGTAGTCCGTCGTTATAGGTCGACAGGCTGGATACAGACTTCAATAAGGTGCCGAACACATAGTCCTGGTCTTTCAGTTTGCTGATTTCAAATGTTTGGTTAATGTATTGTTCTATAGTGATTTTGTTATTGTTACCCTTACTTGTTACTTTAGTTACAGCATCTACTTTTTGATTAGGACTAAAGGCTGCTGCATCGTTCAGCATCCGGTTGAAGATCTTGCGGTCTACGTCTTGTTCGTAAGCTTCGTAGTTGCCTTCCAGCGCCTGTTTTAACCTGCTTACGTTCTGGTTGAAGAAGCTTTGCTTTTGTGCTGAAGGTTGCTCATTTAATGCTGTCTTGAAGTGGTTGATGTTTCTGGATACATTCAGCAGTGTAGTGGAATTGTAGATCTGACTAAACCAAAGATCCCTTTGTGCGTCACTATTGATGACCTGGTACAGCCTGTCGATGTCCCCCATCAGGTTTCCATATTTCTCCTTTACTGAAACGTTGCTGTTGATAAATTGCGCCAGCGAGGCGTCTTCCTGCTGTTTCTGGCCCAGAAGGTCAATCCCTTTCAGTCCTTGCAGCTTGCCACGATAGTTTTTCATTACGTTGGCATTTCTTTTTATCCTCGTTGCAAGCTTAATTTCTGTTGTTTTGCTTCGTTTACCTGCGTTTTCCATCGTCGTGTTCTGGAAGTCGTAGAGTTCTGATACGTATGGCAATACGAACTGTTGCTGGTAGGCTATGAATGCCGCCGGGCGATGGCGAAAGGTTTTGCCTGGGTATCCCAGTATAAACACAAAATCTTCCTCGTCGGTGCCGTTTGCATTTACCTGCAGGAATTTTTTCGGTGTGTAGGGAATGTTGTCTTTTGAATATTTGGCAGGGCTGCCGTCTTTTCCTACGTAAGCACGCATGAAGGAGAAGTCGCCGGTGTGACGTGGCCACACCCAATTGTCTGTTTCTCCTCCAAATTCACCAATTTGTCTATTTGGCACATAGACCAGTCGTACATCCTGTATAGTTTTGTACCTGAAAAGTACGTAGGTTTTGCCGATGAACATTTCCGATACCTCTGCTTTGATGTCCGGGTCTTTTTGTTCTGCCTCAAGTGCAATATTTTTCATCGCGTTATTGATCATCTGCAGGCGCGATGCCGGGTCGTCTACCTGAGCTACTGCCCCGAGTACTTGGTCTGATACATCTTCATAACTATCTGTAATTCTACATGTTAATCCTTTTGCTTCAATTTCTGCTTCCTGTGATTTTGCCACAAAACCATTGCTAAGGTAATCGTGTTCAGGCGTGCTCGCCAGCTGTACCGCGCTGAATGCACAGTGGTGGTTGGTGATGATCAGTCCTGAGTTGGATACGAAGGATCCTGTGCATCCGCCCACGTTAACCAGGGCATCTACCAGGCTGATGCCATTAGGATTGTAAATTTCATTCTGGTCGATTTTAAGTCCCGCTTTCTTTAAATCCAGTTTATGGATCTCGCTAAGTGGGAACATGCCTTCGTCCCACGGTTTATAGCCCGACTGTAGGATTCCCAGGCTGAGCAGTGAAGTAATTAATAAGGTTTTCTTATTCATTCCTATGGTTTATATGATTATAAAATGCCAAACTTAGATAAAATTTTAGTTTTGTACCTTTGTAAATCAAAAAAGCAAATATGGCAGAGGATCTAAATATCGTCACAGATGTGAGTAAAGAAGTTCAGTATCAGACCATCATTCCACAGATCGAAGCCCTGATTGCTGGTGAACCGGATTTGATTGCCAATCTGGCAAATGTCGCTGCCGCATTAAAACAACAGTTTGGCTGGTTTTGGGTTGGCTTTTATCTGGTCAAAGGGGATGAGTTGGTGTTGGGACCTTTTCAAGGTCCTGTTGCCTGCACAAGGATAAAAAAGGGCAGAGGGGTTTGCGGTTCATCATGGGAACAGGCTGCTACGCTTGTGGTGCCTGATGTGGATCAGTTTCCTGGGCATATTGCCTGCGCTTCGGCCTCAAGATCAGAAATTGTAGTTCCGGTAGTTAAGGATGGGATAGTCATTGGGGTTTTGGATGTTGATAGTGAATATCTATCTCATTTTGATGCTGTTGATGATATTTATCTAAATGAAATTGTAGCCTTGGTTCATGGATAGGGACGCGTTGTTTGCCAATAAATTACCTTATTCCTTCTATCAGGATGCAGATGTGAATGCCTTGGCGCAACGCCTGTTGGGCAAGGTGTTGTATACGCAGATTGATGGTGTGGTTACCTCCGGGGTGATTGTAGAAACCGAAGCTTATAAGGGTGCCGAAGATAAAGCTTCGCATGCTTACGGCGGGCGACTGACCAATAGGACGCAGGTGATGTTTGAGGCTGGCGGTCTGTCTTATGTTTACCTCTGTTACGGAATTCATCACCTATTTAATGTCGTAACCGCACCAGAGGGCGTGCCGCATGCGGTACTGATTCGCGGAGTTGAGCCTTTGCTGGGTCTGGATGTGATGTTGGAAAGACGCCGGATGGCGGTTTCAAAACCAAATGTCACCGCAGGACCGGGTGCACTGGCGAAGGCTATGGGAATTGACAAGGCGTTAAATCAGAAGGATCTTCAGGGCGAGGAAATATGGATTGCCGACGAAGGCATTGCCGTTGGCAGCTCATCGGTTGTTGCGTGTCCGCGTGTAGGGGTTGCCTATGCGCAGGATCATGCGCTGTTGCCATGGCGGTATTACATCCGTGGTAACCGTTTTGTGAGCAAACCGAACAGCTAGGTTAATGATTGATGAAGGTTGTGGATAACAAAAAGACGGGTCTGTTTAATTATATCCCTTTTTTATGGATATTTGGGACAATGAATTTTGAAAACACTTTAGCTTTTGCGCAAGGCCTTGACCAAGCAGATCCGCTGCGCGATTTAAGAAATGAATTTTTATTTCCACAACAGAATGGGAAACCGTTTATATATCTATGCGGCAACTCATTAGGACTTCAGCCTAAAGTTGCACGTGAGGTTCTGGATCGGCAACTCAACAACTGGCAGAATCTTGCTGTGGAGGGTTGGTTTGAAGGAGAAACTCCCTGGATGTACTATCATAAAGCTTTAAAGGAATTGATGGCGCCCATAGTCGGTGCAAGGCCCGCAGAGGTTTGTCCGATGAATACACTGACAGTTAACCTTCATTTGCTGATGGTGAGTTTCTACAAGCCAAAAGCGAAGCGTTTTAAGATTATGATGGAGGCAGGTGCTTTTCCTTCCGACCAATATGCCATCGAAAGTCAGGTACGTTTTCATGGCTACGATCCTAAAGACGCGATCATAGAAGTTAGCCCACGGCCCGGAGAATATACCCTTCGTACCGAGGATATCCTGGAGCAGATTTCTTTACAGGGCGACCAGATCGCCTTGGTGCTTTTCGGTGGCATCAACTACTTTACTGGACAATGGTTTGATATGGAGGCGATCACCAGGGCGGGACATCAGGCCGGTGCGGTAGTGGGGTTTGATCTTGCACACGCTGCAGGTAATGTTCCTGTACAGCTGCACGACTGGGATGTTGATTTTGCCTGTTGGTGTTCTTACAAATACCAGAATTCAGGTCCCGGCGGGATCAGTGGAATTTTTGTGCACGAGCGTCATTTTGGAGACCAGACATTGAGCAGGTTTGCAGGCTGGTGGGGTTATCAGGAGTCGCAGCGTTTTAAAATGGAGAAAGGTTTTGTACCTGAGGCTGGTGCTGACGGCTGGCAGGTGAGCTGCACGCAGGTGATGCCAATGGCACTTTACCATGCCGCTCTGCAGATTTTTGAAAAGGCAGGCTTTATAGGGCCACTTAGGAAAAAAAGTAAAGCTTTAACTGCATATTTGTTTTATCTTATAAATGAGGTGAATAATGAGCTATGTGAAATGCAGTATCAGGTAATTACGCCAAGTTCTGCTGAAGACCGGGGTGCTCAGGTTTCCATTATTGCAAAAGCTAATGGAAAGTATATTTTTGAGCAGCTCGTAGCAAACAATGTACTTGGCGACTGGCGTGAACCTAACGTGATCCGGTTGAGCCCTGTTCCATCGTACAATTCATTTGAGGATGTTTTCCGTACCGCAGAGTTGTTGCTTCAAATCGGCAGAAAATAATAAACAGACAATTGAACAAGATATCATAGCATCAATATAGGCAAATGATCAACTACAACCCTAAAGACTGGATTACTTTTATTTTTCACTTTGAGAAGGCAGATACCTTTCGTAAACTCTGGCCGCTGATGATCAGTGTGGCAGTGTTCTCTGGTATTGTTGCTTTTCTGGAACTTCATTATCTGAAGATCGCTGAATCCACGACACTGAGGAATGTGAGTATGATGCATAACCTGCTGGGATTTGTCATTTCCATGCTCCTGGTATTCCGTACAAATACCTCTTATGACAGGTGGTGGGAAGGTAGAAGACTCCTCGGGGCATTGACAAACATCAGTCGTAACTTTGCTATGAAAATCAGGGCTTTAAAATTGGGCGCCGAAGAAATGGAATTTTTCGATTATGCAATTCCAAAATACGCCTTTGCCTTAAAGGAGCATCTTCGTGAAAAACAATACTTCGGAAAGAATGCCATGTTGATTGAGGTTGATGGAGGAAAGCATATTCCCAACCAGGTAGCGACAAGTATGTTCGGACGGATTTTCGACCTGCAGGCTGCCGGAAAAATCACGCAGGAGCAACTGATCATACTTAATGCAGATGTTCATCAGTTTACTGATATATGTGGTGGTTGTGAGCGGATTAAAAAAACTCCAATCCCTTATAGTTACAGTGCTTTTATCAAAAAATTCCTCTTCATTTACGTCATCACACTTCCCTTTGGATGGGTGTTTAGTCTCGGTTATTTTGTTGTTCCTATTGTACCCTTCATCCTTTATGTGCTCGCCAGTCTTGAGCTGATTGCCGAAGAGATCGAGGATCCGTTTGGTTTTGATGCCAACGACCTTCCGGTGGACGAGATCTGCAATAACATTGAAAAACATGTAGGGGAGATTCTGAAGTAGATGGTAAAGATCGCCTGGCATGAGCAGTATGTGCATCCCTTACCTGAAGGTCACCGATTTCCAATGCTCAAATATGAATTGATCCCTCAACAACTGCTGCACCAGGGCTGGATCAGCAGTGAACAGCTTTTTGCACCTGACTTATTGAATGAGGAGCTTGTTTTGCGTTCTCATGATCCAAAGTATTGGGAACACCTGAAAATGCTTAGCCTTCCGCCGAAGGATCAGCGCAGGATTGGGCTACCGCTGAGCAGGCAACTTGTAGAGAGAGAACTCCGGATTGCACAGGGTACTGTCGAAGGGGCGTTACATGCGCTGGAAGACGGAATTGCTTTTAATGTTGCCGGAGGGACACATCATGCCGGTAGCGATTGGGGGGAAGGTTTTTGTTTACTCAATGATCAGGCAATTGCTGCTAACTATTTGTTGGATAAAGGGTTGGTTGGTCGTGTATTAATTATCGATTTAGATGTGCACCAGGGGAATGGAACTGCGGAAATTTTTGCTGATGACCGTCGGGTGTTCACCTTTTCCATGCATGGTGATAAGAACTTTCCCTTCAGAAAGGAGCGCTCGGACCTGGACATTCCATTGGCGGATGGTGTTGGTGATGCTGAATTTCTGAAGAAACTAGCGGAGGTGCTGCCTGGATTGATGCATCACAAACCGGATTTTGTATTTTACCTTTCAGGAGTAGATATCCTCGATAGTGATCGGCTGGGCAAGCTGTGTTTGTCTAAGGCCGGCTGCAGGGAGCGGGACAGGCTGGTTTTTCAGTTTTGCAGAGACCATGGGCTTCCGGTGCAGGTAAGTATGGGTGGAGGGTACTCTCCGCAAATAAAAGATATTGTCGATGCGCACTGCATGACATTTAAAACAGGTATAGATATTTTTGATTAATTTATGAAGATTGTAATTGCAGAGAAACCCTCAGTGGGACGTGAGTTGGCTAAGGTCTTCGGGGCAACAACAAGGAAGGATGGTTACATTGAGGGAAAAGGGTATTCCTTTACCTGGGCCTTTGGGCACTTGCTTCAACTTGCGCCTCCTCAGGAATACGGATTTATAGGATGGAGGAGGCAACACCTGCCGATGCTGCCACAGAAATTTAAGCTGGCCATCCGCAAGATTAAAACGAAGGATGGCATGGTAGAAGATCCGGGTGTCAGGAAACAGCTGGATATCATCAAGATGCTGTTCGATGAGGCAACGGAGATCATTGTTGCCACCGATGCCGGGCGCGAGGGTGAGCTGATCTTTCGTTATATCTATTACTTTCTGAAATGTAAAAAGCCTTTTAAGCGCTTATGGATTTCTTCGCAAACAGATGAGGCCATAAAAGAAGGGTTCAGGAACCTGAAGCCAGGTGCTGAGTATGATACTTTGTTTAACTCCGCTCATTGCCGCTCAGAGTCTGACTGGCTTGTGGGTATGAATGCAACCCAGGCGCTCAGCATTTCTGCTGGTAACCGTTCGGTGCTTTCACTTGGCAGGGTGCAGACGCCGACACTTGCCATGATCTGTTCACGTTTTCTGGAAATCAAAAACTTTGTTCCACAAACCTATTACCAGCTGGCGATACAGCTGGATAAGGATGGGCAGCTATTCAAAGCCATTTCCGTCAGTAATTTTAACCAGAAGGAAGAAGCGCAGGGCTTATTCGATAAAATTGAAGATGTGGCATCGGGTTTTCCGAATGGCGGGAAGGTGCTTACTGTGGAGGCGAAGCCACGAAAGGAGCCACCTCCGCTATTGCATGATCTGAGCAGTTTACAGCAGGAGGCCAATAAGAAAAAAGGCTTTACAGCGGACCAGACGCTGAGTCTATTGCAAGGACTGTACGAAAGCAAGCTGGTTACCTATCCGCGTACAGGAAGTCGTTATATTGGCGACGACATTTTCGCGGGAGTGCCTGCGCTGATCGAAAAACTGAAAAGCCATAAAGATTTTGCAAAACAGGCTGAATTTTTATCAACCTCAAAGCTCAACAAACGAAGCGTGAATGCAAAGAAGGTGACAGATCACCATGCCATTTTACCTACCGGTGAACCACCTTATCAATTGAGCAGTGATAAACAGGCGATCTATGATATGGTTGTCGGACGTATGCTTGAAGCTTTTCATCAGGAGTGTATTAAAGAAATCACCAAGATCACCATTGAGTCGGGGTCAATATTCATTGCCAACGGTACGGTGATCAGGTCTGCAGGATGGCGGTCTGTATTTAACGAAAGCGATGAAGATAAAAAGGATGAAGAGAATCCGTCCCTGCCAAAGCTGAAGGCGGGAGAGGCCTTGCCAATTGTAAATAAGGCTTTTCTGGAGAAACAAACTAAACCAAAGGCCATGTATAATGAAGCTTCATTGCTAAAAGCGCTGGAGACCTCCGGTAAGGATATTGAAGATGAAGAGCTCCGGTATGCAATGAAGGATAGCGGCTTGGGTACGCCGGCGACAAGGGCTTCAATTATTGAGACGCTGATCAACAGGGAGTACATCAGCAGAGAAAAAAGGAACTTGGTGCCAACCGCAAAGGGGCTGGCGGTATATGATGTGGTTAAAGATCAGAAGATTGCTCAGGCAGAATTGACCGGACAATGGGAAAAGCGGCTGGAGGAGATCCGCTCCGGTGCTTCTGTAACAGACTTTAAGGCGGAGATTACTGCTTATACGAGGGTCATTACCCAGGAGATGTTGCTTGCCGGAAATTCCCTTGCCGCAAAATTGAACCCTCCGGCGGAGGTAAAGGCTTCTCAGGATCACAAATTGCCATCAGGAGAGGCTGCCCCGGCGCCCTGATCAGCGTCGGCCGATGGCAGTGGTATTATTATTGTGCCGCATAAATGAACATACATTTTAAAACCTGATGAGTAAACTTAAAAAAGTAATGATCGCTGATGATGATCCCGGAATTCTGGACGCCGTGCAGGCGATGCTGGAATTTGGAGGATATGAAGTAAGCACAACAAATAACGGGGCGACCATCCTGGAGATGAAAGATCAATTTCCAGATGTGTTGTTGCTCGACGTATGGATGTCCGGAACAGATGGGAGGGATGTTTGTAGGCGCCTGAAAGAATCTGAGCGCACAAGGTCAATGCCGATCATCATGATTTCTGCAAGTACTGAGCTGGAGAAATCTGCAAAGGATGCTGGTGCAGATGATTTCCTGGAGAAACCCTTTGATATGGATGAACTGTTCCTTAAAATCAATAGATTTATTGAAAATTAATTCAGTACCTGTTTTGTGGCATGAAAACTTCTTTGATGAATTGGAGAAAAGATCGATTCCTTTCAAGAAGATAGGTAGCAGAGGCTTTGACCTGATTCAGCTTGATACCTATCCGCTGGTTGTCCATTTGGTTGATCTGAAATCATCCTTATTCTATGTAGCTGAAGATTTCATCCGGTTACAGGAAGCACATCAGGAAGAGGGGATTTACCTGGTTCATCTTTGGGAAGACGTCTGGTATACGCGCGCAGCACAAGTAATGGCAAGAATCAGTTCTATCCTGGGTTTAAACAAAAAGATCCATGGCCGCCAGTGTACGATCGTTACCATCAGTCAGCAGGAGGCCAATGTTTTTCTTGATCAGCATCACCTTCAATTTAGCGTAAAGGCAAAATACCGGTTCGGACTGATGAAATCGGGACAGCTGGTGGCTGTTGCTCTCTTCAGCGGTGGTCGGCCGATGCCCCGTATCAGTGCTTCGTACCTTTCTTACGAACTGGTACGTTTTGCGAGTATTTCCGGGTATACGGTGAGCGGTGGTTTTACCAAGCTGCTGAGACATTTCAGTTTAAGCTATCATCCTGATGACATTATGAGTTACGCGGACCGCGACTGGTCATTGGGAAATGCTTATGCGAGGTCGGGCTTTAACCTGGTTGAAGCGACTGCAGCCATACCGATGTGGGTAGACCCGGTTAGCTTTACCCGTTATTTTGTCCACCGTTTACCGAATACGGATGCGTCAGAATTCAAACCTGTATTCAACACGGGAAATTTAAAATATAAATTATATCTGAATGGATGTTAATCCGCTTCTTGTCGTACTTGGGCCGACTGCTTCTGGTAAAACCAGGCTGGCGGTACGTCTTGCTGACGCTTTTCATGGAGAAATCATCAGTGCAGACAGCAGGCAGTTGTTTCGTGGTATGGACATTGGCACAGGAAAGGACCTTAGCGAGTATTGGGTTAACGACCGGAAAATTCCATATCACCTGATCGATGTGCTCGATGCGGGTGAAAAATATAACGTAGACCGGTTCAAAAATGACTTCTATGAGATTTTCTCCAGCCTAAGTACAAAGCCATCACTTCCGATACTTTGTGGTGGCACGGGGCTTTATATCCATAGTGTATTACATCCACATCCTTTTACCAGTATCCCAGTTGATGAAACGTTACGCCATGACCTTTCCGGACTTCAAATTGAAGTGCTTCGCAGGCGGCTTACTGAGCTGCCTTCAGTTTATGTGCAACACGCTGATTTATCTTCTTCCAAACGACTGATCCGCGCCATAGAAGTGGGGACTTATCTTTCTAAAAATGATTTTCATGCGCCCGAAGTGCCTAAGATGAATGCATTTGTGATAGGATTGAGCGGGAATATAGAAACCAGGCGGCGGCGTATTCTCGATAGGATGAGGTCCCGGTTTGAGGAGGGGATGATCGATGAAGTTCGCGCACTGCTTAAAAAGGGCGTATCCAAAGAGATCTTGATTTTCTACGGACTGGAATATAAACTTATTGCAGGTTATCTTTCTGGTGAAATGAGCTACGCCGAACTACAGGAAAAATTAGGCATAGCTATAGGTCAGTTTGCGAAGCGTCAAATGACATTTTTCAGGAAAATGGAAAAAGATGGTATGGTTATTCATTGGTTTGATCCGGAAAGTGACGACTTATTTGAACAGGTAAGTGATGCTTATCTGAAAAAAAGCCCTCAATTATGATCTCATTGGTCTGCTGTTCTTTGGCTGATGTAAACTACTTGCTTTTTATAAAGCTTATTACTTTCTTGGTCGCATTGTCCTCTGTCTCACAGGTATTTGCTTTTGTAGTGTTTTTAAAGGGCTTGGTCTAAAGCTTGCCGTGTTTAAAGCCATAGGAGTTACATAAAATGACGTTCAGTGCATTTGTATGACCTGTGGCATACCTTTTGTCTTGGGTATAGCAACAATCATTTTTTGATTAAAACACATACGATATGAAAACAATTACTAAAGTTTTAGCCTCTGCAGCAGCTGTAGTCGCTATATTTTTTACAACTAACGTGAATGCACAGCAAACGAACCTCGGTGTAGGTCTGAACCTTGGTGTTCCTACAACTGATGGCTATAATTTTGCCATTGGCGCCGATGCGCGCCTGCAGTTTGATGTGACCAAGCAATTGTCTATCCCTGTTACCACAGGATATACTCACTTTATAGGGGAAGACAATGTTCCTGATTTCGGATATATTCCTGTTAAAGCGGGATTAAAATATTTCCTTGATGAAACTGGTTCCGGATTTTACGGACTTGCTGAAGCTGGTGTTGCTTTTGGCGTAACCGGTGGAGAGCGTACTTCATTCATCTATTCTCCGGCACTGGGGTATGCATGGAGCAGCGGTCTGGATCTTGGCGTGAAATATGAAGGCCTTCCAAAAGATGGATTTACGCCAGGGATGGTTGCCCTGAGAATCGCTTACGGCTTTAAGTTGTAGTAAATCAATTATATATCATTTAAACCCCGGTAGAATTAATTTTACCGGGGTTTGCTTTTTATTCTGTTGATGGTTTATATGTAAATTTAATCGAAATCCATTATCGCTTTCACTACGTATATACGATCACATCTATTTATCAATTTTAAATCATCTAAAAAATCGATCACTATGAAAAAGATTACAAAAATTCTCGCGCTGGCAACTGTAATTACAGCGGGTACATTTACATTAGGTAAAGCACAACAGGCAATTCCCCTGGATAGTAACAAAGGTGTCCGTTTTGGCATCGGCATTAGCGGTGGTATAGGCGAAAAAGATTCACCCTTCAAAAATAGCTACGGGGCAGACGCTCGCTTACAGTTTGATTTATCTAATTACGTTTCCATCACTGCAACTGGCGGTTATACCAAACTGGTAGCCGACGATGGTTTCACTGATTATGATTTCATTCCTGCAAAAGGAGGAGTGAAGGTCTTCCCACTTACCGTG
This sequence comes from Pedobacter sp. BAL39, assembly GCF_000170795.1. GTDB lineage: Bacteria > Bacteroidota > Bacteroidia > Sphingobacteriales > Sphingobacteriaceae > Pedobacter. The sequence goes on from NZ_ABCM01000002.1 coordinate 259,283, forward strand.
AAAGGCTTCTATGGTTCGGGTGAGGCTGGTGCCGGATTTTCGACTAAGAAAGATGCTAAGACTGCCTTCATCTGGTCAACAGGCGTAGGTTATGAATGGCAGAATGGCTTTGACCTGAGTGCAAGATACGAGGCTTACAGCCAGGATAGCGCATCAAATACTTATGTTCCCTATAATGGACAGTTTGCATTACGTCTTGCTTACGGCTTTAAATTATAGAACTGTAATTTACAGAATTACGCTAAAGCCCCTGAAATTTTCAGGGGCTTTTTTATTTTTATGAATAAAAATTCCTATTTTAACCACAAATCAGGGATGATGTCTCCGTCATGGACGATTTTAGCCGAAATAACCATTATACACCTATATGAGAAAATACCTTACTATAGCCGTAATTGCCATTGCTGCTTCCTGTACAAATCCAGAGGCGAAAACTGTAACTCTAAAAGATAGTTCCGCGACGACTGCCGCGTCTGACAGTACTGCGAATGTAAAGCTTAAAAACGATACCGTACAAAATATTTATAATGGCTACGAGTCGTTGAAAAATGCGCTGGTAGGTACAAATTATAAAGCAGCACAAGCGGCGGCCGGTACACTTCACACTACACTGGCAACTTTTAAAGGTTGTGAAAGTACTGCTGTTACTGCCGATAAGATTGCCAAAGCAAAAGATATTGCTGCTCAGCGTGCCGCTTTCACTTCATTAAGCTCAGATTTGATCGCGATGTTCAAACATGCTGACCTTGCAGAAGGCACAATTTATGTTCAGCATTGCCCAATGGCAAATAAAGGAGATGGAGGCGACTGGCTTGCTTCCGCGAAAAAGATCGAGAATCCTTACTATGGGGATGAGATGATGGACTGCGGTGCGGTTGTTGAAGAAATTAAAGCTACAAAGTAATTCTTTGAATACTTACCTGCTGGTGACTCGCATTTAATCGAAATTTAACAGCTTTGTTATACAGGTTTAAACACTAATCAAAATGGATTAGTTATTTTTGTTAATTACAATTTAAGAATAATTTATATATATGTCAGATATTGCAGAAATTAAGATTGACGGTAAGGTCTACGAATTTCCGATCATTACCGGGACGGAAGGAGAGAAATCGATAGACATTTCCAAGCTCAGAGAATTGACAGGTCACATTACTTTAGACCTGGGATATAAAAATACCGGATCGACGAAAAGTGCAATTACCTTTTTGGATGGTGAGAAGGGAATATTAAAATATCGTGGTTATGCGATTGAAGAGCTTGCTCAGAAATCGACCTTCCTTGAAGTCGCTTACCTGCTTATCTACGGAGATCTTCCTACTCAGGAACAACTGGATTATTTCACAAACAGGATTACGCGCCATACGCTGATTCATGAAGACATGAAGAAGTTTCTGGATGGCTATCCTTCGAAATCCCATCCAATGGCACAGCTTTCTTCCCTGGTGTGCTCGCTGTCTACATTTTATCCAGAATCGCTAAAGGCCAACTCTACTAAGGAGGCAATGGACCTGACCATGGTTAAATTGCTTTCCAAGTTTCCGACAATCCTTGCCTTTATTTATAAAAAATCATTGGGGCATGCGTTAATGTACCCTAAGACTAAATATGATTACGTAACAAACTTCCTGCACATGATCTTTGGGCGCCGTACAGAAGATGTTGAGATTGATCCGGTAATGGTAAGTGCCATGAATACCTTATTGATCCTGCACGCAGATCACGAACAGAATTGCTCTGCTTCAACGGTGCGGATGGTTGGTTCATCAGATTGTAACCTTTACGCTTCAGTATCTGCTGGTATTGATGCATTATGGGGGCCGCTTCATGGTGGTGCCAATCAGGCAGTAATCGAAATGTTGGAGCTGATTAAGGAAGATGGTGGTGATACTGAGAAATGGATCAATAAAGCGAAAGATAAAAACGATCCTTTTCGTATGATGGGTTTTGGACACAGGGTATATAAAAACTTTGATCCAAGGGCTAAGATCATCAAGAAAGCATGTGATGATATCCTTGATAAACTGGGCATCAATGATCCGGTACTGGAGATTGCAAAGAAACTGGAAGAGGCAGCACTGAATGATCCATATTTTGTAGAACGTAAATTATATCCAAACGTCGATTTCTATTCAGGTATCATTTACAGGGCTCTTGGGTTCCCTACCGATATGTTTACTGTATTGTTTGCATTAGGACGGCTTCCGGGATGGATTGCACAATGGAAAGAAATGCACGAGAACAAAGAACCTATCGGACGTCCGCGTCAGGTATATGTTGGTCATACCAACAGGGAATTTGTAGACATTAAAAACCGGTAATAAACAAGTTTTTTTAAAGCTGAGGTGGTATCATTCTTTAATTAATGATACCACCTCTTTTTATACACCCTATTTTGCACTATATTCCTAAAGCAGCTTGCCTTCCGAATTTGAATAAATTCGGATGTGTTCGGTTTTTATTCGTCAATTGTTCGGGTTTTGTTCGCTATTCACAAGGGGTTGACAAGGTATTCAGAAGGTATTGTCATATCCTTTCTTAGGTGCTTGGATATAGAAATGTCTTAAAAAAGCCTGCTTAAAGTGTTGTCAGAGGCGAACTATACCCTGTCAACCTTCGAAAGTGCTAGTTAAAAAAATGATGTTTTTTGATATTAGATTTAACAGATCATTTGGTGTCGGACTTATACCTTGAGGGTAATTGCTTGATTTAGGAATTTGCTACGAATAAAAAAGGATGCTCATCTTTTAATGATGATGCATCCTTTTTTTAAATCAGATCATTAATCTGTTGCACTTAGTGATGGTTCATAGCGCTAATGGCCCGTGCCTCAGCCGCGTTATGTTTATATTTGAAGATGAATGGGAAGATCACAGCAAGCACAAGTGTATATGCAGAAAAGGTGATCCATATTCCATGCCAGTCTTTGCTTTGGTCGGCAAGGGTAAAGTACTTTTCAATGATCAGACCGCTGGTGAAGCTGCCGAACAAGGCTCCAAAGCCATTGACCATCATCATGAACAGCCCCTGGGCACTGCCTCTGATTTTCGCATCAATCTGGGTTTCTACAAACAAGGAGCCTGAGATGTTGAAAAAGTCGAATGCCATGCCATAGATGATGCAGGAAAGAATGATCATCCACAAACCCCCAGCAGGATCAGCGAAGGCAAATAGCCCAAAGCGGAGCACCCAGGCCAGCATACTCAGCAGCATGACGTACTTTATGCCAAACTTTCTTAGAAAGAAGGGGATGGCAAGAATGAACAGGGTTTCAGAGATCTGTGAGATGGACATGATGATCGCAGGGTACTTGACAGCGAGCAATCCGCTATATTCCGGCACATTCTTAAAATCATGAAGAAAAGTATCTCCATAAGCATTTGTAAGTTGTAATGCTGCACCAAGAAACATAGAAAAGAAAAAGAAAACTGCGAATTTTCTCTCTTTGAATAAGGTAAAGGCCCTCAGACCAAGCGCATCTACAAAAGATTTGGTGGTCACTTCTTTACCCAATGGCGGGCACTTAGGAAGTGTAAACGAATAAATACCAAGAATCAGTGATACCGCCGAGGCGATATAAAACTGGTTGGATGAAGCTTCGTTGTTGGTCAGGCTCACTACCCATAGTGCCGCGATGAATCCGATGGTACCCCAGATGCGTATTGGGGGGTAATCTTTTACGACATCTTTATGATCACTCTTTAGCGCCGAATAAGCTACTGTAATAGAGAGTGATAGTGTCGGCATGTAAAAGATCATATTCAGAAGGATTACCCAGAAGAAGGTTGATGGATCAGTAACCATCGGCAGGCAAAAAAGGACGATGGCACCACAGATGTGCATGAGACCGTAGAGTTTTTCTGCATTGACAAACCTATCTGAAATAATCCCTGTTAATGCAGGCATGAAAATAGCAGAAATTCCCATGGTGGAGAAGATGGCGCCAAACTGGGCACCCGACCAGTTTTTATTTTGAAACCAATAAACCCCGATTGTAATCAGCCATGAACCCCAGATAAAGAATTGCATGAAATTCATCAGGGTTAAGCGCAGCTTAACTTTCATAATTTCGTTTGTTTAGTTCGTCGCGTATGCGCGCAGCTTTTTCGTAGGCTTCTTCGGCAAGGGCTTCCTGAAGTCTCTGATTCAGTTCTTCTATGCTTAGGGATTTATAATTTGTACCTGGAATAGAAGTGTTGATATCTTCTGAGCCCTGTTCTTTAGGGATGGAGTCCATATTTTCGAGAAAGAGAAAGTCATTTCCCTCGATTACGATTCCAGCAGAAGATAGGATGAATTCATAGGTGTATATTGTGGCATTGAAACGTACAGCAAGCGCAATGGCATCAGATGTACGTGCGTCGATTTCCTGAATGCCCTCTCCATCGGAGCAGATGAGCTTGGCAAAGAAAACTCCTTCCACCAAATTGTAAATCAGGATTTCAGTGATCTGCACATTGTAGGTCTGCGCAAAGGTCTTGAACAGGTCATGGGTAAGTGGCCTGCTGGGTGTCATTTTTTCTATTTCTATCGCTATAGCCTGCGCCTCAAATGCACCTATGATGATGGGCAGCCTTCTTCTGCCATTTACTTCGCCGAGCACCAACGCATAAGCACCGGATTGTGTCTGGCTGTAGGAAAGACCTATAATGTCGAGTTTTACTTTTTTCATATTAAACAATACGCTGCTGCAATTGGAATTACAGCAGCGTATTTAAATTATCCTTTATGTGCTTTTAATGCTTCTATTAACCTTGGAACAACTTCAAAGGCATCTCCTACAATTCCATAGTCTGCAACCTTAAAGAAGGGAGCTTCAGGATCTTTGTTGATGACAACAATGACCTTTGAGGAGCTTACACCTGCAAGGTGCTGGATGGCTCCCGAAATACCGATAGCGATATACAGGTTAGGGCTGATGGCAATGCCTGTTTGGCCTACGTGCTCAGAATGCGGTCTCCAGTCGGCATCTGATACGGGTTTCGAGCAAGCTGTTGCAGCTCCCAGAAGACCTGCAAGTTCTTCCACCATTCCCCAGTTCTCAGGTCCTTTAAGTCCTCTTCCTGCAGAAACAACAATCTCTGCATCCGGTAACGATACTTTATTGGTAGCCCTTACGATTTCTTTAACGATCGCCGCAAGATCTGTAGCCTTAACTTCGGGGCTAAAGCTTTCTATACTTATTTCCGTTGCGTTTTCTTTTACGCCATAGGCATTTGGATTTAATGCAACCACTTTAATTGCCGAGGTAAGGGAAGTTACGGCATAAGCTTTACCTGAAAACGCAGTTTTTTTAACCAGGAATTGGCCACCATCCATTTTTGGTAACTCTACGGCACCATCGATCAATCCGGCTTCCAGTTTAACGGCAATACGGGGTGCAAGCCCTTTTCCTGAGAAGGAATTTGACAGCACAACGATATCAGCACCTTCTTTTTTAGCTGCTTCGGCAACCACGGCAGCATAAGCCTGGTTAACGAAAGTTTTTAGCTGATCATCGGTAACTGTCAATACTTTGGATGCACCGTATTTTCCAAGTTCCTGCAATTCCGACACTTCGATATTTCCGATAGCAATTGCTGTAAGGCTGCTACCCTGAGCATCTGCAATGGCTTTTGCGTAAGAAACCGCTTCGAATACCGATTTCTTAAATTTGCCCTCTACTTGTTCTACATACACTAAAACTGACATAAAATCTTTTTTAAATAATAAAAATTAGGATAGGAAGAACTTAGATAACTTTTGCTTCCTGATGTAACAGCTGAATCAAGCTTTCTGTTTCTTCAGCAGGGATCAATTTTACGGCACCACGAGCTGGCGGCGTGTCAAACTGTTTAATTTCTGAGACCTGGGCGATCTCTTTGGCCTCAATGACCTGTAAAGGTTTTGTTCTGGCTGACATGATGCCTCTCATGTTGGGGATTTTAGGCTCGGCAGTTCCTTCTGCACAGCTGGCTACAAACTTGCCGCTTACTGAGATGATTTCTTTACCACCTTCAATCTCGCGCTCAACGGTGGCAGTGCTGCCATTGTAGTCTAGTTTTTTTATAATGGAGATGGAAGGGATCTCTAAAAACTCACCTACCATCGCTGCTACCTGGGAGCCATTGTAGTCGATGGACTCACGACCACAGAGGATCATGTCAAAGTCGGTGCTCTTTGCATATTCTGCAATCTGGTAAGCGGTAAAATAGGCATCTCTTGGGGTTGCATTGATCCTCACCGCATCATCAGCACCGATAGCGAGGGCTTTTCTGATGGTAGGATCTGTTGCGCTTTCACCGACATTGACTACGGTTACGGTCCCTTTACCACCTTCACAAAGTTCAATTGCTTTAGACAAGGCAATTTCATCATATGGATTGACTATAAACTGCACTCCTGATGTATTGAATTGTGTATTATCGTTGGTAAAAGTTATTTTTGTCGTTGTGTCGGGCACATTACTGATACAAACTAATATTTTCATAATAATTGTCTTTTTGCAAATCTAATTAAAAAAGCAGGGATTTAAAATGCAAAGTACCCGATTAGCAAAGTTATTGGAGTTTTTATCCAACGACCCTAATGATCCTTTTGTGCTATACGCACTAGCCACCGAATACAATGTTTCAAATGAGGTCGAAAAGGCATTTGAATACTATTTAAAGCTTGTTTCTGAACATCCGGATTACGTAGGGACTTATTACCACCTTGGTAAACTCTATGAAAAGCAGGGACAGCAGGAATCTGCTATCGGAGTTTATCAGCAGGGAATGGCTACTGCCCGGAAAAAAGGCGACAGGCATGCCTTTTCTGAGCTTCAGGGGGCCTATAATTCTGCTGCTGGACTTGATTACGAGGACGATTAGACGCTGCTGTTTGTGAAAACAAGACAACTCTTATTCGTCCGGGATGTTTTTCTCTTTACTTTTAGTGCTTTTGGTGGTGCTCAGGCACATTTATCTCTGTTGCTGAAGTATTTTGTAAAGAATACCCGATACATCACCGAGGAAGAACTGCTGGAGCTGAATGCGCTGGCACAGGTACTGCCGGGACCGGCTTCTACCCAGACGCTGGTAGGGATAGGCTATAAGGTTGGCGGCCTGAAGCTGGCGATCCTTACCTTTCTGATCTGGGTCATTCCTTCAGCAGCAATCATGACTTTCGTTGCGATCAGCTTCGCGCGCTGGGACCAGCAACAAAAGTTCAGTGAGGTGTTGGAGTATGTGCAGCCTATTGCGTTGGGAATTGTTGCTTTTGGTGCATATAACCTTGCCAGAAGGATTTTAGTGTCGCAGATGACCATCTTCCTTGCAGCAGCTGCTGCGGTTGTTACACTGGTGCTTAGAAACGCCTATGTGTTTCCTATGGCAATCCTTATCGGGGGCATCATTTCTTCTATCGTTGGAACGCCAAGTGAAGAGTCGGAGCTGCGTACAGGTTTATTTAAAAATGTAAATAAAAAAAAGCTGCTGTATTTTATCGGTGTATTGCTGTTTATGGCTTTGCTGGGTGCAATCATCAACCGGACCTCACCTTTTAGTTTACCCATTAGGCTTTTTGAGAATTTTTATAGAAATGGGATCTTTATTTTTGGCGGAGGCCAGGTTTTAGTGCCATTGATGTTCACAGAGTTTGTAGAGATGAAGCACTATTTAAGTGGCTCGGGATTTCTCTCCGGATTTGCCTTTCAACAGGCTTTACCAGGGCCAACATTTTCATTTACGAGTTACCTGGGGGCGATGAGCATGAAGAACTACGGCTATGGCCTTTCTGGCCAGATCATGGGCGGGTTTGTCGCAGTGATGGGGATCAATCTGCCTGGCTTACTACTGGTGCTTTTCATTGTTCCCTTTTGGGAGGATCTTAAAAAAATCACCAGGATCAAATATTCAATGACGGGCATCAATGCGGTCAGTGTTGGATTTATCATCGCGGCATTTCTGCTGCTGGTGCAGCCTGTAGGCTTAAATGTCATGGCAGTAGCCATTATGGTGTCCACCTTTCTGATATTGCATTTTACAAAAATAAGCCCGCCAATTATTGTATTGGCAGGCATACTGTTAGGTTATTTTATCTAGCGGAAAGGCGCTTCGTGTGTCTGGTTTTAAAATGGAGCCTCATCATCATGCATGTCATCCATTCTCGAAGGTTTAATGATGACATTTCCTGCAGGTCTGTCAAAGTCCTGGGAAGGCGACATGCCGGCGCTGGAGCTTTCAATAGAGAATGAATTCGGCGCGGAGAAGTTCTCCTCAAGATCGGCAAACTTCACATACTTACCGATGAAGCGGAGTGGTACGATTCCTGTTTCACCATTCCTGTGTTTCGCAATGATAACCTCACCAATACCAGCCTGTGAACGACCTTGCTCATCTTCAGTAATTCCATAATATTCCGGACGGTATAGGAAAAGTACCATATCGGCATCCTGCTCAATAGATCCGGATTCACGTAAATCGGATAACATAGGTCGTTTACCATTTGGACCCGGCCTGCTCTCTACCGCACGGCTCAACTGAGATAGTGCAAGGACGGGGACATTTAACTCTTTGGCTACAGATTTTAAGGCCCGTGAAATCGCACCGATCTCCTGCTCCCTGTTTCCGCCGCCGCCGTCACCTTTACCGTGCATCAGCTGCAAGTAATCGATAATGATCAGCTGAAGGTCGTATTGTGATTTGAGCCTTCTGCATTTGGCTCGGAACTCAAAGATATTTAAGGCAGGAGTGTCGTCGATAAGAAGGGGGGCCTCGGTTAGTGTGCCGATTTTGCTGTGGAGCTGTTGCCATTCCCATTCTGCAAGGTTACCTTTTCTGATTTTCTCCTGTTCAATTTCAGTTTCCCCTGCAATGAGACGATTGACGAGCTGTACCGATGACATCTCCAGAGAGAACACGACCACCGCCCGTTTAAAGTCCACCGCCGCATTCCTTGCGCAGGTGAGTACAAAGGCTGTTTTTCCCATCGCAGGACGTGCCGCTATGATCACCAGATCGGAAGGTTGCCATCCACCTGTAATACGGTCAAGGTCGGTAAACCCGGAAGGCACCCCCGTCAGTCCGTCACTTTTATTCCTTAGCTCTTCGAGTGCTGCCAGGGATTGTTTTACAATCTCATCCATCTTCTGGGTATCACGACGCAGGTTATTCTGCGCAATGTCGAAGAGGTTTTTTTCAGCATGATCCAGCAGGTCGAAGATATCTGTGGTGTCCTCATACGCGTTTTGGATGATCTCTGAGGAGATCCTGATCAGCTCCCGCTGGATGTATTTCTGGGAAATGATTCTGGAGTGGTATTCGATATTGGCTGCCGAAGCTACCCTGTTGGTCAGGTTAGTAATGTAATAGGCGCCACCCACCATCTCCAGCAAACCCTGGTTTCTCAATTCTGAAGTTACAGTAAGGATATCTACCGGTTTTGATTTCTGGAACAGTATGGCAATAGCCTCGAAAATTTTCTTATGGGCCTCTGCATAGAAAACTTCAGGTTTGAGAATATCAATTACTGTAGACAGTGCGTCTTTTTCGAGCATTAAAGCGCCCAAAACAGCTTCCTCAAGGTCTAATGCCTGAGGTGGGATCTTGCCGAGCGTACTCATAGAATTATTCATTCTGTTTTTCCGCGCGGCGAAACTTGCCTTATCTTGTCCTTGATTTCCGTTATCCATACTCATAGGTACAAAAATAGACAAAAATCAAGTGCTTTTATGAATTGTTTATGCACACTTATTAAAGTCAAAACCCCGTAAATTCCTAAGGCATTCTTCATTTGTATCTTTTTGCTCACAGCAGAATGTTGATAAGCAAAATTCGCATTGTCAACAAATAGCTTCCCGAAATCGCATTATTTGAGCTATTTTTGCGCTTCAATTTAAGAAAGATGGAAAATTCCAGAAGGCCTGCAAGACCTAAAGAAAATAATGAGTTTATATTCGGTATTCGCTCTGTAATAGAGGCGATTAAAGCTGGTAAGGATATTGAGAGTATCTACATTCAGCGCGGCCTGACGGGAGGCATTATACTGGAACTTAAGGCCTTATTGAAAGATGTTGATGCACCAGTTCACAATGTGCCCGTGGAGAAACTGAACAGGATGACGCAGAAAAACCATCAGGGAGTTATTGCAGTGATCTCATCTATAACTTTTCAAAAGATCGAAGATATCATTCCTGCTGTTTATGAGAAAGGGGAGACTCCATTGATTCTGATTCTCGATGGTATTACCGATGTCAGGAATATGGGGGCAATAGCCAGGACTGCTGCCTGCGCGGGAGTTCATGCCATTGTGGTACCCACAAAAAATTCAGCGCAGATCAATGCCGATGCGATCAAGACCTCGGCAGGGGCATTGTTTACAATTCCGGTTTGCCGTCATCCAAACCTCCATAAGACCGCTTTGTTCCTGCAGGAATGTGGCTTGCAGATTGTGGCTTGTACAGAAAAGACCAACGACTTGATTTATGCGCCTGATTATACGACCCCTACTGCCATCGTAATGGGAGCAGAGGATGAGGGTATTTCAAATGAAATTATGCGTATGGCCAATCATTTGGCTAAGATTCCGATGATCGGGGAGATCAGCTCGCTGAATGTTTCCGTTTCTGCGGGTGTCATTCTATATGAGGCCATCCGTCAAAGGACATTATAGAAGAGCTCCTAAACAGGCCCGGCTCAGAAGCTAACTCTGATCCGGGCTATGTTGTTACTATGCTTCTTCAAAAAGATAACCACTGTAGGCGAGCCCTTTGGCAACGCTGATAAAGTTATCGCCGGAATGGATCGGGACACCCGGAAACTTGCTGACGAAAAGTTTTCTCACGGCAGCGACCAAGGAAGTTCCTCCGGTAAGGAAAAGACTGTCTATGGTCTGTATATCAATCTTATGTTTCAGCAGAAACTCATCCAGGTAGTTGCTGATTTTGCGCAGGTCTTTTGCGATAATTTGGTTATACGCGTCAATGGTGATCTCTTCATTGATTTCAATTCCTCTCTGCGAATAATGGAAATTAACACTTTCTGCTGCGGAGAGTTCCACTTTTGTCTTTTCGATGGATTGGAAGACAGAATAGCCAAGGTTATGTTCTGTCAGTGTCAGCAGGTTTTTAAACTTAGGATCCTGCCCGGAATAATGGTAATAATTCTGCAAGTCATTTTTGATTTTGATGCCGTTGAAGAAGTTCATCTGTTCCCAGGAACAGATATTGGCAAAAAGAGAAACAGGTACAGTAAGCATTTTGCCCGGAGCAGCCTGATATAAGGTTTCTTTGCCAAAATAAGGTGTGCCCCTGTCCCACATAAAAGCAGAATCAAAGCTGTCCCCACCAATATAAATCCCGCCGGTAGCGATGATGTCTTTCCTGCGATCTTTGTTTCCTACATTTTCGGGGTCAAGTACCAGGTAGGTGAAGTCGGTGGTACCGCCGCCCAAATCTGCTACGAGCACATTTTCCTTCTCGCTGATGGTGCGTTCGTACGCAAATGCAGCCCCAATTGGTTCAAACTGAAACCTCAGTTCCGTAAATCCTGCATCCGAGGCGGCTTTGGCCAGCCGCTTTTGTGCAAGCGCGTCTTTGGCTGTGCTCTCATCATCAAAGAATACCGGCCGGCCGATAATGGCCTTCTGTACGTCCTGTCCGGTGATGGCATCGGCCTGTTGTTTTAGTTCTTTCAGGATCAGCGTGACAAGGTCTGAAGCATTGTATCTTTTATTGAAGATGCGTGTTTCTACGAAGCTGCTCCGCGGCAGGATTCTTTTTATGGACTTCATGAAGCGTCCCTGCATTCCATCGCCGAGGTAGGCTTGTATTGCTGCTTCCCCAACCAGATATTTTAAGGGTTCAGAAGCGCTTTGGTCCTGCTGAAAATACAGCAGGGAGGGGATGGTAATGGTGCTGAGCAGGGTTTGTTGCTCTTCGTCGTAAATGGATAGGGCGGAGTTGGTTGTTCCAAAGTCTATTCCATAAAGAAATTTTTTCATGGGTGGTGGTTTAAAAAAAGACATCCGGATCAGTTGGAAGCCTGGTCCGGATGTGGTATGTCAGGTCTTTGGCCTGATGGATTGCAGTTAAATGAACCTGGTGCCGAATTTTGATTTGACATCAGCGACAACCTGCTTGATGCTTTGCTCTTCGGTCCTCGGACAAATCAGTAGTGTGTTGTTGGATTCTACTACAATATAATCATGCAGGCCCTGCAGGATTACCAGTTTGTCTTTCGGGACATTGACCATGCAGTTCGAAGAGTCGAACATCATCACCTGTTCTGATGGAATTACCGCATTGCCTACATAGTCGTGCTCCGCAATTTCATAAATTGAAGCCCATGTTCCAAGGTCAGACCAGCCAAAATCAGCAGGTAATACATACACGTTGTCTGCTTTTTCCATGATGCCAAAATCGATGGAGATGTTGGTGCACTGCTGATAAGCAGAACCTACAAATTCAAGCTCCGATTCGGTATTGTATGCGCCATTTCCCTGAGAGAAAATCTCGTACATATCTGGAAGATGTTTGAAGAAGGCTTTGTTGATTGCACTGGCAGACCAGATAAAAATACCTGCATTCCATAGAAAATCTCCACTTTGCACAAAGGATTTTGCAAGCTCCAGATTGGGTTTCTCTGTGAAAATCTTCACTTTGTGAATCTGATCATCACTGGGAAGGGTGTTTTCTATGTATTGTATGTAACCGTACCCGGTGTCCGGGCGACTAGGTTTTATGCCGAGCGTGATGAGGCAGTCGTTTTCAGCTGCGGCCTTCAGGGATTGTTCTATAGCTTCAATAAAAGCCTCCTGATTGGTAATCGTGTGGTCAGAAGGGGCTACAACGATCGTCGCATTCGGGTTAATGTCTGCAATTTTCATCGATCCATAGGAAATGCAGGGAGCTGTATTTCGCATGATCGGCTCGGCAAGGATTTGATTTTCTGCAAGATCAGGCAGCTGTTCCCTGATGATGTCCGTGTAAATCTCGTTGGTAACGATAAAGATGTTTTCTGGTGGACAGATTCTGAGAAAACGTTCGTAGGTACTTTGGATCAGTGTTTTTCCAATGCCAAAGAAGTCAATAAACTGTTTTGGGTATGCTGTTCTGCTGACAGGCCAGAACCGGCTGCCTACGCCACCGGCCATAATTAAGGCGTAATTATTTTTATTCATGTTTAACGAAAAATATTAGATGATTCCTTCCTGCAGAAGGTCGTGTAAATGGATGATGCCGAAATAAGCTCCTGCATCTGTTACTAGTAACTGAGTAATGTTATTTTCTTTGATGAGCTCAAGTGCGCCCACTGCCAAAACATCTTTTTCGATCTTTTTTGGGTTCCTGTTCATTAAATCGCTGGCTTTTATATTGGTTAAATCCGTATGCTTTTCGAGCATCCGTCTGATGTCACCATCAGTAATAACGCCTAATATAGCATTTGATTCAACAACAACAACAGCACCTAAACGGTTTTGACTAATTTCTACGATTACATCCTTCACGGCTGCATCCGGAGCGATGGAAGGTTTTGCGTTCTTGAGGGCAAGATCGCCAGTTTTGAGGTAAAGGCGTTTTCCCAGTGATCCTCCGGGATGATACCGTGCAAAATCTTTTTCATTGAAGTCACGGGCATGGAGCAGGCAGACAGCGAGGGCATCGCCCATTGCAAGCTGTGCTGTGGTGCTGGTTGTCGGTGCCAGGTTATTGGGGCATGCCTCTTTGTCGACAGTAGTATTCAGGAGAAAATCCGAGAGCCGGGCCAGGTCCGAATTGACCTGTCCGATCATACCCACCATCACATTTCCGGACTGCTTAAGTAGGGGGGCAAGTACTTTGATTTCGGGCGTATTTCCGCTCTTGGAAATGCAGATGACAATGTCATTTTTCTGGATCATTCCAAGATCGCCATGTACCGCATCTGCAGCATGCATAAAGATGGACGGCGTACCTGTAGAGTTAAAAGTAGCCACTATTTTTTGTGCAATAATTGCGCTTTTACCAATTCCCGTTACGATTATGCGACCATTACAGGCCAGAATCAGCTCTACAATCTTCACAAAATCGTCGTTTATATTCGGGATCAATCCCAGAATAGATTGCGCTTCAAGTTGTAAAGTGTTGACTGCCGCCGCGATAATAGATTTTTTACTTTTCAAACAGAATTATTTAGTATATTGATGCTTTGAATTTGTGCAAAATTATGTTATTTTGAAGTAAAAATAGCACTGAATATTTTATACACGTAATGGATGTGAAAAAGTCGTTGTTTGATAACTTACAAACCTTTTTTGGTTTTGACAATTTTAAAGGTGATCAGGAGTCTATCATCACTAATGTTCTGGAGAAGAAAAATACGTTTGTGATAATGCCTACAGGTGGGGGGAAGTCCATTTGTTATCAGTTGCCGGCATTGATGAGTGAGGGTACCGCGATTGTGATCTCGCCACTGATTGCGCTGATGAAAAATCAGGTAGATCAGCTCAGGGCTTTTGGAGGGAGTGACAGCATCGCTCATTTTCTAAACTCATCACTCAATAAAGCAGAAATTACCCAGGTGAAAAGTGACTTGCTCAGTGGGCAGACAAAGCTGCTTTATGTAGCCCCGGAGTCGTTGGGAAAGCAGGACAATATCGAGTTTTTAAAGCTCATCAAAATATCTTTTGTTGCAGTTGATGAGGCACACTGTATTTCCGAATGGGGGCATGACTTCCGTCCGGAGTATCGTAAAATCAGGCAGGTCATCAGTGGGCTTGGTGTGGGCATCCCCATCATTGCCCTCACCGCTACAGCAACGCCTAAAGTGCAGCAGGACATCATCAAAAACCTGCAGATGTCGGATGCTACATTGTTCAAATCGTCCTTTAACCGGCCGAATTTATTTTATGAGATCCGCCCGAAAAGAGATGTGATCAAAGAAATCATCAGGTACATCAAATATAATACAGGTAAATCAGGAATTATCTATTGCCTGAGCCGTAAAAAGGTGGAGGAGGTTGCTGAATCGTTAAACCTGAACGGTATCAAGGCCTTGCCTTATCATGCCGGGCTGGAGCCTAAAGTACGGGCCGACACACAGGATAAGTTTCTGATGGAAGATGTTGAAGTGATTGTGGCTACGATTGCTTTCGGAATGGGGATTGACAAGCCGGATGTTCGTTTTGTAATTCACCATGACATTCCAAAGAGCATGGAGGGATATTATCAGGAGACCGGACGTGCAGGTAGGGATGGCGGGGAAGGGGTGTGTATTGCCTTTTATGCGCAGAAGGATGTCGACAAGCTCGCCAAATTCATGAAAGACAAGCCTGTTTCTGAACGTGAGATTGGTACACAGATTCTCAAAGAGGTGATTGATTATGCGGAGTCCGGCGTATGCAGAAGGAAACAGATCCTTCATTATTTTGGCGAGAACTTCAATGAGACCGGATGTAACTGTATGTGTGACAACTGCAAAAAGCCAAAACAGCTTTTTGACGCGGAAGAATCACTGCTCACTTTATTAAAACTTGTAGCCCGTATTGGGGAGAAGTTCGATGACACCCATATCCTCAACATATTCCTTGGCTCTGAAACGGCACAGACAATCGCTTATGAGCATGGTAAAATCCCGGAATTCGGCGCAGGGCTTGTGGAGGGAGAGATCCACTGGAAGTCTTTGGTGCGTCAGGCGGTACTTAATAACTTTCTATCCAAAGATATAGACAATTATGGTCTGCTTAGGCTAACGAATCTTGGGCGCGACTTTATTGAGAACCCTTACAGCCTTAAGTTCCTGTTAAATGAGCCAATAGATAGTGCTGCGGATGATGATGAGGATGATGTGAAACATGGATCAGGCACATTGGATATGCAGTTGTTACAGTTGCTTAAAGACCTCCGCAAGAAGATTGCAAAGCAAAAGAATGTACCTCCTTTCGTCGTTTTTCAGGATCCTTCCCTGGAGGAAATGTGTACGCACTATCCGATAGCGATGGACGAGCTGAAACAGATTTCTGGAGTGGGTAACGGCAAGGCACTTAAGTTCGGATCGCCGTTCATAGAGCTGATTAAAAAATATGTGGAAGACAATGATGTTGAGCGCCCTATAGATCTGATCATCAAAACCCAGGCAAATAAGTCGCAACTGAAGGTATCGATCATACAAAATATTGACAGGCAGATCGGCCTTGAAGATATTGCAAGGTCTAAAGGAATCACCTACGACGACATCCTGAAAGAGGTAGAAGCAATTGTGAATTCAGGCACGAAACTCAACTTGAATTACTTCGTAGATGAGATGATTGACGAGGACCGTCAGGACGAGGTGTTTGACTATTTCCAGTCTGCGGAGAATGATTCTATAGACGAAGCCCTAAAGGAGCTGGGGGAATCCGATTATTCCCGTGAGGAAATCCAGCTCATGCGCATCAAATTTATGTCTGAGTTGGGAAATTAGTTCCTGCAGAATTAGGATAAAGCAAACCGATTGGTTTTGAATAGCATAAAATAGCTGATATCGGGCGAAATACACGTGGTATCAGCTATTGCCACTTATAAAAACACAAAAATGATCAATTTCGATTTAGCAAATTTAAAACATCAGGATTCAGGTAATTTTTTTCTCATGGCTGGTCCATGTGCCATTGAAGGCGAGGAGATTGCTCTGAGAATCGCTGAGAAGATTGTTACGATAACGGATAAACTGGAGATACCGTTCATCTTTAAAGGTTCCTACCGTAAAGCAAACCGGTCTAAAGGTGGTTCTTTTACTGGTATTGGCGATGAAAAGGCATTAAAAATACTCGAGAAGGTGAGTAAGACTTTTAACGTGCCCACGGTAACCGATATTCACGAAAGTGACGAGGCAGCAATGGCGGCAGCTTATGTTGATGTATTGCAGATCCCCGCATTTCTTTGTCGTCAGACAGACTTGTTGATTGCTGCTGCAAAAACAGGAAAAGTCGTCAATGTAAAAAAAGGTCAGTTCCTGTCTGCAGGGTCTATGAAGTTTGCGGTGGAGAAAATCGTTGAATCAGGAAACAACAGGGTGATTCTTACCGACCGAGGAAATACATTTGGTTATCAGGACCTGATTGTAGATTACAGAGGTTTACCTGAAATGCAGGGCTTTGGTGTTCCTGTGGTGATGGATTGTACGCATTCCCTGCAGCAGCCGAATCAGAGTTCCGGTGTAACAGGAGGTAAACCTGAGCTCATTGAAACCATATCGAAAGCAGCTGTTGCTGTTGGCGTAGATGGTTTGTTTATAGAGACACATCCTGATCCTGCAAATGCAAAATCTGATGGTGCGAATATGCTTCACCTGGACTATCTGGAAGATCTTCTGATAAAACTTGTCAGACTCCGAAAAGCGGTTATTTAGCGGCTTCCTGAATTTATCTTAAGGGATTTGCTTAAGTGAAGAATCCCTTAAGATTATATTTTAGTAATCACAAACGACGTTCTTCTATTCAGTCGCCTGTTGTCTTCGGTATCATTGGCAACAACAGGTTTCTTTGCCCCATATCCCTTGTATTGTAAACGCTGTGGATCAATTTGATTGTCCAGCAGATATTCATATACCGCTTTCGCACGATTAAGTGACAATTGCTCATTCAGCTGGTCATTGCCTACATTATCTGTATGCCCTTGTATTTCCATCTGTACATTTGGATTGCTTTTCAGGAGGTTGAGCAGTGTCGAAAGTTCGCTGACGGATTCTGGCAGCAGTTTAAAGTCATTGGTATCGAAGAAGATGTTTTTCAGCACCATGTTTGTTCCTACCTTTAGTTTCTGAAGATAGATTTCCACTACAAATGGTTTGCTGCTGCTACCGGTTGTAAGCGGATAATTTTCCGAATATAAGGCGTAACCGTCCGCAGAAGCATGGAATGCGTAGTTGTCGCCGAGCGGCATGACCACCAGGAAAGAACCATTTTCTGCGGAGGTATAATCGTCATAAACCACTTTATTCTGGTTCAGGTTGACCACCTGAACGTTTGCATCCAGGAAAGCCTTGCTTTCCTGATCACGGACAATGCCCTTGACATAGGTGATGGGCAATGGTCTTTTGTCCTGTGGCAATTGAAACTGGTAGATGTCCATATCGCCGTAGCCGCCCTTCAGATCAGAGGAAAATAGCGCCTGACTGCCATCGGGCGTCACAATCAATCCTGTTTCCTCATTGAATGTATTGATGGGATAACCCAGGTTCAATGGGTGCAGCCAATGTCCGTCATCACGAAGCACGGTTTTAAAGATATCTTTGTTGCCAAACCCGGGCCAGCCATCGGAAGAAAAATACAATGTCTTGCCGTCAGCATGAAGATAGGGCGTATGCTCATCATAGGGCGTATTGATTTCAGGGCCAAGATTCACAGGATCAGCCCAATAGCCTTCCTTATTTAGCGTGCTCTTCCAGATGTCATAACCACCAAGGCCACCGGGCCTGTTGCTGACAAAAAACAGCGTGCTGCCATCGGGGCTGATTGCCGGCTGGGAATCCCAAAATGCTGAATTTACGGGAGCGCCGAGGTTAAATGGTTTACCCCAGCTGTTGCCCTCTTTATGGCTCACATAAATATCACACCTGCCCAGACCATCGGGGCGGTTACAGCCTGTAAAGAAGAGGTACTGCCCGTCGGGGGTGATCGATTGCGCACCTTCATTAAATTGTGTGGTATTGATCTGATCGCTGAGTGGAAGTGGAGCAGCCCAACCTTTCGCATCTTTCCTGGACATAAAGAAATCTTCGTTTCCATTGATGTTTCTACTGAAGATCAGGGTTTCACCATCAGCAGTAATTGCCGGAAAATAGTCGCGGTGAGATGAATTGACGTTTGGGCCAAGGTTTACCGGTTCATAAGGCTGCGGTTTGTTGATGGCCAGACTTGCAAACTCAAGGTCCTTTTTGTATTTTTCTGCCTTTTTGATAAAGTCCTTGTCCGAGCCTGCATAGTTTTTCAGGAATGTCATGATGTTGCCCAGTCCGGGTGTATAATCACCTGTCAACAGCTGACATTCTGCAAGGCCATAATAGATCCTGGCATCAACAGCTGGATCCAGTTTTATAGCCTGCAGGTAACTTGATTTGGCAGCCTCGTAAGCTTTTACCCGTCTGTTGATTTCCGCAAGCTGTATGTATGCTTTAACAAAGGAGGGGTCGGATGCCACCGCTTCATTCAGAATAGCAATGGCCTGATCATATTCATTGTTGTTTAAGTAAGCCTGAGCTTTGTCGAAACTATTCTGAGCTTTCTTATTTACATTAGATTGTGCAGTGGCTGCCTGTATGGTCAAATACAGGAAAAGAGACCATAATATTTTCTTCAATTTAAGCTATATCTGATGAACAGGACTAAATATAGCGAAATAAGAATTGAAGTTAAGGGATATTTAAGTATTTATGAGTCTGCAATGAAATTTCCCATTTCGGGTTAGCCATCACATATTCAATGATCATTGGTGTAATTTCCTTTGATTTTGACCACTCTGGCTGGAGGTACAGCTTACAATTTTTAGAAACCGTTTCTGCATACTGCTCGGCCCATTTGAAATCACTTTTGTTGAAGATAATGACTTTGAGCTCATTGGCAAAAGGAGTGATATCTGGGCGCGGTGCCTTAAACTTCTTCGGCGACAGGCAAATCCAGTCCCAGGATCCCGACAAAGGATAAGCACCGGACGTTTCGATAAATGTGAGGATGTTGCGCTCACGCAACTTCCGGGTCAGGTAATCCAGGTTGTAAATCAAAGGTTCGCCACCGGTGATGACTACTGCTTTTCCCGGGAAGCTGTCTGCTTTTTCCACAATATCGTCTGCGGCGGTAAGGGGATGTAATTCTGCATCCCAGCTTTCCTTTACATCACACCAGTGACAACCTACATCACAACCTCCAAGGCGGATAAAGTATGCCGCTTTTCCAGTATTAAATCCTTCGCCCTGTATGGTGTAAAATTCTTCCATTAATGGAAGCAATGTGCCGTCTGCTGGTATTTGATGTGCCATGATAAGGGCGCAAAGGTAACTAAAATATACTCAGAAAATGAGATTATGTGTATCTTGATGGGGTATAAATGACGGATATATGAAAAATGCAGTTGGTTATGAAGTGGGTTAAGTTAGAAGTGACTTTACCTAAGCACGATTTTGTGCATCAAATCAAAGTCGAAGGTAGGAAATTGTGTATGGTACGTGATGGCAACCGGCTTTTTTCCGTGCAGAACAATTGTCCACATGCCGGCGGTATTTTAAGTGGCGGATGGTGTAAAAATGGATATTTGATTTGTCCTATACATCGTTGGGAGTATCATCTTGAGACTGGCAGGGGAGCCGCAGGACAGGGTGATTATATTGATGTTTATCCAGTAGAGGAGCAGGAAGACGGTATTTATATTGGGTTTAAAGCAGGCTGGCTGAAACGTCTTTTTAGATGATTTTTCCGCCAGCCTCCTTTAAGGAACTATTTATAAATTTCTTTCTTTGCAGATGCAAGTGTGTTTTTCAATAATCCGACGATGGTCATCAGACCTACACCTCCCGGTACCGGAGTGATCCAGGATGATTTCGGAGCGACATTGTCGAAATCTACATCACCAAAAAGTTTATATCCTGACTTTGTAGCTTCTGAAGTTTCCCTGTTGATACCCACATCAATGATAATGGCACCTGGTTTCACCATATCGGCTGTGACAAAATTTTTCTTGCCAATGGCAGCAACGATGATGTCTGCCTGAAGCGCAATTTCCTGAAGGTTGGTAGTTTTGCTGTGGGTCAGTGTAACGGTGCAGTTTCCCGGGCTTGCATTTCTGGCCATCAGGATACTCATTGGGCTACCCACAATGTTGCTGCGGCCTACTACAACACAGTGTTTACCGGCAGTATCGATGTGGTATGCTTTCAGCATCAGCAGAATACCATAAGGTGTTGCTGGTATAAAGCAGGGCAGGTTACGCATCATTCTGCCCAGGTTGACAGGGTGGAAGCCATCTACATCTTTACGATAGTCGATGGTCTCTGTTACTTTTTCAGGATCAATATGTTTAGGCAAAGGCAACTGTACAATCAGCCCGTCTACACCTGCATCCTGATTGATTTCTTCAATTTTCTGAAGCAATTCAGCCTCGGTTACCGTGACGTCGTAGCGGATCAAAGAGGATTGAAAACCCACTTTTTCACAGTTTTTCATTTTGCTGGCAACGTAAGTTTCGCTGCCACCATCGTTGCCAACCAATATGGCTACCAAATGAGGTTTTCTGCCGCTTTCCGCTAAAAATGCCGCTGCCTCACTTGCGATTTCCTGTTTTATTTTTTCTGATGCAAATTTTCCGTCTAGTAACTGCATGTATTGAAGTTTTAAGTATCAGCAATGTGCTGATGTGATTAATCTAATTTGAGTACTGCCATGAAGGCTGTTTGTGGGATTTCCACGTTTCCTACCTGACGCATTCTCTTCTTACCTTTTTTCTGTTTCTCAAGGAGCTTGCGTTTCCGTGAAATATCACCTCCGTAGCACTTGGCAGTAACATCTTTACGCATTGCCCTTACGTTTTCACGGGCAATTACCTTTGCGCCGATGGAGGCCTGAATGGCAATCTCAAATTGTTGACGCGGGATCAATTCTCTTAATTTCTCGCAGATCTTTTTACCGAAATCATAAGAGTTTGCACGGTGGATCAAAGAGGAGAGTGCATCTACATGTTCTCCGTTCAGGAGGATGTCAAGACGTACGAGGTCAGATTGTTTGTATCCAATCTGGTGATAATCAAAAGATGCATAACCTTTTGATATCGTTTTCAGTTTATCATAGAAATCGAATACGATCTCACCCATAGGCATTTCAAATACCAGTTCGACACGGTCGGAAGTTAGGTAAGATTGATTGATGATGGTACCTCTTTTCTGAATACATAAGGACATTACCGGACCGACAAACTCTGCTTTGGTAATGATATTAGCTTTTATGAAAGGCTCTTCCACAAACTCCATTTTACTTGGGTCAGGAAGGTCAGAAGGATTGTTTACGATAATCTCATCGCCTTTTGTAGTGTGTGCAATGTAAGACACGTTGGGCACTGTGGTGATCACCGTCATGTCAAATTCCCGCTCCAGACGCTCCTGGATGATTTCCATGTGAAGCATGCCCAGAAATCCACAACGGAAGCCGAATCCCAGCGCTGCAGAGCTTTCCGGTTCGAAGACAATAGATGCATCGTTGAGCTGCAGTTTGTGCATCGCTTCGCGAAGTTCTTCAAACTCGTCGGTGTCTACGGGATAGATTCCAGCAAATACCATTGGTTTTACTTCTTCAAAACCCTGGATGGCATCTAAAGAGGGACGGGAAACATTAGTGATGGTATCACCAACTTTTACTTCCCTTGCTTCTTTGATACCAGATATGATATAACCTACGTCGCCCGTTTTAACGGTATCCTTAGGCAGCATGTTTAACTTCAGCACACCGACTTCATCTGCAAGATATTCTTTGCCAGTATTAATGAATTTCACTTTATCACCTTTTTTGATCTCACCATTGACTACTTTAAAATAGGCAATGATCCCGCGGAAGGAGTTGAATACAGAATCAAAGATGAGCGCTTGCAGTGGCGCTTCAGGTTCACCCACCGGAGCAGGGACCCTGTCGATGATGCCCTGAAGAATATCAGGGATTCCCATACCCGTTTTTCCGGATGCAGGGATAATATCTTCTCTCTTACAGCCAATCAACTCAATAATCTGATCTTTAACTTCTTCAGGCATGGCCCCAGGAAGATCCATCTTGTTAAGGATAGGAATGATTTCCAGGTCATGCTCCAGTGCCAGGTAAAGGTTGGAGATGGTTTGTGCCTGTATACCCTGTGAAGCATCAACGATCAGCAAAGCACCTTCACAGGCAGCAATGGATCTGGATACTTCGTAAGAAAAATCGACGTGTCCCGGCGTATCAATAAGGTTTAATATATATTCCCGTCCATCCAGCGTATAGTTCATCTGGATGGCATGGCTTTTTATGGTAATACCGCGCTCACGTTCCAAATCCATGTTGTCCAGCAACTGTGCTTGTGCCTCTCTTTGTGAGATGGTTTTAGTGTATTCCAATAAACGGTCGGCCAAGGTGCTCTTCCCGTGGTCAATATGTGCAATTATGCAAAAATTACGTATGTGCTTCATCAGTGGCGCAAAGATAAGATTTTGACTCGATTAATTTATTGTAATTTCATCAAACGGGGAATGCCTTGTTTTTTTGTTTTTCTGTTGGTACTGACTATTGGTCATAGGCCTTGTTGGCCATTTCAATTAGGTTTTTTACCGCCTGATCACTGGTCAGGTCGTAGCTGAATTCATCCACTGCCGCCCCCATGTTCAACGCTGCATTTCTAAATTCCATCCTGCTGGCAACAGGGCCTTTCGCACTGGAATGAAATTCGACTGCACCCGTCATGCGAATGAGCTGCCGGATGTTTTCTTCGCGCACACCTGCACCGGGCATGATCCTGATCCGGCCGGCGGCCTGTTCGATCAAAGACTTGATTTTATCTGCTCCCAGAAGGGCAGAGGATGCCCCTCCAGAAGTCAGGATCCTTTCAAACCCGAGGTCAATGATCTCCTCAAGCGCTTTTTCCATGTTATTGCACATGTCAAAGGCCCGGTGAAAGGTGACCCCCATCGGTTTTGCCAGTGCTATTAGTATGGCGCATCTCTCTTTGTCAATACTGCCGTCTGCATTCAGTATACCGGTAACGACACCGTCACAATTAAGTGATCCGCACATTTTGATATCTTCCTTCATCAGCTCAAATTCAAGGTCTGAATATAGGAAATCACCACCACGGGGCCGGATAATGGGATAAATCTGTATGTCTGTATGTTGTTTTGCAAGCTTTATCTGCGCATAGCTTGGCGTAGTACCACCCTCCGGCAGATTGTCGCAAAGTTCTACACGAACAGCTCCGCCGCGTTCTGCAGCCATCACCGAAGTTACGGAGTTGGCGCAAACTTCCATTTGTATCATAGATTATGAATAATGTCTGGTTAATAGTAGCTTTTTCCTGGAATCAGGAGGTCATTTTTTTCTGAATTGCATACTGCATAGCTGAAGCCTTTCTGGATGGCATAAGCACCATATTCCCCTTTTTTATTCAGCGCCAGAAAACCGACCTGTATTTCTTTGGCGGTGTTGGGTTTCTTCTTGATGATTCGCATGACCGCTTCTTTGCAGGCTTCTTCCGGCGGATAACCTTGTCTCATCAGTTCAACGACGAGAAAGCTGCCTACATTACGGATGACTTCTTCACCGACACCTGTCGAAGTTGCGCCACCAATTTCATTGTCTACATACAGGCCTGCCCCGATAATAGGGCTGTCGCCCACACGACCGTGTAGCTTATATGCCATACCACTTGTCGTACATGCACCTGAAAGGTTGCCTTTTGAATCTATGGCCAGCATGCCTATGGTATCGTGGTTATATTGGTTGCCAGGTAGTTTTGTTGGAGATGCCTTCTCATACAACTTATTCTCAATGTTCATGACTGGAGCATACTTTGCTGTCTTCAGCCATTCCTTCCATGCTTTTTCACTTTCTTTCGTCAGCAGGTTCTCCTTTTTAAATCCATTTTCCAAAGCAAACTGAAGCGCACCATCGCCAACCAGCATAACATGCGGTGTTTTTTCCATGACCAGTCGTGCGACAGAAATAGGATGGATGATGTGTTCCAGGCCGGCTACCGATCCACAATTGCCCAGCTCGTCCATGATGCAGGCATCGAGTGTTACGTGTCCATCGCGATCTGGCAAACCACCATAACCTACCGATTGATTTTTAGGATCAGCTTCAGGCACATGTACGCCCTTTTCTACTGCATCCAGCGCACGTCCACCAGAGGATAAGACTTTCCAGGCGGCCTGATTTGCCGCAATACCGAAATCCCAGGTAGAGATGACAATAGGTGGAGCCGCTGTCTCCTGAGCTCGGGGTAATATTGCCAATGCCTGCTGCCGGTCGACAGCAAACAGAGAGGCCGAGAGTGCTGATGCTTTAATGAATTTTCTACGGTTAAACATTTGTGGTTAGTGTTTTTGACAGGGATTATCCCTGGTGGTGGTATATGTTTGTGGTATTTTAAGCAATAATCTTAAACTGATCGGCATCCTTTAGAAAAGGGAAATGCGATCTTGTTTTTACGATTTCCTCATAGCTGATACTGAAAGTATACAGGTCTTCGTCTTCCGGTTTATAGTAGACCGTTTTTCCCATAGGATCAATACATTGAGAATGACCACTGTGATAAATCTCCTTCCCATCATGCCCCACGCGGTTTGCGGCGATGACGTAACTCTGGTTTTCTATTGCACGGGCAGGAATCAGGGCATTCCAATGTATGGAGCGCTTGTCAGGCCAACTGGCAATGAGGAGCAGTACATCGTACTCTTCTTTTTGGTTACGTAATGAAACAGGAAAGCGGAGATCGTAACATATTGCCAGGAGTATTTTCCAGCCTTTCAGTTCAACAATGACCTTTTCCTTACCGGCAGTATAAGTCTGCTCTTCACCTGCCAGGCTAAAGAGGTGTCTTTTATCGTAATGCTGATAACTGCCATCGGGGAGCATCCAGATCAGGCGGTTATAAAAATTTTTGTTTTCTTTGATGATCAGGCTGCCGGTGACCACACATTCGTATTTCTCTGCGATATCTTTCATCCAACGCATGGTTTTTCCATCCATTTCTTCGGCCAGCTCCGCAGCATTCATGCTGAAACCTGTGTTGAACATCTCAGGCAAGATGATCAGGTCTGTTTTTTCTTTTACGCCTGATGATAATCTTAAGGAAAGGTTCTGAAGGTTTTTATCGATGTTCTCCCAGAATAAGTAAGCCTGGAAAATGGTGATTTTCAGATTTTTTATATTCAGATGGCTTGGACTTTCCATGTTAATAATTTATAGGGTAATTATAATTTAACTAGTCTTTCAACGGCTTTTTCCAAAGTTTCTTGCTTTTTTGCAAAACAAAAGCGCAGAATTTGATGATCGGTGTTCCTTAAGTAAAACGCTGAAACGGGAATCGAAGCAACACCATAACTCCTGATTATGTGCTCTGCCATATCAGTATCCTTTTCGTCACTGAAGTGTGCATAGCTAACACATTGGAAGTAAGAGCCACTGCAAGGTAATAATTTAAACCTGGTTTCGCTGAGCAGGGAGCGGAACACGTCTCTTTTTTGCTGAAAAAACGGTGATAGTAACTGGTACTGGTCAGATTGTTTCAGGTATTTTGCAATACCGGCCTGCATAGGAGTATTGACGCTAAATACATTGAACTGGTGGACTTTACGAAACTCTTTCATCATCAGCTCGGGAGCGAGACAATATCCCACTTTCCATCCTGTTGCATGCAGAAGCTTTCCAAACGATGCTACAATAAAGCTACGTTCCCTGAGTTCAGGATACTGTGCAACGCTCTGGTGTTTTCTACCGTCAAAAACAATGTGTTCGTATACCTCATCACTGAGGATCAGGATATCTGTATTCTTTGTAAGTTTAACGAGGGCTTTGATGTCTTTCTCTGAAAGTATACAGCCCGTTGGATTTTGAGGGCTGTTGAGAATGATCATCTTGGTGTTCACAGAAAACAATTTCTTAACCATTTCCCAGTCGATCTCATAATTCGGAGGGCTCAGCTCGTAGGGCTTCACGATACCGCCAAGCATCTTTATAGTTGGGGCGTAAGCGTCGTACGCAGGCTCGAAAATGATGACCTCGTCTCCAGGGCTGATACAGGCTGTCAGTGCTGTAAATATAGCTTGTGTGCCGCCTGCCGTAATGGTGATTTCCGTATCAGGATGATAGTTTGCGGCGTAGAAGGCATTCATCTTTTCGGCAATCAATGTTCGCAATGCTGGCAGTCCTGCCATTGGTGCGTATTGATTTAAGCCTTTTTTCATTGCCTCAGTAATGTATCTGATGAGCTGCGGATCACAATCAAAATCGGGAAATCCCTGTGACAGGTTGATGGCCTGATGTTGTTCAGCTAGTCTGGACATTACCGAGAATATGCTGTTATTTGTGCCTGGTAGTTTTGATGGTATAGTGATCATGTAAAAGCGAAAATAGAAATAATATTTATCCCCTTATATCAGATTTATTTAATAATTTCAACCTGCTATGACTTTTAAGACAAAAGAGAGTAGGTTGCTGCTCATATTAGGGACTTTTTTTGTTGCCAATGCCATATTATCCGAGTTTATAGGAGTAAAGATTTTTAGTGTGGAAGGTACATTGGGCATCAGGCATTTCGATATCAATTTACTGGGAGTGCCTAATCTATCTTTCAATATGTCGGCGGGGGTGCTGACCTGGCCGCTGATATTCATCATGACCGACATCATCAATGAATACTTTGGTGTGCGTCAGGTACGCTTTCTGTCCATTCTTACATCCATCCTGATTGCTTACGCTTTTATTGTTGTTGGCGCAGCCATGCAGTTAAGGCCGTCAGACTTCTGGGTGCAGCAGAAGGTAGGCGGAGCATCACTAAATATGAATGTGGCTTTTGCGGGTATCTTTGGACAAGGGATGTGGATCATCGTTGGCTCTATTGTTGCGTTCCTGGTTGGTCAGATCGCAGATGTGCTCATTTTTCATAAGATTAAAAAGGTAACTGGCGACAAAGCATTGTGGCTACGTGCAACAGGCTCTACGTTGGTGTCTCAGTGCATAGATAGTTTCGTTGTGATCTTTATTGCCTTTTATCTCAATCCTCAGTACAATTGGAGCTGGCAGATGGTTGCTGCAATTGGTTTGGTGAACTATACTTACAAATTTATTGTTGCCATATTGATGACACCAATATTGTATGTGGTGCATGGGATTATTGACCGGTATCTCGGAAAAGACCTTGCTCAAAGGATGATCGACATGGCTGGTCGGAACTAGTGACTCCTTTACATCTTTATTCGCTTGTCGAATACAAAAGGATCAGATTTAAGCAATTTAATGAATCTAAAGTCCGCATGTTTTGGATTGATGAGGTAGTTGTTTTCAGCGGGAATGATAGAAGATGGGACTTTTAGCAGCGATGATCTGGCCTGCAGTATCCATTCTTCACCCAAGGCCTGTGTGAGCGGCATATTGGGGTAGGCGGTCCAGTCTTCAGGTAGTTTGCTTAAATCTATCGACATCACATAGAGATCATCCGGAATTTCAATAGTCATTATCTGGAAAGGATTATTCAGGCCGATCTGGTTTCTGTGTACGACATTTTCCAGGCAGGCGAGGGAGCGGGAGCCCGCCGTGTAAATGACATCCACATCATTGGGATTCCATCTTGCAGATCTTCCGGAAGCAGTTAAAGAAAGGGCGTATTTTGCTAGCGAAATTCTGAAAACCTGCATGTTATGCTAAATCACCATGTTCAATGCGGATCAGTTCCTCCTCAATAAGGGATATGCCGGTAATGGTATCCATAAGATCGAAAGGGGTCTGGTTGCCCAATCCATAAGCAGGAGTATTTAGCCATAGGTGAAAAGCCTTTGCTGATCCAAAAATTTCCATTCCTTTTTCGAAAAGGGAAAATGATTTCAATAACTTTTCACTCAGCGATGCATCTAGCTTCAAGGCACTGGCAGCATAATTCTGGATCGTTTTGACGTTGGTTTTAAAGGTGTCCTGAAATTCTTCTCTGGTGAAGCCGGACAAACTCAGGAAATCCAGTGCTGCCTTTGCGGATAACCCATTTTTTGAATTCGTTAATACACTTATCGGGTTAAGGTATAGTGACTGATATGGTGCGATTAATGCAGACTCAGCCACTAAAGCTGTTTTAGCTTTTATCTTATAGGGTTTAGGGGTATTTGCCATGATACATCAGTTTTCTATACAAATGTAGGAATTTTTTCCGATATCATAGGAATTTTTTCTAAAATAAGCTATACTGCATCATGAAGTACTTTTTTTATACGGCTGAGAAAGTAGTCCAGGTCAAAAGGTTTACTGATAAAATCATCTGCGCAAGCCTGTTCAAGGACATAAGCAGGCGACGCATGGGCAGACATGATGACCACATTTGTATGCTGCAGTGCGGGATTTGCCCTGATTGACTTACAAAGATCCAGACCATTTCCGTCCGGTAGCATGACGTCGATCACTACCAGATCGGGTGTTTTATCTTTCGGTTGAGCTTCGTAAGCTGTAAGGGTACCAAATACTTCCACTTCATAATCAGACTCTCTAAGCACATATTCTACAATAAATCTGATGTCTTCATCATCCTCCACGACGTAAATTAGTTTACCCATATGTCCAATTTCATTTGTTTTTTTATTAACGAACCAAGATAGGAAAGGTTTAAATTAAATGTATGAAATTTTAGAAAAACACGACTGGAATCGAAGAAATGTACGTTTATTTCCAAAATAATATATATTTGGCGCTTAATTAAATAATCACAACATGGAAAAATTTTCAAAAATTAAAGAATTACTGGCTGCTGTTGAGGCGGATGCAGAGAAGTTTTACAATTCAGGAAACAACGCTGCAGGAACAAGAGTACGTAAAGCAATGCAGGATTTAAAGGTGCTTGCTCAGGAAATCCGTACAGAAGTAACAGAAAAAAAGAACAGCGATAAATAATATCATTTATTCTTATACCTGGAGGCCCTTAAAAGCTTCCAGGTAAATTTAACCATTATGTCATATACAGCATCCCCAACCAGATATCAAAATATGCAGTACCGCAGGTGCGGTAAAAGCGGCCTCATGCTTCCTGCAATTTCTTTAGGCCTATGGCATAATTTCGGACATGTCGACCAGCTGGAAAACTGCAGTGACATTCTGAAGCTGGCATTTGACAACGGCATCACCCATTTTGACCTTGCCAATAATTACGGTCCTCCTCCTGGATCAGCTGAAGAGAATTTTGGCCATCTTCTGCAAAGGGATTTTGCCGCGCATAGAGATGAAATGATCATTTCTTCTAAAGCGGGTTATACAATGTGGGATGGTCCGTATGGAGATTGGGGCTCCAAAAAATACCTGGTATCAAGTCTGGACCAAAGTCTGAAAAGGATGAACCTAGACTATGTTGATATTTTCTATCACCACAGGCCAGATCCTGAAACACCACTGGAGGAAACCATGTCGGCATTAGACCTTATTGTACGTCAGGGGAAAGCACTCTATGTGGGGATTTCCAATTATCGTCCTGCAGAAGCCGCCGAGGCATTTGAAATCCTTAAAGGACTTGGTACTCCCTGCATCATTCATCAGCCAAAATATTCCATGTTTGAAAGATGGGTAGAAGACGGTTTGTTAAATCTGCTGGAAGAACAGGGCGTAGGTTGTATTCCCTTTTCTCCATTGGCACAGGGGCTGCTGACTGACAAATACCTCAAAGAAATCCCTTCAGATTCAAGGGCTGCAAAGTCGCACGGCGCATTACAAAAAAATCAGATTACCAAAGAAAAAATACAGCAGCTGAACCAGCTGAATGCGATTGCGGAACAACGCGGGCAGAAATTAGCGCAGATGGCATTGTCGTGGATCTTGAAGGACTCACGTGTCACCTCGGTGCTTGTAGGTGCCAGTAAGCCAGAACAGCTTGCGGATTCTCTGAAATGCCTGGACAACATTGTTTTTAGTGATGATGAACTTCGGGATATTGAAAGTATATTATCCGGGTTAACCATGATTAAGCCTTAATTTTTATCTTTAAGCATGGAAGAAAAACAAACTTTGCCAGTATTGAATGCAGAGGAGCTTCGTGTACTGGGGGTGCTGATGGAGAAATCCAAAACTACACCAGAAT
This sequence comes from Pedobacter sp. BAL39, assembly GCF_000170795.1. Lineage (GTDB taxonomy): Bacteria > Bacteroidota > Bacteroidia > Sphingobacteriales > Sphingobacteriaceae > Pedobacter. Next base: position 290,028 of record NZ_ABCM01000002.1, read on the forward strand.
ATTACCCGATGACAATCAACGCTTTAACTGCTGCGTGCAACCAAAAAACATCACGCAAACCCGTTGTGAATTATGACGAACAGACAGTCGTCCTGACATTGGACGGGTTAAAAAGAAAGGGTTTGATTTCAACAGCTACGGGAGGATCAAGCAGAAGTATAAAGTATAAACATAATTTTGCCATTGTTTTTCCGGTACTTCCACAAGAGGTGGCAGTGCTTTGCCTGCTGATGCTCAGAGGTGCGCAGACACCTGGTGAGATCAATACCAATTCTGGCCGTTTATATGAATTTGAGTCGCTGGATGATGTGCAGGATGTGCTGGAGCGTTTGTCCGATCCTGAATTGCCTTACGTCATACAACTGCCTAAACGCGCAGGGCAAAAGGAGGTCCGGTACGTCCATCTACTTGGTGGAGTTCCTGATCTTCAGGCAGAAGAAGAATATGAAGCTCTCGGTGCCAGCAGATCTGCAGTAGCACTGGAAACACGGCTGGCAAAAGTAGAAGAGGAGCTTGCTGAGCTTAAAGCTGCATTCGATAAATTAATGGCGGAACTGAGCTGATCTGCTTATAACCAAACTCACTTTTTAATATGATTTGAGGCACTAATTTTAATGTCCCCTCAGCATAGATTTGTTGTATCCCACAACAATAACTCAACTATGCTTATGGAAAAATACGTCATTAAAAGAAACGGATCCTTTCAGTCTTTTGAGAGCTACAAAATTGAAGATGCAATTAGGAAAGCCTTCAGCAGCGTCAATGTTCCACACCAGCATGACCTTGTAGTGCGCGTACTTTCACTGCTCATCCGCAAAGAAAAATGGGCAGTAGAGGAGATCCAGGATGTGATTGAAAGAACACTGTTTGATGCTGGTCTTTTTGAGGTTACCCGTTCTTTTATGCGTTATCGCCATACCCGGAAAATGCAGCGCGCACATAGCAATGGGCTGAATGACGATACCACCTACATCGACAGTACACAGGCCATAGAAGAATATATCCGCCAGACCGACTGGAGGATCAATGCCAATGCCAATACTTCTTATTCCAACGCCGGTCTGGTCAATAATACAGCAGGTAAAATCATTGCGAATTACTGGCTGGACAAGGTCTATTCACATGAAGAAGGATATGCACACCGGAATGGCGATATTCATATTCATGACCTCGATTGCCTTACTGGTTACTGTGCAGGATGGAGCTTAAGGGCATTGTTGAATGAAGGTTTTAATGGTGTACGCGGGCGTGTCGAAAGTAAAGCGCCGGGGCACTTCCGGGAAGCCCTCGGGCAAATGGCCAATTTCCTCGGCATTCTGCAAAGTGAATGGGCCGGTGCACAGGCTTTCAGTTCTTTTGATACTTATCTTGCGCCGTATGTATTTAAAGATCGATTGTCCTATGTTGATGTGCTGAAAACTGTAAGGAGTTTCATCTATAACCTGAACGTTCCTGCAAGATGGGGTCAGTCGCCTTTTACAAACATTACATTGGACTGGGTGGTTCCGCAGGATCTTCAGGATCAGATGCCTACCAAAAAAGATCTCCATCTGTTTAAAGATGTTGAAGATCAGGGGTTGGTATCGGAAGCCATCGGGAGAGGAGCACCTGCACTTTCCGAAATGCGGTATGCGCATTTTCAGAAAGAAATGAATATGATCAATAAGGCGTACTACGAGGTCATGACAGAAGGGGATGCCAATGGCCAGCCTTTCACTTTCCCGATCCCAACGGTGAATATCACGGAAGACTTTGACTGGAACGGTGAGAATGTCGACCTCTTATTTGAGAACACAGCCAAGGTTGGTTCCTCCTATTTTCAGAATTTTATTGGCAGTCAGTATACGCTGGACGAAACCGGTCTAAGGGTAGAAAATCCCGAAGCATATAAACCAAATGCGGTGCGTAGTATGTGTTGCCGGCTTCAGCTGGACCTCAGGGAGTTGCTTAAACGTGGTAACGGATTATTTGGAAGTGCCGAGATGACCGGTAGCATTGGCGTGGTCACCATTAATATGGCCCGGCTGGGATTTCTGTATCATGGTGATCCGGAGAGCTTTTATGAAGAACTGGACCGTTTGTTATACATCTCGAAATCCACATTGGAGAAAAAACGTGTCTTTATTCAGGAGATGTACGACCGTGGCCTCTATCCCTACACAAAAAGATACCTGCCGCATTTTAGAAATCACTTTTCTACAATTGGAGTAAATGGCATGAACGAGATGATTATCAACTTCAGCTCGCATGAAGATGACATTACGACTGAGTCAGGAATGGCCTTTGCCGAGCAGGTGTTGGAGCACATCAGAAAGAGAATGAAAGAATTTCAGGAAGCTACGGGCAACCTGTATAACCTGGAAGCAACGCCCGCTGAGGGCACGACATATCGCTTTGCCAAAGAAGATAAAAAACGTTACCCGGATATTTTCCAGGGCGGAACCATTCAGAATAACTATTATACGAATAGTTCGCAGCTCCCCGCCGATTATACAGATGACCCCTTTCTTGCACTTAAATTGCAGGATAACCTGCAGTGTAAGTATACCGGGGGAACCGTACTGCACCTCTATATGAGAGAAAAACTCAGCTCTGCTGAAGCTTGTAAACGTTTTGTACAAAAGGTATTGACCAATTTCAGATTACCCTACATCACTGTAACTCCGGTCTTCAGTATATGTCCGGTTCATGGATATCTGAATGGTGAACATGAATATTGTCCTAAATGTGATCAGCTCATTATCGAAAATCATTTAAAAAAACTAGAATATGAAAACCACTGAAACAACAGAAGTCAACGAAATCCTGATCAAACATCAGAGAAAAAGAACCAAATGTTTAGTTTATACACGTGTAATGGGTTACCACAGGCCAGTAGAAACATTTAATATCGGTAAAAAAGGAGAACATCAGCAGAGAAAGTGTTTTGAAGAAGATCAGAAAGACAAATTCGATTTTTAGCATTACGCCATTTACGCTGCTGGACTATCCTGATAAGTTGGCTTGTATCGTTTGGTTCGCCGGCTGTAATATGCGTTGCATTTACTGTTATAATCCTGACATTGTACTGGGAAAGGGAAGGCTAAGTGCACCGGATGTCATTACCTTTCTGCATTCCAGAAGATTGCTTCTTGACGGCGTGGTGCTTAGTGGTGGAGAATGTACCATGCATAAAGACATTATTCCACTAGTGGCAGAAATCAAGAGGATGGGCTTTTCAGTAAAGCTGGATACCAATGGTTCCATGCCGGGAGTTTTAAAAAAACTTCTGGATGCACAATTGATCGATGCCATAGCCCTTGACTTTAAAGCGTTGCCTGGAAATTATGAAATGGTGACCGGAGCGGATCTTTTTCGACCATTTGCTGAGAGTTTATCATTGTTGATTCAGTCCGACATACCGTTTGAGGTACGCACCACCTTACACAGTGATCTGATTAGCGTTGATTACTTTCAGCAGATGATGTCCTACCTGCAGAGTAAACATTATAAAGGTGATTATTTCATTCAGCAATTCCGGAATAATGTTCCTGTACTTGGACAACTGAATTATTCCTTGCCTGAATTTGATGCTTCCCGGTTTTCCACATCTGAGATCAGGGTGTTGGTCCGGTAAATGAGGTTCTAATCATCTTCCAATACCGTTTTAAGGTTGATGAGTCCGGTTTGAAGGTCTTTGCCAATCATGTCATCCATATCCATAAACAACAGCATAATGTTCATCGGGTAAGTCATCCGTCCTTTAAACCCCCACTTCACCAAGGTCCCGGTATTTCCGTCATCTTCGGTAATGAGGTAGGCATCATCTTCAGCGTCAAATGGCTCCTTAAAACGGAGTTTTGTGTCTAGCCTTCTGCCATACGATACGCCTGTAATTTCCTGTTCACCTTTACCCAGATCCTTATTCTTACTGTCCCAGGTAGCAATGAAGCCGACTTTTCCGTCAATACCACTATACGTTTTTTTCATTGAAGGATCCATTCTATTCCATACGCTGAATTGATCCTGGTTGCGTAGCAGTCTGATAAAATTATACACTTCCAGCCTAGGCCGCTCAATTTCAATATGCCTTTCAACAGCATAGTCTTTTTTTGTAAATATCGCGGCGATGAGTGCCAGGACAATTAATCCTAATAGTCCCAATAAAATTCTTTTGATCGTTTTCATGACGCAGGTCTGTTATCTGGTTCGTTGCAGGCTAATTTAAAGTATTATTGACCATAAATGAAATTGGTGACTGCTCTTGTATCATTGCTGTATCTTTCATAACACTTATTCTTATAAATGTCTATATTCATATGTTAATCAACTAAAACGTTTTTAATTTATGTACCAACTGTCATGAACCGGATAATGACCATTTGTTCGATTGCTGTGGCTGGCTATTTGCACCAGCTTCCCGCATTTGCACAGCAAAAGACAAAGCAGATAAGTAATGTATCTGCTGTTTTGATCAACAAAAATCCATACATGGAACTGCCGCTTGGCGCAATAAAGCCAAATGGCTGGCTGAGGGAAATGCTGCAGCGTCAGAAAGATGGGGCTACTGGTCGTCTGGATGAACTCTATCCGCAGGTCATGGGTAAACGTAACGGCTGGCTTGGGGGAGATGGGGATCAATGGGAACGTGGCCCTTACTGGATAGACGGTTTGCTGCCATTGGCTTATCTGCTGGAAGACCAGTCAATGATTGCCAAAGTAAAACCCTGGGTAGAATGGGCCATCAATAGCCAACAGCCGGATGGATACTTTGGTCCCTCAAAAGATTATCCCTACGAGCAGGGCCTCCAGCGAGACAGCAGCAGGGATTGGTGGCCGAAGATGGTGATGCTGAAGATACTTAAACAATATTACAGCGCAACTGCCGACCCACGGGTTATTAAACTTATGACAGCGTATTTCAGGTTTCAGCTGAAGGAGCTTCCTTCAAAGCATTTGGATCACTGGTCGTTCTGGGCGAGGTATAGAGGCGGTGACAACCTGATGATGGTTTATTGGTTGTACAACATCACCGGCGACGCCTTTTTGCTTGATCTGGGAGAACTACTGCATAGACAAACTTTCGATTTTACCAATGCATTTGCGAATACAAATATGCTTTCATCACTATCCAGTATCCATACAGTTAATCTTGCACAGGGTATGAAAGAACCGGTAATCTACTACCAGCAGCATAAAGATCAAAAATACCTTGATGCAGTAGATAAAGGTTTGGCGGATATCAGAAAATATAACGGTATGGCGCATGGTGGCTATGGTGGCGATGAAGCGCTGCACGGCAACAATCCTACGCAGGGCTTGGAGCTCTGTACCGCTGTGGAGATGATGTTTAGTCTGGAAAGTATGCTGGAGATTACCGGAAAAACAAGTTATGCGGACAAACTGGAAAAACTTGCATTTAACGCGCTGCCAGCGCAGGTCACTGACGATTTTATGGCCCGGCAGTACTATCAGCAGGCCAACCAGGTGATGGTTACACGAGGTACACGCAATTTTGAACAGAACCACAATGGCACTGATGTCTGTTATGGACTCTTGACGGGTTTCCCATGCTGTACTTCAAATATGCATCAAGGCTGGCCTAAATTTACACAGAATTTATGGTACAAGACCGATGATCAAGGAATTGCTGCGCTTGTGTATGCGCCAAGCGAAGTGCATGCCCAGGTTGCAAATGGGATAGAGATTTTTTTTAAAGAACAAACAAATTATCCTTTTGAGGAGCGGATCAGATTTACATTGGAAATGCCAAAGAGGATCAAAAATCTTAGTTTTCCTTTTCATCTACGTATTCCGGAATGGTGCAAACGGGCAACGGTAAAGATTAACGGAAATACATGGAAGGAAGTGGATGGTAATCAGGTTGTAAAAATTAGTCGGCAGTGGAATACAGGTGATGTTGTGGAGTTATTGCTACCCATGGAAATATCCAGGAGCAGATGGTACGAAAATTCGGTATCTATAGAACGGGGACCGATTACCTATGCTCTTAAAATTGAGGAGGAATTGAAAATGGTAGAAAATACTAAAGATCCACAGGAATACGGGAGCAGCTACATAGAGATACGTCCAAAATCCGCATGGAATTATGGCTTGATTGACCACAAGGATGATCAACTAGAGACACTTTTTCAGGTGGAAGATTCTAATTTTAATGGAAACTTTCCATGGAACCTCGAAAATGCACCGATCAGCATCAGGACGAAAGCGAAACAAATTCCTTTCTGGGAATTATATAACGATATGACCGGCCCGCTGCCTTTCAGTACTATCTACGGGTTGGAAAACACTGCAACGACTGAGATTAAGCTAGTTCCGTATGGTTGCACATCTCTTCGCATTTCTCAGTTTCCAATTGTAAAATAGAGATGAAAATGAAATAAAAATTGAGACAGTGCTTATAAGTGCTTGTTCATATTGTAGTTAGCGTCTGACCTGTGGATTTGTTGATAACTAATTTGTGAAATGGAGGATCTGAATCGGTAAATTGTTGTTATGATATTGAGGTAAGAATAATTATAAAAAAGTCCTGTGAGCGGGCGATCCGTGAAGGGCAGGCAAAGCATAATCTGACAATTGTTAGAGCCCTTTAAACGAAATTCCCATTGTAAACACCTGCACGATCGAAGGTCATGCAGGTGTTTTTTTAATTTTTGGTGGTTACATTCACAAATTAAGCTGTTACATTTGGGGTATTACCATCCATGAAATTTTCGGAGTTAATCAATACCTAAGAAAAAACTCAATGAGCCTGATTAAGGATATTTATTCCCATGGTTTTTACAACCGTTTTGCAGCACTTGCACAAACAATAGTGCCGGATTTCGATCCTGAAAAGTTTGTCAACGAATGTTTATCTCCCTCATTTGAGACGATGGAGTGGAAAGCGCGTATGCAGCATACTACTGCAGTCTTACGTCAATTCATGCCGGCAGATTTTGCTGAGGCGACACCGCTACTCCTGAAATTAGTAGAAACACTGACGGTCCGAAATTTCGGAGTAGACAGTTTCGTATTCATGTTTTTGCCGGATTACATTGCTGCATATGGATTGGAGGACTTCGGAAACTCGACACAATTGTTGGAACGTTTTACCATGTTCGTAAGTTGCGAATTTGCAGTCCGCCCTTTTCTGCTTAAATATCCGGAAGAAATGATGGAAGTCATGGTCCGGTTTTCAAAACACCAGAATCACAAGGTGCGTCGTTTCGCATCCGAGGGAAGCCGGCCAAGATTACCCTGGGCAATGGCCATTCCATCGTTAAAAAAAAATCCTGCACCTTTGATTCCCTTATTGGAGAACTTAAAAAATGATCCTTCAGAATGGGTGAGGAGAAGTGTAGCAAACAATCTGAATGACATTTCCAAAGACCATCCTGACTTGGTCATTGAGATCGCCAGGCGATGGTCAGGAGTGACTAAGGAAACGGATGCAATCATCAAACATGGCTGCAGGACCTTACTAAAACAGGGACATATTGATGTGCTTGCCCTTTATGGGTTATCAAATGAAGGAATCGAGGTCTTGGATTTTGAAATTATAACTCCCGTGGTAGCGTTTGGTGAGTCTGTTGAATTTAAATGTATGATACGGAATCACACTCAGGTACCAAGGATGATCAGGCTGGAATATGGATTGTATTATCAGAAAGCGAATGGTCAGCTTAACCGGAAGGTATTTAAAATCAGTGAGAAGGTATATGATGCGGGGATTACTGGTGCAATATTTAGAAAACAATCTTTCAAGGCAATTACTACCCGCTTATTTCATCCAGGCGCACATGCGGTATCCATTATTGTAAATGGTATTGAAATACAGACGCTCCCTTTTGAACTCAAAGCTTAAAATTGGGCGGTGATGGTTCTGACAGTGTCCATACTGATGAACTTGTCCTGTTCTGTACTACGGTCTCCCTGACAATAAAATAACAGACTAATTTTTCAGGATTCACAATTGCGTCAATATCTCGTAAATGGGTGTTAGAATGTGAATTGAAGCATTAATCTCGACTTGGTTTGCTGTTGCCATCCTTATGTTATTTGAATTGATGTTTCATCTTTATAGATGGCTGTCTTTGCTCCTGTTGCGTCCGATACCAGGCAATCCGTTCGATATCGGACACTTATTTTTGTTTTATTGTTGTTAACTATCTGATAATTAGTTTATTATTATTGGTATCGCGCTTGCAATGACATAGGCAAACTAATAAGAATGGACAGACAAATTGCAGAAGAAGTATCTACTAAAAAAAAGAAAAAAACGCTGATCATCATACTTATTGTCGTCACTGTACTGACGCTCTCTCTACTAGCCATGAGGTATTACATAAAACCGAGTCTCCGCTCTTCGGAATTCAGCACGTCAATAGTGGAAGTTGGAGATGTTGCGAATACCATAAATGCAACAGGGGAGGTGTTGCCTGAATTTGAAGAGATCCTCACCAGTCCAATTCAGGGGGCGCTACGTAATGTGCTGATGGATGCTGGTGCACAGGTGAAAGCAGGACAATCTGTGCTGACACTTGATAAATCGGCGGCGCAGACAGAGTATGAGAAACTCCGGTTTCTCATTGAGTCTAAACAAAATGAAATTAATAAACTCCGACTTGATCTGGATAAAAGTTTTTATGACATCAGGTCCAACAATAAAATCAAGCAATTGCGCATTTCCAATTTCAAAGATGCCGTTGCCAGTGCTGAACGGTTGTTAAAAGCTGGTGGCGGGACACGGGAGGATGTTGAGCAGGCGGAACTGAACCTCAGCGTTGCTGAGTTGGAAAAACAACAGCTGGAAAACGAGATACGGAATAAACAGCAGACCATGAAAATTGAGATTCGTGAGGCGGAGTTGTCTCTTGCTATTCAGAAAAATGATGGACAGGCACTAAAGAGGAAGCTGGCACTAGCGGAAATTATCGCTACACGCCCGGGAGTAATCACTTGGGTAAACAAAAACATTGGCGCAAGCATTAGTGAGGGTGAATCATTGGTCAGGATTGCCAATCTAAGTAGCTACAAAATTGCAGGCAGTATCTCAGATAACCTGATGGATCGTTTGCATACCGGCATGCCCGCAATTGTCAGGATTAATGATGTCCAACTGAGAGGGCAAGTGATGAGCATTTCACCATCGGTCAGCAATGCCATCGGTTCTTTCGATGTGCAGCTGACCGAGAAGAATAACAAATTGCTGCGGCCCAATATGAAGGTCGATGTTTTCCTGATTACGAATGCCCATAGCAAAGTACTGCGTATTACAAATGGGCCTGCTTTTAAGGGCTCGGATTTACAGGACGTATTCGTGATGCAGCAAGGAAAAGCCCTACGCCGGACAGTAAAAACGGGACTCAGCAATTTTGACTTTGTAGAGATTCTAAGCGGACTAAAAGCTGGCGATCGGATCATCACATCAGATATGAGTAAATATGAATTTTCAAATGAAATTTCAATTACCAATGAATAAATTTATGAATTGCAAAGCGTATGGTCTGATACTGTTTGTTGTGCATTTATTTTGCATGACCGAGAATGTGGCTGGTGTTAATTTTATTAATATTCAGATCATTAAGTCTGATACATTAAAGCTTACTTTATATGAATTAGTACTTCAGGCTAAGGCAAATTCTATTGCCGCAAAGCAGGCACTAACCATCAAGGAGACAAACTATTGGAAATGGAGGACCTATAAATCCAATTACCACCCGCAGCTGGCGTTAACAGGAATTCTTCCGGGATATAATAGAACTTATGCCCAGGTCTTACAGCCTAATGGTACGGTTGCTTTTCAGCCTATACATAACGACAACTCATCCCTGAAGCTGGATTTCAGTCAAAGTATTGCCGTAACGGGGGGTACCATCTATGGTACAACTGAATTGCAGCGGTTCAATGATTTTGACCGTAGCAACGTGCTCTACAACGCTATCCCTTATGGGCTCGGCTATACCCAGCCGCTTATGCAGTTTAACAGTCTTAAATGGGACAAAAAGATTGAGCCGCTGAAGTATAATGAAAGCCAGCAAGGTTATATTGAATCGCAGGAAAAAATTGCAGTATCTGTTACTGATTATTTCTTTGACTTGTTGTTGTCACAGGTAAATCTCCACCTGGCAGAGATGAATTTATCAAATACGGGTAAAATTCTGAAAATTGCAAATACCAAATTTGAACTTGGCAAGATTGCTACCAATGAAATTCTCCAGTTGCAGCTGGAGGAAGTGAATGCGAAAAAAGCAGTTGGTGCGGCAAAACGGGACATGGAAATTGCAAGCCTTAATCTACGGAGTTATTCCGGTATCGAAGGGGACGAACGAATTGTGGTCATCATGCCCGAAGCGGTTCACGATATTGACATTTCCATAGATCGTGTACTGACGGAAGCAGTGGAAAACAGAAGTGATGCCATAGCCTTTGTACGACGTATTGCTGAGGCGCGGAGGGATGTTGCTAAAGCAAAAGGCGAAAATGGTCTCGTGGCAACTTTAAAAGCAAACCTTGGTTTTTCTAACGCGGCAACGCACCTGTGGGATGTATATCGGTCCCCAAAAACGCAGCAGTCGATAGAGTTGCAGCTATCCATTCCTGTCCTGGATTGGGGGCGATCCAAGTCAAGAACCAAGACTGCAGAAGCCAACCAACAATTGGTGTCCTACGAGGTGGAGCAAGATAAGCAAATCTTTAAGCAGCAGATTGTGACACAGGTAACGCTGTTTAATATGATGAAGGAACAGATGGTACTCACCGCTCAGGCAGATAGGATTGCCTCTGAAAAATACAAGATCGCAAATGAGCGCTATATACTTGGAAATCTGAGTATCACTGACCTGAGTATCGCCTTTGAGGCTAGCGATCGTGCAAAAAGAGATTACATTACGGCGTTGAGGGATTTCTGGGGTGCATATTATCAACTTCGCTACCTCTCGCTGTATGATTTTGAAAAGAACCAGAAAATTAGCTATAAATAAATATTATTCATTAAATATACATTATGATACGCTTAGAGAATATTGAAAAAGTTTACCGGACGGATACTGTGGAAACACTTGCCGTTAACGGAATCAGCCTGGACATTGCAAGGGGGGAGTTTTTGTCTATCATGGGGCCGTCTGGTTGTGGTAAAAGTACCTTGCTGAACATTATTGGCCTGCTCGACAGTCCTTCAAAGGGAGTGGTGAATATTGATGACAAGGATATTTCCGGATTTTCAGACCAGCAACTGGCAGGTTTCAGGAATCATACACTGGGTTTTATATTTCAGAGTTATCATTTGATTAATGACCTGCAGGTTTTAGATAATGTGGAATTGCCTTTGTTGTATCGACAAGCATCAGCAAAAGAAAGACGTGAGCTTGCCCAGGAGGCTTTGGGTAAGGTGGGGCTGCATAACCGGATGAAACATTTCCCTTCGCAATTGAGCGGTGGTCAGCGCCAGCGCGTTGCCATCGCCCGTGCAATCGTTGGCAAACCGAAAATTATACTTGCCGATGAGCCTACGGGCAATCTGGACAGTGCCATGGGAAATGGAATTATGGACATCCTCATCCACCTGAATAAAAATGATGGAACTACCATTGTGATGGTGACACATGATGAGCAGATGGCTCACAAGACCCATCGTCTGGTGCGTTTATTTGATGGATCTCAAGTACTATAGTCATGCTTAAAAACTACTTTAAAATCGCTATTGCCGTATTGAAGAGGAGAAAGTTCTTTACTTTCATCAGTCTTTTCGGCATTAGTTTTACTTTAACCATATTGATGCTAACAACAGCGTTTATCGACAAAATGCTGAGCCCTGATTATCCTGATTTCAAACGGAACCGCTCCTTATATGTATCCAAAGTAGAGCGGTTAAATACTAAAGAAGGTTGGTTCAATGGCGGTTCTGCTTCATATTATCTTCTTGATCACTATGTATCTAACATGAAAATACCTGAGAAAATTGGGATTTACACCTTCTCTGATCCTGTAAACTCATTTGTGAACGATAAAAAGATCGTACTTGAATTAAAATACACTAATGCCGATTACTGGGAAATTGCAGAATATAACTTCATTGAGGGGAAGCCATACCGTAAAGGGCAATTGGAGGCCTCCGAACTTGTTGCTGTTATTTCTGAGTATACAAAAAAGCAATATTTTGGCGACGTCCCTTCGGTGGCAGGAAAATATATTGAAGTTGATAATATCCGTTATCGGGTGATCGGAGTGGTAGCCAATATACCCAGAACCCAGCGGCATTTTTATGGTGACATCTATTTGCCTTACACGCTCTCGAAGGCCGACTATAAAAAGGTCGAGCCAATGGGAAATTTTGGCGCAGTATTGCTTGCCAGGAGTGCTGATGAACTGCCTGCAATGAAAAAAGAATACGAGCAGCTGATTTCAAAAGTACCCACAATGGACGAAGGCTATGACAAGATGTACAGCAACGCAGACACTATACTCGAGGGAATTACTAGAAATATATTTGGCAGTGGCAATGATTCTGGAATGGCCAAGTCAATGAGCTTTGTGACCGCGGTGATGCTGTTGTTTATGTTGCTGCCGGCAATAAATCTCATCAATATTAACATGACTAGAATCATGGAACGTTCGTCGGAAATAGGTGTACGTAAAGCCTTTGGCGCTTCCTCAAAAACATTGGTATACCAGTTCGTGGTGGAAAACGTAATATTAACACTGATCGGTGGTTTGATTGCACTCCTCATGTCGCTCCTGGGTATTTACATTTTCAATGAGTCGGACATGCTACCCGGTCTTTATCTGGAAATTAATGTGCGGGTGCTGCTGATGGGGGTGGCAGTATGTCTGTTCTTCGGCCTGTTATCTGGTGTTTACCCGGCATGGCGTATGTCGCGCGTGCCCGTCGTCCAGGCGTTGAAGGCGCAATAGTCTATTTACTTAACATATATTACGATGTACAAACATTTATTTAGGCTGATCTGGAACAAAAGAAAACAGAATTTCCTGTTTCTTTCTGAGATATTGGTGTCTTTCCTAGTCATTTTTGCGCTTAGCTCATTTCTGGTTTTCTATTTTATGAACTTTCGGAAGCCGCTGGGTTTTAAATATCAGCATGTATGGGCGGTTAGCTACTCAGAGCCCTTAAAAACTAAGAATCTGGATTCCATACGGACATTTTATGACCTCCTCAACGCAACGTTAATGTCAATGCCAGAGATTGAAGCGCACAGCCTGAGCAGCGGGAATTTTCCGTATGCCAACAGTGTATCTACCAGCGGATTTACAGTAAAAGGGAAAAACTATAGTTATATTCATAACTATACCGTAGAGGACAGCTATCTTCAGACCCTTGACCTGAAGTTGCTGGAGGGACGTTGGTATCGTCCGGAAGACGCCATCAGCAAGAACAGAAATGTTGTAATTAACGAAAGCCTTCGAAAGCAAATCTTTGGTAGCGCTCCGGCTTTGAATCAGGTGATGGGCGACAGTAAAAAAGAGAATGAAAAAATGAAAATTATCGGTGTTGTTAAAGATGTGAAGGCAAATGGTGACTATTGGCCTTCAGGAAGTGCTATATACTACAGAATGGACAGTAGCAGTTATACCTGGGTGGGGACGATGCTCATTAAAATACGTCCTGGTACCGGTGCGGCTTTTGAGAACAAGCTGCATAAAGTACTGGCTCAGCATATGAAAAATTCCAACATCGAGATTAAACATATGGATGAAATGCGCAGCTCTAAAAATGCAGATACAATCGTCCCAATGACTATATTTGTGATCATTGCCGCTTTTCTGATCATAAATGTAGCGCTCGGACTTTTTGGAGTATTGTGGTACAATATCAACAGGCGGAAGGGAGAGATTGGACTGCGGAGGGCAATGGGAGCCACAGCGAATTCCATTACAAGGCAGCTAGTGGCAGAGTCCAGCATTATGGCAACCATCTCAGTGCTTACAGGTACTTTCTTCGCCATACAATTTCCTTTACTCCACGTTTTCGACATTAACCCAATGGTATATGTCTTTGCTTTGCTCATCACTATTGCCTTTATTTATTTGCTTGTGGTGCTTTGCTCCATTTATCCGGGACGTCAGGCTGCGTCTATTCATCCGGCAGTTGCATTACACGAAGATTAATCACTATATTAAGCTGAACTATGATACTTATTGTTGACGATGATATTGCTGTAAGAACTTCTCTATCGCTGTTGCTCGAACATGCTGGCTATCAGGTATGCATCGCCGAGCATGCGCAAGCAGCATTGGTAGTGATAAAAGAGCAGAATCCGGAACTGATCATACTTGACCTTAATTTTTCCATGGATACTTCGGGGAAAGAGGGGATGGATTTCCTGGCAGACTTAAAGAAAATGGACAACGGTCTGCCGGTGATTCTGATCACAGGATGGGCAAGCATCGCACTGGCTGTGCAAGGAATGAAACTTGGTGCCAACGATTTTATTCATAAACCATGGAATAACGAACACCTCCTCCAGTCAGTCGGCACGCTGCTGGAGTTACATGCGTCAAAACCTTTATATGGGACACGCAAGCAAATCGATAAAAAGTATAATTTTAAGCAGATCATAGGCGAAGATCCTGCAGTGGTGTCCATACTGGAAACGATCGGGCAGGTGGCCCATACTGATGCTGCGGTTTTGATCCTTGGTGAAAGTGGTACCGGGAAAGAATTAATTGCGGAAGCCATTCACGAAAATAGCAGGAGGAGCAATAAGCCCTTCGTAAAAGTGAACCTTGGAGGTGTGTCCTCTTCGCTATTTGAAAGCGAGATGTTCGGGCATATGCGTGGTGCATTTACCGATGCGCGCTACGACAGAATAGGGCGCTTTGAGATGGCAAATAAAGGTACGATCTTTCTGGACGAAATCGGTGATCTGGAAGCTGGCAGTCAGGTGAAACTACTGCGTGTCCTGCAGGATCGTACTTACGAGGTGCTGGGGAGCAGTCGAAGTAAGATCGCAGACATTCGTGTCGTCTGCGCAACAAATAAAAATCTAAATGACATGGTAAGGGCAGGAACTTTCAGAGAGGATCTTCTGTATCGCATCAATCTGATTACCATCAACCTGCCTTCATTAAGGGAGCGAAGGGGGGATATTCCTCTGTTGGTCCATTTTTTTATGGAGAACCTGCGTGAGATCTACAATAGGCCGAATTTGTCCATATCTCCATCAGCAATGCGCTGGCTGCAGCAGTTAGATTTGCCAGGAAACATCAGGCAGCTGAAAAATCTGGTAGAGAGGTCTATTCTTATCAGCAGAAATGACCAGCTTGATATTGCTGACTTTAAATCTCAGCTGGAGGTGCTTCCGCAGAAAAGAAATGCCGATGGCCTCCCTGAGGTAGGAGCGCTTACACTTGAAGAAATGGAAATAGAGATGGTCAGGCGTGCCATGAACTACCATCAGAATAAAATCAGCAAAGCGGCAGCGGCACTTGGAATTACCAGAAACTCCCTCTATCGACGACTGGAGAAATATAAAATCTCTTTTAATGAAGCTGAGGACTAAGTATATCATTCTCATTTCTTTGCTGCACCTTATCTGCCTGGTGTTGACTTATTTTATTTTCTATGAGGAGCGGTTATTGTTTATTGTCGCTGAAATACTGATTGTCTGCTCAGTTTTATTGTCTATCAGTCTGTACCGACAGTTGATTCGTCCTTTACGCCAATTGAAAGAAGGTGTTCATGCCATTCGCGATCGCGATTTCAATGTTAAATTTATGCCAACGGGAAAGAAAGAGATGGATGAGCTAATTGATGTTTATAACCAAATGATTGATGAACTCAGAATGGAGCGGACTAAACAAGAGGCGCAACATTTCTTTCTTGAAAAGCTGATTCATACATCACCTACTGGAATTGTCATCATGGATTACGACCATAAGGTGACGCAGGTAAACCCAAGAGCAACAGCGATATTGGGAGCTGAGCAGCAATCTTTTCTGGATCAAACGGATAGCCTGGGTATCGGCGAGTCTAGGGTTTTCAGAAAAGAGGGGGGGAAATCCTATAAAGTGCAAAAATCTCATTTTGTGGACCGTGGCTTCCCAAGGGTATTTGTGATGATCGAAGAGCTTACTGCGGAGCTTTTCGAGGCAGAAAAGAATGCCTATGGGAAAGTAATCCGAATGATGGCCCACGAGGTCAACAATACCATAGGGGCAGTAAATTCCATCATTAGTCTCGCATTGGGCACTGAAAGCCTTTGGAATAAAAAAGAATACGGCTCCATAAAAAATGCGATGCAAATTGCTGTAGGGCGTAACCAGAACCTTAATCTTTTCATGAGAAACTTTGCTGACCTGGTCAAGCTTTCCCCCGTGAACCGTGTGCAGACAGACATGTGTGCGCTGGTTCATTCTGTAGCAGAATTTATGACTGCCAAGGCCGCTGAAAAAGAGATTGTTTTTGAATTTGACTTGCCGGAGTCGCCTTTTTATGTGTCCGCAGATGTTCAGCAAATGGAACAAGTACTAGTCAATGTCGTAAAAAATGCCATAGAGTCCATCGAAGATGCAGGCCGCATTTCCTTCCTGATGGATGTCTCCCGGAAGGAACTTGTGATCTCCGACACCGGCAGGGGAATTTCTACGGAAACAAATGAGCTTTTGTTTCAACCATTCTTTAGTACAAAAAAGGGCGGACAGGGGATCGGCCTGATGTTGGTAAGGGAAATCCTGGTGAACCATAACTTTAGCTTTTCATTGAAGACGATTGTTCCAGGTCAGACAGAATTCGTGGTAAAATTATAGGTAATGTGATCATTTTGAGCTTGCTTAGTCTGCTGGCTTTGAAAATGATATTGTTGAGCAGTGAGCTAGCTAGGCCTACAGCAGGCTTGTAATCTTTGAGTACAGGAGTTGCTGATCTACGGGCTTCGTCATGAAGTCGTCGACGCCTAATTCAAATACGCCTTGCCTTGTAGAGTCAACAAGATCGGCAGTCAGTACAATGATAGGGACTGAGACGTTCTGTATCCCGGCTTTTCCTGCGCGGATGCACGAAATGGCCTCGTATCCATCCATCACCGGCATTTGTAAATCCATGAGCACTACGTCTATACTTTCATTTTTTAATACGGTGAGTGCTTCTTCTCCCTGGTCAGCGAAGAAACATCTGGTATTTTCCCATTTGTTGAACATCATTTTGAGTACCATCTGATTCATTTTATTGTCTTCAACAACCAGCACATTTTTGCCAAGCAGATCATACCTGTCTACGGGAAAAACATTGTCTTCCACAGGAACATTGATGACAACATCATAGAAAAGGTCTACCGTGCAGATCGTACCCACGTCGATTTTGCTTTTAATGTTGATGGCTCCCTTATGCAGGTCTACTAATGTCTTGACAATCGAAAGACCGATTCCAAATCCACCGAATCTGCGTGTATTGCTGGCTTCCACCTGGGAAAAGATTTCGAATATGGTATCGAGCTTCGATGCGGCAATGCCAATTCCAGTGTCGGTGATGCCTATAGAGATCTGCATCCGCTGATCTCCGACCTGTTTTGATGTGACCTCGAAGCTGATGTATCCATGTTGGGTAAACTTGATCGCATTACCAAGAAGGTTGTTTAAAATCTGCTCCATACGGGCTTGATCACCCATCAGTAGCACTTCTTTATCGATGTCGATTTTTGAAATGAAAAGCAACCCTTTTTGTGTGGAATGAGAATTGAAACGCTGATTGATCTTCGTCAATACCTCTGGTAAAGAGAAAGGTACGGCATCAAGTGTAAGTTCACCTTTTTCAATCTTTACAAAGTCGAAAATGTCATCGAGCGAAGAGATGAGTGTATCGGAAGCATTTTTGATCAATTGCAGATTCGCCCTTGTTTTTACATCGCTGTTTTCGTCACTGATGATATCGGTTAGCCCAAGTATCGCATTTAGTGGTGTTCTCAATTCATGGCTCATATTGGACAGAAAGAAAGACTTCACATCATTCATCTCTTCCGATCGCTGTAAAGCAATGGCACTGAGCTCTTTTTCTTTCTCTTTCATTAAACTAATCCTGCTGGCCATGGACAATGACAAAGCCATAATCTGCAGTCCAATGCCAATCTTGGAAATATTGTCCATAAAGAACGCAGGAAGCATCAGGCCAAAGTTCCGCAGGATTACTAAAAGAAAGCACACAAACAGCACGGTTACACCGCCTGCAAAAAAGCGGTCTATGGGCTGACGACGCACTGACTTTACGATGATCCCCACAGCAATGAGGATCATTCCGCTTAAGGTCATCACATTGACCAAGGGATAACTGTACCTCAGGGCGTGTGGAAAAACGACTACTGCAAGGAAAATCAAGGCGAGAATGATGTACATGACCTGTAAACAGCGGTATATGCTGCGAAGGTCTCTTTTAATACTAAGGATCAGTTCGCTATATTTTCCAAAAAAATACGCGCCACAAATGGCAGACAGGATCACCGCATGGAGGTTTAGCCAGGAGTCGCTCCTGAGAATATACTGGTGAAAGAAACCATCTAGTGCGGCATGACATACCATTAGACTGATTACATATAATGAATAGTAAAGTAGGGAAGCCTCTCTTGTTGCAAAATAAAAGAAGGCGTAAGTGATGGCGATGATGAGCAATATTCCGTAGAAGATCCCCAGAATAAATTGTGATTCGTAAGTGGCCTTCAATAACTTTTCCTGACTGATCAGACTGAGTGGAAGTGTATTCTTCTCCCCATCATTTCGGACCTCCATAAGATATGCTTTTTCTTCGCCGGCTTTCAGATGAATTTTAAAAATGGTATTCCTAAAGGGTAGTGCCTTTGCAGAAAAGTTGTTATGATCCCCACTTCGTTGCACTGCCGACTGTCCATTTGTTCTAAATTCATAGAGATTGACATAATCGGTAACTGGTTCTGAGGACTCAAGGTAGTATAATACTGACTCCGCCGATTTGTTGATAATGTGGAACCTGACCCAGTAATTATGGTCAGTAAAACCCAGGTTTCCAAAATCCCCGGATAGCCTTTTAAATTTTAATTGAGTTTGATTGTTCTTGATCTCAAGGGCACTGTAAAGCTTGTACCCCGCATCTGCAATTTCGCTCTTATCCAAAATAGATACCTCTTCAGGAAGATGGCCATCCTGAAAAATATACTGTGCCCCGGCGCCGCCAGCATACATCAGGAAGATGCATACCAGACAGATCTTCTTCAACATTTGTCCCCCCTATGTATTTACCCCGGGATAATATTACAGTTTTTTTAAAAAACAACGATAAAGAAAGTGATAAAAAGATAAAATAAAATCACAAAAAGTACTTTGTTTTGAGTTTTTAACCCCTGTAGGAATTAAACGTAATCGAGGGCCGTTTAAATGAAGCTGATCTCGGTATTATGTTTAACCCACGCAATTCGCACAGACTGGTCGCTGCGAGGTGATTAAACAGCTAGCCTAAATTTTAGGTAATGTTTGGTTATTGGTGATCCCGCTGAGGCTCGAACTCAGGACCCATACATTAAGAGTGTATTGCTCTACCAACTGAGCTACAGGATCTGCAACGCCGGGATCAGAATGACCCGGCACGCATAGGCAATCTACAAAATAATTAACCTAAATAATCAATTATAAAGAATATAATTTCTAACATTTAAAATTTTTATTTGTGCTTTTGTTTGTATAGGAATTGTTGTCTGGCAAGCACCTAGGTTGCGGATCTAATGTGGTTTTTGGTATGTGTTTATCCAATGTTGCTGTGTTTAGGAGTTTAAAAAATATTTTATATGTTGCCATTCTGGATAAAACCAGAAGAATGTTGTTTGTTTTTAGCGAATCTTCATGCAAATTGAAGCTTATTCGCGTTTTCAGGTAATTAATAGATTTTGATTTTATATAATGAGCTTAATTTGTTGATGTTGTGACGATTGTCATATTAATTTTGGCTGTGGATGTGGACATTTGTAGGGTAATCTAATACATATCATCATGGAAACAGACACAAAGACTATCCTTTTTACTCCCGGAGAATGGAATTCTACAATTAACGTTTATGATTTTGTTGTCAAAAATATAAGTCCTTACCAGGGAGATGCTTCTTTCCTGAGTAAATCAACCAACAGAACCCGTCGTTTATGGGAAGCTTGTAAGGATGTGTTGTTGCAGGAGCGTGCTAATAATGGCATTCTTGCAATTGATACCGAAACCATTTCTGACATTACAGCCTTTAGACCTGGTTACATTAAACAGGATGACGAAGTGATCGTCGGATTGCAGACCGACCAGTTATTAAAGAGAGCTATGAAGCCTTTCGGAGGAATCAAGCTGGTAGAATCTGCAGTAAATGAGCGCGGATTGAAAGTGTCTGAACGTGTGACCGATATCTTCAGTTATGCTAAAAATCATAATGAAGGTGTGTTTAATGCTTACGATACGGAAATCAGAGGCTTCCGTTCTAAACATGTTTTAACTGGGCTGCCGGATAATTACGCACGCGGACGGATCATTGGAGATTTCAGAAGACTTGCATTGTACGGACTTGACCAGATCATTAAATCAAAAAAAGATGACCTGCAGAGAGTCAGTGGTGAAATGACTGAGCATAAAGTACGTTTGCGTGAAGAAATCAATGATCAGATCAGTGCGTTGAAAGACATGTCTACCATGGCAGCTGAGTATGGATATGACATAAACCGTCCTGCTGAAGATGCTACAGAAGCGGTACAATGGGTATATTTTGCGTACCTGGCCGCAGTAAAAGAGCAGGACGGCGCAGCCATGTCTTTGGGGAATGTATCGTCATTTCTGGACATCTTCATCCAAAGAGATCTGAAAAGTGGAATACTTACTGAAGCAGGTGCTCAGGAACTGATTGATCAGTTTGTTATGAAACTCCGTGTCATCCGTCACCTGCGTCCGGCTTCTTACGACGAGATCTTTGGTGGAGACCCAACATGGGTAACCGAATGCCTGGGAGGAATTCTGCATGACGGCCGTACAAAAGTAACCAAAACCTCATTCAGGTTTCTGCAGACCTTATATAACCTAGGCGCCTCTCCTGAACCCAACCTCACTGTGCTGTGGTCAGATCAACTTCCGGAGAACTTTAAGAAATTCTGTGCCAAAGTATCCATCGATACTTCTTCGATCCAATATGAAAACGATGACCTGATGCGGCCTAACCGTGGTTCAGATGATTATGGCATAGCCTGCTGTGTATCTTATCAGGAAATCGGTAAATCTATCCAGCATTTTGGTGCAAGGGCCAACTTACCTAAGGCACTGCTGATCGCCCTTAACGAAGGTCGTGAGGAACATGATGGTGTGAAACTTATCAATAATATTCCTGCAATTCCTGAGGGTGTGCTGGACTATGATATCGTATTTGATGTCTTCAAACGTTCACTAAGTGAACTGGCAAGGGTTTATGCCAAGGCCATGTACATCATTCACTACATGCACGATAAATACTACTATGAAAGAGCACAAATGGCTTTTGTAGACAGCGACCCAAGGATTGACATTGCTTACGGTGCTGCAGGTATCTCCATCATCGCAGACTCACTTTCTGCCATTAGATATGCAAAGGTAACTCCCGTACGCAATGAAAAAGGGCTGACTGTCGACTTCAACATTGAAGGTGAGTATCCTCAATATGGAAATGATGATGACCGTGTAGATCAGATTGCTAAAGAGGTGACTAACTTCTTCATCAATGAGCTTCGCAAACACGCTACCTACAAAGAATCTACACCAACATTGTCGTTGCTTACCATTACTTCTAACGTGATGTACGGCACCAATACAGGAGCGACACCTGATGGCCGTAAAGCTGGTGAGCCTTTTGCGCCGGGTGCAAACCCAATGCACGGCAGGGATGGCAGTGGCGCCATTGCTTCATTGAATTCTGTATGTAAACTGGATTATAATGATGCACAAGATGGGATCTCCAATACTTTCTCCATGGTTCCAAAATCATTGGGAGACAGTGCGGAGGAACAGGTTGCAAACCTCGTTGGTACCTTAACAGGATACTTCAAACAAGGCGCACATCATCTGAATGTCAACGTCCTCAACCGTGAAACGCTGATGGATGCCTATGAACATCCTGAGAATTATCCTCAGCTGACCATCAGGGTTTCTGGATATGCGGTTAACTTCGTAAGGTTGTCCCGCGCACACCAACTGGAGGTCATTACGAGGACCTTCCACGAGACCATGTAAAAGCCAAAGTTTAATATTTGTTAGCATGGAGCCAGGTCGTTACAGATCTGGTTCCTTTTTTTCTAGAAAATGTACTTCCCACTCCAAGACATCGAAGCTGCCGCCCTCAACATGAATGACCCGCAGCATTTACGCATCCATTCACTGGAAACTTTCGGAACTCACGATGGGCCCGGAATCCGGATGGTGGTGTTCGTCCAGGGCTGTCAGTTCCGTTGTTTATATTGCCAGAACCCAGACTCGCTGGATGTTAAAGGTGGTCGTCTGGTTGAAATTGATGAGCTTGTCAAACGGGCATTGAGACAGAAAACCTACTTTGGGGAAGAAGGAGGCGTAACCGTTTCTGGTGGTGAGCCATTGCTGCAAAGAAGCAAGCTGACTGCCTTTTTTAAGAAACTTCATGAACATGGAATTAATACCTGCCTGGATTCCAATGGAAGAATGAATACTCCGGAGGTACATGAACTCATGGAGCACACTGACCTGCTACTTCTTGACGTTAAACATATCAACGAAGAATGGCACCTCCGGCTTACCGGACAATCCAACCGCACCTCACTTGGGCTGGCTGCTTACCGTGAATCCATCGGCCGTAAAATGTGGTTGCGTTACGTACTTGTTCCAGGTTGGACCGATCAACCTGAGTATCTGAAGGCATGGGCACAACATTTTACCAGTTACAAAACTGTAGAACGGGTAGAAATTATTCCATTTCATCAATTGGGCATGCATAAATGGGAGATGATGAATATGGCATACCCACTCAAATATACACCTACACCAGCCCTGGAACTTAAGGAATCCACACTCGAGCTGTTTAATCAGTACTTCAATCAGGTTATCCTCAAGTAACCATCGGTCAATTTAGAATTATTCTTTTTTAGTAAAACTGATGGTCATCAACTCATGCATTGTCTAACGTCATTTATATAGTGTAATATGTACACTATCTTTATTAAAACAAGGAGCTTGAATAGCAGGGCTTTGAGTGAAATAATTTCAAATCGGAATGCATCTTATGATAAGGTGATGTAGGATGTGTGCCACATTAATTCCTTTACAAATGGAAACAAATGCAGAAAAGTTAATTAAAAAAATTGAAAAGATCAGGGAAGCGCAAGTGCAATTCTCTACATTCAGCCAGGAGCAGGTTGATGAGATCTTTCGTCAGTCGGCAATTGCGGCCAATAATGCCCGTATACAGCTGGCAAAACTTGCCGTAGAAGAAACTGGCATGGGACTGGTAGAGGACAAGGTTATAAAAAACCACTTTGCCTCCGAGTACATCTACAATCAGTACAAAGATGAGAAAACCTGCGGTGTCATCGAGACTGATGAAGCCTTTGGTATCACAAAGATTGCGGAACCAATAGGTGTCATCGCGGCTGTAGTGCCAACAACCAACCCCACATCCACTGCAATATTTAAGGCTTTAATTGCCTTAAAAACACGTAATGGGATCATCTTCTCACCGCACCCACGTGCGAAAAATGCTACCATTGCCGCAGCTAAAATTATCCTTGATGCAGCGGTGAAAGCAGGAGCACCAGAAAACATCATTGGATGGATTGAAGAACCCTCTGTAGAGTTGTCGCAGATCGTGATGTCGCAGGCGGACCTGATCCTTGCAACCGGTGGTCCGGGAATGGTAAAAGCCGCCTACTCATCCGGTAAGCCTGCTATAGGAGTGGGCGCAGGTAATACACCGGCAATTGTGGATGAAACAGCTCACATCAAGATGGCTGCTAACTCCATCCTCTTGTCGAAAACCTTTGACAATGGAATGATCTGCGCCTCAGAGCAAAGTGTAATCGTTGTTGATAAGGTGTACAACGAAATGAAACAGGAGTTCCTGGATCGTGGCGCTTATATCTTAAGCAAGTCAGAAACAAGTAAAGTAGGCGCATTACTGCTCATCAATGGTGTTTTAAATGCAAATATCGTTGGTCAGCCTGCATCAAAAATTGCTGCGCTCGCTGGAATTACAGTGCCTGAAGAAACCAAAATCCTGATTGGGGAGGTGACTTCCGTAGAGCTCGATGAACCTTTCTCTCACGAAAAATTGTCTACAGTACTTGCAATGTACCGCGCAAAGGATTTCGATGAAGCACTGACAAAAGCAATCAGATTGGTTAAGTTGGGCGGATTTGGACATACTTCAGTATTGTATACTGACCCGGCAGTTTCACAGGATAGGATTGATAAGTTTGGTGCAGCGATGAAAACCGGACGTACCATCATCAATATGCCATCATCTCAAGGTGCCATTGGCGACATCTTCAACTTTAAATTATCCCCTTCACTCACACTTGGCTGTGGTAGCTGGGGAGGGAATTCCGTTTCAGAGAACGTGGGCGTTAAACATTTACTAAACATTAAAAGCGTGGCTAGCAGAAGAGAAAACATGCTCTGGTTCAGAGTGCCTGAAAAAGTATATTTTAAATATGGATGCCTACCCGTAGCATTAAGGGAATTGAAAGAGCTGGGTAAAAAGAAAGTGTTCATTGTAACCGATAAGGTCTTATTTGCCCTGGGTTATGCGGAGCGTGTTACCAGGATCCTTGACGAACTTGACATTGCCCATACTGTCTATTTTGACGTAGATCCTGATCCAACATTGATTACAGCACGTAAAGGTGCAGCTGAGATGATCAACTTCCAGCCGGATGCCATTCTTGCGCTTGGTGGTGGTTCGCCAATGGATGCAGCAAAAATCATGTGGGTACTTTATGAACACCCAGAAGAAAGGTTTGAAGACCTGGCTATGCGTTTCATGGACATCCGTAAACGTGTATATCCATTCCCTAAAATGGGGGTTAAAGCCAATTTTATTGCAGTCCCTACATCTGCAGGAACAGGATCTGAGGTCACTCCGTTTGCGGTAATTACCGATGAGCTGACCGACATCAAATACCCACTTGCGGATTATGAATTGACGCCTGACATCGCCATTGTGGATGCAGAGCTCATGATGAACATGCCTAAAGGACTGACATCAGCTTCCGGTATTGATGCCTTGACTCATGCGCTGGAATCTTATGTTTCTGTTCTGGCTTCTGAATTCACTAACGGACTCGCACTGGAGGCAATCAGGCTCATCTTCAAATACCTGCCAGATGCTTACAATGAAGGTACAACCAATATCAAGGCCAGGGAAAAAATGGCCCATGCGTCAACCATTGCAGGTATGGCCTTTGCCAATGCCTTCCTGGGTATCTGTCACTCCCTGGCACACAAGCTGGGTGCTACCCACCATGTCGCACACGGCGTTGCTAATGCTATGCTGATTTCGGAAGTGATACGTTTTAATGCAGTGGAAAATCCACGCAAACAAACTGCTTTCCCTCAGTACAAATATCCAAACGCGAGATGGAGATATGCCCAGATTGCGGACTACCTGAAACTGGGGGGCGAAACTGAAGCGGAGAAAGTTGAACTGCTGATTGCAGCAATTGAAGACCTCAAAGTGAAAGTAGGTATTCCTAAGTCCATCAGGGAATATGGTATTGATGAGACCAAATTCCTGAATAGCCTGGATACGATGTCCGAGCAGGCTTTTGACGACCAGTGTACAGGTGCAAACCCACGCTATCCACTGATCAGCGAGCTCAAAAAAATATACATCAAGGCTTATGAAGGACCACAGGAAGTGACTCCGGAGGAGCTGAAACTAGAGGAGCTTGCTGAGGCCTAACGTCATTATTTTCTAATCCTAATAACCGACCAGAGTGGGCCAGATCAGGCTCACTTTGGTTTTTGAAATTTTTACCTTATGTCTGTCTACGAATCACGCCTGGATGTACAATCACGCAAAAAGGTCTTTTATCCTATAAATGATAACCTTCGGACTTATCTCGGAAAATATAACCGGGACCTGAAGCTCATGGTTCAATACTGCGACCTGTTGCGATTTCAGCTTAGCGTACCTCTGCTGGATAAAGAAGGCAATGATACCTTGTGGGAGACGGTTTACTACGAGCAGCGTGAAATGGAAGTTTTGTTTCCTGCACTAACGCAGATCTATGCCATAATGAATACTTCGGGAGATATAGAGGTCACGGAGCATCTGCAGATCGCACAGATTGATTATTGCACCTTTGGCAACTCCAAGCCATTCAGAATCAGGGTAATCAATAAGTTTAATGACAACTATGACTATTTTTATGTGAAAGTAGCGGATGCCTCCCGTGTGTACGGACTTGAGCTGGAACACATTCTTTCTCCAAACCGTATTGGTTACCTTACTGATGGGGAAACGTTAATCGAGGATCACATCTCAGGACTGCCCGGTGATGTATTCATTAAGACCAGACTGGAGACTTCCAAGTTCAATCAGATCCGCATCTGCAAAGAGTTTGTAAAATTTAATGAACGGTGTTTCATACGCCTTCTTGGTGATATGCGTTCTTATAATTACGTCGTACACATTACTCCCGACATTGAAGGAAACCAATACCGTATCCGCGCAATCGACTTCGATCAGCAATCTTATGAAGGAAGGCGTCAGTTCTATCTGCCTCATTATTTCAAGGAAAATAAACTGCTTGTATTGTTAGGCATCAAACACATGGACAGCAAAACTATGAGACAGTACCAGGAAGAGGAGCGCAGCCTCATCAATAATAGGATTAAGCTTGTGCATTACAGATTGATGGATTTGCTGACCTGCATGAAAATGGATGTGATTGCACCACAACGAAAGGTCGATCAGCTGGCGGAGGAGCTGAGTGAATACCACAATGTCTCGGCCTTCAGCCATTGCAGGAGCATGGGGGAGCTTGTTGAAGAACAACTCAATCTTTACCTTTCTGAACGCATAAAATCTACCTGGTAATCGTTTATGGAAAGTTGTAACCTGGATTAGAAAAATTGCATGAAATAGAAGTATTCGTCTGTGGATTAAACCACTGATTAAAGTGTGCGTTTTCCAGGTTTCCTGAATCGCAGTTGTTTCGCAGATTCCTTCCTTGTCACCAGCATTGGTAAAGCAACACCCGCAGCAAGACTCATTAATATGAACATCACTGTCAGTCCGTTATGAACGGTGTCTGAAAGTATCTGTTCATTCATTGTCGGCCGGTTTGCACTGGCCAGACTCATCAGACCAAGCATCATCCGGTAAGCAAGAATCCCCGGCACCATGGGAATTACCGCCGGAATAGCGAAGATGGTTGGCGGTGCATGTTTTTTATGTGCGAAAGAAATGCTGAGGATGCCGATCAGTGCGGATCCGCAAAGAGAGCTCAAAATGATGTTAAAGCCGAGTTTCATCATAAATATTTTGGCTATGCCGCCTAATGCCCCCATGATAAATACAGCAATCAGCGTCCTGGCAGGTACATTAAAAAGCACTGCAAATCCTACTGCGGCCAATCCAAACCAGATACATTTTTCTGTCAATAATAACCACTCCATCCTAAAACCGATAAATTGCCATGGACGTAAGGAGTCCAAGTGCGATAAAAAATGAAACGATAAAACCGTGCAGCCCTCTGATCAGACCATTTTGAATGTTCCCGTCGATCATGTCTGAGAAAGCATTGATGAGCGGAATTCCGGGAATCAGGAACAGGACAGAGGTTACAAAGGCGGCCTCATGATTGATCTGAGGATCGAGGCGGATCAGGCAGCCCGCGACCAGCGAAGCGCACAATGCGGAGAAATAAACACACACATAGGGATTGAACCTCATTCTTGAGGTTTCCTGTCTGACCAGCAGGCCTGCAAAAGTCCCTAAAAACACAAAGGCCATGTCGGTCATGCCGCCATTGGCCAGTCTGCAAAAAGAAGCGCCAGCTAATCCTGTTAAACCAAGGACCATCAATCTTGGATAATGAGGAATAGCGCTCAACTTCACTAGCTCATTATGGATTCGCTGAACGCTCCATTTTTCTTCAACTATCAACCAGCTGATGCGGCTGATTTCTGATACGGTGCTAAAGTTCGTCGTATGCGCAAGGGTGCGCTTGAAACTATTGAACACACATTCGTTGACATCGTTGTAAATGCTGATGATGATCGTCCGCTGGGAAACAAGTATATAAGTCGTGAGCTCAAAGCGGCTGGATATCCTGTCTACTGTTGTTCTCACCCGCTCGGTGCTTGCTCCTGACACCATGAGCAGGATGGAAATTTCTAATAGCGTTTCACCAAGTGCTTTGGTATCCTTATGCAGCGTTGCGGTGTTCATTCATCAGTTTTTGTTTAGGTCAAAGCTAATGTTGTAAATGGTCCTGCAAAATGACGTATGGCATATTTTACTTGTTAATCTACTGATAGTCATCATTTTTATGTATCATTATAGCACTTAATTTGCGTCGTTATTTTAATTGAAATACTATGAACCAAGTTAAGAACAGGTGGTTAATTGCAGCATCTGCTGTAGGCATCCACCTCTCGATCGGATCTGTCTACGCATGGAGCGTCTACACAAAACCATTAATTGATAAACTGGGCTGGGGACTGAAGGAAACACAATTTACCTTCGGGCTGGCCATCTTTTTCCTCGGGATGTCGGCGGCTTTTCTGGGAAGCTATGCAGAGAGAATAGGCCCAAAGAAGTCGGGCATGCTTTCTGCCATTTGCTTCGGACTGGGCATTGCTGGTTCCGGGCTTGCAGTACACCTGGGGTCTATCTATTTATTGTACCTATCTTATAGTGTGGTTGGCGGGATCGGACTTGGGATAGGTTATATTACTCCTGTCAGTTCATTGATCAAATGGTTTCCGGATAAACGGGGACTGGCAACGGGGCTTGCAATTATGGGTTTCGGTTTTGCCGCACTGATCAGCAGCCCGCTGATTGTTTCATTGATCTCTTCAGTAGGAATCGCCAATACTTTCTTTATCATGGGTGGTAGTTATTTTCTGATCATCTTTGCTTCTTCAAGATATATATCCGCTCCGCCTGAGGGCTGGGTGCCTGAGGGCATGAAAACAAGCGATGTCGCCACAAAAAAAATCGTCAGCGGGGACCTTTCACAGATGACTGCGAAGGAGGCGATCAAGACAAAACGTTTCTGGTACCTATGGGTGATGTTTTTCATCAACATCTGCTGCGGCATCGCCATTATCTCCGCCGCATCACCAATGGCACAGGAATTTGCCGGACTTACAGTTGTTGCGGCGGCAGCAATGGTGGGATTTATGGGAATCTTTAATGGTGGCGGCCGCATTGGATGGGCCACCTTGTCGGACTACCTGGGAAGACCCAATACCTTCATCGTATTTTTGATGCTGGAAATCGTCGCCTTCATGTTGGTGCCAAGTGCCACAAATCCACTGATGTTTCAGGCCCTGATATTTGTGATCATTTCCTGTTATGGCGGTGGTTTTTCATCCGTCACGGCCTATGTAGGAGATTTGTTCGGAACCAAAGAACTTGGAGCTATAGTAGGCTACATGCTGACGGCATGGGCAGCTGCCGGTATGGCAGGACCATTATTTGCCGCATTTACCAGGAGTGCGACAAACAGCTATGATGGTACGATGTATGGCTTTGCCGCATTGCTCGTAATTGCTTTGGTGATTTCTGTTTTACTCAAAATGGAAGTCAGAAAGATGCGTGCAGCAAAAGAAAAAGAACTGGAAATCAGCATGGCATGGCTGGAAGAAGTTCCGGAATTTGTCGATTAAGCTAAACAGCGCCTTTTTAACTTTAACTATTCTAACCAATTTATTGCTACCTCGTTCTGATGCGTTTCAGAATGAGGTTTTTTGTTTACGCCTTCTCGATATCTCAGAATAGGTGAACATAGAATATAATCCCGAAAATTCGCACAGTATTTTGAATGCTAAATGCTTTAGTATATTTTTGTGACTGCTAAGTTTTTGCTGCATTCGGGTATGGAGTTCAATTCTAATTTATTTCAGGAGAAAGAGAAGGTATGGAAAAGCTATGGAGAAACATCATGGCACAGAAACTGGAAGAAAGTATTTCCTGCCTCATTCCGGGAACTCAGCTTTACCGATCAATTGCTGGGAGATTTACACCGCGCCGATGTGCATACCCCCTGTGGCACTACACTCGAATTTCAGAACTCACCGATCAGTCTGGAAGAGCTAAGAAGCAGAGAAGCTTTTTATCCCAAGCTGGTGTGGGTATTGAACGGCAAGAAATTTAAGGGCTTCAGGATTCTTAAGAGCCTCCCTGATGTGGACGATCCGAGGCTGAATGGTTTCGATTTTTGTCATAGTGATCACCTTTCCATGATCAGGACATCTGAGTTCCTATATGGCCATGGAGCCGCTAAGGTCATGAATTTCTATCACCCGGAGCTTAAAAATATACCGCTTACCTCATATTATTATTCATTTTGTTGGAAACAACCTCATCGGGTGTGGTACGAAGCAAAGGCACCTATTGTAGTTGATCTCGGCGGGCACTTTTTGTATCAATTGAAACAAAGGCCGCAGGTCTCCGGAGATTATGCCTATCTGCATATGATCAGCCGCAAATCTTTTATTGATCAATATCTGGTGAGTGTATAATAGATTTCACACCTCCACAACCTGTTGCACACTTCTGTAAAAATCCTTTCACATCCTTGCACAATCTGTTTCACAATCACTAAAAACCTAATGCTTTAATAAAATTTAGTCTCTAAATTTAATTCATAGTAATTAATGCAAAGTAATCTGTATTAATAATAAAACATTGGTTATGAAATTTAAGATTATTATTTATTCCTTATTCTTAATAATTGTATCAGGCTGTGCCAGACAGCGTAATTTGGTGTATTTCAGTGATCTGAGCAACAAAGATGGTCGGAGCGGCATGATTTCCGGTAATGGGGAGTCCCGGATTCTAAAAAATGATGTATTGAGCCTTACAGTCAAAACCAGTAGTGAGGCAACCAATGCCTTGTATGCTTCAAACTCCAGCTCGATCAACGCAAGTGGTGTCTATGAAAAGGAAGGCTACCGTGTCAATGAACTCGGGATGATTAACCTGCCTTTACTTGGCGAAGTGAAAATTGGAGGGCTGACGCTGGCTGAAGCGGAATTTGCTGTAACTGCTGCCCTTAAAAAGAATACCGTCAAGGGTGACGTCATGGTTAATATAAAATTCATGAACTTCAGGATTACTGTCATCGGCGAGGTCAATCATCCCTCAACTTTCAGCGTGCAAAATGAAAAGATCACATTGCTTGAAGCATTGGGAATGGCAGGAGACATGACCGCCTATGGAAAAAGAGAAAATGTATTGCTCATTAGGGAGGTCGATGGTGAGAGGGTACTTGCGAGGGTAAACTTAAATCATAAAGAGGCACTCAACTCTCCCTATTTTTACCTTAGGCAAAATGATGTGATTTATGTTGAACCAGATAAAGCCAAATCCGTCGAATATAGCAACAGCAGCAGGACGATGCCACTTGTGGTAGCCACGATATCCGCTGTTGCGGTACTTGCCACAGCCCTCCTGAACAGATAAAAATACAAACACCACCACCAAAACAAACACCATGTCAACCTACCTGCAGTCTGCACATCAAGTACCTGACTTCAAAAGCCAGCTGCTTCAATACCTCAAATACTGGTATGTGTTTGTCGTTATGCTGGCTTTAGGCATAGGTGGAGCGTATGTATATCTGCTGATGACAGTACCACAATATAAGATCACGACAGTTCTACGTGTGGAGGAGGATGCCAAAGGTGATGGTTTTCTCAAAGGAACGGCTTTCAGCGATCTCAATATGTTCCAGTCCAAACAAACCGTAGATAATGAAATGGAGGTACTTCGTTCTAAGAAATTAATTGGGGCAGTTTTGAAGGATATGTCTGCTGAGACCCGATATTTTCTGAATAGGTTGCCACGCAGGAAGGAACTATATGGACCTGAGCTTTCATTCCGGATATTGCCGGATACGATAATGCCTGCCGGATACGTAAAAAGAAAATTATCTATTGAAATTATCAATTCAGGGCAGTTTATTTTTAGAGATGGTGCGCATCAACGCATTTGTCGTTTTGGAGAGCGACTGGTTAGCCCTGATTTTAAAATTACCGTTTTTAAAGGCCCCGCATTCAAAAGTGGAAGTAGGCCGATACAGATATCGTTTGTCAACATACAGGGACTTGCGGAATCTTACAGTGTTTCGCAGCTGCTTATCATGCCCGTAACAAAGGATGCCAATAACATTGTGATCAGTATGATGGATGCGGTCCCTCAGCGTGGGGTGGATTTTCTAAACCGGCTTATTGAAAGATATAATGTGGAGAGTGTAAAGCGCAAAACAAGACTCGCCCAGTTGAGCATCAAACAGATCGACGAGCGGCTTCATTCTCTTTCTGCAGAATTGTCCGGCATCGAAAAGGGAGTAGAGCTTTATAAACAGGACAACAGGGTCACGGAA
Organism: Pedobacter sp. BAL39; assembly: GCF_000170795.1. Classification (GTDB taxonomy): domain Bacteria; phylum Bacteroidota; class Bacteroidia; order Sphingobacteriales; family Sphingobacteriaceae; genus Pedobacter. Next base: position 322,562 of record NZ_ABCM01000002.1, read on the forward strand.
CTCAGTACTGATGCGGAGATGGACCTACAATCGTCAACTCATTACAATCAGCAGCTTGCGTCCAGCAATATGCAGCTGAGTCAGGTGAGATCTCTCATAGGCTACCTCTCGGGCAATGAAGGTAAATTTCAGATGGTTCCTGCAACGCTTGGTGTCAAAGACCCTACTTTTCAAAGTCTCGCAGATAAATATAATAACCTTCAGATCGAAAGACAGCGTTTGCTGCAAACGAGTCAACCAGGCAACCCTCTGGTAGTCAACATCACAGATCAACTCGCAGCATTGCGTGGAAATCTGATGGAGAACCTGAAGGTAATCCGCCGGGGACTTCAGCTGGAGCGGTCCAGCCTGGGGAACAGCAGCTCGACCTATACAGCAAGGTTAAGAAGTATACCTGGACTAGAAAAGGGATTGATGGAAAGGAGCAGAGAGCAAAGTGTTCAAACGGCTATCTATCATTATCTGCTTCAAAAACGCGAAGAAACGCAGCTGTCCCTGTCTGCTACCATCCCTACTTCAGAGGTTGTGGATGATCCCGCAGCGGTATCCATTCCGGCAAAACCAAGAGTACAGGTGATCTACCTGATGGGCATCGTGCTCGGACTTGGATTTCCGGCCGCGATCATATTTGCAACGCGCAAATTGAGCAATAAAGTGAAAGATATCAATGATGTGCCATTCCAATTGGGAGGCGCACGTATACTGGGTGAACTAAGCCATAAATCAATAGGTAGTTCCATCGTGGTGCACGAAGACAGGAGCACGACGATCTCGGAGCTCTTCAGGTTCATCAGGTCGAATTTAGACTTCATGGACACCAGTGGTCAAAATCAGACGCTTCTGGTGACCTCAACGACCAAAGGGGAGGGGAAAACATTTTTCGCTATCAACTTAGGGATCACACTGTCACTGGTCGGGAAAAAAGTTGTATTGCTTGAGTTTGATTTGCGTAAGCCGGATTTGTTGAAGCATATGAATATGAGGGTGGAGCTCGGGTTATCAGACTACCTAAAGTCCGGCAGTCTTACCATCGATGATCTGCTCGTGCCCGTAAAAGACAGCAACTCCCTCTTTGTCATTGGATGTGGAGATCTTCCGGAAAACCCGGCGGAGCTGCTCAGCAGCGAAAGGCTTCAGGATTTATTTGCAGAACTTAAGCAACGGTTTGAAGTGATTGTCGTTGACACTTCCCCGGTGGGTAGGGTTGCTGATGCTTTCAGTCTTGCCAAATACGCCGATGCGAGTATCTATCTGGTGCGGTACAATTATACCGATAAAACTGAGTTGGGCATCTTTGCTGATATCTGCGAAAATCAAAAGCTCAGAAATCCGATGCTTGTATTTAACGATGCCAAGAAAGAAAATAGAAACGTCTATCGGTATGGACGTTATGCTTATACTGCTTGATGATTAAGTAATCCATTCAGGATTACAGGGGGGATTCAGATTTTTTTCAATTTATTAAAAAGCAATCATGTAAGTGAGGTAGCGAAGCTATGTCCGCCGAAATGACCATCAGTTCACCTAAAAATAATGCCTCAAATGGAAACACCAATCGCTGCAGCTCGTGGAGTTCAAAAATGGTTTGCCGTCTATACCCGCCCGCGTTGGGAAAAAAAGGTGGAGCAGCAACTGAAGATGCAAGGCATCACGTGTTATTGCCCCCTTAGAAAGGTTCAGAGCCAGTGGGCCGACCGCATCAAGGTGGTTGAGCTGCCCCTGTTTAGCTCCTATGTCTTTGTCTGTATTCATCCCCGTGAAGAGTTAAATGTCAGGCTGAATATCGGTGTGGTCAACTTTGTGTATTACATGGGGCATCTGGCCGAGATCCGGCATTCCGTGATTGAGGAGATCAAAAGCAACCTGGAAAAATATCCAGATGCAGAAATTGTCAGCATGCGCGATCTGGAGGTGGGCGACCGTGTCAGAATTAAAGCGGGGCTGATGGGGGAGCAGGAGGGCAAGGTCCTTCAGGTAAGAGGGAAAAATGTGCTGCTGGTTATCGATAACCTCAGCAGCATACTCATTTCCAAAGTAATGGTATCGGCGCTGGAGCTGAACTGAGTGAATTAAATCTATAGATGTCAGCATATGAATCCGCTTGAAAATACTAAAATAGCAGTAATCGGCCTCGGTTATGTTGGGCTACCCCTCGCGGTAGAATTCTCGAAAAAATATAAGGTATTTGGTTTTGATATCAATGCTGAGAGAATCCGTCAGCTAAAAGCCGGGCACGATCATACCCATGAAGTGGATGAGGCTGAGCTGTTGACGGTACTCACTAACGACTGCACTACCCTGACAGGGCTGTTCTGTACAGATAGCATCGCACTGCTCAAAAACTGTAACGTTTTCATTGTGACAGTACCTACACCTGTAGATAAAAACAACAGGCCGAACCTTGAGCCTCTTCTTGCAGCCAGCAGAACAGTAGGCAAGGTGCTGAAAAAAAAGGATATTGTTGTTTATGAATCTACGGTATATCCTGGTGTAACGGAAGATGAATGTGTGCCGGTACTGGAAAAACAATCAGGCCTGTGGTTCAATGTCGATTTCTTCGCCGGCTATTCCCCTGAGCGGATCAATCCTGGTGATAAAGACCATACCGTGGCCAATATCCTAAAGATCACATCGGGATCGACCCCCGATGCTGCGGAAAAAATCGATTGCCTTTACCGCTCGGTTATTAACGCGGGTACCTACAAGGCTTCCTCCATCCGGGTAGCGGAGGCCGCTAAGGTAATTGAGAATGCACAGCGCGATATCAATATCGCTTTCGTCAATGAACTGGCCATGATCTTTAACCGTCTTGGCATTGATACCCAGGAGGTACTCAAAGCTGCGGGGACTAAATGGAACTTCATGAAGTTTCAACCGGGACTGGTTGGAGGGCACTGTATCGGGGTAGATCCTTACTACCTTGCCCAGAAGGCTCAGGAAATGGGTTATTATCCAGAGATCATCCTCGCAGGAAGGAGGATCAACGACCGTATGGGTAGTTATATTGCCGACGAGTTGGTGAAGAAGATTGTTTCCCGTAAAGGCGTATATAATAGTGATGTACTGATCCTGGGTTTTACCTTTAAGGAGAACTGCCCGGATGTGAGAAATACAAAAGTTATAGATATCGTCAGGAGGCTAAGGGAATACAATATTAACGTGGTAATTCATGATCCCTGGGCAGACCCCAAACAGGTCGAGAAGGAATACGGGGTCATTTGTCAGAATGGACATGCAAAAGACAGAACCTACGACGCCATTATCCTCGCAGTTGCACATCTGAAATTTAAAGATATAGATGTTTCTGCAATGTGTCATCAGGAGACCGTTGTGTATGATATCAAGTCGATGTTGCCCGACAGCATGGTGAACATGCGATTATAGGCCATTCAGACCTTCAACCCATTTCAATGAGCCTAAAACAGAAAACCATTACCGGCCTGGTGTGGACCTTCATCCAACAATTCAGCGTACAACTTATTGGTGTTGGCATGACCATCATGCTGGCCAGGATGCTTATGCCTGCAGAGTTTGGCCTTATTGCCATGCTGGGAATAGTGATTGCTATTGGCAATTCGCTGCTGGATAGTGGATTGGCTTCGTCACTGATCCGCTCTAAGGACCTGACACAGGCTGACTACTCTACGGTGTTCTTTTTTAATCTTATAGGTAGCCTGCTGATGTATGGCCTGGTCTACCTGATTGCGCCAATCGTTGCCATATTTTATCATCAGGCGGTACTCAGCATGGTGTTGCGGGTGTATGCGATTGATTTTATTTTGAATGCTTTCTTCAGCATTCAGAACGCACGGCTCACCAAGGAAATGAATTTTAAACTACAGATGAAGATTCAGGTTCCCTCTGTGCTGGCTGGTGGAATCATTGGCTTGTTACTGGCAAGCAGTGGTTATGGCGTATGGAGCCTGGTATGGATGAACCTATGCCAGTCACTATTCTCCACGGTATTGCATTGGATCTACTCCAGGTGGCGCCCCAGTTGGATTTTTGACTATGCCTGTTTTAAGAGACACTTTCATTTCGGATACAAAATGACACTTTCGGGGCTACTGGAGATTATTTTTAAAAACATTTACGTATTGATCATCGGAAGGAGTTACCCTTTGGCTCAGCTCGGTTTCTATTCGCGTGCCGATTCCGTCAGCCAGTTGCCGGTCAGCAACATCACTGTGGTCATCAATAAAGTAACCTATCCGATGTTTTCCTCAATTGCCGATGATGAGCATAAACTGAAGGCTGTATACCGGAAGTTGATGCAACAGGTGTTGTTCTGGAATACGCCGGCATTGGTGTTGCTTGCGATCATTGCCGAACCGTTTTTTGCATTTCTCCTTACAGAAAAATGGCTTCCTGCAGTACCTTACTTTCAGATTTTATGTCTTGCGGGGATCATGTACCCACTGCATTCCTATAACCTGAACATTCTGAAGGTAAAGGGACGGAGCGACCTGATCCTTCAATTGGAGTTCATAAAGAAAGGCATCTGCATCGCAGGTATTGTTGCCGTCATTCCTTTCGGTATTTATGGACTATTATATTTTCAGCTGCTGTTTAGCTTTCTGGGCTATTATATCAATGCCATCTATAGCGGCAGGATGATCAGCTACCCCATCGGAGAACAACTGGCGGATATGTTTCCCGTCTTTGCCACCTCTGCCTTCGCTGGTACATTGTGTTTTCTGGCGGATCACCTTTATTTTAAATCCATGCAGCTGCCTCATTTCAGCAGAATCCTGGTCGACACCCTGTTCTTCATGGTCATTTACCTCGGGAGCAGCAACATGATGAAACTCCCTGCTATTGATGATTTTAAACAACTAATCTTAAAACGATGATACCTGTAACCAAACCATTTCTTCCTAAAGTTCAGGAGTATGAATCCTATGTAAGTAGCATATGGGAGCGCCAGTGGCTTACGAACAACGGTCCTCTGGTCAACGAGCTGGAGCTTAAACTTAAAAATTATCTTGGACTCAGCCATTTGCTTTATGTGTCAAGTGGCACCATGGCCCTGCAGTTGGCTATCAATGCGCTGGAGCTGATGGGTGAGGTCATCACAACGCCCTTTTCTTTTGTCGCCACCTCCAGCAGCCTTGTATGGGAGGGCTGCAAACCTGTGTATGTGGACATCGATGTGGAGACCTTCAATATCGATCCCAGAAAGATAGAAGCGGCGATCACCCCTCAAACCTCAGCGATCCTCGCGACTCATGTCTACGGAAACCCATGCGACATTGACGCCATTCAGGAAATTGCCGATCGTTATGACTTGAAAGTTATTTATGACGCCGCCCATTGTTTTGGTACCAAATATAAAAACAAGTCGGTGTTTGAATATGGTGATATCAGTACGGTAAGTTTCCATGCCACGAAACTTTTTCATACCATTGAAGGGGGCGCTGTTTTTACCAGAAGTCCCGAGCTGTTGAAAAAGATGGCTTCTATGCGTAATTTCGGATATCATGGCCCAGAAGAATTTTCAGAGCTAGGCATCAATGGCAAAAATTGCGAGTTTCATGCAGCCATGGGTTTATGCAATCTGAAGCAGGTAGATGAAATCCTGGATAAACGGCGACTGTTGTCTTTCTATTATTGGCGGGCACTGGCTACCCTGAAGGCAAGTTATCCAAAGCTGAATACAGATCTGGACTACAACTATGCTTATTTTCCTGTGCTTTTTGATGATGAGCAACTGATGCTCAAATGCATGAAAGCGCTGGAAAATGAGAAAATATACTGCCGCAGGTATTTTTATCCTTCGCTGTCTGCCCTTCCATTTCTAAATCCGGCACATATGCCAGTCTGTGAGTCTGTTTCCCGAAGGATGTTATGTCTTCCATTGTACCATACCCTCACCAGCAGTGACCTTGACCTGATCACCAGGGTGATCCTAAGGGTACAGCAATATGAAAACTCAAATGATTTTATTCCTTCAATGTTTGCCATCGAGACGGACAGAAAGCTTAATGCGGCCTTCTAAAATTACACCTATGACCTCTAACGACACAGAAGAACTGATGCTGAGCATCTGTTGCATCACCTATAACCACGAAAAATATATCGAACAGTCGCTGGAGAGCTTTCTGATGCAGGAAACAACTTTTAAATATGAGATCCTGATCGGTGAGGATTATTCTACAGATGCCACTAGGGCGCTAATTGAAGCTTACATAAAAAAGTACCCTGGCAGAATCAATCTCATAACGCACGAAGGAAATGTTGGCGCTATCAAAAATCAGCTTGCGGTATTGGCGGCTGCGAATGGTAAATATATTGCCATGTGTGATGGTGACGACTTCTGGACCGATGTAGCCAAACTGCAGAAACAGGTGGATTTTCTTGAAAAACATCCTGATTATGTGATCTGTTGCCACCATACAGAGGTTATCGATGAGCAGGAGCAACAGGTATACTGCAAAAAAGAACGGGAAGGAATGGAATTCTCCTATCATGACCTGCTGCTGGGCAGGCGTGAAGAAACGCGTACCTGCTCCATGGTCATGCGCAATATAGACGCCGTGAACGCCATCGGCCGACAAGCCTGGTATCATAAAAGCTACGGAGCAGACACCTTGTTTAAACTGTATGCATTGGCAGCCTCCGGCAAGAAGATTTACGTTTTACCCGATCTGATGGCCTGTTACCGCCTGCATACCGGTGGTGTGTGGAGCATGATTGACTCCCGGGTCCGCAAGCGCAGGATGATCATGGACTTTAACCTGATGATCCGCAATTTTAGATATTCGACGGTACTCAGGAAGGCATTGTTACGGTTCTACCTAAAGAGATATTTCCTGTTTGACCTCAGAACCTTGAAGCTGAACAGTGCATGGACAACTATCAGCAGTTTATTATAACAGGCCATGGAAAGGACAAAGCTGGTTTTTGTAATTTATTCGCTGCATAAGGGAGGAGCCGAACGGGTGTTGTCTACCCTCAGTAACAGTTTTAGCTCCCGGGATTATGAGGTGACAATCATCTGCATAGATGAGGCCAATCCCGGTTATCCCATAGCTGCAGACGTCAGGGTGATTTCGTTGATGCGCAGAGCTGACAATCAGCATCTGCTCAACCGGATCAGGTATGCAGCGCTTACCTATACACGCATGCTGCGCTTGTTCAGGAAAATCCAACCCTACTGCGTAATTTCTTTTATGACCAGCGCGAACCTCTGGACTGGAATCTGCTGCGGGATGCTCGGTATTCCCTATATCGTGTCCGAAAGAACAACTCCAGACCATACCATTAACAGCTCTGGTTATCTCCTGAGGCAGCTTTCTTACCGGGTATATCGTCGGTCAAAAGCCATAGTACTGCCAGCTAAAGGGATTGAAATCTGTCTGAAAAAGAACAGGACTTTTAGCAAACTGCTGAACTATAACATCATCAAAAACCCTGTATATGAATTCAAGGAAACCACTGAGCAGTGTGTACACCATAAAAAATTCATCCTCGGTGTAGGAAGGCTATCGAAGGTGAAAGGCTTCGACCTCCTCATCACTGCTTTCAGTCAATTGAAAGTAAACAATATTGATCTCCTCATTCTTGGCAATGGGCCAGAACGCAACCAACTTGAAGATCAGATCAGCGTCTTGGGCCTGGATGGGCGCGTATTCCTTCCTGGAGCAAAAGATGAACTTCAGGACTATTATGCGCAGGCATCGCTTTTTGTGTTGCCCTCCAGGAATGAAGGTTATCCCAATGCACTGATCGAAGCCATGGCTGCAGGATGTGCCTGTATTGCTGCCGACTGTGAGTTTGGGCCCTCAGAAATTATTACGCATGAAAACAATGGACTCCTCGTACCTGTCGCTGATACCCTCGCGATGACGAAGGCCATGTTTGAAGTGCTGTTCAACAAAGGCCTAAGGCATTATCTTGGGCAAAATGCAAAAACTATCAATGAAACAAACTCCCTTCAAGTGATCTCTGATCAGTGGGAGGAGTTGATCCTGGCCAAATAAACCTAAAGTATATGAATATTCCATTTTCACCACCATTCATCGATCAGGCAGTGATTGATGAGGTATTGCACTCACTTCACACCAACTGGATTACCTCAGGGCCGAAAGTGAAGGCTTTGGAGTCTGAAATTCTGGAGCTCACGGGCGCTGATGCTGCAATATGCGTAAACTCCTGGACTTCTGGAGCCATTCTCACCCTCAAATGGTATGGGGTTGGTGAGGGAGATGAAGTGATCGTACCCGCATATTCTTATTGCGCAACGGCCCTTTGTGTACTTCATTGTGGCGCAACGCCGGTCATGGTCGACATTCTGGACGATTTTACCATCGACCCCGAAATGGTGAAAAGTAAGATTACCTCAAAAACCAAAGCGATCATTGCTGTCGATATCGCCGGCTTGCCATGCCTGTACAATGAGTTGATGTCTATCGTGAATGATACGGAGTACCAGTCTCTTTTTGTCCCCGGTTCCGGCCGTCAGGCCTTGCTGGGCAGGATACTGCTCATTGCCGATGCCGCCCATTCAATAGGCTCCAACTTTGATCAACTACCTGCCAGCAGAAAAAGTGATGTGACGATTTTTTCTTTTCATGCCGTCAAGAACATTACTACTGCTGAGGGTGGATGTATCTGCCTTAATCTTCCAGAGTGTTTTGATAACCAAGAGGAGTATCGATTTCTTAAATTGTTTTCCATGAATGGCCAGAATAAAGATGCGTTTGCAAAATCCACCGGCGCCAACTGGAGATACGATATTTTGTTTAAAGGTTTCAAAATGAACATGCCCGACATATGCGCTGCAATAGGGTTGGCGCAAGTCAGGAAGTATAAAAATACGTTGCTACCTCTACGTAAGCAGGTGTTTATGAAGTACTGTGCTGCCTTCGATGCCTACGACTGGTTCATAAAGCCTGTAATGGAGGACGAACACCGCGAGTCATCCTGCCACATTTTCCCCTTACGCGTTAACGACATCACTGAAGCACAGAGAGATCGCGTCATTGACGAATTGGTGGCGCTTGGCATCATTGTAAATGTTCACTTTATGCCGATGCCAATGCTGACTTACTTCAAAAGTATCGGCTACGAGATAGAGCATTATCCAAATAGCTACAAACAGTATTCCTGCGAAATATCACTACCCATATATCCGCAGCTCTCCGAAACCGAAATCGATTACATCATCAGTTCGGTAGTCAGCTGCGTACGTTTGGTGAAAGGAATAGTGCTGTTGAATGACATAAATGAATTAGTTAAGATTTCACTGTAAAGTCATTGATTATGAAAAGGTTGTTTGATGTGCTTTTTGCTATCTCTACATTGTTCTTCCTAGCCCCGGTATTTTTTGTTGTGGCGATATTGCTGAGGCTGGATTCTTCAGGACCTATATACTACAAACAGGTACGGGTCGGCCTCAAGCAAAAACCCTTTAGACTGATTAAATTCCGGACTATGTATTTGAATGCTGAAAAACATGGCTTGTTGACCGTTGGTGATGCAGATTGCCGCGTCACGAGAATCGGATATTGGCTTCGTAAATATAAAGTCGATGAGCTGCCTCAGCTTTTCAATGTTCTAATTGGAGACATGAGCCTTGTCGGACCACGACCGGAAGTTGCAAAATACGTGGCATTGTACGACCCTGAACAACAAAGGGTGCTGTCTGTGAAACCTGGGATTACTGACTGGGCATCAATCGCTTTTGTTAACGAAAGCCAGCTGCTCGCGGGAACAGACGACCCGGAAGCCTTTTACATCCATACCATTATTCCCCTTAAGATCAACCAAAACCTCAGGTACGTCGATCACCATAGCTTGTGGATTGATCTGAAAATTATCAGCTGTACATTGAGAAGTATTATTCTGAAATGAAAGTACTAAAGTTGCTCGATTGGCCATCAAAAAGATATTACGGCGAAACACACCCCTTACACAGGTGGCGCCGTTCTTTGTTGGATCAGGAGCTGAAAGTTGAGATCTACACACATCACATGCAGCCGGGGTTGAGGGATAGTGATTATCTCATGATCCATTCCCGCTATTTTGAAAATGGATGGCAAAACCTGGCACGCAGAAATACTGAAAATGAAATCGAATTGATCAGCTACCTCGAGCTGATGAAGAAACACTGCGGAAGGCTGATATGGTTCGATGCAGCAGACTCATCCGGGTGTGCCGATCTTGCTCTGTTGCCATTCGTAGATGTACTCCTAAAGAAACAATTGCTGAAAGATATGGATCAGTATACTGATATTCATCCTGAAGCGTCACTTAGGGTATGGCTTGATGCCGAAATCGGAAATACCCGTCATAGCTTTGTCCGCTGCAGCAAACACCAGCTTCATAAGTTAAAACTTGGTTGGAATATCGGGTTCAATGATTACCGTTACTTTGGCTATAAGTTAAGTCGTCTGAGCAATTACCTAAATTATCGCTGGTATCCACCGAGATATACCGACATAGGGAGCGCAAGACCATACGACCTTACTTTTCGCGGTACGCTACATCAGGACTTGAAAAGCGCGAAGCACATCTCTTATCAACGCAACTACCTGATCGCCCTTTTTGATCAGCTCAAACTGAATATTGCCCGAGGCAAAAATGTAAGTAAAAACCGCTATTGGAGGGAGCTACGCAGCTCAAAGTTGAGTGTCAGCCCCTTTGGATGGGGTGAGATTTGCTACCGCGATTTTGAAACCTTTATATCCGGCGCGTTACTGGTAAAGCCGGACATGGACCACCTGAAAACCTTTCCCGATATATACAGGGCGCAAGAAACTTATATACCCGTGTCATGGGATATGATGAACCTGGAAGACACCATCGACATGCTGGTCACCAATTATAAGGAGCTCAATGCTGTCGCCCGACAAGGACAGGAATATTATAAAATGGCGGTAGGCGATTCCGGCGCATTTATTCATCAGCTCAAGGCCGCCTTGCAGGACTGAAACAATCCGACATAGGATGCCTAACTGAATAATCAACAAAACCATTCCGATGAAAATCATTACCACAGTACTGGTCTTACTATATCTGTATACCCTTGCATTTGGCATATTCATGACGCCAATATTCAGGATTCCGGCTCCTATGATCTTCTGCCTGCCCTTGCTGTTGTTTTGTAAAGATGACTTGCCTACTGGATTCAGATATGGGAGAACGCTGCTACTTTTGCTCGTTGCCTGTCTATTGTATGATGTTGTCGGGCTATCGGCAATCAATAGCTTTGCGGCACATGGAATTGCCATCTTCCTGTGTGTCTGTTTCTTTAATTATTATGTGGGTAATGATTCCGGGCGGCTTCGACTGACTATCTATGTTTTCTTCGCATGGCTGGTCTGTTCTTCGATGGTTATGGTGATGGATCATTTTGTAGACAATACCTTTGTGCTACGTACGCTCTTAATGGGAGAGCCCATACAGCAAAGCCCCTCTGGTATATCCATCTACCAGTTTACTTTCGGCTACCAGGTTGCTGCGTTAACGTCTTTCGCATTCATCCATTCCTGCGTATATCGTCAGCCTTTCATTATAAAAAGCACTGTGTTTCTACTTTGTATTGTTTTTCTGTTTCTGGGGATGCAGCGGTCGGCATTTATCGCTTTTATGGCTGTAGTAGCAGTGTTCATGCTTTTCTATTACGGAAGTAGTGCCTTGTTTTCACTGTCGTTGGTAACCATCATCTGCATCGGTATTTACAATTATGTTCTGAAAGACAATCTCGGTAACATGGAAAATATCGTCACTAAAAATGTCCATAATGACGCAGCATACAATCGGTCCGGCCTGGTGGAAGAAAACCTGCGCATTTACCTTGACTATCCCTATGGACTGATCTTTTATGGAAAGAGCTGGGGTGATGTCATCTATCGCGATTACGTTTTTGCGTCAGGCATTACGTCACACAATGCCTATCTGATGTTCTTCACCTATCTGGGACCTTTTCTAGGCCTGGGACTGCTCATTGCGATCTATTTCAAAGTAATGACCGTTATCGTGTATGCCATCCGTTTCATCAGAAACCCTGCGAATGCCATGCTCGTGGCACTTAGTTTTTCGTTTATTGGGGTATCCATCAATGCTTTGTCTCATAATCCATGGCTCATTGCTGCAGATGGCCCGACGCTTTTTCTCTATTTCGCAATGATACATCAGTACCGTCAGCAGGAACAACAAATCCTGCAGCCTGATGCTCCGTTCAATAAAATGGCCTATGTGTAAAATTAAAATCGTCCATGTCATCGGTAACTTAACTCTAGGTGGAGCAGAGCGCTTTGTGATTGATCTTTGTAATGAACTGTCCAAAAGTGAGAAAAATGATGTCTGGCTTGTTTCGCTGAGCGATCATTCTGGTACAGATCATTTTTCTAAGGAAATTGATAAAAAGGTAAGTTATGTTTCATTCGGAAAGCAACCTGGCTTTAGTCTGGCTGTGCTCATCCGGTTAACAACATGGCTAAAGAACCTTAACCCACATATAGTCCACAGCCATCTTAACGCTTTTGAATACCTGATGCCCATCGGTTTGTTCAGCACAGCAGCTTTTTTTCATACCATTCACAATATCGCCCAGGTCGAATGTCCCGGATATCTGGCCAAATCGCTGCGAAAGCTGTTTTACTTTTTTCGTAAGGTGAGGGCAGTAACCATCTCTATAAATGGTAGTTATACATACCATGAGTATTACGGCCTCGAAAATGAGGTGTTGATTGAAAATGGACGTCATGAACCCGTTGTTACCAACGAAGACATTTTGCCAGGTGAGAAGACCAGTGCCGGTTCAGTTGCTCCCATATTGTTGCTGCACGTTGGCCGAATCTCCGTAGAGAAGAATCAGATGCTGCTCATAAAAGCTGTGCAGGCGTTTAACAAAACCGAAAAGGAGCAGTGTCGCTTGCTGCTGATTGGTCAGGTGCAGGATGAGCCATTGTACGATAATTTAAAAAATCAAGTAGGCAGCGACGCCAATATTGTCTTTTTGGGTGGAAGAAAGGACGTGGCCGATTTCCTTCGTATAGCCGACTTCTTTTGCCTTTCCAGCGTATACGAGGGGATGCCGATTTCACTAATCGAAAGTTTTGCCATGGGATGTATTCCCATCTGCACGCCTGTTGGAGGTATTCCAGAGATGATCAAAGAGGGTGTCAATGGATTTTTAAGTGAAAATCTGACCGTCTCCGCATATAGGGATGTACTCAAAAAGGCAGTTTACCATCCTGATAAAGATGCCATCCGTGCCCAGGGTAAAGCGGAGTTCAGCTCCAGGTACCACATCCGGATTTCCGCCCAGGCCCACCTTCTGGTTTACGAAAAGGCGTTGGGGAAATCCGCACAGGCAACAGATCAACTGGATTATTATACCTATTAAAATGGAATCAACATGATAAAATTTACTGAGCACGAATTGAAAATTGTGAAGAAATTGGAAGTACTGAAGGATGAGGCGGGGTCACACTCGCCAAGCATCATTACCTTCCGGCAGAAGATGCCAGAGGTTGCCATAAAGGTGGATGCCTGTTTTCTTTCTAACCCTTACGCCACAGACCTTTTTCTGGAATACTTCGAAGCAGAAGTGTTGAATGGTGCCAAGATCAGGGATCTCCTGGAATCTTATCCTTCGCAAAATGCCGTGATTGCTGAGATCCTGGCCGATTTCCTCCATATCGATGCCAGTCATATCTTCATTGGCAATGGTGCCATCGAGATCATTCAGGCTGTCGTCCACAATTTTACGGAGAAGAAGATCATGATCAATATCCCTACTTTTTCTTCCTATTATGAATATGTAAAGGAGGGAGTCGAGGTAGTCTTTAATGAGCTGCTCCGGGAAGAAGACTACGGTCTGGACGTCGACCGTTACATTTCAAAGGTGAGGGAGCAACAGCCGGACACCATTGTGCTCATCAATCCCAACAATCCAAACGGTGCATATACAAGGATAAAAGACGTTCAGCGCATCCTTGAGGAGCTGCATTTCGTCAAAAACATCATTGTTGATGAGAGCTTCATTCATTTTGCATACGAAACGGAGAATTATCAGCTGGTGTCATTGTCGCACCTGGTCGATAAATACCCTAACCTGATCGTCATTAAAAGTATGTCCAAGGACTTTGGTATTGCCGGTGTACGGGCAGGATATGGCATCATGAATGCCAGCTATGTGCAGAAACTTTTGAATAACGGTTACTTGTGGAATTCTAATGGTTTTGCCGAATATTTCTTCAGGCTATATACCCGGGAGGATTTCGCAGTGAGGTACGATAAGGTAAGAATCAAATACATCCTGGAAACGCTGGACTTCATCCAGGAACTCAAGCAGCTGCCCGGCATTAACGTATATCCGAGCATGGCTAATTTCGTGCTGATTGAGTTGCAGGAAGGCATCCGGTCTACCGACTTTGTTGCCAAACTGTTGATTGGATACGGGATCTATGTGCGGACCTGTGATGATAAAATAGGGCTTAAGGGCCAATATATCAGGTTGGCATCCCGTTCCAGGATGGAGAATGACTATATTATTCAAAGTATCAAAGCTTGTATTGAGATGAACCTGGTTTTGGAGGGCGTCAATGAAACGGCTGGTTAAAAACCTGTATTACTTTCTAGGCAGGTTTTTCTTTAAAGCGAGGTTTCGCAAGCTGATCAGAAAGCTCGGCAGGCATACAGAAGTTTACCTTGTCGACATTGACAATACCCTGGCACACACCTGGCCTTCGCTGCAACAAAGACATTACAGTGCTGAAAACAAGCGCTATCGCTCGCTTCCCATTTTTATTGGGATGCGCAGTTACCTGTTGGAAAAGATGCATCAGGGACAGCCATTAATTTTCCTGTCTGCAAGAAGTTACCTGAACTATCGCGTTACCTGCCAATGGTTATCCGGAAACGGCTTACCTGGTCGCAACGTCATTCTCGTCGCAGATCCACAGGAAAAACTGGAATACATTACTGAACTACTTTGTCGCGGACTGAAAGTCGTTTATATCGACGATCTGAGTCATGGTCACGAGTTTGGGAATGTCAACCTTTATGAGGACCTGATTCTCGATCTGAAAGCACTGCCGGTGGCCTATCTGGGCATCAAAGAAATATCCTTAATTAATTCTGATGATAAAATTGACAATCAAAGTGTTAAAGCGACTGTCCCGTGTCCTTAGGGTAATGGCCTCGCTCAGTTGGCTGAAATTATGGCGCGCTTACCGGCGTAACGCCCGGGTAGTACTCTGGATTCCGGAGAAGTCATTCCGTTACCTCTGTTCCGACGCTTTTGTATGGGATGCAGCAACCATTGCAGGGCTGCTTGATGCAGGCGTTAGCTTTCGCATTGTTGCGGGTCTGAACATTGGCCATTGCCATCATAAGGCGATATTTTATACCATCAGTAACAGGTACAACGTTTTTGGCTTTGACGATTACACCGATGTGTTGCAACACATCACCAATCGTCTGGAAGCGCAGGGAAATATGGTATTTCCCAAAAACAGCGAAGCTGTCTTCTGGGAAAATAAAGCGCATATGCATCACCTGTTCAGATCTGCTAAGGTACATGAGCCCAGAACAACCATCTTTAAGGGCTTTGAAGCTTTGCTGTCTGCCGACCTTACTTTCCCTTTTTTAATCAAGGCTGAACATTCCTGTTCCTCGGAGGGGTTATATAAGATTGATTCCTGGTCTGATCTCGCTGACTTGGTCTCCAATGATCAGTTCGTTATGGAGAATAAAAACATCATTGTCCAGGAGCTGATTAATATGCGTAAGGACCTGAGAGTTATTTTGGTGAAGGAGGATATCGTGTTGCATTACTGGAGGATCAATACTGCTGAGGAATGGAAGCCGACGTCAACAAGTTATGGGAGTAAAGTAGACTTTGACTTTTTTCCTGAGCAATGGCGCGCGCACATCATTGATACTTTCAAATCCCTCAAGCTGACCACAGGAGCATTTGACATCACCTGGGCAAACGACGATCTGGCTACCGAGCCCATTTACCTGGAGGTGAGCCCTTTTTATCAGCCCAACCCGCCAATGGTACTTAAAGAGAAAGCATACGCCTTTTATAAACAAAACTTTAGCTTCCGCAACTCATGGGATGTTAAATATGTAGATGTCGTGTTCAGTATAAAATCCAAACAAGTAAAGGCTTACCTAGATGATGCACCGGTGGGATGAATCAGAGCTGCTTTTAAAGGGATAGTTAACACCATTATCATGAACACTTCTATGCGGATTATACTGATGACACCTTCCATGAGCAAAGGAGGGGCAGAAACACAGTTATTAAAAATTGCAGACTTTCTTCGGTCAAATGGCCATCAGGTACAACTGTTGTCGCTGAAACCCATCAACGAATTTGGAGGAGCCATAGAGCAGATGGGTATACCTGTAGTATTCCTTAAATCATGGCGAGGGCATATCTGGCGCAATATCGGGAGGATGATCAGGTTGATGCTTAGCTTTAAACCTGACGTAGTGATTGCATTTATGTTTATCGCAATCATCTTCGCTCGTCTGCTGAAACTACGGTATCGCTTCTGCCTGATCTCTACCATCCGCATCTCGGTGATCCCAAGGAAGTGGAAATACCTCTTTCAGGCTACTAATGGCCTTGACGATGCACTGGTTTACAATTCGGTAGCAGCACAGCGAAATTTTGAAGCGCATAATGCGCGATTAAAGCGTGGCATGGTGATCCATAATGGCATTTCACTTCCTGACTTACCTATGCGTGTTTCTTTGGCAAATCAAGCTCAGGAGTCCCCTGTGTTTAGCTGGGTTTGCATTGCTCACTTTAGATGGAATAAAGATTACATGACTTTGTTTAGAGCCATTTCACTGCTAAAAGGGCACAATTTCAACGTGAAGGTAATTGGCGAGCTGGCTGGGCTCAGTTGGCCGCAAGAGGTAATCAACACATTCTCCATACAGGAACATGTCAGTCTGTTGGGTTTTCAGTCTGACAGCACTGCTTACCTCAAATCTGCGGATGCTTTTGTGCTGTCCTCATTCTCTGAGGGTATGCCCAATGCAATACTGGAGGCTATGGCTCATGCAAAGCCCACCGTTGTATCAGATATTGACGGTAACAGGGAGCTGATCTGCGCCGCGAACTGCGGATTTCTTTGTGAGCAGGGAAATGCAGAGCTGATGGCTTCGAATATGTTGAAGGTGATGAACATGACCGATGCAGGGCGCCTTAGCCTTGGGGATAATGGTCGCCGTTACATTGAAGACTGTTTTGCCGAAGCGAAGGTGATGAAAGAATGGATGCAGCTGATAAAAGAAATTACGGATTAATAACAACTTATGTGTGGCATATTTGGAACCATAAATTACCGGTGCAGCCTGAGCGACGAGGAGGTGTTTCGGGGGCTGTGGCATCGGGGGCCTGATCAGCAGGGTGCGGAAAAATTGGGACAAGTAAGTCTGTACCATACCCGTCTGGCCATCCAGGATCTTAGCGCCTCCGGAAAGCAGCCCATGGCATATCATGGTCTTGTGATCGTGTTCAATGGAGAGATCTACAATCATATGGAGCTGCGTAAACAATTTGGTCTTTCAGCGGCGTCCGGCTCTGATACGCTGACCATCCTGATGATGTTCGAGTTGATGGGCATGAAAATGCTCGACGAATTTGATGGCATGTTTGCCTTCATGTTATATGACACCCGCGAGGCCAGAGTCTACTTCGCCAGGGACCGCGCGGGTAAAAAACCTTTGTATCTCTATCAGAAGGGCAGTAGTTATGTGTGTGCCTCGGAGCTAAACATCCTCTATCAGGCGGTGAAGCCCGAAATTGATCATGACACACTTGCAGACTACCTTTATCTTGGTCACCACTACCGGAAGTCAACACCTTATGTCAACGTGACCGCACTTGAAAATGGCCATTACCTCGAGGTTAACCTTGCAGACGGCACCCGGGCTGAGCATTGCTGGTTCCGCATGGCTGATCAATACCAGCGAAAATCTCAGTATGGCTTTGAAGAAGCCCGACATTGCCTGGATGGTTTACTTCAGGGAGCTGTGCAACGAAGAATTGTGAGCTCAGACCTTGATGTAGGCGCTTTTTTAAGCGGTGGGATTGACAGCGGCCTTGTAACCGCAATAGCGGCGCAACATACACAGCGATTGAAGACTTTTACCGTAAAGATGGATGGGGCATTTGATGAATCTGTACTCGCAAAATTGGTGGCCGACAGGTACTGTACCGATCATACGGTGGTCGAAATCGACTTTAAAAATCTGGAGCAGGACATTACCCGAATTCTGACCAATCATGGCGAGCCTAACTCCGACAATTCCATCATCCCCAGTTACTATGTTGCGCAAGCGGCAAAAAAGAACATTACCGTGGTGTTAAATGGTGATGGTGCCGATGAGCTGTTTGGTGGCTACCGCCGGTACGTACCCTTTAAGAAAATTGATTTCTTTAATACGGGAAAGCTGATGAAGGCTACCGCACGATTGATGACCTCCATATTGCCCATCGCCCATCACAAACAAAGCCGTTACACCTATATCTACCGCATGTTGAAGTTTGCTGGTTGCGAAGATCTAGTGAGGATCTATTGCTCGGCTTCGTCAGACGTCTTTGTCGGTCATGAGTCGGAGTTCATCCGGACGCCACTGATGAAAAACATGTCTGCTGATCTGGAAAAGATCAACGGTTATGAGATGACAGCACTTAAAAAACTCTTGCTGGTGGATTTCGACTCCATGCTCTTCAGCAGGCTGCTCCCTAAGATGGACATTGCAACTATGGCGCACTCCCTGGAAGGGAGAAGTCCTTTTCTTGCCAGGGAACTGCTTGAGTTTGCACCTTCATTGGCCGACGATTTTAAAATCAACGGCATCCAGACCAAATTTATCCTTCGGGACCTCGCCAGGAAATACTTGCCCGAGGAGCTCATTGGCCAGCCAAAACGAGGCTTTGAAGTTCCATTGAGCACGTGGGTAGACCGGGAGCTGAAAACCATTATGGCCAGTTACCTCCTGGCTGCAGACGCATTATATCCCTCCATCATCAAAAAGACGTTTGTGGAAGGGCTCTGGTTCAGAAAAATTAAACTCTCTGATGAGAAGAGGGCAAAAATGCTCTTCTGTATTTTCAGTATGGAGGTGTGGTATAAAAATCTGTAACATTTTAAACGCTGATTGTATGAAAGTATTGGTAACCGGCACCGCCGGATTTATTGGATTTCACGTGGCAAAATATCTGCTGGAGCGTGGTGATGAGGTTGTTGGCATCGACAACATCAATGATTATTATGATGTAAGCCTGAAGTACCGCCGACTGGAAGAGACGGGGATTACCAAAGGGGATATCCATTATGGAGAGCTGCTCCAGAGCAGCCGCTACGAGAACTACCATTTCGCAAAACTGGACATTACGGATCATGGACGTCTCAAAAAAATCTTTAAAGGCTGCCATTTCGATGCCGTCTGTCACCTGGCAGCGCAGGCAGGGGTGAGGTACAGTCTTAGTAATCCCAAGGCGTATGTTGACGCCAATATCGTAGGCTTTCTCAACATTCTGGAATGTTGCAGGCTCCACAAAACCAGGCATCTGGTGTATGCCAGCTCTTCAAGTGTGTACGGACTGAATGAACAGATGCCTTTTTCGGTTGAACACCATGCGGACCATCCGGTATCTTTATATGCTGCATCTAAAAGAAGTAACGAGCTCATGGCGCACAGTTATAGCCACCTCTTTGGCCTTCCCACCACAGGTCTAAGGTTTTTTACAGTGTATGGACCCTGGGGAAGACCAGATATGGCACTCTTTATTTTTACAAAGGCGATGATGGAAAAACAAGCCATTGACATCTATAATCACGGCAGGATGAAGCGGGATTTTACATATATCTCCGATATCGTCAGCGGTATTGTCGGAACCTTAGACCGCCCTGCAAAAGCAGATCCCGACTGGTCTGGCTTGTTACCCAATCCTTCAAACTCCTGCGTACCCTACAGGCTTTTTAATATTGGACGAGGTCAATCGGTCAGCTTGATGGATTTCATCACCGAAATAGAACACAATACGGGCTGTGAAGCCATCCGAAACTATCTTCCGTTACAATCTGGTGATGTTGCCGAGACCTGGGCTGATATCTCTAAAATTCAGGAGGTGATGAATTATGCGCCAAAGGTTTCTGTCACCGAAGGGGTGCAACATTTCGTTGCCTGGTATAAAGATTTCTATGGATTAAATGCCCTAAAAAAGAAACCCTCAACTGGAGAGCAAATGACAGCGATTTACCCCGTGTAATTTTGGGGTTTTTTGTGCAAATTATTTCTCGATTTTAAAGTCATCCCATCAAAAATAATGTAATAACGATGTGTCAGCAACTATTTTGTGACCAAAAAATTACAGTAATTGCGTGTTTTAACATCTATATCAAAGGCTAATTTTGATGTTTTTCAAAATAAAATACGTTTTTTTAATTATTTTTTTTAAAACTGCACTGTTAAACATTTTTCGATAATAGGTAGAATGGTGGTCATCCTGGTTATTCTATTTACCCCATGTAAAATCCTTATAAATGAATAATAATATGAGATGTTATCAATTAAATGTACCGGAACAGCTCATTTGTTCCGGTGGGTAAAAAGGGTGTTCCTTACTGAAAATCAGTATGTTTAGGTAATTTTTGAAGTGTATAGTGACCGCCGGATAAGCGTTACCATTGTATACTTTTAAAATTACAAAATGGAAAGAAAAAAAAATCTAACAAATCGATTGCCCATGAGCCTTCTGTTACTGCTGGTTGTATTGACTTTTAGTAAATGTAAAAAAGATTCGGATGTGGCAGCTATTAACGGGTTAACCAACAGTGGGGAGACTAGTGCGGTGTCTACAGGGACATCATTAAAAGTTTTAAATGTGAGTACTGCAAGAAAAGATGAAGGGTATGCGTACAAACTATCTGTCGACCTCGGCACAGCTAGTGATACTGAAACGAGGACAACCGCTTCTAAGTTGAGGCTTTTTGAAGATGGTAAGGAGATCGGGCCGGCACACAGTCTGCACACGGACATCAGAACCAAAGGAAGTGGCCGTTTTAGTCACTGGTCAGGAAGTCTTTATCTCTCCGCGTCGGATAACACAGATCCTAAAACAAATGGCAGAAAATACACTTATACCATTGATGGTACTGCAGGGGGCAGCACAGCTCTGCCTACTGCGCCAGTAACACCTGTGGCTCCGGAAACATCTTCAGCTTCTACCTCAAAGATGATTGGCTATGCCGCTGTTGACGGAAATACCACAGGAGGACAAGGAGGGGCAACAGTACTTGTGACGAGTTTCTCTGCCTTAACAAAAGCACTGGCCTCCAATTCGCCATCTATCATTAAAGTTTCCGGCCAGATTACAGGGACGGGATTTCTAAATGTGAAATCCAATACCACGGTACTGGGTACGAAAGGCTCAAGCCTCGTAGGCGTGGGGCTGCTGATTTATGGTACCAACAACATCATCATCCAGAACATGACCATCAAAAATGTAGTCGGTTTTTCCAATATTATCATTAAAGAAGGCGCACATCATGTTTGGGTTGATCACTGTGATTTGTCTTCAGACAGGAATCATGGATGGGAATATTACGACGGTCTCCTTGATGTCGGAAAAAGAGCCGATTATGTATCTCTTTCTTGGAACAGGCTGCATGACAGCCACATCCCAATGCTGATTGGTTTCGGTGATGAGAATACAGATGATATCGGCCACCTGCGTACTACTGTATACAATAATTATTTTTACAATGTTTCTGAACGTCAGCCAAGTACAAGGTTTGGTTACATGCATTGCTTTAATAATTACCTATCCAACGGCAGCGGTTATGGCATTGGGGTAACGATGGGTGCAACGGTGCGTACAGATAACAACTATTTCGAAAACCAGGCTGTTCCGATCTATTCAGAATACAACTCCAAACCTGGATATGTCAGTGGCGCAAGTACCAATATTTATAAAGGCTCAGGAGCCAACAGGGTGTCTACTGCGGCCTCGACATGGGTGCCTGCCTACGAGTACAAATCAGTGTTGATTCCAGCGGCTGATGTGCCGGCCAAAATATCTGCCGGCGCAGGAGCGATCCTGAGTATCTAAGCAGATCTTCTTTTTGCACTAACAGCATTTTCACTGTTCATCTTGTCATCCTGGGCCAAACCCAGGGTGACTTTGTGTTTATAACCATTATTGTTTATCCATGACTTTGATTTATGAAACCGGGCAGCAAAAAAACATTAGAAAGCGATAGTATCGGCACGACGGAACAAAAAAGGAAAATTCTCATTTCCTGCGATGATCCACGTTCCTTGCTTGATTTTCGGGGTAGGTTGATTGAAGCATTGCTGCCTGGTCAGGAAGTAAGTGTTTTTACACCCCGCATCACGCAGCCAACCATAAGACGCCGGCTGGATGAACTTGGTGTCCGGGTGTACGAAAATAATCTCCAGGCCAGTAATGTATCGGTCTGGTCTGACCTCCGGTACATGATGCAGCTGAGAATACTCATTCGTGCCCTTCGGCCTGATGTATTTTTCCCTTACACTTTTAAACCAGTCATCTATGGACTCCTGGTCGCCAGGTACTGCCGAGTGCCGCTCATGACGCCAATGTTAACGGGGCTGGGCAACAACTTCATCAACGCCGCTGGGCGGAGAACTATGGTGCAGCGAATCACACACATCCTCTTGAAAATCAGCTTGCAGGCCCGCGGACGTCAGACCATTATTTTTCAGAATCACGACGACCGCGGCACACTTTACAATGCGGGAATCCTATCCCATGATCATAAATCAGTGGTGGTGAACGGCTCTGGTGTCGACCTCAGCCACTATTACTATCTGAAACCTGATCGGCATAGGCCGACGTTTGTCATGATTTCGCGCCTGATCAACACCAAAGGGGTAAAAGAGTACTTCAAAGCGGCCAGCTTATTGAAGGCCCGTTACCCGAAGGCTATCTTTCAACTGATCGGACCCTATGATGATAATGTTGACGCCATCAGTCCTGCGCTCTTCGAGGAAATCAAAAGCGGGACAGTGCTGGATTACATGGGCCGCGTAAACGACATCAGACCGTACATCTGCAGTGCCTCCGTGGTGGTGCTCCCTTCTTATTATGGCGAGGGCGTGCCACGCAGCTTGCTGGAAGCCATGGCGATGGGCCGTGCCATCATCACCTGTGATTCTGTGGGCTGCAGGGATACTGTAAGCACCATCTCAGATACCGTAAATGGCTTTCTGGTACCACCCGCCAATGTGGCTGCGCTCTCAGCGACAATGGAACATTGCCTCCTTCACCCGGAGGAACTCATTGGCATGGGACTTAATGGACGCAGATATGCGGAAGAGAAGTTTGATGTCCACAAAGTAAATAAGCAGATGCTGAAGATACTCTCCGGCGACTCCAGTAGCCCGCAGTCTTACGTAACGCCATCCTTAATTTTATAATACATGAATTACCAAAGTCATATCGTCCGCGGCCGACTGGAATGGAACGAATACACCGGGCGTTCTCTCTTACATGAGGTTTACCATACCTGGGAGTACCATACGATGAACGTTGAAGGTGAGCCGCTGATGTTTGTGTTTCTTCAGGGGGTCATTTTCATCGCTCTGCCTGTCATCAAACGCATCATTTCCGGAACGACCTATTTTGACCTGACTTCTGTTTATGGTTATGCAGGCCCGATTTCCAATATAGATCTGTCGATGGTCACCACCCAAACAGCGTCCTCTTTTAGGGAAGCATTGGATGCCTTTATGAAAACAGAGCAGTGCATTTGTCTGTTTTCCCGCCTGCATCCACTGCTCAATCAAGAACACCTGCTAAAAAATATAGGCGGCCTCAGAGAAAATGGGCAGACGATCTACATCGACCTGCAACAGTCGCTGGAGGGACAACACCTCCGCTATCATAAACGTCTCCTCAGGCAGGTACGCGCACTGCGCCAGCGCGGATTTTCCATCCGGGAGGCTACAACGTCCAGTGAAGTATCGGGATTCGCCGACATGTATCGCAAAAATATGGATCGTCTGAATGCCTCTGAAAGCTACTACTTCGATGAGGGCTATTTCCAGAAACTACTCGACGCCACAGAGTTCTCCTGTAAGCTAATCCTCATCTACAAAGATGCAGACATGATCTGTGGTGCAATGATCTTCCTGTCAGATGCCATCATCAGGAATCACCTCTCTGCTACCGATCCTGAGTTCCTGTCGGAGTCGCCCAGTAAACTGCTTACAGACGAGATCAGTAACATCGGCAGGAAGCAAAGGCTGAAAGTCTTTCATCTTGGCGGTGGGGTAAGCGGCAAACAAGATAGCCTGTTTACCTTTAAAAGTTACTTTTCCGACCTGAGGCTGGCCGACAAGATCTGGTGTTACGTCCGGGATCAGGTCACCTATAACGAACTTGCTGCTGCCTCAGAGGTTGCCCCCTCATCCTCTTTTTTTCCCATATACCGTGCGGGTAGATTAAAAGAAATAATTAAATAATTCGCTTTCAACTGAACCAAACCAAAATACAAAATGAACAATACATTCGATTATCAGCAATCACAACTCGTCGTATTCGAGGAAACCATTTATGAACATGGCTGGGTAATTTTTGAAAATGCCCTGGGAGCAGATTTTGTCGAGGAGATCAACGAAGCCCTAACTCCGGCATATGAAAAAAGACGCGCTATACAGATCCTAAATGGTATTTCCAACCATATGGACGGTACCCTGCACCATCTGGTCGAACCCGATAATTTTGCCCTCAAATTCCTGGAGCAGCAGTGTTGTGACCAACAGATCAGGCAGCAGCTAGGCGGGCAATACATCATCAATTCCTTGGGGGCCGTTATCAATGTCAAAGACATCAACCCTTACGTACAGAACGTCCACCGGGACATCCGCAGCTTTACTGGCAACATGAAACTAATGGTGATGATGCTCGTTGCCCTGGATGATTTTACCATAGACAATGGTGCCACCTATTTCCTTTCGGGATCACACCACCATGAGGAAAAACCAGATGATGAATATTTTTATGCGCATGCCGACCGCGCCCTTGCTAAAAAAGGAAGCGTGATCCTGTTTGATGCCAACCTTTGGCATGCTGCGGGCAGGAACCATACTGATTTGCCACGAAGAGCGCTTACAATGGCTTTTACAAGACCCTTCCTGAAACAGCAGCTGGACTATCCGAGATTTCTGGGATATGAATACGGCGAGGAGTTGAGCGGTGTGCTCAGACAGGTGCTCGGTTACAATGCGCGCATACCTGCAGACTTGCAGGAGTATTATCAGCCAGTGCCAAAAAGAATGTATCAGCCCGGACAGGGATAACGCGTATGCAGCAGATGTCATGCAACAGCACTATTCTACAAAG
The DNA here is from genome assembly GCF_000170795.1 of Pedobacter sp. BAL39. Classification (GTDB taxonomy): domain Bacteria; phylum Bacteroidota; class Bacteroidia; order Sphingobacteriales; family Sphingobacteriaceae; genus Pedobacter. The sequence continues at coordinate 347,934 of NZ_ABCM01000002.1, forward strand.
ATGAAGCCTTTAGGTGGATACCTGGAATTACAAAATGAAAAAGGGCTGGATTTTTACCCTGATATGCTGAGGTTGAACACGGCCAGGAATGCGTTTGAATATATACTGAAAATAAGAAAATACAGATCCATCTTTCTGCCATATTTTACCTGTCAGGTCCTCATGGAACCCATCAGAAAGCTCGGGATCTCTTATCAGTTTTATACCATCAATGAACACCTGGATCCGGTGCTCGATTTTGAGCTGGAGCCAGGGGCCTGTTTTTTATATACCAATTACTTCGGGATCAAACAGGATACTGTCATTGGACTTAGCAAAAAGTTCAAGGCGCTGATAATTGATAACTCACAGGCATTTTTTTCTGAACCCATAGCAGGGCTGGATACTTTTTATTCCTGCAGAAAGTTTTTTGGCGTGCCTGATGGTGCCTACCTTTATACGGAATGTCCAACACGCCTCAAGCTGGAACGCGACGTGTCCTTCGACCGCTTTGCTCACCTTATTAAAAGTATAGACCTGGGAATTGAGCAGGGATATGCTAATTTTCAGGAAAATGAAAAAAAGCTCTCCAATAACCCCATACGCAGAATGTCGTTGCTGACGGAACGCCTCCTTACTGGAGTTGATTATAAAGAATGCCGCTATCGGAGAAATGCCAACTTTATGTACCTCCACGACTTCCTCCTGGACTATAACGATTATGTATTTGATGCTTCTTTTGTCAACGGACCTATGTCATATCCATTGCTGACCACCTCTACCGAACTGCGCCAAAAGCTGCTCGAAAAAAGGATATATGTAGCTACCTACTGGCCGAATGTGCTGGAATGGACTACGCCCAAAATGTACGAAAACTACCTCACCAGACACCTGCTTGCACTTCCTATAGATCATCGGTATAATCATTCTGATATGAAAAGAATGCTCAATGCATTGAAACAACTCCTATGAAAACACCTATCTTTTTACGGCCGCTTGCATTTTCGGATGCCAGCGTCTCTTTCCATTGGCGCAACAATGTGGACGTCTGGAAATTCACAAATTACACACCTTCGGTTCAGGTCACCCGCGAGATAGAAGAAGAATGGATGCATAAGGTACTGAGCAGGACCGATGAACGGCGATGCGCCATCTGCCTTTCTGAAAATGGCCGGTACATCGGCAATGTGCAACTCATCAAAATCAATAAAGGGGAAGCAGAATTTCACCTTTTTATTGGTGAACCTGCATTTTGGGGGATGGGCATCGGCAGGCAGGCCACAGCCATCATGCTCAATATTGCATTCGGCGAACTTGAACTGGAAAGGGTACTGCTTCAGGTATATAAAGACAACCAGGCTGCCATCAACATCTATAGTAGCTTTGGCTTTGAACATCAGGCGGAAGAGCCTGAACGGATCGTTATGCAGCTCGCCCGCGAAGCGTACCTACAGCAACACTTAGCACATTTGTTATGACAAGGGTCATCACTATGGATGAGCAGGACGCCTGGGTCACCTGCGTGCGGCAATGTGCCCATTACGACTTCTACCACAGTTGGTCTTATCATGTCCTTCACCTTGATCAGGGAGTGCCACTGCTTTTTGTATATGAAGAGGGGGAGAACTTCATTGCCATGCCCTTTCTAAAGCGGAGCATTCCGGGTACGGACCATTTCGATATGACTTCCGTATACGGTTACGGAGGACCGATTTCTAACCTCAGATATGAGTCCCTGGACCTTCAGCTCATATTGGGCTTCAAGGCTGGGCTCCTTCTTTTCCTGGAGCAACAACAGATTGTCTCGGTTTTCGCCAGGTTGCATCCTTTCTTCAACCAACGGCTGATCATGGATCATTTTGATGGAATTACCAACAATGGAAAGGTGGTTGCCCTTGACTTGGGAATTGCGATCGAAGAGCAACGTGCACAATATCAGGAACGCGTACAGAGAAAGATCAGGCAATTGCGTAAACGTGGGTATCATGTCAGGGAAGGGAAGACATCTGAAGATATAAGGGTGTTTAGCGCCATCTATAACGACAATATGCTGCGCTTGCAGGCGGCAGATAGTTACCTGTTCGATGAAGCGTATTTTGAACAGATGTTATCCTCAAAGGAGTATGATGCACGGTTGCTTTTTGTCAATGATGAATCAGGAGATCCGGTATGTGCAGCAATAGTTGTATTTACGAATGACCTTATACAGGCGCATCTGCTGGGTACCAGAGCGGAATATCGCGCGGAATCACCGGCAAAACTGTTGATTGATGAAGTGACGCTGATGGGCAGGCAGAAGGGGATGCGTTATTATAATCTGGGTGGCGGACTTAGCTATAAAGAAGATTCCCTGTACGAATGGAAAAGAAGCTTTTCACGCTCAACCTTTGAATTTCACAGCTGGCGACTGATTGTCGACCCCGCTCAATATAACTATCTGCTCCATCAAATGGGAGTTGATGCCAGCAGCCAGGTTGATTTTTTTCCCTTATACCGCAACGAAACGGCCAAAGTCTAAATCTGCACTAAAACTATAATTATGAAACAAATTTTGTTCTGTGAGAAAGTATATTCACGCTGGCTGATCCTACTGATCGATCAGCTCATTGTCAGCTTTGCCTTGGGCTTATCACTCCTGATCATCAGTCGCGTCGGTTATCAATGGGTCTTCAACTCCGACCTCTTGCTCTGCCTGGTGGTTTACAATGTAGTGACGATGACTGTTTTTATTGTCATGCGCATTCACACCGGCATTATCAGGTATTCTAACGTTGCTGATGTCTTCAGGGTATTTAAGGCCGTACTACTGGCAAACCTGGCCTTTGGAACGGTTAGCTACCTGGGCGCAAGTAGTTACCTCGGACTGGAGTGGCCTTGGTTTATGGTGATGCTCCTGGTAAATTTCTTCATCTCTGCATCTGTACTGATCGCCATGAGGATTGGTGTGAAGTTGCTTTTTTACGAACTCAAAGCGCTTAGCATGACCAACAGGGAGGTGCTGGTGATCTTTGGTGCAGATGCTTCGGCGCTGCTGATCAAGCATGGGCTGACTGCATCTCCAGAAAAGAACTTTAAGCTGCTCGGATTTATCGACGACAACCCGGACAGAACCAACAAATATATCGAACAGAAGAAAGTATACCATTCGTCCTGTATTGCCACACTAAAGGAGAAATACGGAGTCGAAAAGATGATCGTACTGGAGGACTGTAGTGACATTGAAGGCCGTAAGCGCGCCGTAGAGCAGTGTATGGCTTGCGGAATCCGTGTGATCTCCGTTCCGGCATCAAGACATTGGCTAAAGGGAAACCTGCGCCTGAGCCAGCTACCGGATCTTAAGATTGAGGATCTGTTGCAACGTGAACAGATCCTGCTGGATGCGGCCCATATCATTGCCGATCTACAGGGAAAAAGAGTCCTGATTACGGGCGCTGCCGGTTCGATCGGTTCGGAGATTGTGCGCCAGGTGATGAAGTGCGCCCCGGAAATGGTATTGCTCTGCGATCAGGCGGAAAGCCCGCTACATGAGCTGCAGCTTGAGATGTCGGATCATTTTCCAGGAATCAGCTGCTCGGCGGTGATGCTGAACATTCAGAACTCTGGCCGTGTAAAATGCGTATTTGAACATTACAAGCCACAAATTGTATTCCATGCGGCTGCACTAAAACATGTTCCACTCATGGAAGATCATCCATCAGAGGCTATCCTGACCAATGTGTTGGGCACAAAAAACCTGGCGGATATGGCCGTCGATATTGGTGTGGAAAAGTTTGTGATGATTTCCACCGACAAGGCCGTGAGGCCGACAAATGTAATGGGTGCCTCAAAAAGGATTGCTGAAATGTACATACAGTCCCTCCAGAACCAACAGTCGGCCTCTAATGGTACCCGTTTTATTACCACCAGATTTGGAAATGTACTGGGATCCAATGGCTCAGTGGTGCCAAGGTTTAAATCGCAGATTGCCGCGGGGGGGCCGGTAACGGTCACTGATCCTGAGATAACGCGTTACTTCATGACCATTCCTGAAGCTGTTCAACTAGTGCTGGAGGCCTCAGTAATGGGCAATGGGGGAGAGATTTTTATATTCGACATGGGGGAGCCGGTGAAGATTGCAGACCTTGCCATCAACATGATCCGACTGGCCGGATACATGCCGCATACGGATATCAAGATTGTGTATAGTGGATTGCGTCCCGGAGAGAAATTATTCGAAGAGCTGCTCAACCAGCGTGAACTTGTGATTCCGACCTATCATGAGAAGATCAAAATCTCGAAGGTTATTGACTATCCTTATCTATATGTATTGCGCCAGGTTGAAGAGTTGTTTGTGATGAACGCCATGAATGACGACCACGCATTGGTGAAAAAGATGAAAGAAATTATCCCGGATTACATCAGTGCAAACTCTCCCTACGTTGAGATGGATGTGGTTTGCTGAATCCAATGTTATTACCTATATTGTTAATCGATTTTAAAACTAATTGGGATAGATTTTAAAATGACTTCAGTTAACGAACCTATGTCGAGCATACCTGAATCAGGTGAGATCAATCTTTTGTCTTACTGGGATCGTGAACTGCTATGTAAGTTTGCGAACACCGCTTTTTTCAGGTTGTTGAACAAAGTACCCGAAGACGTGTTGGGGACTAGTATTAAGAGCTGTCTCGGCATCAGTTATGAACAGCATGAACCTTACATAACGGGAGTTCTTGATGGCATTTCACAAAGTTACAGTTCAGAGATCCATTTGGAATCTGGCGACCGCCATAGGGTAGAGGCTAGCTACTATCCGGATGTAGAAAATGGGAGAGTCCTCGGCTTCTTTGCTCATATAATCAAATTGACTGATGGTGCCAGTCAACAGCTCCATCAGTATAAGCGAATTTATGAGATTGCCGATTACCTGAAAGCTGAAATCCTATCTGAATTTCCGTCCATACCGCATCTCGCAGAACGCTATTTCCTGTCGGTCTCCAAGCTGATGCGCGATTTTAAACGTGTCTTTCAGACCAGCCCATACCTCTACTACCGGCAACAGCAAATGGAGTTTGCGCAACGCTATCTGACCGAAACGGGTTGTAGCAAAAAGCAGATTTCCCTGATGCTCGGGTTTTCCAATCCAGCAAATTTTGCGGTTTGTTATAAACGATATCTGTCGGGACTTGCCGCCGATAGGGTCGTCAGAATGGTACGGAACGGCGTCGATGAGCAGCACAGGATCATGGTCAATCAGCTTCCTTTTGCAGTGGCTATGGTAGACCTGGAGATGAATTACCTTTTGGTATCCGGCCAGTTTTACGCTGATTTTAATTTTTCGTCGCAAGCACTCACCGGGCGTAGTCTGTTCGACTTTTTCCCTGGAACCGATGCAGCACTCGAGGCCTTTAGAGCAGGCTTTGTGGAGCATGGGATTGCTTTCTTCGTGCGTAATCCCATCTTTTACGTTGCCGTCGGCAGTCTCGAGCTGAAATGCCTGTTCAAGGTTTGGTCGGTGGAATCCGGAAAGCCGGGAGGACTCATGATCTATGGGTTGCATAATTTTGAACATCCACGGTAACATTTTGATCATCAGCAGGTTTAGTTGTATCCTTTTATTGATTAGTTTTACTACAGCCAAATGTAGTAGCGCTCTCAGTTTTTAAGCCGTTACTGCCAATTGCCACCAACAACAACGTCCCTAGCGTTTAAACAGTTTATTAATGGTTATCAATTTAATAGTTAAGGCTATGGAATCAATTAATGCGGGCGAAATTGTTGAACACGCAGTACGCCGACAACATGTGAACATCAGTGAGCTGTCCAGACGTATGAATGTCAACAGGAGAACATTGTATAACTGGTTTCAGCAGAAAAAACTACATCTTGATGTGATCATTGCCATAGGTCAGGTCATCAATTACGACTTCTCAAAAGAATTTAAAGATGAGTTTCAAAACTCCGGATTCAATGCCAGTCTTCCAGACTTTGATAAACCTTCGGACGTAACACCTGCAGCGCTTCAGGATAGTAAATACTATTGGATGGAAAAGTACATCACGCTGCTGGAGGATTACAAATGCCTGCTTCAGGCTGCACAGGATAAAGATACCAGCCATTTAAAAAAAATAACCGACACAAATCTCGCGTAGTAATGAATGATTTACGGACAGGAAAAGTCTGGTAGCCTAAGTGTTATCAGACTTTTCTACGTTCCTTACATCCTTATGGTTACATCGTGCAGTAATACTCCTTTCCGGGAGACCACCATCAGTGCTAATCTCTTAAACTAAACAAAATGAAAAAATCAATCTTTTTGCTGGTGCTCAGTATATCTGGCATGTGCGGCAGTTTTGCTCAAAAAAAGGAAAATGGAACAGTTTACATCGATCATCCCGCCATCAATATGGTCGCAGAGTTTATTAAAGCTTCCGTAAGCGGTGAGGAAGCCAAAATCGCTAGCTTTTTAACGGATGACTTTAAGTCCTACAATGGTACCTCTACAGTTTTCAACGATAAGGGAACTGCGAAAGCTGCCTTCGTTAAGAATACCATGCGCTACCCTAAGGAGCTCGATTACTTTTCAATTGAAACGCTGCCCGGCGCTTACGCGGATGCGGTAGAATATAAAAAGGACAACAAAGATGGGGAGGTGTGGGTACAGGACTGGAGTTTGCTGAAAGGGGTACATAAGGCTACAGGTGTAAAAATGAACTCGGCCACACATCGCCTGTACAAACTGACCAAAGACTACAAAATAAAAACCATTATCAATTATAGTAATGCGGTCATTCTAAATGAAGTTGGTTCCAGCTTTGCGAACCGGACTAATGGAAAGATCTACAATCATCATGAGAACATCAATACCATCCGTAAGTCGATGTACGCATTTGAAAAAGCGGATATTGACAAGGCTTTAAGTTTCTTTTCCGACGACGCCACATTTTCGGACATCAATATGGAAGCCGGTAAATCGCTCAGCAAAACTGAGATCAAGGTGGTCTGGAAAAAGTTTCTTGATGATTATGAAATCCAAAGTATTGACATGGTCGGTTATCCCGATTACCTGGAATATGAAATGGACAACGGACGTGAGGTCCTTTCCTGGTGGAAATACAACCTGATCCGGAAATCTGATAAAAAAACATTGGTGATTCCAATGCATTTTAGCGACAGCTTCGATGCTGACGGAAAAATCACTGCCGAAATGGCCTATTTCAGCGATTCATTAATGGCGAAAAACAAATAACGATAGGAAGGTGATCCCGGAGCGTAATGCAAGTGATTTTTAGAATATCAGTAAAATCCCGCCTGGGTTTCAGCAAGGGGAATGGATGAACGAAAATTTTAATTATGGGGCGATGAAGATGTGGGAGCCGAAAACTCCCATTCTTTTTTTGTGTAGCTTTAGCGACGCCCTAAACCCGGCGTATAAGGGAGTATGATCATCAGAAAGGCCAATATCGGCGATGCAGAAGCGATTACAACGTATCTCTTACTTGCGATGGGGGACATCATTTATCAATTCATTGGGAGGAAAAATGACGAACAGGCGAAAGCCTTTATGCTGCATTTTGTCAAAGGGCGAAACAACCAGTATGCCTATGAGAATTGTTGGGTGGCGGAGGATGATCATCGGGTCGTTGCTGCCGCATGCTGCTACGAAGGTGGAATGTTGCGTCAGTTACGGCGGCCGGTCCTGGACTACATCAAAAATGAATACCAGCATACGCTTTCTTTGGAGGATGAAACGCAGGAAGGAGAGGTCTATCTCGATTGCCTGTGTGTGGATCCCAGTCAGCAAGGCAAAGGTATTGGTTCCAAAATGCTTCAGTTCCTGATTAACGAGTATCTATTAAAGCAAAACCACCCACTTGGATTACTTGTCGACCCAGACCGTCTTGCAGCAAGGCGATTATACCTCAGGATGGGATTTAGGGTGATGGGGCACAAGGATTTTGCAGGAAAAAAGATGGAGCATCTGCAAATCAATCAAAATTGAAGTCAGGAATGTTTCTTTTTCATACGCAGAAACGCAATCGCGCCTGTTGACCACAACGCACAAAAAATTAGAATCGGCTGAAAAAACAGCCTGATTAACCTCATAACATCAGTGTCCAGTCCAAAGGCGTCAGTGCCATTTAGGTATTGGGCGATATTCCCTGGAAAAACCAATAGAAAAAATATGCCAAGTAACAGGCCTATCCTCGGTATCTGTTGCCTCCGAAAGAACAGGGCAAGTCCGAGCAGCATTTCTACCACACCGGACGCAAGGACAATGAAATCCTTGCCTAAGGGTACCCAATCAGGCACCTGCGCCAGAAATTCAGCCCTGCTAAAAGTAAGGTGGCCGATGCCTGCAAATATCATAAACAGGCTCAGCGTTATCCTGACTGCCTTCTGAAAGTTATTGGTTTTTATGGTTTCCATGAATCGGTTTGCACACATAACAAGTGACAAACATTTTTGATTGAAAACTCATCATATAATCGTCCCATAATTTTAAATTATTGGAATAAATAAATTGAAGGTAGAGCAGATCCTTCACCAGGTCATGGCTGCGCGTGTGCCAGACTAGTGGAGGTTGATGTGCTGAACGTTTTTCGCCACCGACTGAAGGATTTTTTTGATTTCGATTACCAGATTGAATGTTTTGTGCCGGCAGCAAAACGTAAATACGGATATTTCTCGTTTCCTGTGCTGGTTGGTGATTCGTTTGTGGCCAAGATGGATGCCAAGGCCGACGGTAAGCAGAAAAAGCTAATCGTTCATAACCTGCATTTTGAGTAGATTGAGTTGAAGGAGGCCACCCTTGAGAAAATCCTGGAAGCGATTAAATTGTTTGTTCAATTCAATGGATGCAGAGAGGTCCTCTTCAAACAATCAAACCGGCAGGATTATCTGCAGATGATCATTGCAGGGCTTTCCTGAGTGAATATCATCGGTTTTTTTATTTTTTTTGCTACTTTAGACGAAAAAAATAGAAAAGAGGCCAATTCTATTCTGATCAGTTATTTGTGATGTAAATGAAAATACGTAATCTTATTTTAGTGCTTGGCTTGCTGCCGGCAATCGCTTTTAGTCAAAAAACAATCGTTCCTGGCAGTCCGGACATCAAAACCACTTACCTTAAGCCAGAAAAATCGGCATATACAGTTTATTATGTAAAAGATACCAGCTGGAATAAAATGGGAATGCTGGATTACGATATTGCTTTCTCTGGTAGCCAGTTAAATTTTAATTATAAATACACCGATAAATCTAATACCTGGTCCAAACGCAGGACTTCGGTCGTTGATGCAAAAACCCTGAAGCCAATCAGTTTTATGTCTGAGGGTGTGGAAACTAAATTGGTCCTGAACTTTGGAGAAAGCATCAAAGGAACTTATTATTCCAAAAAGAAGAACAAAACTACACAGGTAAATGTGAAGCCAAAAACTAAGTTTATTGATTTCAATCTGGCAGATCACTTGTTCTGTACTTTGCCACTTGATGTGGGCTACAAAGCGATCATACCGGAATTCTATTATGCTGAAAACACGGATACGCTGATTACAAATTACATCATCAAAGAGGTGAAAAGTTATGTTTACCAGTCTCCGAGAACAGGAAAACATCAGGCCTGGCTGGTAACCGTATTGGAAGAAAGTACCGGAGCGATTTACAATTACGTTGTCGACAAGAAGGATCGCCGACTTTGGCAGAGGGAAATGTCTATGGGAAAAGGGATGTGGGAAATCTGTGTAAATGAAGAAATCGACTACCAGCCAATAAAGAATAAGTTTGATAGCAAATATGCAATCCGGCAGGTCACAAAAGGAAATAGTGTGGTTATCGGAACTGCCTATGCCCGGGAAAGTTCAGGCAAGAAGCTTGGTGGTTTGGTCAATACGGCCAAAAAACAATTTGCCCCTAAAGGAACGGAGATCACACTTTTTCCGAGTTCTGCCTATTATGAGGAATGGCTGTCGGTAAATAAGCAAATCAAAAAGCAAGGAAAAATGCCGGAAGTACCCCTGGTTTCAGACTTTGGTACTGCGATCAAAAAAACTAAAGTTTATGATGATGAAGGACATTTCGAGTTTCTGGATCTGATGCCGGGTACTTATGTGGTCATGGCTAGTTTTGATTTTACCAACTCCTACAACTACTCTTACGTGTCCGGATATACAAACTATTATAATTATTGGGGATATACTGGCTCTACTACAAATTATGGTTCCGCCAGACAAAGTTATCGCGACAAGGCAAACATTGAGAAACAGGTGACCATAGATAAGGATGGCGAGAAGAAAGAAGTCAGTCTGAAAGAAAAATAAGGACATGGCACCTGGCAAATAAATCAGTGATTGATGAATCAAGAACAAACACAAAAGGCATCTCCGTGGATCCCTTTCGTGTTTCTATGATATTGGGTGTTATGCCGGATTGGTCACTGATTACCATTCCACTTAATGCGCTTTAAGTTTTCCAGCTATTGTTTCAAGCTTGCTTTTTAGTTTTGCTATTGCGCCATGGATCGCCAGATCATAATTGTTTCCTAAACTGGAAACAGCAACAGGCTCTCGGCCTGAAATTCTAGCCTCGAGTAAACAACGTTTGTCATCTAAACCTTCCTTGCTTCCATTTTCGTCTGATAAATGTACTTCTAAACGGGTAATTAAGTCATCGAATTTTCCAATGCCTTCTTTGATCATGCCTTTTATCTTTTCTTCGTATTCCTGATGTACTGTTAAATTTTTGTCGGTGTTAAGTTGAATCGTCATAAATATTCGAGTTAAATGTTTGTGTAAATTAAACAATAAAAACCGGCTTCAGTTTTAATATTGCCACTTTTCTTTCATAATGAAGTCATGACTTTTTTCACAGGAATTATACACTACCAATCATCAGCACAGTCACACAAAGCAGGGCTGTACTGATGGTTGATAACTGAAGTCAACAGTTCCTGTTATTTGTCGTTGGTCATGAAGCCAAGACCTAATAACTCAGCTTGTACGCATAACACTTAAGACAGTTAACTATCTTTCTTAAGCCATAATGAGGAATCGTTCCTGAGCAAGGATTACCAGGAACATGAGCTTAAGATTCAGGATCTTCCTCCGGCGGACTTTCCTGAATTTTTATTTTAGAGTTGAAATAAACTGGCGTTGATATCCAGGAACGGCTTTTAGTTTTTGCAAATTTCCCTTCATGAATGCTGAAATCACAGATCATCGCGGGGCTGCATTGCTCGCTATTTAATGATATCTTAAGCCTCCGGTTGTTGTAGTAGTGTAAAGCCATTGCTGTAACACAATAACAACCTGCCGGAACTTCAATTGCCCATTGCTGTGCTGGAATAGTAACAGCATCTCTTGAAACATCGAACATGATACTACTTTGATCATCCGGCCTCCGGTAAAGGCCATGATAAAGGGCTGCAATTGCTATTTCAATACATATCGTACATGAATTGCCGCCAACAGGGAAATACAGATCTTCTTTGACGTTTATTTCCGGCAGCAATATATTTAAATTTCCATCTTCCAGTTTAATCTCAGGAAATATCCAGAGATTCTCCCGGAGTGGAGAATTGACGTTCATCTCGAAATATTGCAGGCTTTTGAATGCCTTAGATTTTAATTCGATTTTGCCTGTGTCAGCTTTTTTATGCCTGGCGATAATAAGGCCCATTATTTTATTGAGCCTATTGATCATCTTACCGTCGCTGATAAAATAAAGCTCCCGCAGGCTTGTTCTCACCTTTGCAGCAAAAGCGCTGGCAATACCAAATGTGGTTGCAGCTCGTTTTGTGCTTTCATTTTGTTTGACATTGCCCTTGCCAGGTTTGGTCTGTACCACCTGTTTGCCCCTGCGTCTGCGATTGGAGGTAGGCCCAACTGGCCCTCTGAGGTAGCCATCATCGTCAACTGTTGCCATAATATTGATTTTAAGTAAAGTTTACAAATAAATGCGCTCCGGGCAGCGTCTAGGTAAAGATATGTCTAACTCTGTATTGTGTCAAGGGTTTACCCACAATAAAGCCAGTATATAGCCGCATAAAAGGCGTAGAAACGTGGACTTGACGTGGATATGATGTGGAAATATATTGGCGTTGATACGGCGATGCCATATGCCTGATGCCTGCTTGGTGTAGGCTAAGGAAATGCATTTGCGATTTCTTAAAGAAAGGCAATAAGAGATGGTGATATTTAGTTTTGTTGAATCTTTTTAGGTGTTATTTGACAGTGAAGCCTTTCTATTTATGGTCTTACGGCCAGCTGCACATATTTCATGTTTAATTGTTTCTAACTTAAATTCTTTGCATAAGTCAAATCCATATTAAGGAAAATTTCAATAATCTTAAACATTTCCAAACGGATTCCGTCCATTGTAATTCTTAAATAGATGAAATAAATGTCAACTTTTTTTGTAGTTCTTTAGTTTCTTCAAAAAGAAAAGCATGCTGACATTTCAAGAACGACTCCCCAATTAAGCTCATTTATAGGTTATTTATTGCATATTTTGATATGTCCACCAATAACAAAAGCCCTGCAACAATTTTATTTTCAGGGCTTTAATTCTTTTTAAGATTGTTGTCTGTGATACCGCTGAAATTTGCACCTAGTGCTAAAATAAGCGTTTAAATAGTATTTTAGGCTGTTTTGTAATTCTGCTCATTGAATTACTCACTATTTTTTTTAATACGTTTTAGCTGCAATTGCTATCTGCAAAGATGTGAAATAAAAATGTTAGTTTACATAATAGACAAAGAACGCTTTACTTTGATTTACAGAATAGCGATAGAAGTTCATTGGGACAACAACGTACTTTTTCTTTATTCACCAAAACCAAGAGAATGGACATATTTTAATTGGTTTAGACACATTACAGGTGTTGCAGAAACTGGATGTAATTGTAAACTTGTGTTGACAGACCAAACTTTATGGACAAACATTTCAGACGAACTAAAAAAACAAATAATTAACATCAAAAAGCGACCGTATAACATCGTATTGGTAATAGGCGGCACGTTACATCCCATTTTAAAAAACCGATAAAAATGAAAGACGAACTAAAGCGAGCTGTAGAAAACGAAGACGAAATAGAGCTTATTAAGTGTCTTGACTTTTCAAATCATAATAAGTTTGAGACTTATAATTTTGAATATATTGAAAAAGCATTGATTGAAACTTGGCATAGTCAACACGAAGGCTTAGTAAATACAATTTACTAGAAAAATATACGTGATGACAGATTTGTAGAACCGATTTTAAACATTGCCTTAAATAGAGAACGGTTTCGATGGTATGATGATGAGTTATAAGCTACTTTGAGAAGATGTGTTCACGCATTAAAAACAATCAATTCAGAAGTTTCTAAAAGCGCTTTAAAGAAATTAAAAGACCTGAATAACGACAACGTGAAATTTGCACTTGCAATGTATAAATAAAAATGGCACATAATATTTGTGCAATAGTTGGTGGATATTCCGCTGCATAGTACGCCACGATTCCGCTACAAAATACAAAAGTTGCTGCTAAAAACTAAGGTGAGCAGGGTTCCTCATCCATTTATAGCATTTTAAGAAGGATTAAAATCACCCTAAAAATAGAAAACCACCTTTAAGTTTCCTCGATGGTGGTTTTTGTACTTCTGTGATCCCGCTGGGATTCGAACCCAGGACCACTACATTAAAAGTGTAATGCTCTACCAGCTGAGCTACGGAATCATCGTTCTTTCGAACATTACTGTAAGCGTTTCCGTTTAAAGTGATGCAAATATAGGGGTACAAATTATAGAGTGCAAATTAAAATCTCAAAAATTATATACTCCCCTGATTTTTAGAGAGATTATTTAATGATAAGCTAATATTATCATTAAAAACAACCACTAAAACCCATTATTTGACGTCCATAAGCCTATTTTTGCATCCATCAAAAAGCTGAATTTTCCAGTTTTACCAACTTAATTTTTCAAAAAGTTGATCAAAAGCTGATTCACTTCATCTTTATGAGTGATAAATAATCCATGCGAAGCATCTTCGAGGATATAGTACGCAGCATCAGGGAGGTGCTTTGAAGTGATTTCACTTGTGGCCTTTAAAGGAACGATCTTGTCGTCATTACCATGGATGATCATCAATGGAACATCAATTGCATTTAAATCTGCCCTGAAGTCTGTTTCTGAGAAAGACCTGACGCAATCTACCGTTGCCTTCGGACTAGACACCACGGCCAACTGGTGCATCCAGTTTTGGATCTCCTGACTGACAGGTTTATTCAATACCCCTTCACTGAAAAATTGCTTTCCAAATTCTGTGAGGAAGGCAGGGCGGTCCTTATGAATATTGAATACCATTTCATCGAATACTTCCGCAGGCACGCCTTCTTCGTGATCCTCTGTTTTCAGCATCAGTGGAACAACCGTACTGATGAGGACAGCCTTTGCAATTTTAGAAGAACCGTACCTGGAGAGGTAACGCACAACTTCACCACCGCCCATAGAAAATCCAACAAGGGTAACTTCTGATAACTGTAATACCGTAATCAGCTCATTCAGGTCATCTGCAAGCGTATCGTAATCGTAACCAGTCCAAGGCTTGTCAGACTGACCAAAACCGCGCCTGTCGTACGCAATGACCCTATAGCCACTATATACTAAGCTAGATACCTGGTATTCCCACATTTCGTGTGACACCGGCCATCCGTGGATCAGGATGACAGGTTTCCCTGCACCAAGGTCTTCATAAAAGATATTTACAGAGGAAGCGTTTTCTGGATTTTTCTTGATATAAGGCATATAATATTTTTTTTGATCGTATGATTTTAACAACACAGGGCGTGTTCAATTGTTTAACAAAAACAACAACACCCCAGGTTACAATATATATTCTCATATTTGCGGCAAACAACCTAATTAATGAGTAACACTGCAGCAAAGAATAAAGCGATCTTTTTAGACCGCGACGGGGTATTGAATCATGAGATTTACGATTACATCACAAGACTGGAAGATTTTGAAGTGCTGGAATATCAGATTCCACCATTAAAGAAATTACATGACGAGGGATTCCTGCTGATTGTCATTACCAACCAGGGAGGTATTGCCTTGCAGCGCTATACAGAAGAGACACTTGCAGAGATGCACCGCATCCTGAATGGGAAATTCAAAGCGCAGGGAGCAGAGATTACGCATGCTTATTACTGTCCGCACCACCCAACTGTTGGAGGAGAGTGTGCCTGCCGTAAACCTAAATCAGGGATGATCCTGGAAGCGATCGCTACCTATAATATTGATCCGGCTTTATCTGTCATGATTGGCGACAAACCAAGGGACGTAGATGCTGCAAATGGGGCAGGAGTGAAGGGGATCCTCATCGAGCCTGATGAGCAGATCAGCTATGATAACATTAAAAAAGTCCTGTCGAATTAATCAACAGGACTTTTTTGCTTTGACCATGCGGTCAGATGCAATAAACAGATTATTTACCTGCTGCTTTAGCGTGATCTGCCAGGAACTGAGCTAAACCGCTGTCAGTTAATGGGTGTTTCAACAAAGCAAGGATTGCCGAAAGTGGAGCGGTCATGACATCAGCACCTAATTTAGCGCAGTTGATGACATGCATTGGACCTCTCACCGAAGCCGCAAGGATTTCGGTTGGGTATTCGTAATTATCAAAAATGGTTCTGATGTCTTCAATCAGCTGGTAACCATCAGTAGCAATGTCATCCAGACGACCAAGGAAAGGAGATACATAAGAAGCTCCTGCTTTTGCAGCCAATAATGCTTGTCCTGCAGTGAAGATCAATGTACAGTTTGTTCTGATGCCTTTTGATGAGAAATATTTGATGGCTTTGATACCGTCTTTCACCATAGGTACTTTAACAACAATTTTAGGATTCAGTTTAGCAAGTGCTTCACCTTCCTTAACGATGCCTTCATAATCAGTAGCAATTACTTCAGCACTTACATTAGCGTCAACGATATCGCATATTGCTTTATAGTGAGCAATTACGTTTTCCTCGCCGGTAATTCCTTCTTTAGCCATCAGGCTAGGGTTGGTGGTTACACCGTCTAATATCCCAAGGTCTTGAGCTTCCCTGATTTGATCAAGATTAGCTGTGTCTATGAAAAATTTCATAAATTATATAGTTTAAGAAAATATGTGGTTTTATTTAATTCGGAGTGATTGTTAGAAAGAAGAGTATGCATTTGAAGCATGGTCAATCTAAAAAAAGTAAAAAAAGGGCAAGCACCTTTTATCGCACCGCTACAACCTTCTACCCTTGCTTCGTTCCCGCCCTGGGGGAGTTCAAAGGGAGCTGATCGTAAAAGACTTGCCCGTCACAAAAGTAGGAATTTACATCAATCTACAAAACATAAATCCGCTTTTATTTCAATTATTTTCGCTATTTTAGGGTAATCGACTGAGATTAAACTCATTGTGATGTAAATTATTTTTTTGGAGCATCTGCCGAAATTTGACTAATCTATTTTAAACGTGTAAACAGTAATATTTGTCTGAACCACAGGAGAAGGTGATGAAAGTCATCTTTACGAATGTCGTAATTTCAGCTATGCTATTTTGTCAATATAACAATATAAAGGGGTTATATTTTAAACATACTGTATAAGTGTTAAAAAATTTATAATAATTATAATGGGTTAAAATTTTTTACTAACTTAGTGTTTCAATCACACTATACCAACCAAATACTTAATTAAATTATGGAACAAGCACAAGATAACCAGGGGTTATATGACCAGCGTTTTGAGCACGACGCATGTGGGATAGGATTCGTTGCACATATCAAGGGGAGAAAGTCGCAACAGATTATATCAGACGCCATAACCATTCTTGAAAATCTTGATCACCGCGGAGCAGTCGGAGCAGAAATTAACACCGGAGATGGTGCAGGTATAATGATACAGATTCCTCACGAATTTCTGTATGATGAATGTCTGAAAATTGGATTCAGTCTGAATGAATCCGGCGATTATGGCGTAGGAATGCTATTTTTACCCAAAGACGTTAAAGCGAGAGAAGAGTGCAGGGAGATCATCTACCGGGCAGCAGAGAAGCTGAGCCTGGAGTCTTAGGATTCAAAAAGGTGCAGACCAATATTGACGGCATCCGCGATATGGCCTTGTCTGTCCAGCCGGAAATGGACCAAGTATTTATTGCCCAACCCTACTCCATTGCTGCACGCGCAGATTTTGAACGTAAACTATATGTATTCAAAAACTACCTGACGAAAACAATTAACAATACCGTGAAGGGCATTAATGGTGACTTCTATATCGCGTCGTTCTCCTCCAGAACAATCGTATATAAAGGTCAGCTGACCTCCCTTCAGGTAAGAACATATTTTACAGAACTAAGCGACAAACGAGTGGTATCGGCTTCGGACTGGTACATAGCCGTTTTGCAACCAACACTTTCCCTTCATGGAGACTGGCACAACCTTTCAGGTATATTGCCCACAATGGAGAGATCAATACCCTTCAGGGTAACTTAAACTGGTTCAGGGCCAGCGTTAAATCACTTGCTTCACAATATTTTACTCCTGAGGAACTGAACATCCTGCTTCCTGTAATCGATGAATCCAACTCGGATTCGGGATGTCTGGATAACATCGTAGAACTGCTGTTACATGCGGGCCGTTCACTGCCACATGTATTGATGATGCTGATTCCTGAAGCCTGGGACGGCAACGATGATATGGATGAGCTGAAACAAGCCTTCTATAAATTCCATGCGACTTTGATGGAGCCATGGGATGGTCCTGCAGCGGTTTCCTTTACAGATGGCAACCTGATCGGGGCGACACTGGACAGGAATGGTCTGCGTCCGCAGCGTTATGCCATTACAGAAGACGACCATGTGATCATGGCTTCTGAAGCGGGTGCCTTATCATTGGATCAAAGTAAAATCATCGCTAAGGGAAGACTGACTCCTGGTAAAATGTTCGTCGTGGACATGGAGCAGGGCAGGATCATCAGTGATGATGAAATTAAATATCAGGTATGCAGCCGCAGGCCGTATGCCGACTGGCTGAATCAGTACCAGATCCGCCTGGAAGAACTTTCCAGCCCGCGTGTGGTATTCAGCGGTCTTTCTGAGGAGTCGATTTTCAAATATCAGCAGGTATTTGGTTATACCAGGGAGGACATCGATCTGATCCTGAAGCCTATGGCGAAAGATGGTAAGGAGCCGATCGGTTCTATGGGTACCGACATCCCACTGGCTGTACTTTCTCAGAAACCACAACACTTGTCTTCGTATTTCAAACAGTTATTTGCCCAGGTAACGAATCCGCCTATTGACCCGATCAGGGAAAAGGTAGTAATGAGTCTTGCCGGTTTCATGGGTAACAATGGAAATATCCTGGAAGAGAATGCTTTACAATGTCACTGTGTGGGTATCAAACATCCGATCCTCACCAATCTGGAGCTGGAGAAACTGAGAAGTATCGACACAGGGGTGTTCCAATCCAAAACATTGCAGACGTATTTCAGGGCCAGCGGTAAGCCTGGGGCAATGGCAAAAGCGCTGGACAGACTTTGCCGTTATGCGGTGGATGCTGTGGAAGATGGATTCCAGGTGATCATCCTTTCGGATCGTGCGCTGGATTCTGAGCATGCTGCGATTCCCTCTTTACTGGCGGTATCTACGGTTCACCATCACCTGATCCGCAAAGGGTACAGGGGTGATGTCGGCCTGGTGGTAGAGGCTGGTGATGTGTGGGAAGTACACCACTTTGCCTGCCTGATCGGTTTTGGTGCTACAGCGGTAAATCCTTACCTGGCTGAAGAAACCATTACTGGTTTTGTGGATGAACTGGAGACTGAAAAAGAAACATTAATCAAAAACTATATTTACGCGGTAAACAATGGCTTGCTGAAGATCTTCTCTAAAATGGGAATCTCTACGCTTCAGTCTTACCATGGTGCGCAGATCTTTGAAATATTGGGGATCAACAAAAGTGTGGTCAACAATTACTTCACGGGTGCGGTATCGAGGATTGGCGGTTTAGGTCTGGATGAGATCGCTAAAGAAGCGCTCATTAAACATAACCGCATCTTTGGTGTAGCTACACGTCCGGACAGCATCCTGCCGACTGGTGGTAACTACAAGTGGAAACGTAAGGGAGAACAACATTTGTTCAATCCTCAAACGATTCACCTGCTTCAGAATGCAACCCGCAAAAATGATTACAGTGTATATAAACAGTACGCGAAACTGGTCAATGAGCAGACACAACAGGCTTATACCATCAGGGGGCTGTTTGAATTCAACTACAAACGTACGCCTGTTCCTTTGGAGGAAGTGGAGCCAATTGAGAACATATTGAAACGTTTTGCTACGGGAGCGATGTCATTTGGCTCAATCTCGCACGAGGCGCACTCGACATTGGCCATTGCCATGAACCGCATTGGTGGAAAGAGCAATACGGGTGAGGGTGGTGAAGATGAACTACGTTATGAGGTGCTGCCAAATGGCGACTCCATGCGTTCGGCCATCAAACAGATTGCCTCTGCACGTTTTGGTGTAACAAGTTATTACTTAAGTAATGCGGATGAGCTGCAGATTAAAATGGCTCAGGGTGCTAAGCCTGGTGAAGGTGGGCAACTGCCCGGGCATAAGGTAGACGACTGGATTGCAAAGGTTCGTCATGCTACGCCTGGTGTAGGTTTGATCTCGCCGCCGCCGCACCACGATATTTATTCTATTGAGGATCTTGCACAGCTGATCTTTGATTTGAAAAATGCAAACAGGGAAGCGCGCATCAATGTGAAGCTGGTTTCTAAAGCTGGTGTGGGTACGATTGCTGCAGGTGTGGCGAAAGCGCACGCTGACGTGATCCTGGTATCTGGTTTTGATGGCGGTACGGGAGCTTCTCCATTGACCTCTATTCAGCATGCCGGTTTACCTTGGGAGCTTGGACTGGCGGAAGCACACCAGACATTGGTGAAAAACCGCCTCCGTAGCCGTGTGGTTTTACAGACGGATGGTCAGCTGAAAACAGGCCGGGACATTGCCATTGCGGCACTGCTTGGTGCTGAGGAGTGGGGTGTGGCTACGGCTGCACTGGTTACTGCAGGCTGCATCATGATGAGGAAATGTCACCTGAACACCTGTCCGGTTGGTGTTGCAACCCAGGATCCTAATCTGAGGAAATTGTTTACCGGTGATCCTGATCATGTGGTGAGTCTGTTCAAGTTCCTTGCGGAAGATCTGCGTGAGATTATGGCTGAGCTGGGCTTCAGGACCATTGAAGAAATGGTAGGCCAGGCGGATGCGTTAAGCCTTCGCCAGATTGATCCTAAGGACTGGAAACTGAAAGACCTGGATCTTTCTGCGATTTTATATAAGGCACCGGACAACGGACTGAGCCTGTACAATACGGAAGCTCAGGACCATGGCTTGTCGGAAGTACTGGATCATGCCTTGATCAAAGCGGCAGAGCCTGCCTTGTTTAATAAGGAGCCGATTTATAGAGAGTTTGCAGTGAAAAACACCAATCGTGCTTTAGGTACGATGCTGTCCAACGAGGTTTCTAAGAAATATAAGAGTCAGGGTTTACCTGCGGATACGATCAACTTTAAGTTTAAAGGTTCTGCGGGTCAGAGTTTCGGTGCTTTTGCAGCTAAAGGGATTTCCCTGCAGCTGGAAGGTGAGGCGAATGACTATGTGGGCAAAGGGCTTTCGGGTGGTAGGTTATCCATTTATCCATATAGCACAATCAGCTATGTGCCAGAGCAGAACATCATCATCGGTAACGTAGCGCTTTATGGTGCGACTTCCGGTGAGCTGTATGTTCGCGGACAGGCGGGTGAGCGTTTTGCAGTAAGGAACTCTGGTGCTACAGCAGTTGTAGAAGGACTTGGAGATCATGGTTGTGAATACATGACGGGTGGAGAAGTACTGGTAATCGGTGATACAGGAAGCAACTTCGCTGCTGGTATGAGCGGTGGTGTGGCCTGGATCTATGATGTAAAGGGTGAGTTTGCAAACAGATGTAATAAGGAGATGGTGGATCTTGATCCGCTGGATGAACAGGATGAACTGCGCATAAACACTTTACTTAAAAAACACATTCAGCTGACAGACAGCAATATTGCTAAGTTTATCCTAAGCGATTGGGCAACTCAGTCTGCACATTTTGTAAAGGTATTCCCTAAAGAATACAAAGCAGTATTGATGAGCAGAGCAAAAGCAACTGTCTAAATTAAACACCAAATGATCAGAACCACTAAACTAAACAGAGCATAACGATGGGAAAAGTAACCGGATTTTTAGAGTATGAAAGAACTGCTCCTTCAAAAGAAGATGCTAAAGCACGTTTAAAACATTATAACGAATTTGTACAAAACTTTGAATTAGAACAGGTAAACAAGGAAGCGGCCAGGTGTATGGACTGCGGTGTTCCTTTCTGCCAGTCTGGCTGTCCTCTGGGCAACGTCATTCCGGAATTCAATGACGCGGTATATAAAGGTGACTGGCACTTAGCCTCCACCATTTTGCTGAGTACCAATAACTTTCCTGAGTTTACAGGAAGAATTTGTCCGGCACCTTGCGAATCTGCATGTGTGTTGGGCATCAATAAATCGCCGGTATCCATTGAGGAAATTGAGAAGCACATCATTGAGATTGCTTTTAATAAAGGGTACATCAAGGCGGAAGAGCCATTGATCCGCACCGGCAAAAAGGTAGCGGTAATCGGTTCGGGTCCTGCGGGACTTGCTGCTGCTGCACAGCTGAATAAAGCGGGGCATGAGGTGACGGTTTTTGAGCGCGATGATACACCTGGGGGATTGCTGAATTATGGTATTCCTGATTTTAAACTTCAGAAAGATGTAGTTACCAGACGTATCGCATTGATGGAAAAGGAAGGCATCATTTTTAAATGTAATGCCAATGTGGGTGTCAATGTGGAGTTGAACACTTTATTGAGAGAGTTTCAGAGCATCGTACTTGCGGGAGGCTCAACAATTCCACGCGACCTGCCGATCACTGGTCGTGAAGCTAAAGGGGTGCATTATGCAATGGACTTCCTGAAACAGCAGAACAAACGCGTCAGAAACTTCGATGTGCTGGATGAAGCGATCCTGGCCACAGGAAAAGACGTCATTGTGATTGGTGGCGGTGATACAGGCTCGGATTGTATCGGTACTTCAAACCGTCAGGGTGCGAAATCGGTCATGCAATTTGAGATCATGCCTACACCTCCGTCGGCGCGTACTTCAAACATGCCATGGCCTACCTATCCAATGTTAATGAAGATCACTTCTTCGCATGAGGAAGGTTGTGAGCGTGCATGGGGTGTGAACACAAAAGAGTTCATCAAGGATGAGCAGGGTAATCTTAAAGCCTTGAAGGTTGTGGATGTGGAATGGGAAATTGATGCAGCAGGCCGTCCGGTAAGCTTTAAGGAGAAACCGGGTACAGAGCGCGATCTGCCTTGTCAGCTGGTATTGCTGGCGATGGGTTTCCTGCATCCGCAGAAAGAAGGATTGATTGAGAAACTGGGTGTCGAGCTTGACAACAGGGGTAATGTGAAAGCAGAGGAAGGTAAATTCCAGACGAATATTGCCAAGATCTTCGCCGCTGGTGACATGCGCCGTGGTCAGTCGCTCGTGGTATGGGCCATCTCTGAAGGCAGGGAAGCTGCCCGTAAGGTAGATGAATACCTGATGGGACACAGCAGATTGGCCAGCAAAGACGGTATTCCGTACGCCTAAGCTTTATATACAGAAAAGCCGGTTCGTTCATGCGGACCGGCTTTTCTATTGAATCGTGTTTTTTTGATTTCGTTCGATCGCTCTGGTAGCTGGATTTACAGGCGCAGTTTGGCAAAGAAATCCCAAAGCACAATACCCGCTGAGATCACAATGTTAAAGGAATGTTTGGTACCAAATTGTGGGATCTCTATGCATTCATCAATGACTTCCATCACTTCGTCACTGACACCATTTACTTCATTTCCAAAGATCAAGGCATATTTTTGATCTTGCTGGGGCTTGAAGGTATTCAGCATGGTGCTTCCGCTGGCCTGCTCGACGGCGATGATGAGGTACCCCTCTTCACGCAATGCTTTTACCGCTTCAAGCGTGCTTTCATAATGTTTCCAATCTACAGACTGAGTAGCTCCCAAGGCTGTTTTTTCTATTTCGCGATGTGGAGGCTGTGCAGTGATGCCACAAAGGCAAAGCTGGGTAATGGCAAATCCATCACCGGTACGGAATATTGATCCGATGTTGTGCATGCTGCGCACGTTATCGAGTACCACGACAAGAGGAAGTTTCTCCTGCTCCTTGAATTCCTCAATGCTCACCCTGTTTAACTCATCGAGCTTCAATTTTTCCATTCCTGTATTGTTTGTCGTTTCATCTGTTTTTTTTCGTTTTTCACGGTAACTGGCACCTTTATTGGCGTTCAGATCAGCTGGCGACACTAAACGTTTTAGTTCAGCAGGGAAGCTACCATGAAAATGCAAATGTAAAACTAAATTAATTACGCTTGCATTGTAATATTTTAAATTAATGCTTTTGTTTTAAGCAAAGTATTGATAGTATTGATAAAAATTAAAGAGCCGAATATACCACTATGGAAACAAAGCTGATCAAAACAGGAACATTCGTAGACAACCAGGAGATCCTTGGCATCGAACTGACGAATACTCATGGAACATATGTCAAGATATATAATTATGGTGCCATCATTAATAAATTTGTCATCAAAACTAAAGACGGAAGGCAGCAGGACATTGTTCTTGGCTTTGACGACTTTGAGCATTATCTGAATGAGGATTATCTCGCCAATTATCCTTATTTCGGGGCTGTGATTGGCAGATATGCAAACCGGATTAAAAATGCCAGGTTTACGATAGATGGTGAGGTACATCAATTGTCGCAGTCTAAGGGGCCGGATTGCCTGCATGGTGGCGATCATGGTTTCGATAAAAAGGTATGGCAGGTATTGTCGACCATCGATCCCTCATTGACGCTGGAATATGTGAGTCCGGACGGAGAGGAGCATTTCCCCGGTAACCTTACCGTACAGCTTACTTTTAAACTGACGGATGACAATGAGCTGATCCTTGATTTTAAAGCAGTAACTGACGAGCCTACGGCTGTAAATTTAACGCACCATGGATATTTCAACTTGTCGCCAAATGGCGGGAATGTTGGGAGTCATCTTCATCACATGCCTGCCAGCCATTACCTGGAGCAGGACGACAACTATACAGTAACGGGCAGATTGATCCCGGTTGAGGATACCCAATATGATTTCCTTGCGGAGAAACCTTTTGCGCGCGACTGGGACCCTGCGGAGGGATATGACCAGAGTTTTGTGCTCGATGGCCCTGCTGGGGAGCTGGTACTTGCATCTGAAACGCGGTCTAAGGAAAGTGGCCTGAAACTTTCGGTATATACGACAGCGCCTGTAGCGCACCTGTACACGGCGAAATACGTAGATGTGAAGGATGGAAAAGGCGGACAGCATTATGGCCCATTTTCGGCATTCTGCGTCGAAACGCAATACCATCCGAATGCGATTAATATCCCCTCATTTCCATCAACGGTACTAAGGCCGGGGGATACCTACAAAATGACAACGATTTATAAAATAGAAGAACTTTAATGAGAGTAGATATCTGGTCGGACGTCAGGTGTCCGTTTTGTTACATTGGCAAGCGTAAGTTTGAACGCGCCCTGGCGGAATTCGTGCATAAGGACGCTGTAGAAATTGAATGGCACAGCTTTGAGCTGGATCCGAATGCAGAGACACTGCCTGACCAGTCTGCCGAAGTCTACCTGGCTGAAAAGTTCGGGCGGAGCAGGGAATGGGCAGCTGAAATGCAGCAGCAGGTGACGGATACGGCGGCAGAGGTTGGCTTACGCTTCGACCTTTCACGTTCTGTAGTCGCCAACTCCTTTGATGCGCATCGGCTGATCCAGCTAGCAAAATCCAAAGGTCTGGACAATGAGATTGAGGAAGCTTTGTTTGAAGCTCATTTTAGCAATGGGATAAATATTGCTGATCATGATGCGCTGCAGGCTGTAGGTGTAGCTGTGGGGCTGAATGTGGTGGAGATCGCGGATGTGCTCAGTGGTGATGCCTTTACGGATGAGGTACGTGCTGATGAGCATGCTGCACAGACCATCGGTATTCGCGGGGTTCCCTTTTTTGTCATTGATCAGAAGCTAGCGGTTTCGGGCGCACAGCCTCCGGAAACCTTCCTTGGGGCTTTAAATAAAGCCTGGGATGGAAAGACTGCTGTTTAACTGGTAGGGTTGACCACCTTTGCTTCAGCGGTTGCGATTGGCAAGGTAAGGTTGATGGTGCAGCTTTCATTTTCGCAGTTTTCAAAATGAAAAATCACGTTGGTACCATACAATTGCCGGTAGTCATATCCATAGGCTTCGAGATCTGCGACGAGTTGCGGTGCGGCTCCTGCATTGTAGTACATCTGCAGGATTAACTCCTGCTCTTCAATGAGCAGCATAATGGATAAGGTTGCCGGGCTTTGAGGGTTGGCTTTACAAAAAGGTTCCAACAGGTTCACCAGTGACAGCGGGGAGATGATTTTGTCTTCAGCTTCGCCCTGCATCGTCAGCTCGACGGACAGGTGGTGCTGGTGTTTTTCAAGATCAATGAAATGGATGAAGGACTGAAATGCTGCGAGCTCTTCCTTTAATGCAGAGGATGCATTTCTGCCGCGGTAGAGCCGGTAGCGGAGCAGGTCTGCAAAAGTGAGAATGGCCTCGGAAGTATATTCCTCAGGTACCGCTGCAGCCTGTTTAAGCTGACGCAGCGACCTGAGCAGAAAGTCAGGGCTGATGTTGGTCTTCAGCATATCCAGTTTTACTTGTTCAATCTTTTTCTTTTCATCTTCCACCTCTTTCAGGGTGTCATTCTCTTCATTTTTTTCCATGAAGTATAACATGATGGAAAAGATGAAAAAGTTCATCAGGTAGCCTGATAAACGGGTCTGGTAGTGATCCATAAAGCTTTTTGCCTGTATTGCAGGCTCATGTGGCCAAATGACTGTTTTATACCAAACGACATCAATGGCTGTGATGCCGAAATATCCGATGACGACAAGAGTCCAGAACAGCAGGTAGCGGTTGCGTCTGAAGAAATAAGGAATCAGGATGAGGCAGTGGACATAATAAAAGATGGCAATCATGATGTTGTCCAGAAAGAAATCCCTGTAGATGAAGTCGACGGTGATCGGCTCGTCGGTGTGTGAGAAGGTCCCTGCAAAGAGTACCCACAGCCAGTAGCCGACATGTGCGAGCCAGCGGTATTTGCTGAAATATACCCATCTGTTTTTCTCATTGATTTCTAATTGAACAAAATTATTCATGGCTAAAATCTCCTATTGTTACCTCTAAAACCGTTTATCATATTCTTCTGATTTTTAAGTTAAAAACTGATGGTTAGGTTTACTTCAAAGTGTTCCGGAAAGTTATCGATGGCCAGTACATGTCTTTTCGGATATAGGATCTCCAGGCGCCGTCTTACATTCACCAAACCGATCCCACCAGTGTATTCCGACCTGACCGCATTCGCTGGTTTTTGAGGTTTGCTGTTCTGCAGTTTAAAATGTAGGGTTTCTGCTGTGGTTTCTATTTCCATATTGATCCAGGATTTCCCAAATGACGTTTTCGTACCATGTTTAAATGCGTTCTCCAGGAAGTTAATGAGCAGCAGGGGCGCAATGACGAGGCCGTTTGTGTCCCCGGTAATCTTGACGGTGACCTTACAGTGGTCTTCATTGTGACGCAGTTTTTCGAGCTCTATATAACTTGTTGTAAACTTGAACTCATCATCCAAAGAAACCCGGTCGACCTTACATTCATACAGCATGTAATGCAGTAGCGCTTCCAGTCGCTCGATGATAATCGGTGTTTGCGCCGATTTTTTCAGGCTGAGAGCGTAGATGTTGTTCAGCGTGTTAAATAAGAAATGCGGATTGACCTGTGACTTTAGGAAGCTGCTTTCCAGGGCTATCTTTTGAGCTTTAAAGTCGCCGAGGCGCTGAATTTGCTTCTGCTGGTCGTGGATATCTACGAAGTAATAGAAAGCTATAAAAATCGAGGAGGCGAAGAGATGAGAAGTGAAACTATTCTTAATGATGCTCAGAAAATCCGTATCTGGCTTTGATGCCATGGCGGGGTTACCAAGAACGGCATGGTAGATCAATGCTGCGGCACTGGTGTAACACAAGAGGAACCACAAAATAAAGGTACTCCAGAAAATCAGTTTTGAGCGATTGCTGTTCAGCTTGATGATGCCTACGATGCCGTAAGCCTGTATCATCATGATGAAAATGTAAGACAACTTGTAGATGGCAGAATAGCTGTTTTGCTTGCTGGAGAATAAACCTCCACTACGTTCAAACTGGTCGAACACTACCAGTGAGAACAAAAACCAAAAAAGGAAATGCAGCAGCCAGCGGTAATTGTAAAATACTTTTGAATAATGCTGCCTTAAAGCATCTAACATACAAAAAGGTTAATCGTGATCAGACAAAGTTATCATAAATTTGCTTTTTTCAGCTTCCGTTATTAAACATAAAAACCAAGCTCAATATCGTTAATTAGGCTTGGTTTATCGTAAAATTAATCACTTGGAATAATCAGGTCATCAGCAGTTGTTAGATCATTTTTGAGATCGACATCCAGATGATGCGCAGACTTGAGATGATGACAATGGTAGCAACTCCGATGAACATCTTTTTGATGGGTAGTTTACCCACCAGACGGGCTGCAAGTGGTGCTGCGATGACACCGCCGACGATCAGTCCCAGGATGGATTGCCAATGGCTGACCCCTAGGATGAAGAAGAAAGTGATGGCACTGGCCATGGTCACAAAGAACTCTGTGAGACTTACAGAACCGATCACATATTTTGGTGTGCGTCCTTTTGAAATCAGGGTAGAGGTGACCAGCGGGCCCCAGCCGCCGCCACCGAAGGAGTCCAGGAAACCACCGGCACCGGCCAGCCAGCCTGCTCTTTTTACTTTTTGTGGTTTTGCTTTTTCCTTAAAGGCATTACTCAGGATCCTGATCCCCAGCAATAAGGTATATATAGAGATTACCGGGCGTATGTATTGAGAAAAGGCTTCTCCGGCATATCCGAGCAGCAAAGCTCCTGCAATTGCGCCCAGGACACCGGGAACAAGTAATGTTTTAAAAAGCTTCTTGTTGACATTGCCGAAACGATAGTGACTGAATCCGGAAGCACCGCTGGAGAACATCTCTGCGGTATGGATACTGCCGGAAATGACAGCCGGGTTTAATCCGCCGGACAACAGCAGTGTGGTAGAAACTACTCCATAGCCCATGCCAAGGGCACCATCCACCATCTGGGCCATAAAACCGACCAGCAGCATCCAAAGGAATTTTTCATCGATCTGTGCATATACCTGCTCACCAAAAGCGACAACAGTGTCGTAGGTAAGGTGACTGTAAATGGCAAATCCGATGAACAATACGGCGAGTATGATCAGGCATAAGTAAGCTATTTTTCTCCACCTCTTCTCCTGAACTCCGTTGTTGAGGGCTACATTCGTTTCTTTTGTTTCTAAACTCATTCTTCTTCATTTAATGTGTAAAATCCGGCTCGCATTTTTCAACGCAAGGCCGGATATCGTTTCTGCTTATATTCTGATTAAAAGTTTGTTAAATATATTTTATTAATTGATAGATTGTGGTCATTGTTTATGGTATTTATCTGGTTAACAAACCGTCAAAGGTAATGGCGACATAATACAGGCCACCCAAGGTAGGGCCACCCGCATATTGTACGTAACGTTTATTGAAGATGTTGGTTCCGCCGACTTTGATGGTTGCTTTTGCTTCCGGAACTTTGTAGGTAGCCTGTGCATCGAAGGTGTGGTAGGCAGGCACGGTGCCATTGACGAGCGGACTTTCCCAAAGGAACTCCTCCTGCCATCTCCATACGACGTTGAATCCAAAGTTCTTCAGGATTTCGCGGTTTCCAAAAGAGATGTTGGTGGTCCAGTTGGGTGTATTGAAACCTGTTACGAACACATCCTTTTCTTTGTTTTCTGTAATGTCATTATAGCTAACGTTACCTGCAACAGTAAACTTCTGGTAGAAATTGTAGGTCAGTCCTAATGAAGATCCATAATTACGGTACTTGTTACGGGCATTGGTATACACACGGTACCGGGTTTGCTGGGCATTTCTGTTGGAGGCGAGCATGGCGATCACGGCTTCATCCGTTCCTACCGCAGCCTGTGCGGAAAGGGGGCTGGTGCTGTTTGGCAGGTAGGGTACGGAAACCTCCACCTGTCCTAGGAAACCACTGTATTCATTGCTGTAAGCATCTATATCAACGACCAGCTTATTGTCCAGCAGCACGCTCTTGTAACCTACTTCAAAGGAGTTGATGCGTTCTGGCTGTGTTGCCGTAAGTGTGGTCGCCTCTAGCAGCGCCCTGTTTTTGAGTGCTGCATCAGTTGCAGTAAGTCCCGTAGCTACATCTTTGTTGACCGCTGCGTTGAAGGTATTGATGGACGCGAGTGTGTAGGAATTGTCCAGGTAATTTAATCCTTCATTGATGTAAGGTAGTCCGCCAACCCTGCGGATATTTCCGTTGTTCACGAAAGAAATGGCTTCAAACAAAGCCGGAAAGCGGTATCCGTTTTGAAAAGAGGCCCTGAAGTTGTGTTTCTCTGCAAGTGTGTATACCGCGGCAACGCGTGGGTTGAACTTTGGATCGAACTCAGGATTGTAATCCAGTCTTAATGATCCGAATACTTTCAGTTTATCCTCAAAGAACTTCCTGGTCACCTGTGCGAACCCACCGAACTTTTTGTAATAGACATTGTCGCCAAAACTGCCATTGGCCAGCGGCTGGTTGCGTTCTGCATTAGGTCTTTTAAAATCAACGAAGTTGTTACCGTCGGGGATAACCTCATACATACGGGCATCAGCGCCCACCAGCAGCTCCACGAACTTAACTTTGCTGGAGAGGTCCCATTGTGCATCGGTATGGTAGGTGCGACTTTCCTGGCGAAGCCATGCACCACCTGTGGCGGGTGCATTTCCACCGACTACCGCCTGGTGGTCCCAGTTGTTGATCTTTACGATGGTATTTTTTAGTGCATTAAACTCGGGAGTTCCGGGCTCAACACGGCTGGCATCTGCGGCGCTTCGTGCAACCCTTAATGCTTCGGCCAGTGCGACACCATCATTTATGGACGCCTGAAGTGAGGTTTTAAATTTTGCTCCCCAGATGGAGTTGGTACCACCACTGGTGATGTCAAGGTTGTCGACCAGGGGTTTGATGTTATAGGAGTCGCCGGTGTTCTCAATTGACACATAACCTTTGATAAAGTAATCTGAGCCTTTGAGTTCCAGTTTATGGTTCTGCACCACTACATTGTCCAGCTGGATCTTGTTTCCACGTTGAAATACACCATCCATTTTACCGATGCGGTACTGGTAGGAAAGCTCGGCATTGTCGCCGATCCTGTAATGAAGGGCGGCATCAAATTTCAGGTTGTCGACAATAGGGTTGACCACATCTTTCTCATAATAGCCAGTACGTCTGACAATGATACTCTGATTCCCAGTTTTTCCGGGGATTCCGGTGATGCCGCTGATGGTAACGGCGTTGCTGCCATTGTCATCGCCATATTTGTTCCAGGCATCATAAGCAGGGTTGTTGTCGTTTCCGGCAAGCTCCGGAAAGGTCGGGTTTGCGGTGTTCAGATTATTCGGGTTCTGGTCTGTCCGTGTATCGGCGAGCCAGTCTGTTCCACGCAGGTAACTCACATTCACTTTGAACGCAAATTTATTATTAAAAGCCTTGGCATAGCGGACGGCCGTTTCTGTCAGGTTGCTGAGACTTCTGCCGGTACCACCGACGTGGTTTACACCTGTTTTGCTATACACGCTGAGCCCCTGATATTGAAAAGGGCTTTTGGTGATGAGGTTGGCCATACCGTTGATGGCATTCATACCGTAGAGTGCAGAAGCTGCGCCCGGGGTGATTTCGACACTGGCAATGTCAAGCTCTGTGGGACCGATGGCATTACCGAGCGGTACACCAAGCGTGGCGGCCTGCATGTCTACACCATCTACCAGCTGTACGAAACGAAAGTTGTTTGGAATATTGAAACCCCTGGTATTGGGTACTTTAAAGGTTAAACTGGAGGTGGTCATCTGTACACCCTTTACATTTTCCAGGGCGTCGTAGAAACTTGGCGCTGGTGATTCTCTGATGGCACGTATATCGAGTTTTTCGATGGCTACGGGAGATTTCAGGATGTTCTCTTCCACGCGGGAGGCGGTAATCACCACCTCATTGCCGAGAATAGTCTGAGTGACCAGTGCAATATTGAGCTGTGATCCTGCTTCCTTCACTTCAAACTCCTGAGACTTAAATCCTACACTGGTAAAAACAAGAGTGAAAGGGAACTTCAGTCGGGAGCGTAGTTTGAACTTTCCACTGTTGTCGGTAGTAGTTCCGGCAATACGGCCTTTGATGAGGACGTTTACACCGGGCAATGGTTTTGTGGTTTCCTGGTCGGTAACGATGCCTGCTACTTCTATGAGTTGATTTTCCTGTGCTTCCGACCGATAGGAGTTGAGGACCAGGAGGCTAAAAATGACAGTGATTATGAGGAATTTGATTTTCTGATGGTGTGTTTTCATTTGATAATGGAATTTTTAGGTCGCTGAAAGATTACTTGATGTTTGACAATAACTGGCATGGTTGAGATGGCCGCAACAACAAGCATAGGATTCAGGATGAATTCCAGAACTGGTAATGGAATACGAGGGTATTAATTTATTCATATATAAAGTCTATGTATTTAGTAGACAATATTAGTAGAACTTTATGAATAAACAAAATGATTTCACATAATTAATTTGTTTTTACAGAGTTATCCTGCTAAAAACATAACTTTTGTTATGATTTAGCAGGATAATATTCGTTTACAATGGAATGAAATTAGTCCAGATGGTTTGCTGGATGACTTTAGGTAGGAGCACCGGACTGGCCGGCATGCAGTGCCCTGGTCTTGTTCTGGAAGCGGATAAACAACAGGAGGGATGCAGTTAACAAGCCAAAGGTCAATCCGTACCATATTCCGTTTACACCAAGGCCGTAGGTGATGCCCAGGAAGTATCCCAGGGGAATGCCGATGATCCAGTATGCAATAAAAGTAATGATGGTGGGCAGGTTGACATCTCCAATACCCCTCAAAACGCCTAAGCCCACCACCTGGGTACCATCAAAGAGCTGGAAGAAACCAGCAATGATGAGCAACTGGGCGGCGATATTGATGACTGCAGGATCTTCTGTATAGATAAAGGGGAGCATCCTGTTGGCGAGTATAAAAAGGATCGCGGTGATGCTCATAAAAAGTATAATCACATGATAGCTGGCAATGGCCGAACGGCGAAGGTCTTTAAAATCTCCTTTACCAAAGTTATTTCCGGTTTTAATGGTTGCAGCTGAGGCAATCCCGCTGGCCATCATATAGGTGACGGCAGCAAGGTTGATGGCTACCTGGTGCGCAGCCTGTTCTACAGCACCAATGGTACCGATGAGGATGGCCGCCCCACTGAAGGCGCTGATTTCAAAGGAATACTGGAGGGCCACAGGCGCGCCGATTTTAACGATCTTCAAAGCACGCACCTTGTCGAACAAAGCCATCCTGAATTCAGTAATGTACTTGCGGAAATGTTTGGAGCGCAATACATATATGGTCATGACGATCGCCATGATACAACGGTCAATCAGCGTACTCAAACCAACGCCTTTGACACCCATAGGACTGATGCCGAACATGCCTTTCACGAAGATGATGCCGAGAACGATATTGATCAGGTTGCCCCAGATGGAGATGTACATGGCCTGTTTTGTAAATCCAAGGCCTTCTGTAAACTGTTTGAAAGTCTGGAAGATGAGCAGCGGAATGATGGAAATCCCCAGGTAGCCAAGATAAGGCTTTGCAAAGGCCACTACTTCCGGCGACTGGCCCAGGTGGTCTATGACCATCAGGGTACCCATATGAACAAATGCATACAGCACAAGGGAGGTCAGGATGTTGATCAGAAGGCTGTTAGACAGCAGTTTCCCGCATTCACTGTAATTTTGTCGCCCGTTTTGCTGTGCGATCAGTGGTGTAAGTCCGTAGGCAATTCCCATGCCGATCACCAGGATGAGCATAAAGATACTATTGACAAGCGATACCGCCGCAAGTTGTATGGTTCCGGCGAAATGGCCGACAATAACACTATCGGCAAGGTGGACGAGTGTATGTCCGAGTTGAGATACGACGATAGGCATCGCCAACCTCAGATTATCAGAATAATAGGGTTTGTATTTGTTGTAAAGGCTCGCTAACATTGCCGCAAAAGTCGGCATTTTAAACCTGATCTATGTTAAATCGCAGTCAATTTAAATGATCATTTGAGCGTGCTGGTGAAAAACTCTTCTTTCTCATTGGTATGTGGTTGTATGACACCGCTGATGATCAGATTGACCAATATTTTTTGTGCTTTTTTATAGGAAGCCCTGGTGATCTTGCTGAATTGTTTGAGTGTGATCCGGCCTTCTTGTCCGAGGTATTCAAATAATTTCTGCTCCAGCTCGGAGTAGGCGATGAGCTGACCCTGCTCACTATTCCCTCTTTTGATGACATCAACGATGATCTTGCTGGCGAGAATACTCTTGTCTTTTACCCGGTAATATACCCACCATTTTTTATTTTCATCCAGGGCGTAGTGAGGTTTGGTATCGCTGGGGGCAATCTTTACCACGAGTACGAGCTTATCGTCGACATACACTTCTTCAAACTCAGGTTCTATCGCAGGCTTGCAAAACTGGTGCGCCGACTTGGTGATCATGTAACGTTCTTCATCCTCAGACTTTACGCCTTTGATGGTGCCGTCGTCGGCCACACCGATCAGCAGCTGCCCGCCTTTGTTATTGGCAAAGGCAACCAGGCTTTTAGCAATTTTCTCATTGCTGGTAATGGTTTTCTTGAAATCCAGTGTGGTCCCTTCGCCCTGAAAAATTAGTCTCTTGATGTTCATGGTTTCTTTGCTTAAAACAAGGCTAATAAGCTACCCTTGAGGCTTCTCCCTGGTGTAAATTTCTAATGTATACTTCATTAACGACCGTAGCGCAGCATTCGCCCGCTCTGTTTCTGAGCTCCATGGGGTAGGCTTTCACAAACTTTCCCGAGGTATTCAATGAAGTAATGGCTTCATCCATCATCTCGTCGCTGATATGAATGGTAAAAAAAAGGTCGCTTCTGCCGGGTTTAAGGTATTGAATCGAGGCACTCTTGAGCCATACGCGAACTTTAAATCCCTCTCGCTGCAGCAACTGGTCAAACAATATGGCGTAAAACGGATCTGTGGCAGCATAGATGGTTCCTCCGAAGATGGAGCCATTGTAGTTCCTGTTAAACAGGCTCTTATTGATTTTTACATCTACCCCCCTGAACCCCTTATGGAATCTCTTGACCCAGATGCGCTGAAAAAACAGAGGCGGATATAAACAAAGGCCCCATTTGAGGGTGTTTTCGGATACCATCATGATGTTTAAAGATCAGAAAGATTCTTGAACTATAAAATTTAATATGGATCCTGTAGGTAATTTTTTAGTTAAATATGATAGTTGTCTGATGCGCTGTTTTTCGGAGGAGAGAGCTCCGTCGTGGATGGGCTTTAGGTCTGTAGTGGTGTGTGGTGCTGTTCGTAAATGTTTGGATGATAATATTTTAAAACATTTGCTCAGCAGAAATGTTCACCCTTTACAAGTCCCCCGGGATGGAAATAAAATGAGCTAATCAAATATATCAACATCATGAAAAAATTAACATTAAGTCTTGCGATGGCAGGGGCACTGATGGTGGCCACATCCGCATGCAATTCGACAAAAAGTGTTTCCGGCGGCGGAACAGATACGACAATTATTGATACTACTAAAAGTATGCCCGTCGATACCACGATCCGGGACACTACCAGAACAATGCCTCCAGATACGATGAGAAAAATGTGATAACTAATGTTCTCTCGTTAAAACCGCTGAATTTCTTTCGAAACAGCGGTTTTTTTTGTCAAAAAAATGTACTATCTCAATTTAAAGAATGCCATAGCCTTTATTATAGGTTAACTTTGAGTTTAGTTTTAAAGAAATGGTGTTTAGAGATAAAGTAGTAGCTGCCTTTAAGGAGGTTCAGGACAGTATCTGTGCTGGTCTTGAGCAGGCAGATGGAAAGGCCCGTTTTGAAGAGGAATTGTGGAACCGCGAAGGCGGAGGCGGTGGGCGTACGCGCATTCTTCAGCATGGTAACGTCATCGAGAAAGGAGGTGTCAATTTTTCAGCTGTCCATGGTAAGCTACCAGAGGCGGTCAAAAAAGCCTTTAAAGTAGAAAACGACGATTTCTTTGCCACCGGTGTTTCCATTGTAATGCACCCCTCTAATCCTTTTGTGCCGATCATCCACATGAACATCCGCTATTTTGAGATGGATGACCAGACCCGCTGGTTTGGCGGAGGAATTGACCTCACACCTCACTATGTCATTGATACGGATGCAAGATATTTTCACCATCTGCTTAAAAAAACCTGTGACACTTATGATGCTTCATTCTATCCAAAGTTTAAACAAAGGGCAGATGATTATTTTTACATTGAACACAGGGCAGAAACAAGGGGCGTAGGCGGTATTTTTTATGACAGGCTCAAACCTGATCAGACTGGTCTGGATTTCGATCAGCTGCTCGACTTTTCAGTTGCGGTCGGCGATACCTTTCTACCGGCTTATACCGAGCTGATCGACAGGAACAGGGATGCTGAATTTTCTGCAGAAGAGCAGGAATGGCAATATTTGCGCAGAAGCAGGTATGCAGAGTTTAACCTGGTGTATGATGCAGGAACAAAATTCGGCCTTGAAACCAATGGCAGGATTGAATCGATCCTGATGAGTCTGCCACCAACGGCCAAGTGGCACTACAACCACCAGACGGTTCCGGGCAGTCCCGAGGCAGAAACCCTGAGCAAACTGAAAAAAGGTATTGAATGGGTTTAACCACCCGCTTTTAGAACCGGATTTACACGATATATTTTTTCCACAATGCGCCTTAATGGCGCATTTTTTATTAAATTCGCAAGGTTATAAGAATACCAACTTTAAATCGTTCTTAGGGAACATCATATTTTATGGCAGAAGATTTAGAAAATCAAGAAAACGACAAAATAATTAAAATCAATATTGACGAGCAGATGAAATCTGCCTACATCGATTACTCGATGTCGGTAATTGTATCCAGGGCTTTACCTGATGTTCGCGATGGATTGAAACCTGTACACCGCCGTGTGCTTTTCGGCATGCTCGACCTCGGTTTGGCAAACAACAAACCTTATAAGAAATCTGCCCGTATTGTTGGAGAGGTACTCGGTAAGTATCACCCGCATGGTGATGCCTCTGTTTATAATACCATGGTAAGGATGGCCCAGGAATGGAGCTTAAGGTACCTGATGGTCGAAGGACAGGGAAACTTTGGATCTATTGATGGTGACTTCCCCGCAGCAATGCGTTATACGGAGGCCCGTTTCCAGAAAATTGCAGAAGATATGCTTGCCGATATCAATAAAGATACGGTGGATTTCCAGCTGAACTTTGATGATTCCCTGCAGGAGCCAACAGTGCTTCCTTCTAAAGTGCCGAATCTTTTGATCAACGGTGCTTCCGGTATTGCGGTAGGTATGGCTACAAATATGCCGCCACACAACATTACGGAAACAATCAATGCCACAGTAGCCTATATTGACGATAACGACATCGAGATTGCGGAGCTGATGAAACATGTTAAAGCACCTGATTTCCCTACTGGAGCCATCATATATGGCTATACTGGTGTTCAGGAAGCTTTCGAGACCGGCCGTGGACGTATTGTGATGCGTGCTAAAGCTGAAATCGAGACCAATAAGGAACGTGAAACCATTATCGTTACGGAAATTCCTTATCAGGTGAACAAGGCGATGATGATCGAACGTACTGCTGAACTCATCGGTGAGAAGAAAATTGAAGGCATCTCCAACATTAAAGATGAATCCAACAAAGATGGTATCCGTATCGTTTATGAGATTAAGCGTGATGCTAATGCTTCTATTGTATTAAATAACCTGTTCAAACAAACTGCATTGCAGACATCATTCAGTGTGAACAACATTGCGCTGGTGAATGGCCGTCCGCAATTGCTGAACCTGAAGGACCTGATCCGTCATTTTGTTGACCACAGGCATGATGTTGTGGTCAGAAGAACCAAGTTTGAGCTTGCTGAAGCTAAAAAAAGAGCGCATATCCTTGAAGGATTACTCATTGCTTTAGACCATCTTGATGAGGTGATCAAGCTGATCCGTGCTTCGGAAACTCCTGAGGAGGCAAGAACAGGCTTAATGGAACAGTTCGGTCTGAGTGACATTCAGGCAAGGGCAATTCTGGACATGACCTTACGTAGGTTGACGGGTCTGGAGCGTGATAAGATCAAAGATGAGTATAATGAATTGATGAAAACTATCGAATACCTTCAGTCGATCCTCGACTCCAAAGAGCTTCGTATGCAGATCATCAAAGACGAACTCAACGAAATGAAAGAAAAATATGGTGACGAACGCAGGACGACTATTGTCCATTCTGCTGAAGACATGAGTATGGAAGATTTCATTGAGGACGAGGATGTCGTGATCACGATCTCTCATGAAGGGTATATCAAACGTACGCCAGCGACAGAATACCGTACGCAGGGCAGAGGCGGAAAAGGTTCTAAAGGTAGTGATTCAAGAAATGAAGATTTCATTGAGCACCTGCTGGTAGCATCTAACCACAACTACATGTTGTTCTTTACTGAATCCGGACGTTGTTTCTGGTTAAGGGTATATGAAATTCCTGAGGGCTCAAGACTGAGTAAAGGAAGAGCCATCCAGAACATCATCAACATTCCTAAAGAGGAGAAAATCAAGGCCTATATCAAGGTTAAAAACCTGAAAGATCAGGAGTATCTGGAGAACAACTACATCATCATGTGTACGAAAAAGGGAACAATTAAAAAGACTTCCCTTGAAGCATACTCCAGACCGAGGGTAAATGGTATCAATGCCATCAATATTAATGAAGGCGATCAGCTGTTAGAAGCAAGTTTAACAACAGGCAGCAGTGAGATTGTGATGGCCTTACGTTCAGGAAGAGCGATTCGTTTCAATGAGGAGAAAGTCCGCCCTATGGGGAGAACTGCTACAGGTGTAAGGGGTGTAACCCTGGCCCACGACCAGGATGAGGTTGTTGGCATGATTGCTGTTGACGATCCTAATGTAACTGTTCTTGTTGTTTCTGAAAAAGGTTATGGCAAGCGTACCGACATTGAAGATTACCGCGTTACAAATAGGGGTGGTAAAGGGGTTAAGACAATCAGTGTTACTGAAAAAACCGGAGCTTTGGTAGCCATCAAGAACGTGACCGATGCGGATGACCTGATGATCATCAACAAATCCGGTATCGTCATCAGGATTGTGGTGAGCGAATTGAGGGTAATGGGCCGTGCGACACAAGGTGTGCGCCTGATCAACCTGAAAGGAAATGATGCCATTGCTTCGGTAGCGAAGATTGAACATGAGGATGAGGAAACTGAAGAAGGTGAAGTTTTAGATGCTGAAGCTTCTGCAGTGGTGGTGAATCCTGACAGTGAGGAAGCAGAAGAAATCATCGACGAGGAAACTGAAGAAGAAGAGGAAGAAGATGAAGCTGACGACACTGAAGAAGAAGAAAACTAATTGTTGAACATAAATTAATAAAATGAAAAAAGTACTTTTTAGTATCTTATTTGCTGGTGTTGCCACGTATGCGAGTGCACAAAAAAGTGAAGTGACTGCAGCAAAAAATGCCTGGGCCATGTTAGCTTTAGCTAAGGAACAGACACTGCCTGAAAACTTAAAAACACTGAATGAAGGCCTTGCGCACACTGACAAAGCTATTGCTCATGAGAAATCAAAAGGGATGCCTGAAGCATGGTCTTACAGGGCGTTGTTTTCTTCCAGGATTGCACTTGTAGATACACTGGATCTTGCCAATGCGATGGCAAATCAGAAAATCGCTGAGGATGCAATTGCACAAGCGAAAACACTGGACGCTAAAGGTGATGAAAAAAGCAACCTGGAGCAGGCTACCTTAAACGTCGACAATGCTTTAAGAAACCGCGCAATTCTTGCATACAATAAAAAGGATTATGCAACTGCTTTAAAAGCTTTTGATGAAATCACAGCAAAAACACCAAATGACACAGCAATGTATGTGAATGCTGGTGTGACTGCTAAAGAGCTGCAGGCTTATCCGGAAGTGATCAAAAACTTCAAAAAAGCTGTCGAGCTGGGATATAAAGATTCTAAAGTCCTTTATTCTGAAATGGTGAGCATCACATTTGATAAATTGAAAGATAGCGTTGCCGGACTTGCATTGGTTCAAGAAGCTGGTGCTAAGTATCCTGATGATTCTTATTTCATCGGTATGGAAACTGACCTGTACATCAAAAAAGGCGACATCGCTAAATCACAGGAGATGTTGAACAAATTGATTGCAAAAGATCCTAAAAATGCAACCTATCAATATTTGTTGGGTGATACTTACTATAAACAGGCACTTGCACTTCAGACACAAAGAAATGCACTGGATCCTAAAAAAACCAAAGAGTTTGCGGCTATAGGTGCTAAAATGACTGCCTTTATTGATCAGTCTATTCCTTACTACAAGACAGCTTTAGATATAGATCCTAAAAATGAAAATGCTTTGGAAAACCTGAAGATCATTTATGCATTTAAAGACGATAAGGTAAATTACGAAGCAACAAAGAAAAAACTTGATGCTCTGAAAGCTAATCCATAATCGGGATAAAACCCAAAGTAAAAGGAGGGATGATTTTTATCCCTCCTTTTTTTTGATAAATTTGTATTAAGAAGACATCATCGTATGAGCAAGATCAAATTATTTAGCACTTTAATACTGGCCCTTATCGGCTGCAACTTTGCATCTGCACAGAAAAGCCAGCTGCAGATAGCGAGAAATAGCATAGGGAAATTACAGGTTGCTATCAATAATAAGGAAGACAGCAAGAAACAACTCAGTGTGCTAGGAGAGGGGATAAAGGCTGCTGAAGCTGCACAAAATGATAAGAAAACCAAAAAATGGCCGGAAACCTGGGCCATTAAAGCTTATCTGAGTTCTTATGTTGCGATCCTTGATGGTGATGCCGGTAATTCAGACAGATATTATGGACTTGCAAATGAGGCAATTGATTCTGCAAGAAGATTGGATAAATTTCAGGCAAATGCGCGTTTGATTGCCGCAGCTGTATACAATACAACTTTAAAAAAACAACAGAAAGCCGCTGCAGCATTTGATAGCAATGATTTTCCATTGGCATTTGATCTGTTTAAACAAGTAAGCGATTTCTTTCCGACTGACACAACACTGGCCTTAAATACTGCTATTGCCGCTCAAAGTAATCAGAATTTCGATCAGGCTATTGTTTATTATAAACGAGCTAAAGATAACGGGATCAAAAATCCAGTTGTTTTCCAAAAGCTAAGTAGCATTTATAGTTCTAAATTTGAAAAAGAACTGGCTATCCGGACTTTGGAAGAAGGAATCCGCGTAAATGCATACAATGCAAACCTAACCAATGACCACATTAACCTGTTGCTGGACAATGAGAAATATGCTGAAGCTACAAAAGCAATTGAATCAAGTATCAAAACTGATGAAAAAAATAAACTTTTGTATTTTCTTTATGGATATCTCCAACAGAACAACAATAACAATAGCACTGCGATACTAGCGTATAATAAGGCGCTGAATATTGATGAAAACTACTTTGACGCTTTGTATCAGACAGGCCTGGCTTATGTTGACACCGCAAATGAAATGCTTAAATCAACGAAACAGGAAGATAAGGATAAGTTCGTATCTTATATCAACCGTGCGGAACTGGCATTGTTGCAGGCGCATGAAATCAATCAAAACGATAAGTCAACAGTGCAATTGCTGATCGATATCTATACACGCAAAAATAAGCTGGATAAAGTTCAGGAATTACGCGGGAAACTAGAAGAGTTTTAAAGGTACTCAACCACAGATTTGTAGGATGAAAAATTTCCATTATGAGCACCTTAAATAGGGTGCTTTTTTTGGGACCAAAAATCTACTATACATAATATTAATTATGTACATTATTATAATATTTGGGTTCAGTGCTGAATAAGGGGATTTTTAGTAATTTTGCGGCATTACATTTGTCACGGTGTGATTTCATCAATCATGGCATAATTGATGATTGTAAATCTAAATTTGCGTTATGTTTAATCGTCCGGTCAGATCCATTCAGGATTTCTTATTAAGTACTTACTTTTCTGATGGGCTACGCATTACGCTTGGCGTTTTATGTCCTTCTTTGATTCTTGCGCAGTTCGGTTTGTTACAATACGGGATGAGTTTATCTTTAGGCGCACTTTGTGTAAGTGTTGTAGATTCTCCAGGCCCAAGTGTACACCGCAGAAATGCCATGCTGGTGACTACGGGATTGATTACCGTCATTTCTTTACTCGTCGGACTGACAAATTCAAATGTATACATCAGCGGTATCATTGTATTTGTATTCAGCTTTGTATTTTCAATGCTGTTCGTCTATGGTATCAGAGCTGCCGCAATTGGTACGGCTTCATTGCTGATTATGGTATTGAGCATTGATGATGTGCGTCCATGGAATGAGTTGGTTACCTTTGCTTTGTTGATTTTGGCAGGTGCTTTATGGTACAGTTTTCTGAGTTATTTCTTTTATAAGCTTCGTCCGTTCCGTCTGGTCCAGCAAATGTTAAGTGATTCCATTCATGAGGTCAGCGAGTTTTTGCGTGCAAAAGCGAAATTTTACCATCAGAACGCGAATTTTGAAAGCAACTATGCGGACCTGTTGCAGCTTCAGGTTACTGTACATGAAAAACAGGATGCAGTACGCGAGCTGCTGTTTAAAACAAGAGAGATCGTACGGGATTCTTCGCCCGAAGGTCGGTTCCTGCTGCTTGTTTTTGTAGATATGGTTGATCTCTTCGAACAGGTCATGTCCACGTACTACAACTACCAACAGTTACACGAACAATTCGGCGAATCAGGTATCCTTAGTCATTACGAGTCTGTGATCAATAAAATTGCTGACGAATTGGATGAAATCGCATTCTCCCTAAAAACGGGAGGCACCCCTAGCCTACCCATTTCACTCATTGAAGATGTGGCGCTGCTGCGTTCAAAAATTGTTGCGCTGGAGAAAAGTAATACAGACGGAAGGTTTAACACGCTGGGCATCATTGCACTAAAGAACATTGAAGTCAATATTGAGAATATTCTTGCCCGGGTGAAAACCATTAATGGTTACTTCAACAAAAAAGAGAAAAAGAACCTTAAAACACGAGAAATTGAGGTTGAACGCTTTGTCACCAGACAAAAGGTAGATCCTAAATTATTGCTGGAAAATCTCACTTTCAGCTCTTCTACATTTCGTCATTCACTAAGGGTGGCCATCGTGATGATTATTGGGTTTATGGTTTCCAGGGGCTTGAATTTTTCTCATAGCTACTGGATTTTACTGACCATTCTGGTGATCTCAAAACCAGGTTTTAGCCTGACAAAACAGAGAAATTACCAACGTCTGATTGGCACCCTTGTCGGCGCTTTTGCCGCTATGCTGATCCTGGAATATGTGCATGACAAAAATACCCTGTTTGTGATCTTATTGTTCTGCATGATTGGATGTTACAGCTTCCAGCGCAAGAATTATGTAGTCAGCGTCTTATTCATGACTCCTTATATTATTTTGCTTTTTGAGTTTTTGGGTATGGGAGGTTTTTCCATTGCCAGGGAAAGGATTTATGACACATTGATTGGTTCAGGAATCGCTTTATTGGCCAGCTATTCCCTGTTCCCAAATTGGGAGCATGAGAAGCTGAAGGA
The DNA here is from genome assembly GCF_000170795.1 of Pedobacter sp. BAL39. Taxonomy (GTDB): domain Bacteria; phylum Bacteroidota; class Bacteroidia; order Sphingobacteriales; family Sphingobacteriaceae; genus Pedobacter. The sequence continues at coordinate 390,941 of NZ_ABCM01000002.1, forward strand.
AGCAATGATGGCCATATTGAAAGCAAATAAAGAATATTTTGAAGAAGTGGTACAGCTTTATAGCACACCGACGCAGAATTTCACCAATTATAAGGTTGCCAGAAAAGGAGTTTATGTAGCTTCGGCAAATCTGGCGTCCCTATTCCAGCGAATGTTCTCGGAGCCGAAGAGCAAACAGTTTATGATCACTGAGCTCCACCAGTTCACCACCCTTAACCACCTGCTTTCATCCTACATTGCGACATTATCCTTATACAATAAGGAGCATGCTTTCGTGGTTTCCAACTATGATGACCTGAAGCCTGTAGTCAATAATACGGTTTATCTTTTGAACCTATGCACGGAGCGGCTACTGAATCATGATGCTACCATCAGCAATGTGCCCCTGATCAGGAAAACGGTAGAACAGCAGCTGATTTTGGAAAATGAAACTGTCATTTATGAGCAGTTCGATCATGTGCAAAAGGTCGCATATGACATTTTCAAGCTGAGTGAAAAAATTAAAATATAAAACCATTAGCTCTTCCTGCTTGTTCTAAAAGCATTAAATATCAAATTTAGATTATGGAAAAGTTATATACTGCCTCCGTTACCGCTAAAGGCGGACGAGATGGCCATATCAAATCGAGCGACGGAACAATAGAATTTGACCTTAGGAAACCAAAAGAAATGGGTGGACAAGGTGGAGCAACAAATCCGGAGCAGCTATTTGCAGCTGCATGGGGTCCTTGTTATCTCGGCGCTTTAGGTGCGGTGGCACAACATGACGGGGTAGACATTTCTGAGGCAACTGTAGATGTACAGGTTTCTATCAACAAAGATGACAATGCTTTTGTATTGTCTGCAGACCTGGATGTACACATTCCTGGTATTACTATTGAAGAAGCTCAGAAATTAGCCGATAAAGCACATCGTGCATGTCCCTATTCTAAAGCAACCAGGGGAAATGTCGATACCAGAGTAACCGCAATATAACCTTGATTGTTCAACAGCAATCTTATTTATAAAAAAAAGCAGTCCTTAGTGACTGCTTTTTTTATTCAAGATCTTTTATAAGATGATGTGTTTAAGGCTTTTTATAACAAAAGTTTACTTGCCAATCCAAGTAGCAGCAAAAATCCAAAAACATCTGTAAAGGTGGTGATGATGATGGACGACGCGATCGCCGGATCAATTCCAACACGTTTCAGTATCAACGGAATACCTGCACCGGTGACACCTGCGATCAATAAATTTCCGGTCATGGCGAGGAAAATGACCAGTCCGAGTAAGGGATTGCTGTCAAAAAAGAAAGCAAAAAGAAAAACAATAAGACCCGTTACAGCACCATTGATTACTCCTACCGTAAACTCCTTGAGTACTGTACGATAAGCCTGCTGATCCGTCAGGTCATAGAGTGAAATCCTTCTTACTGTAACAGCCAGGGCCTGTGTTGCAGCGTTCCCTCCCATTCCCGCAATAATGGTCATATAGGCAGAAAGCACGGCAATTTTTTCGATAGTGGGCTCAAAATGCCTGACAACACCGGAGGCAAGAAAGGCTGTACCCAGATTCAGGATCAGCCATGGCAATCTTGATTTTACCGCTTCAATCCAGTTACCACTCAGCTCTTCATCTTCAGATACCCCGGAAATCTTCAGGATATCCTCCGTATTCTCATCCTCAAGTACATCAATCACATCATCGAAGGTCACCCGGCCAAGGAGTTTCATTTCATGGTCGACCACAGGAATACTGGTGATGTTGTATTGGGAAATCAGGCGTGCAACCTCTTCCTGATCGGTGTCCGGGCTCACCCAGGCGACCTCTGCTTTGACCAGCTCGGTGATGTGGACATTTCCTTTAGCCTTGATGATGTCTTTTAAGGAAACAATACCCTGGAAAACATTATCGTCATCGATGACAAAAATCGTATAGAATTCTTCTATTTCTTCACTTTGTCTGATGATCTCATCAATTGCATCTTTTTTTGTCAGGTGTAAATTGATGCGGATAAACTCCGTATTCATCAGACCACCGGCGGTTTCTTCGTGATAGCTCAATAAGTTTCTGATGCTCGAAGCATCGTCCTCACTGAGGTCTTTGAGAATCTCCGTTTGCTCATGTTCTTCCAGCTGCGAGATGATGTCGGTCGCATCATCGTAATCAAGCTCTTCTACGATCTCGGTACGCTTTTCAGGATGCAGCTGTAGTAGCAGCTCCTCAGGGTGCGATTCCTCATGCATCTCTGAAAGTACTTCTGATGCAATTTCGACTGAAAGAAGATTGATGATCCGTTCCTGGTCATCTTTATGGAGGCTTTCAAAGAGGATTGCAATTTCTGAGGCATGATATTCCTCAAGAATGAGCTTAAGTTGCTCATCATCACCATTTAAGGCGGACTTAATCTTGGAGATATCAGTTTTGTCTAGATCAAAAGATTGCATGTGTAGCCAAAGTTACAATAATCAAGCCTATTTAAACCATCCTTTACGCCAGAAATATATGATTTGGGCAACTGCAATGATCCCCATGATGATCATCGTGTATAGATATCCATGCGGCTGATACAATTCCGGCATGTTTTGCGGCATGACTTTGCCTGTCACCGGGTCTTCAGCAGCGAAGTTCATCCCATAAATCCCTGCAATGAATGTCAGCGGAATAAATATGGAGGAAATGATGGTCAATACTTTCATAATTTCGTTCATTCTGTTGCTAATGATCGAAAGGTACATGTCTATATTGCTCGCCGAGATTTCCTTCAGGGACTCTACGAGGTCTATGATCTGTATGCAGTGATCGTAGGCATCTTTGATGAACAATTTAGTCTGATCAGGTATCAGCGGGCTATCTGTCCTCAGGATGTCATTGAGTTTATCCCTTTCAGGCCAGGCCACTCTGCGAATGTTAATCAGGTTCCTTTTGATGACCTGCGTGTCGAACATCACTGAGCGGTCTGGTTTGTCGAATAACCGGTCTTCGATGGCATCCAGTTCATCCCCCCATCCACCAAGAATTTCAAAATATTTATCAATGATGATGTCCATCAGCGCATACATAAGATAGCTGGTGCCGGCAACGCGGATATTGCCTTTACCACCTTTCAGGCGGGCTCTGACAGGCGCGAGGCAATCTTCATAGCGCTCCTGAAAGGTGAACAGCACTTTTTCCGTGAGTAAAAATGAGAACTGGTCGTTGTCCATGTTTTTCTGTTCATCAAGACGAAGCATCCTGCTGACAGCAAAAACATAATTTTCATACTCATCGACTTTGGGCCTTTGGTAGGTACGGGTAATGTCTTCCAGCACGAGTTTGTTGATCCCAAAGTCGTTGTGCAACACTTCAAACATCGCCATAGAGTCAAAACCTTTGATTTCGACCCAATAGGTGAAATTAGGGTCAGCAATCAGCGATTTTAATTTGTCCAGGCCGTTTAACTCCTGAACCTCGTAACTTTCGGCATGATAGCGATACAATTTGATCACAGGCTTTAGTGCCTGATCATCAATATATACCATCCCCGGGCTGGAACCCGCATCTGGCAATGCATAGTGTTGTCTTTTCTTCTTACGGCTTGTATTTTTACCCATGGCTACACTTAAATCCGGAACCGAACTGTCAAAAATAAGATTTGGACTGCGGCCCCTGGTTGAATAACAAATCCACGATACTTAAGTTAGGCTTAAAACCCTGGCGGTCTTCAAAAACCTGGAAATATGGCTTAAAGTCTCCCTCCTGTTGTTTGAACAGTGTTCTGGCGCGAAAATCCAGCTGCTCCGGCCATTCCTTAATGTATTCGTCAGATACTGCTGTTGACTTGCTAATCTTTAACTGTTTGAATAACCAGTCGTTAAGCTCCTGGTTATAGTCGAACAGATATTCAAACTTTTGGGTGTAAAATCTGGCAAACTCATCCTCATAATACTCGAAATAGGCAGAATTGCGGTAACAGCTCTCCAGGCTCTTCCAGTGCAGGCGCTGCCATTTGAAATCATAGCTGATCTTTACGTCTTTTATCTTGGTATGCACTTTGGCTCCCCGGATTACCGGAACGATGAGGTCCAGGCTTCCATTTGGGGAACATATTGTGGCCCGGTTGCGGAAGGTCTGTTTCGGGAAATGTTCCTCTTTTTCTATCATAAAATGATAATCTGCCTTCTTGATTTCTGTAAAATAGCTGACGGGAGGAAGATAAAAAAGTGGGAATATAGCTAAACTTTGCATCTGATAATTTATGTTTGCATTCTTAATCCGCCAAAATAATGATAAAAAAAGGCTTTTCGTATATAGGAGTGTTTTTTTTGAGCTTTTTATCACTGTTCCCAACTGCATTGCTTTACGTTCTGGCGGACCTTTCCTACTATGTCGTTTATTATCTCGTGGGTTATCGAAAAAAGATTGTGCGGGAAAACCTTCAACGTTCATTTCCTGAAAAATCTCCGGAAGAACTTCGTAAGATTGAGAAGCAATTTTTCAGATTTTTTGCTGATCTGACCTTTGAAACTATCAAGATGCATTCCATCTCCCGATCGGAACTGGAACGGAGGTTCAAGTTTAAAAACCTCGAACAGATAGAAAAGTATTTTAGAAAGGGAGAAAGCATTCTGGCTTGCACCGGCCACTACGGCAATTGGGAATGGGGCATGATGGCATTAGGTATGCACCTTTCGGAAAAATGTTATGTGATCTACAAACCACTGAATAACAGAATCTTCGATCAGTGGTTTCATAACATGCGCACTAAGTTTGGCAATGTGTTTGTGCCGATGCGGCAGACCCTGAGGGTGCTGAGCAGTGTACGAAAAGAGCCCACAATGTTTTGTTTTGCAAGCGATCAGAGTCCTGTAAAGGGAGAATCCAGGTATTGGATGAATTTCCTGAATCAGCCTACCGCCGCCCTTCTTGGCCTGGAGAAGATTGCCGTACAGACAGACAGGCCTATTTTTTACTTTAAGCTCAAGGTCATCAAAAGAGGTTATTATGAAGTGGAATGTGTTCCCATTGTCCTTCATCCAAAAAAAACAGGAACACATGAAATTACCGATACGCATTTTCAATTTTTAGCATCAATTATTAAAGAAGACCCCGCATATTGGCTTTGGAGCCATAGGCGGTGGAAAAATAAACCCGATAACGAAGAATGGCAGAACCAAGTGTTGCAGTAGTAATTTTAAATTGGAACGGACAGGCGCTGTTGGAGCAATTTTTACCTGGAGTAATGAAATCCCTCTACCCTAACTTGCAGATCGTTGTGGGCGACAATGCATCGACAGATGATTCCGTCTCCTACGTCAGAGAAAATTATCCGGAGGTTACCATTATAGAGAACGAAAAGAACTTTGGTTTTGCCGAAGGCTACCGTAAGCTGCTTGACCAAGTGAATGCCGACTATTACATCCTGCTCAATTCAGATGTGGAGGTGCCGCCCGATTGGATCATGCCAGTCATCAGAATGATGGAGGCGGATACTCAAATTGCCGCGGCACAGCCTAAAATCAAGTGGCAGAAAGATAAGTCCAGCTTTGAATATGCGGGGGCTGCCGGTGGTTACCTGGATTTACATGCTTTTCCTTTTTGCAGGGGCCGCCTTTTTGATACCGTAGAGCTGGATAATGGACAATATGACGATGCACAGGAGATCTTCTGGGCAAGTGGAGCAGCGCTCTTTATCAGAAGTGAATGCTGGCGGCTGTCTGGTGGACTCGATCCTGACTTCTTTGCACACATGGAAGAGATCGACCTTTGCTGGCGACTGAAAAATATGGGTTACAAGATTATGTATTGCCCGGATGCGGAAGTTTACCATGTTGGCGGCGGGACCCTCAATGCTAACAATCCATATAAAACCTATTTAAACTTCCGGAACAATCTGATTATCATGCAGAAAAATCTGCCCTTGACGGATGCATGGTTTAGGATCTTTATCAGGATCTGGATCGATTTTGTTGCCTGGATACATTTCCTGATCCAAGGCAAAACAGTATTTGCAATGGCCATCAGTAAAGCCCATTACCATTTCTTTAAATATCTGACTGTCAATGGTCGCAAGAGAGGCAAAGTACAGCGTCGCTTCAGCAGCCTGAGCGGACAATACAACTCCAGTATCGTTTACGACTATTTTGGAAGAAAACTAAAATACTTTAGTGAATTAAAGTGGTAAACACTTACGAAATCCCTGCCAATTCTAGCCTTTCAGAAAGCTCTCCATTGCCAGGCGGTATCCATCCATTCCAAATCCGGTGAGTACGCCCCTGCAGTTTTTTCCGGTCAGGGATACATGGCGGTGTGATTCCCTGGCGTAGATGTTGGAGATGTGGACTTCGATCACAGGAGTATTGATGGCTGCAATGGCATCCGCAATGGCAACAGATGTATGTGTATAGCCCCCCGCATTCAGGATGATACCATCGTAAGTAAAGCCTACCTCATGAAGTTTATTAATGAGCTCACCCTCTACATTGCTCTGATAATAATCAATTTCAATGATGCTGTAAATTGACCTCAGCTGGCCAATATATGCGTCGAAGCTTAAATTTCCATAAATCCCAGGCTCCCTTACGCCTAAAAGATTTAAATTTGGGCCATTAATAATTTGTATCTTCATCTGTTCAAACTTAAAGTTTAATTGTTACAGTATAAAATTTTTGTGTGATAAATCCTCCCCACCTATTGTCCTTCAGGAACTACCTGAAACTGGAGCGGGCATTGTCAGTCAATTCCATATCAGCCTATATCAGTGACGTAAAGAAATTGTTTGAATACTTCGATTCAACAGGTAAAAGCTATGATATTCAGGAAGTAAACACATCAGATCTAAAATTATTTATTAGCTGGGTAAATGAACTTGGAATGCTTCCTGTCACACAAGCCAGGGTGATTTCAGGTATCAAATCCTACTTTTCTTTCCTTTCACTTGAGCAACTCATCAGCAGTGACCCTGCTAGTTCACTGGAAACACCAAGGTTGAACAAAAAGCTCCCTGATACGTTAAATATCGAGGAGATCAACGCAATGATTCAGGCAATAGACCATTCAAAAGCCGAAGGTTTGAGAAGCAGGGCGATGTTGGAAGTGCTCTATGGCTGTGGTCTGCGTGTTTCGGAACTAATTCAGATGAAGATCTCTAATATATTCATTAATAGTGAATTTATAAAGGTGGTTGGCAAGGGTGACAAAGAGCGTATCATCCCAATTGGAAGCGCCGCACTTAAGTACATTATGATGTATATCAATGAAGTAAGAATTGAAGTTCCGATAAAAAAAGGACAGGAAGATTTCGTGTTTTTAAACAGGCGTGGTACTGCGTTGACCAGAATGTTGATATTCAATATGATCAAGGGACTTGCAAAAGATGCCGGTATCCAGAAGAACATCAGTCCCCACACCTTCCGCCATTCTTTCGCGACACACCTGATTGAAGGCGGTGCTGATTTGAGAGCTGTCCAGGAAATGCTAGGGCATTCCAGCATAACAACAACGGAGATTTATACCCACCTGGACAGAAATTATCTCAAAGAGGTAGTCACTACATTTCACAACAGGAGTTAGCATAATCTTGTCATCAGCATCCGGTCTTTTCCCTGCATATCTTTTCTTAATTCTATGGTTTTAAATGATTTACTAGCTAACATATCAATTGTTTCCTGAGCTAGGTGTTCATTGATTTCAAAAAATAAATAGCCCTGTTCATTCAGTGATTTTGCGGCCAGATCGGCCAGGGCTTCGTAAAACAAGAGCGGACGTTCGTCGGGTACGAACAGTGCCAGATGGGGTTCATGTTCTAATACATTCTTATGCATCTCAATTCGCTCTAAATTCTTGATGTATGGAGGGTTACTTACCATCAGGTCATATTTTTGTTCAGTTTTATAATTGCACATATCTGCCTGTATGAACCGAATTTCTGCATTGTTCATCAGAGCATTATGTTTTGCAACTTTCAACGCAGTTTGAGAAATATCCACTGCCTCTACAACAGCCTCAGCAATGTGTTTTTTTATCGCGATTGGGATACACCCACTGCCGGTTCCAAAGTCTATCACGCGCAGCGGACCTGTTTCGGGGGCTTGCTGAAAATCAGATCTCAATGTGGTTAAGATCCAATCCACCAGTTCCTCCGTTTCCGGCCGGGGAATCAATACGTCGGGACTAACCTGAATGCTGAAGCCGTAGAAGGTGGTTTCTCCAAGGACGTGTTGAACCGGTCGGCCTTTTGTCATCGCTGTTGCAATTTCGGAATACCGTTGCTCCTCCTGATCCAATAAAATCCGCTCCCAGTTCATCCTGACATCCATGCGGTTCAGTCCGGATACGTGTTCTATACAAACGTAGAAGATTGCCGTAACCTCCTCTTCCTCATAAAGATCAGCAAGCATTTCATTAAAGTGCTGCAATAAATGCCTTAAATTCATCTGTTACAAAAGTAACGAAATCGAACAATATAACTTACTTTTGCCCTCATGGGCGACGAATTATATATGCGAAGGTGCCTCGAACTGGCCACACTTGGAATGGGAAATGTAAGCCCAAATCCTATGGTAGGCTGTGTCATTGTCAGTGAAGGTAAAATTATTGGTGAAGGATACCACGAGCAATTTGGCGCAGCACATGCAGAGGTTAATGCCATCAATTCAGTATGGTCGGCATACCCTGACCAAGCTGCAGCACTGCTTGCACAGGCAACAGCCTACGTGAGTCTGGAACCTTGTGCACACTTTGGGAAGACGCCCCCCTGCGCGGACCTTCTGATCAAAAACCAACTACAAAAGGTCGTGATTGGAAACCGGGATCCCTTTCCTGATGTCAACGGCAAAGGGATTGCAAAGCTTAATGCCGCAGGCATTGAAGTTATTTCCGGAATTCTCGAAGAGGAATGTACAGCCCTTAATATCCGTTTTTTTACAAGGATCAGCCAACAGCGGCCTTTTATTATCCTTAAATGGGCTAATACTGCTAACGGCTATTTTGCACCTAAGACTGATATCCCGCAATGGATCAGCAGTCCCTTATCAAAAAGACTGGTACATAAATGGAGGACTGAAGAAGATGCTACCCTTGTCGGAAAACGTACTGCGATCATTGATAACCCCCAGCTGAGTGCCAGAGATTGGCCAGGCAAAAATCCTGTCCGTATCCTGATCGACCGCCGTCTTGAAGTTCCCGCGGACCGCCATCTGTATGACGCTGCTGCGAAGACCATTATATTTAATGAAGTTAAAACGGCCGTAGATGGTCACATTCACTACATCCAAATGGAGGACATGCAGTACTACCTGCCTCAAAAGATTGCGTTTCAGTTGTACCTGATGGACATACAATCTGTAATTATTGACGGAGGGGTAAACATTATCAACCAGTTTATCGCAGGCGGATTATGGGATGAGGCCCGGGTGTTTACCTCTGCACATTCCTGGCCAGATGGCATCAGATCCCCAGAGATCAACGGGATCATCACTTCTGTCCAGACAATCGGTGCAGACACCCTGACTATTTATAAAAACGAGCGTTAATTATGTTATTTCTCTTTATTAGTATCTGTTGCAGTGTAACGGTTGCCGTTTTATTAAAGCTGGCAAGACGTTACAAAATGAATGTGATTCAAGCTGTAACATGGAACTATCTCTTCGCCATTGGTTTATCATGGTTTTTCTTTCGTCCTTCTTTAACTGAGCTGACCCGGAGTGATACCCCTCCGCTGTATTTATTTCTCGGCATCCTGCTTCCTGTAGTCTTCTGGTTGCTGGCCGCATCCGTTAGAAATATAGGCATGGTCAAGACAGACATCGCACAACGGCTATCGTTATTTATTCCGATCCTTGCGGCGTATTTTATCTTTAAGGAGCATTTTAACGTATGGAAAGTTGCTGGTGTTGCAACAGGTTTTGTTGCGATTTTTTTTACCCTGTATAAAAAGTCAAATCAGCAGGATTCCAGTAAGAATTGGTTGTACCCGTTGCTCGTATTCATTGGATTCGGTACTATAGACATCCTCTTTAAACAAGTGGCACAGCTCAGACAGATACCCTATACCAGTTCCCTAGTGCTCATATTTATCATTTCCTTTGTCATCTCACTAATCTGCGTTCTTTATATGGCGGTGGTAAAAAAGCAGAAATTGGAGCTCATCAATTTTATCTGCGGATGCATCCTCGGATTTTTCAACTTTGGCAATATCCTTTTTTACATGAAGGCACATCGCGCGATGTCGGAAAGCCCGACTGTTGTATTTGCTGCAATGAATATGGGGGTCATTATTTTCGGCAGTCTGGTCGGTATCGTGATATTTAGGGAAAAATTCAATAAGCTCAATTACATCGGGCTGTCACTTGCACTGGCGGCCATCATTCTCATTACCATATCTTTTTACCATGCTTTTTGATGACACCTATAAGACCATAGTTGCTGCCACTGAAGGACTGTTCAAAGACCGTGGCAGTAGATTTATCGCCTACGCTTACCCGTTACGTACAGAAGAAGAAATCAAGCCGATACTGGCTCATCTTCGTGCTGAACACCCTAAGGCAAGGCATTTTTGCTGGGCTTATCGGTTGAGCCCAGACCGCAGCATTTTTAGGATGCAGGATGATGGGGAGCCTTCAGGGACTGCCGGTAGACCTATCCTGAATACCCTTTTGTCTGCAGATCTGACCAACCTGTTTATCGTAGTGGTCAGGTATTTTGGTGGAACTTTACTTGGTGTTCCCGGGCTAATCAATGCCTACAAGTCTGCCGCCGTGGAGGCCATACAGGCAGCGACCATCACGGAGCGTACGGTAAATGATGTCTACAACCTTCATTTTGAATATATGGTAATGAACGATGTCATGCGCGTATTTAAGGAAGAAGCACTCACTGTACTGTCGCAGGAGTTTGACAACACCTGCGACATCCGATTTGAAGTAAGGAAGTCCATGTTGAACATGGTGCTTGGAAAACTGGAGAAAATTGATGGCATCAAACTCTCCTACCTTTTCAGTTCTTGATGCCACTTCGTTTCTGTAAGATTGCAAACGAACAATTTTGCAAGATTTCTATTTATCAACAGTGTTTCATAGGTTTGTAAGATCATTCCCCTACCTATGGAACATACCTTATCTGAAGCCGACCTGATTATCAATCCCGACGGCAGTATTTATCACCTTAACATTCATCCAGAAGATCTTGCAGACACAGTAATCACGGTTGGAGATCCCGATCGCGTATCATCGGTTTCCCAGCATTTTGACCAGATAACTGTTCAAAAAGGAAAAAGAGAATTTTTAACGCATACCGGTTACATCGGCTCTAAACGGATTACGGTTATTTCTACAGGGATAGGTACTGACAACATCGACATCGTGTTGAATGAACTCGACGCCCTGGCCAATATCAACTTTGAGACCAGGCAGGTCAGAAGAGAACTGCGTTCGTTGTCAATCATTCGCATTGGCACATCAGGTACCATACAATCCGATTTGCCGATGGGCACCATTCTGGCCTCTGCCTATGGTTTGGGAATCGATGCGTTGATGCGGTATTACGACTCTACTCCTACTATTGAAGAACAACAACTGTTAGCTGCCTTTAAAATGCATATTGCGGGTCACGAGGAAATAACGCCTTACCTTACATCTGCTGACCCGGACCTGCTCACTACCATAGGCGCCGGCATGCCGCGGGGAATTACGGTCACGGCGCCAGGTTTCTATGCTCCTCAGGGAAGGAAGGTACGTGCAAAAAATGCTATCCCCGGATTGATTGAACTATTGAACACCTTTCATTCAGGTAACGAAAGAATTACTAACCTGGAGATGGAAACCGCAGGGATTTATGCCCTGGCGAAGCTGCTTGGACATAAAGCACTGTCTGTAAATGCGATATTGGCCAGTAGGGTTGAATTTAAGTTCAGCAGCAACCCCAATGAGATCGTTGATAAAGCAATTAAAACCGTACTGGAGAGACTGACTATTTAACTAATTGTGTCTAAGTGACTTTGAGAATTTTCAAACAAAAGACAAACCGCTATGTTCATTTGATAAGATTAGAAAGGATCAGTTATGTTTAAAACAATAAAAAATAAGATTGGCAGTATGGCTGCACTCTCATTACTAAAGTCATACGAAACAGACGAGCTCGACGCTGGGAAAAGGATTGTTTCCGTTATTGCGGGAGTATATATGTTGCAACGTGGTATCAGGTGTATTCGTAAACATCCACTTCTGGGTGTTCAGGAGACTCTACTAGGTGGAGTGTTGTTGTATAATGGCGCCATTGGCATCAATAAAAAAATTACCCGCCGGCCTAAGGAATTATCAGACATCAGGAGAAATCAGATTCAGGGAAATGATCCCGACAGTGCAGTTCCTGCCTTTGTCTAGCACAGGTTACTTTCATTGATTAAAATCTCCTTTCTGAGCCTTTAAGTCAATCCACAACGATGATCCGGAAGTCCATGAGCTGATGATCCATTCCCGAAAATCAGCGTTTGCAAGAAAATAAAATGAGTAAAAAAGAAAGACCCGATCATTACGATCGGGTCTTTCTTTTTTAAGACGAAGCTGTTTACCGAATTCCTTTAAGGAAAGCGCTCCTTATTTATTTTTTAGGCTTTGCAGACATATAGAAAGTCAGCTTGCCGCCATTTACAATATCAGCATGTTTGATGGTCTGATTGGTAACCGGACTGCCATTGAGCAATACTTTTTGTACATATACATTCTTGGCACTTTGGTTGATGGCTTCTACCTGGAAGGTTTTTCCGCCTTCAAGGCTAAGCGTAGCCGATTTCACAGCAGGACTGCCCAGTGAATATTCATCAGATCCCGGAGATACCGGATAAAAGCCCAGGGAAGAAAACATATACCATGCGCTCATCTGGCCGCAATCGTCATTTCCACCAAGGCCATCAGGTGTAGACTTATACTGCATTTTCAGGATCATACGTACCCTTTCCTGCGTTTTCCAGGGTTGACCTGCCCAGTTGTAGAGGTAGGCAACATGATGTGCAGGCTCATTTCCATGTACATAACCACCAATTATCCCTTCCCTTGTAATGTCTTCCGTATCGGCAAAGAACTCATCCGGCAAGTGCATGGTAAACAAGGTGTCCAGACGTTTTGCAAATCTGGTTTTTCCACCCATCAGTTCAATCAATGCATTCGGGTCCTGGGGAACGAAGAAACTGTAGTTCCAGGTATTTCCTTCAATAAAGCCCTGTCCATGAGTGCTCTTGGTGTCAAAATCCTTCTTAAATGTACCATCGGCCATCTTTGGGCGCATGAAACCAATACGTTCGTCATACACATTCTTCCAATTCTGCGAGCGTTTGGTATATTCCTCATAAACTGATGTTTTGTTGAGTTTCTTAGCAATCTGTGCAATTGCCCAGTCGTCATACGCATATTCCAGCACGTTTGATACCGAAGTACCGCTTAGTTCCGCCGGAATGTATCCTAAGTCAATATATTTACCTATTCCCTCGTAGTCACGGTGATTTGAAGTTACGATACAAGCTTCCAGTGCTTTCTCCGGATCACCGTTATAAACTCCTTTAATGATCGCATCTGCAACCACCGAAACACTGTGATAACCGCTCATACACCAGTTGTCATTTGCGTAGTGCGACCATACCGGAAGCATTTTTAGTGCACTCTGGTCGTAATGTGCCATCATGGATTTTACCATGTCATTGTTCCTCGAAGGCTGCACAATGTTGAAAAAAGGATGCAGCGCTCTGTAAGTATCCCAAAGTGAGAAGGTGGTGTAATTGGTGAAGCCATCAGCAGTATGTACATTCTGGTCCAGTCCTTTATATTGTCCGTTTACATCTCCATAGGTTGTCGGATTGATGAATGCATGATACATAGAGGTGTAAAAATTTACCTTATCATCTTCTGAAGCACCAATATTGATTTTGTTCAATTCTTTATTCCATTCCGCCTGGGCCTGCGCTTTCACTTTTTCAAAATCCCAGCCTGGAGTTTCAGACCTCAGGTTCTCCAGTGCGTTATCCTGACTCACCGGTGAAATCGCAAACTTAATCTTCACTTTTTCATTTTCGGTAGTAGCAAAGTCAAAGTGCATGCGGATGCGTTTACCGGCAATCTCAGGGAAGTTATTGTTCTGGTCAAACTTACGCCAGAACCCTCCATATACTTGTTTTTTATCGAAGTTCTTCTGACCATAACCTTTAAAAGGTTTAGAGAAAGTCATGGCGAAATATACTGTTCTTGTTCTCGCCCATCCGTTAGTCTGGCGGTATCCTGTAACCAGGGTATCATTCACCACACGCACATAAGTCCAAACGTTTTTATCATCGTAGTTATAAATGCCCGACATCAGGTCCAGAATGATGTGCGACTGGTCGGACTTAGGGAAAGTATACTGGTGCATACCCACACGTTTACTGGCAGTCAGTTCCGCCACGATGTTGTCGTCATCCAGTTTCACTTTATAATAACCAGCTTCCACCACCTCATTGTCGTGCGAATAAACAGACCTGAACCCACTTTTAGGGTCTGCTGCCGTCCCTGGGTTCATCTGCAGTTTACCCTGGGTAGGCATGATTAAAAAATCACCAAGATCAGAGTGGCCCGTGCCGCTGAAATGGGTATGACTAAAACCTACAATATTTTTATCCTCATACTTGTACCCCGCACAGTATTTATATACATCACCGTTATATTTTCCATTCAGCTCATAAGAAAGCGTATCAGTATCGGGGCTGAGTTGTACCGACCCGAACGGAACAGTTGCTCCGGGAAAGGTATGTCCCATTTTCTGGGTGCCAATGATCGGCTTTACATATTTAACTAAATTCTGCTGCCCAAAGGTGACGATACTCGGGAACAGGAGACAAAGCATCAGGGTTTTCTTCATGGTTTTGAGTTGATATCTTTTTTGTACGGTGTCTAAGATAGAAATAATTGATAAAAAAACGGACTAATTGTTCTGCTATAACGTTTAACCCTCCATTTGTTACCTCCTCCTTTTTACAAGGAACTGACTCCGTAATGAGTAATGTATCATTAAAAACCGTTATTTTTGCATTTGAATAAATTGTAATGAGTAAACACGGTAGAATATTGGTAGCCATGAGTGGCGGGGTTGACAGTTCAGTTGCTGCAGTAATGCTGCATGAGCAGGGTTACGAAGTTATTGGACTAACCATGAAAACGTGGGACTATGCAACTTCAGGCAGCAGCAGTAAGGAAACAGGATGCTGCAGTCTGGACAGCATCAACGATGCGCGTACATTAGCTGTAAATTATGGCTTCCCACATTATATATTAGACATCAGGGATGAGTTTGGCGATTATGTCATCGACAATTTTGTAGATGAATACCTTGCCGGACGCACCCCGAACCCTTGTGTGTTGTGCAATACGCACATCAAATGGGAGGCACTGCTTAAGCGTGCCAACAAGCTGGACTGTGAATTTATCGCTACAGGACACTATGCCAATGTCAGGCAGCACGATAACGGCCGCCATGTGATCTCCAAGGGGCTTGATGAGAACAAAGACCAATCTTATGTACTCTGGGGTGTATCACAGGAAAACCTGGCGCGTACGAAGTTCCCTTTGGGATCGTTCGCTAAGTCTGAAATCCGTCAGATGGCCCTGGATATGGGACAGGAAGAGCTCGCAAAGAAAAGTGAGAGTTATGAAATCTGCTTTGTGCCAGACAATGACTACCGCTCATTTTTGAGACATAAGGTGGGTGATCTGGAGGAACGCGTGGCTGGCGGAAATTTCATTACCAGTGATGGTATGGTGGTTGGTCAGCATAAAGGTTATCCTTTTTATACCATCGGACAGCGTAAAGGACTGGGTATTGCTTTTGGAGAACCGATGTTTGTCACTAAAATTCTTCCTGAGAGCAACACGGTGATGTTGGGAAGAGCAGATGAGCTGGAACGTGGAGAAGCATTGGTAAGGAATCTGAATCTGATCAAATACGAAAATATCCTGAATCCAATGGATGATGTGATCACAAAAATCCGTTATAAGGATGCAGGTACCTTAAGCACCATCGTTCAGGAAAAAGATAAAATGCGTGTAGTGTTTGATCACGCTGTGTCGGCGATCGCTCCCGGACAATCGGCAGTGTTTTATGAAGGCAACGACCTGCTTGGAGGTGGCTTTCTTTGCTAATAATATTAAACGACTAAAAAAAGATGCCTGGATACTTAAGTAATCAGGCATCTTTTTTATCGCTATATTTTTAGATTAAGCAGATTGATATGGATTTGCGGTCAGAAGAAGTGGCTAACCAGGTTCGTTAGAAATGGTGTATGGCGCCGCTGTTTTGATGCGCTTTCCCTTATAACGTTCAAAGTAGTAGTCTACCCTACCCAGATTAATCCCTGCAAATCCGACCTGGTTGATGGTGGTAATTTTACCGTCCAGATTTTGTACATCCTCAGGAACAGGCATAAAAGTGTGCGTATGGCCTCCGATGATCAGGTCGATGTTTCTTGTGTTTTTAGCCATCCGCTGATCAGAATCCTTGTCGTATTCATATTTGTAGCCAAGGTGAGATAAACAGATGACAAGATCGCATTTTAGGTCATTCTTAAGGACTGCAGCGGTATCATTTGCGGTCTTAATTGGATCAAGAAATACCGTATCGCCGTAATTTTTTGTACTCACGAGGCCTGACAGCTTAATGCCGATGCCGAATATACCGATCCTAAGACCTTGTTTCTTAAACACCTGATAAGGCACCGTGGATTTATTCAGCAAGGTGTTTGAAAAATCATAATTGCTGCAGATGATGGGAAAGTCCGCATGCGGCAGCTGTTTATGAAAACCTTCCAGCCCATTGTCAAAATCATGGTTTCCCATGGTTGCAGCATCATAGCCCATAGCAGCCATCAGTTTGATCTCCAGCTCACCACCAAATTTATTGAAATAAGGGGTGCCCTGGAAGATGTCTCCCGCATCCAGTAACAGCACATTCCTTTCTTCAGCCCGAATTTTACGTATCAATGCTGCACGGCGTGCTGTGCCCCCAAGGCCTGCATATTTCGACCCATCCATTGGAAAGGGCTCTATACGGCTATGCACATCATTAGTATGAAGGATGGTCAGCTTCAGCAGATCACCCGATGCCAGTGCCTCCAGCGGATTGAGCTGCAAAGCGGCGGCAACAGCAGCCACCCCACCTGTTCTCAGGAAATCCCTTCGGTTAGTCTTTAGTAATTCTTCCATCTAGTTTGGGGTTTATTGTTTTTCCTGCAGCCTGGTTTTCTTTGACATAGGTGACGAGTGCATCACGCATGCGCACTCCGAGTACCTCTGTTGATAAGGGGTGTTTGAAGCTCTGTACATTATCACCACCAAGTGCCAGGTAATCTGAGGTTAATATCCTGTAGTTCTTATTCCGATCATAAGGTTTTCCCTGAATGGTCACATCGGCAGGTTTTCCATCTACGATGCGCATCCGGATACCTGCAACCGGCTGACCATCTGTGGAGGCAATAAAATTGAGCAGATTTTCTACATCCGCAGGTGCCAGCTCAAACACCATCATTTCATTATCAAAGGGCATCACCTCAAAAATATTTGACAGCCTGATGTCTCCGGCAGGAATGTCTACCCGTAGACCGCCCTTTGTCGAGGGCATGGCGAAGTCAATGTTCTTGTCGTATTTCAGCGCTTCATGAAACATGGCATCTGAAAAGAAATTCCTCAGCAGGTTCTCCACGGGTACATCTGTTTTCGACATGAGTACATCCGCATGGCCGATTACCGCATTCATTTCCTGGTCTACCTGAACTTTATAGGGCATATAGCTTTTGATCAGGCTGCTATCTTCCTGCTGGTCCTTGTCTATATGATATTCTGCGCGACTGCTGCTGGTTAGCAGATAACTGCTCTGGCATGAGGTCAGAAAGAGTAGCGGCAGAAAGACGATTAGGGACGAAGTATTACGAATCGTTTTGTTACACATCATTATCCTGCAAAGTTAAGCGATCTGTGCCAGCTTAACATTAAAAAAAAGAGAAATCCTGATTAAAAAAACTTCCAAAGGTAGATAGAAAATCAATCCTATCTTTTCGTTGAAACTAATCATTCAGTCAGGTAATTGCCAAATGAAAATCCTCGCAGATATCTTTTTAAGAAATAGAAAACAGTCTTTTTGGGGGAAAAGTATGGAGGTTGACAAGGTACTCCTCGCCCTTTGAGGCATATTCAGCAGGCTTTTTTATGGTTTTTGTATAGCCCTATACCTTACACGAGCTATCTGAACACCTTGTGAATACCTTGTCAACACCTTGTCAACACCTTGTCAGTAGCGAACAAGACCCGAACAAGGGGCGATCAAATGCCGAGATTATTTCTTCATTTACTGCAGAAAAGGATTTATCGTAAATCAAGATAAATCCTTTTCTGATTCGCCTGCAAAAATATGTTCCAACGGAAATAAACGCAGGTGGTTACTGAGTTCCTTAAAGATTTTTTGTCAGCTCAGCGCTCATTGGTGTCACTTTTGAACGGAAACGATGTACCAGCTGGCCTTTTTCGTTGATCAGGAATTTCTCAAAGTTCCAGTTGATGTCACCTTTAAAATCAGGGTTTTCTGCTGAGGTAAGGTATTTAAACAAAGGATTGATGTCATCACCCTTCACACTTACCTTTTCGCTCAATAAAAAGGTAACACCAAAGTTCTTTTTACAGAAATCCTGGATTTCAGAATTGGTAGCCAGCTCCTGTCCGCCGAAATTCCCTGCAGGAAAACCAATCAGCACCACTTCTTTGCCATATTGCTGGTGTAATTTTTCCAGGTCTTCATATTGTGGCGTATAACCACATTTCGATGCTGTGTTTACGATTAAGATCTTCTTTCCCTTAAACTTTGAAAGTTTAACCTCCTTACCGTCTATGGTCTTGAAGCTAAAATCATATACGCTTTTAGCCGGCGGTGTAAAAAAGAGGCTCAGCATAATTAATAATGTATTCATAGTTATCTTTTTTTATGTGAATATACGAAGGTAGGCAGAAATAGATTCCCTGTATATAATTAAAAGGTAAAGATTGTCACCATTATGGCACCAAACCGCATGTGGATATTTTAAGAGTCCAATTGTTAATAACTCTTCATTTAGGGACTTATATGGTGTTTTGCAGCACATTAAACCCGGCTTTTCAAAATTATTTCCATATAAAAAACAGCAGGTATTTTGAATTTCGCCTTATTTATAGCTTTATTTGCAGAAAAACGTTCTGAATGGCGAAGAATTTATTAATAGTTGAGTCACCCGCAAAAGCTAAGACCATTGAAGGGTATTTAGGTAAAGATTTCCTTGTTAAATCAAGTTACGGACATATTCGTGATTTGGTAAAGGGAGACATGGCTATTGACATAGCCAACAATTTTGCCCAGACCTACGAAGTGCCGGCAGATAAAAAGCAGGTGGTAGCAGAACTTAAGAAATTAGCAAAAGAAGCAGAGATGGTATGGCTCGCGTCCGATGAGGACCGCGAGGGAGAAGCCATCTCATGGCATTTATATGAGACCCTGGGTCTCAAGGAAAACAAAACAAAGAGAATTGTCTTTCATGAGATCACGAAGCCGGCTATATTGAAAGCTATAGAAACACCGCGCACCATCGATTATAACCTTGTGAATGCGCAGCAGGCACGCCGTGTACTCGATCGTCTGGTAGGCTTTGAGCTTTCTCCTGTCTTGTGGAAGAAGATCAAACCTTCACTTTCTGCAGGACGTGTACAGTCTGTCGCAGTGCGCCTGATTGTTGACCGTGAACGAGAAGTAAATAAGTTCAACGCGTCGGCGGCATATAAAGTGGTTGCACAGTTTTCTACCGGAAATGGTAAAGAAACAGTAAAGGCAGAGTTGCCCCAGCGTTTTGAGCAGGAAGCAGACGCAGAAAAATTTCTGAATGACTGTATCAAAGCAGGATTCAGCGTTGATGCACTGGAAACCAGACCAGCGAAAAGGAACCCTGCTCCTCCATTTACGACTTCTACCTTACAACAGGAGGCCTCACGTAAGCTGGGCTACTCCGTGTCACGGACCATGCAGGTGGCACAACGCTTGTATGAAAGCGGACGTATTACTTATATGCGTACCGACTCCGTCAACCTGTCAGAGACCGCTTTGTCGGCAGCAGCATCAGAAATCAAAACTGCTTATGGTGATAAATACCACCAGATCAGGACTTATAAAACGAAATCTGCGGGAGCGCAGGAGGCACACGAGGCCATCCGCCCTACCTATTTCAACCACCATACTATCCCTGGTGACAGCGCTGAGCAGCGTCTGTACGAGCTGATCTGGAAACGTTCCATTGCTTCCCAGATGAGTGAGGCACAGTTTGAAAGAACAACGGCACAGGTTGCCATCAGTACGCGTCCGGAGCATCTTGTGGCTGAAGGAGAAGTACTCAAATTTGATGGCTTCCTGAAAGTATACCTTGAATCCAGTGATGAAGAGGAAACCGATGATGCTTCAGGCAACAACATGTTACCTCCGTTAAGTAAGGGACAGGAGCTTTTCCTGAGAGAAATGAATGCTACAGAGCGTTTCTCACGCCCTCCAGCAAGATATACCGAAGCCAGTTTGGTGAAGAAACTGGAAGAACTGGGAATTGGCCGCCCCTCAACTTATGCGCCGACGATTTCCACTATTCAGAACCGTGGTTATGTGGTGAAAGAAGACCGCGACGGTCGTCAGCGTTCCTTTGGTGCGATTGTACTTGCCAATGGTGTTGTGACCAAACAGATAAAAACAGAAATTACAGGGGCAGAAAAATCCAAGCTCTTCCCTACAGACATTGGTGAGGTGGTCAATGACTTCCTTGTTGAACATTTCAAAGGCATTGTCGATTTTAACTTTACTGCGAACGTAGAGAAGGAATTTGATGAAATTGCACAAGGGCTTCAGGAATGGACGAAGATGCTCCACTCCTTCTATACACCTTTCCACGTGGAGGTAGAAACTACGCTGGAAAATGCAGAACGTGCAAACGGCGAACGACTCCTTGGAGTAGATCCTGTATCGGGTAAGAACGTTTACACTAAAGTCGGTAAGTTTGGCCCACTGGTGCAGATCGGCGAAAATGATGACGAGGAGAAACCGCGCTATGCCAGCCTTGCAAAATCACAATCTGTGGCGACAGTAACGCTTGAAAGTGCGCTGGAACAGTTCAAACTACCCTTCCAATTGGAAGATTATGAAGGTAAAGAGGTTTCTGTAGGTGTAGGACGCTTTGGTCCTTATGTTAAATGGG
This sequence comes from Pedobacter sp. BAL39, assembly GCF_000170795.1. Lineage (GTDB taxonomy): Bacteria > Bacteroidota > Bacteroidia > Sphingobacteriales > Sphingobacteriaceae > Pedobacter. The sequence goes on from NZ_ABCM01000002.1 coordinate 412,158, forward strand.
GCGACAGTTATATTTCTATTCCTAAAAACGAAGACCCTCTGTCTGTCGACAGGGACCGTGCCATTGCCATTATCGCTGAGAAGATGGAAGCCGATGCGCCGGTTGCAGAGTATGAAGGGTTGCCAGTTACCAAAGGTAAAGGCCGTTTCGGGCCGTTTATCAAATGGAATGACCTGTTCATCAACGTACCTAAAGCGTATAACTTTGATTACCTTTCAGCCAATGACATCAAAGAACTGATCACTAAAAAAGTGGAGAAAGAAGCCAACCGCTTCATACAGCAATGGACTGCAGAAAAGATTGCCATTGAAAACGGACGTTGGGGTGCCTTTATACGTTTCGGTAAAGACATGCTGAAGCTCGGGAAAAATCCTGCAACAAATGAAAAATATAGCCAGGAAGAGCTTGCTGTCATCAGCCTGGAGGATGTGAAAAAATTAATTATAGAGCAGGTGCCAAATGCATTTGAGCCTAAAACAAAGAAAAAGGCAGCAGCAAAAAGCAGTACAACAGCGAAGAAAAAACCTGCAGCAAAGAAAAAATAGACACAGTCTGATTTTTAAGGATATTAAGATATGAAAAAAGACCTCCCTGAAAACATAGTGGAAGATGTAGCCATCGCCGTCGTGCTCATCAGTGAAAGTCCAGGTGTTAAAAACTGGACCGTGTATCTTGTTAACCTTAAAAATCAACTGATCAATAACGTACTGATCAGCTCCAAAGGTTACGGTGAAAAAGATGGCAAGCAGGTGAAAACATCCGTGCTCAGGCATTTTCTTGGCGACATCAACGCGGCGTCCTGCTCAGCGATAGAAGCAATAGACCCGGAAGTGTTTGGCCTAACCAATGAGTACTGGCTCAGTTATTACATTGACGGGGTCATTTATGATAAAAAGTTCATCTTTCTTCCGGAAAGTATTGTGGATGAAAACCTCATTCGTATTCCTCTTGTCAACATGCCTGGCGTGATGATCAAATAAAAATCAGGCTATAATTACAGCATTTCCAGCGCTGTTCTGATCTCTTAACAAAAACCGTTTAATCAAAATTATAATGCCGATATCTTTTTCGATAGCCGGAAATCTGACTTTGGAGAAAACTGTTTGACTTCCGGACATTTTTACCTATTTTTCGTACACATCTATTTACTATAAAAAACGTGCATGAAATTTAACCCTTCTCTGTTTATTCAAAAGAATAAAACTGGCATCATTGCGGCCATCTTTATCCTTCTCGTTCTCGGCGTATCGGCAGTCTTTCTTTTCAAGAAAAAAAGGCCTGACGATTACAACCAGGCTTATTCAAAATATATCGAATCCTACACCTCAGGTACGATCTCCAAAAAGAGCCTGATCAGGGTGCACCTCACCAATCAGGTGAAAACAATGAGCGACATCGGTGTGCCGGACAACCGGGACCTGTTCAGCTTCTCCCCTTCTATTAAGGGTAAAAGCTACTGGATCGATGCCCAGACTGTTGAGTTCCGTCCGGACGAAAACATGGAGCCTGGCGAAACCTACGAAGCGACTTTTAACCTTCAGAAAGTAACAGAAACTGAAGAAGCACAAAAGGAGTTTGAGTTTAGCTTCAAGGTAATTAACCCGGGCATGCTGCTCACTCAGAACGGCCTGGTGTCACAAAATAACACGTCCTTGGATTTCATGAAGGTCAGTGGCGAGGTGACCACTTCTGATGCTGAAGAAGGCAAGCAGATCGAGCAGTCTTTAAAGATAGATTTCGACCAGAACTTAAAAGTTAAATGGCAGCACAACCCTGCAAAAAACAGCTCTTCCTTTACTATTGATAGCATCCGCAAAGGGAAATCAGAAAAAATGCTGAAACTTAACTGGTCCGGTAAATCCATAAATGCCGACAATAAAGGTGAGGAAACATTGCAGGTCCCTGCAGTCGGCGTATTCAAGATTTTAGACATCAGAGCAGTACAGGATCTCGAAGATTATGCTTTGGTGCAATTTTCTGAACCCGTCAATGTGGCTCAGGACCTGAATGGCTTACTCAGCCTTGGGGAGCTGACAGACCTCCGGTTTACCATTGACGGAAGTCAGGTGAAAATATATGCACCAACACCGCTTGAAGGTAATTACACATTGACGGTCAATGAGGGCATTGAAAATATCAATAGCAAAGTCCTTCAGACCGGTAAAACGGCTAATGTGGTCTTTGAGAATAAAAACCCATCGGTAACCATCGCCGGCAGTGGGTCCATCATTCCGAACTCCGGCAAATTGGTACTGCCTTTTGAGGCAGTAAACCTGAAGGCGGTAGATGTGACCATCATCAAGGTATATGAAAACAACATCCCTCAGTTTTTCCAGACCAACGGCTACCGGGATGGGTCTGAACTTCGCCGCGTTGGAAAACCAGTGCTGCAGAAGACTATCCGTCTTGACGAAGACCGTTCGCTGGACCTGCATAAAAAACACCGTTTTACCCTGGATCTCGATAAGATCATGAAAACTGAACCCGGTGCCATGTACCGTGTGACAATTGGTTTCAGGCAGGAATATAATGCATTTAAATGTGCAGAAATACAAGATGATGCTGCTGAGTCGGACGGTGAATATTATGGTTACGGAGAAAAAATTGATGAGGATGATGACTTCTGGGAGCGTTACAACAGCTACTATCCGGAGCGCTACAGCTGGTCGGACCGTGATAACCCCTGCACTCCATCCTATTATACCAACGACAAATGGGCAAGCAGAAACCTGATCGCCTCGAACATCGGGCTGATTGCGAAACGTGGCAACGATAACAGCATGCTGATCATCGCTACTGACCTGCTTACGGCCAAGACCATGAGTGGCGTCACCCTCGAGCTCCTGGACTACCAGCGTCAGGTGATCCATACGATTCAGACAGATGGAGATGGCATGGCTGCATTCGATCTTAAAAGAAAACCTTTCCTGCTCATTGCAAAACACGGTGACGAACGTGGTTACCTTAAGCTTGACGATGGAAGCTCACTCCCGCTAAGCCGCTTTGATGTGGGTGGAGATGTGGTACAAAATGGACTTAAAGGTTTCATCTATGGGGAACGTGGCGTATGGCGTCCCGGAGATTCTGTATTCCTGTCATTCATCCTTGAGGACAAACTCAAAAAACTTCCTGGTGCTTACCCAGTGACCTTTGAATTATACAACCCACAGGGCCAGCTGGTAAAAAGAACCATCAATGGTAAACCGCTGAATGGTTTTTATGCCTTCCGTACCGCTACAGAGTCCACGGCACCTACAGGAAACTGGCTGGCGAAAGTAAAAGCCGGTGGCTCGACATTCTCCAAGACGATCAAAATCGAAACGGTGATGCCCAACAGGCTGAAAATCAACTTCGACATCGGTAACAGGCCATACCTTGGCATCGGTGCCAGCTCCACAGCTTCCCTAGCTGCGAACTGGTTGTTCGGAGCGCCGGGGAAACACTTAAAGGCCAAAGTAGACGTCAACCTGAATACAATGGAGACCACGTTTAAAGGTTTCAGTGGTTATCAGTTTGATAATCCTACCGTTTCATTTGAATCGCAGGTGAAAACGATCTTCGAAGGCACGCTAAACGAAAACGGCACAGCTGTGGTAAATACCAACCTCAATGAAAACAACAGTGCACCGGGTATGCTTAGGGCAAACTTTACTACCAAAGTTTTTGAGGCAGGTGGTAACTTCAGCATCGATAATTTCAGTATTCCCTATCATGTTTATGACAACTATTACGGTGTAAAGACACCCGAAGGAGACAAGTTAAGTGGGATGCTGGTGACCGGCAAGGACCATGAAATAGATATCGTTAATGTTGACCGCAATGGAGCCTTACTCAAAGGATACAAAACGGTGGAAGTGGAACTTTATAAAGTACAGTGGCGCTGGTGGTGGGAACAGGACAATGAAAGCTACCTGGCCAATTTTACCCAGAATTCCTATAACAAGCTCATCAAAAAGGCTAATGTCGCCCTTAGCAATGGTAAAGGTAAATGGAACCTGCGCATCGACGAGCCAGAATGGGGTCGTTACCTGATCCTCGTCAGAGGCAGCAATGGTGGCCACGTAACCGGTAAATCCGTGTACATAGACTGGCCAGGATGGGCACAGCGTGAGCAGGGGAACAACCCAACGGAAGCTTCCATGCTTTCCTTCACTGCCAATAAAACGAAGTTTAAGGTTGGCGAGGAAATTGTTCTGACCATTCCTTCAGGGAAAGGTGGACGTGCGCTGATCTCCATTGAAAATGGAAGTAAGGTATTGAAAACCTTCTGGACCGATACCGAAGCCGGCCAGACACAGGTTAAGTTCAAAGCAGAAAAGGACATGGCTCCTAACGTTTTTGCCAATGTGACGTTATTGCAACCGCACGCACAGACCGCGAATGACCTTCCGATCCGGATGTATGGTGCCATCCCACTATTGGTTGAAGATCCCCAAACGATCCTGAAGCCGGTCATCAGAATGGCCGACAAGATCAAACCGGAAACTGAAAGCAGTCTTACGGTTTCAGAGCAAAATGGCAAGGCCATGACCTATACGATCGCCATCGTAGACGAAGGGCTGTTGGACCTGACGCGCTTTAAAACTCCTGACCCACATGGGATCTTTTATGCACGTGAAGGACTGGGCGTGAAAACCTGGGACCTGTTTGACTATGTCCTTGGTGCCTGGGGCGGCAACCTGGAAAGGATCCTGAGCATTGGTGGTGACGGGAGCATCAACAAAAACCTAAACCCCGCAAAGGCCAATCGGTTTGTACCTGTGGTGAAATACATGGGGCCTTTTACGATTGCTAAAGGTGAAAGTAAAACCCACCGCTTCAAGTTGCCTCAATATATAGGTGCCGTACGTGCCATGGTGGTTGCAGGACAGGACGGTGCCTACGGTGTCGCGGAAAAATCGGTACAGGTTAAAAAACCACTCATGTTGCTCGCAACACTGCCGCGGGTAATTGGGCCTGGGGAGCGTTTTACGCTACCTGCAACGGTCTTTGCGACCGAGAAGAACCTTAGGAAGGTAACCCTTCAACTTCAGACAACGAACTTACAGGTGGCGGGCAGCAAGGTTCAACAGCTACAGTTTAACCAGCCGGGCGAGCAGATGGCTTATTATGAAATTACCGTACCTGAAATCACTGGAGTTGCCAAATTAAAACTTATCGCTAAAAGTGGCGCAGAGCAGACGAGTTATGATGTAGAGTTAGACATCAGAAATCCAAACCCTTACGTTACTAATGTATTATCGGCCATCGTCAACCCTGGAGAAAACTGGTCTACAGGTTATCAGCCTGTGGGTATGGCGGGTACCAACTCAGGTAGCCTGGAACTGTCGTCCATTCCTCCTGTTAACCTGAAAAAACGACTGTCCTACCTGATGCAATATCCCCATGGATGCGTTGAACAGACGACTTCCAGCGTATTCCCTCAGTTGTTCCTGGACAAGCTGAGCCCGATGACCGAACAGCAGAAGGCCAATAAGGAACGGAATGTTAAAGCGGGCATCAACAGGCTAAAGGGCTTCCAGACTACCGACGGAGGTTTGGCTTACTGGCCAGGCAGCCCTTCTTCCGATGAGTGGGGCAGCAACTATGCCGGCCACTTCCTCGTTGAAGCACAGGAGGCTGGTTACACCCTGCCTGTAGGCATGATCGATGAGCTGTTGAGGTACCTCAAGGTTAAGGCCGCTAACTGGTCGCCAAACAGTACCAATTTCTACGGAGGTGACCTGTCGCAGTCCTACCGCCTGTACGTGCTGGCGCTGGCTAAAAGACCGGAGATGGCCGCGATGAACAGGCTCAGAGGTTTCCAGTACCTTTCGGTAAGTGCCAAATGGCGTCTTGCTGCAGCCTACAAACTGGCCGGGCAGACAGAGGCCGCCAATAACCTCATCAAAGGACTGACCTTTACAATTGAGCCCTATCAGCAATTGGGTGGTACCTATGGCTCAGACCTGAGAGACCAGGCCATGATCCTGGAAACCATGACGCTGCTTGGACGTAAAGCTGATGCAGCAAAGCTGATTCAGCCGCTGGCAACCAGGCTGGGTCAGAATGAATGGTACAGCACCCAGACCACGGCTTACAGTCTTCTTGCGGTGGCTAAATTCTGTGGTGCCAATGCAGGCAGCAACTCGTTGAAATATGACTTTACCATCGACGGAAAGAAAGGATCGGTGAATACCAAACAGTTCCTGAGCACCAATAACCTGACTTTCAAAGGCTCCTCAGTATCGGTCAGCAATACCGGCGACCGGGTCTTGTTTGCGAGGATCATCCTACAGGGACAACCTTCGGCGGGTCAGAATGATTTTCTGCCTAACAATGCAGATGCGCTCGATATGGATGTTAATTATAAACTTTTGAATGGTAAAGTACTTGATCCTTCAACCCTGAAACAAGGCACTGATTTCTATGCGGAGGTGACCATAAAAAACCCTGGTAAGATGGGCTATTATGAACAGATGGCACTGACACAGATTTTTCCGTCAGGTTGGGAAATCATCAACACGAGGCTGAACGACAATGAGAGTATCATTGCATCGTCTCCGTATACTTACCGTGACATCAGGGATGACCGTGTGTTTACTTATTTCAACCTGCGTGAGTTTGAGGCCGTAACCTATAAGGTATTGCTGAATGCGTCTTATATTGGCAAGTATTATCTGTCGGCCGTACAGTGCGAAGCCATGTACAACAACAACATTACAGCTACTGCTTCGGGTAAATGGGTTCAGGTGATCAAGTAAGATGTTGAAAAAGTTTCCTTACGAACCAAAACTACTGGTCAGCGATGTATGCTGTGTAATACTGCTGCTGTGGTTTTGGTTCGCTTTACCGGCAAGATTATTTAAAAGCCCCACTTCTTATGTCATTGAGGCCGCTAACGGGACACTGCTCAGCGCCGCTATTGCCAGTGATGGACAGTGGCGTTTTCCGGCAGTAGACAGTGTGCCTGAGAAGTTTGCCAGTTGCATCATCGCGTTTGAGGACAAGCGTTTTTACCACCATCCGGGTATGGATGTCATGGCAATGGGACGTGCAATGCGCCAGAACTTCATGGCCGGTGCTGTTGTTAGTGGCGGCAGCACGCTGACCATGCAAGTGATACGCCTTTCAAGACGTGAGTCCCGCACGTTTACACAGAAAATTATTGAACTCCTCCTGGCCTTCAGACTGGAACTTAGTCATTCAAAGACCGAAATCCTTTCGCTGTACATGGCCAATGCCCCTTTTGGGAGTAATGTGGTAGGCCTGGAAGCCGCTTCCTGGCGCTACTTTGGCCGACCCGCAAATTCATTGTCATGGGGAGAAATGGCCACGCTTGCCGTACTGCCCAATAGTCCTTCGCTGGTGCATCCGGGAAAAAATGCTGCCCGTCTGATCAAAAAAAGAAACGACCTGCTGGATAAAATTGCGTCGATGGGCATCATCGACCCTGCTACAGCTAATCTGTCTAAGCTGGAGCCTATTCCAGGCAAACCACAGCCGCTGCCGCAGCATGCACCTCACCTGCTCAACAGGTTCAAAGAAGAACGCAGACAGCTGAAGGTAGCGGGAACAAGGATGACCTCCACTGTCGATTACGACCTGCAGCTAAAAGTAAATGCCATCCTCAAACGATACCAAAACCGCTACCGGGCAAATGACATCAACAACATTGCAGCACTGGTCCTCAATATTGAAGATGGCACTGTTGCAGCCTATACCGGCAATCACTATCAACCAGAAAATAAAGAGCTGGAAAGTCATGTTGATATGATTAGGGCACCCAGAAGTCCGGGAAGTACCCTAAAACCACTGCTGTATGCAAGCATGTTAAATGATGGCTTTATTCTTCCTCAAACGCTCATTCCTGACATACCAACGCAGATTGGTGGCTATTCGCCGCAAAATTACGACCTCGGATATGATGGTGCCATTCCTGCCGACAGGGCGCTGAGCCGTTCGCTGAATATCCCGGCAGTGAAGATGCTGCAAAATTATAAATACCCGCGTTTTTATGATAAGCTGAAAAAGCTGGGCATCAGCACGCTGAACCGGCCTGCTGACCATTATGGGCTCTCCCTTATCCTTGGAGGAAGTGAGGTGACGATGTGGGACCTTGCGAAAACTTATATGGGCATGGCGAGGAGCCTGAACCACTACAATGATTACGGGGGCAAATATAATCCTCGCGATTATGATACACCCCGGTATTTCGAACGAAAAAGAGACCAGCGGTTTGACCAGTATCAAACGGAGCGCAACGGCATCTTTGACTATGGTGCGATATGGAATACTTTCAACGCTATGGAAGAACTCATGAGACCCGGTGAGGAAGGATTATGGGAACAGTTCTCCTCTTCGCGCCGCATTGCCTGGAAAACAGGAACCAGTTTCGGCTTCAGGGATGGATGGGCCGTGGGGCTCAACCCTGCTTACGTGGTTTGTATATGGGTGGGCAATGCCGATGGAGAAGGTCGCCCAGGCCTGACAGGAATCGATGTCGCCGCTCCTGTACTCTTTGATATCTTCAAGTTACTGCCTGATAAAAAATGGTTCTCCACCCCAGGTAATCAACTTAAAAAAATGCGGGTATGCCGCCAGAGCGGATATAAGGCTGGGGAATATTGCGCTGAGGTCAAAACCATACTCGTCTCCCCGGCTGCGGAGAAGACCGCGCTCTGCCCCTACCATAAAATGGTCCATCTGGACCACAGTGGAACGTACCGGGTAACGGACCATTGTGAATCTCCATCGCTGATGCAGCACCGGTCCTGGTTTATATTGCCTCCCGCGATGGAGTATTACTATAAAATCAAAAACAGCGATTACAAGTCGTTACCACCCTGGAAACCAGGCTGTGGGGATCAGAATAGCGGGTATGTGATGGACATGATCTATCCAAAAAATAACTCCAGCATTTATGTTCCAGTTGAATTTGACGGCACACGTGGAAAGGTCGTCTTTAATGCGACCCACCGCAATGATAGGGCTAAAATTTACTGGCACATCGACGATGAATTTGTAGCGACCACGCAGGGTTACCATCAGATCGCCATAAGTCCGTCAGCCGGAAAACACACACTTACACTGGTAGACGAGGATGGGCAGCGTCTGGTTCAGGTATTTACGATCCTGGATAAAGAGAAAAAGATCAATTAATCTTTTAAGAGCAGTCTTCTTTCGATAGCACCGAGGGTGATGAGGTATTGCGCAAGCATATAGGTTGCCAAAATGCAACACTCAGCGCCTTTAAAAGGAATCACAAATTTGTCCAGGCTCAGCAATGCATCAGATAAGGTAAAGATGACTGCGCCAATGAGGATGAGGTTAAAACTTATGTTATTTACCCTAAACCGGCGAAATGCAGCCATCATGACCAGGACACTAATGACAATAAGGTATGCAAGTACAGGTAGTTTCATTGCCCCCAGATGAGACCTGATGAAGAGGTAAAAGGACACGCTACAGGTCGCACACAATAAAATCGCAAGCCTTGCCCCTTTTTTATCCAGCTCAGGTGCAGAGCTAAAGTCAAGATAAAAAGCACGGATGTAACAGATATGGCTGAGGAAAAATGCCGCGAGGCCATAGCTGAAATAATTTGCGCCACTATCGTTGCAGAGCAGGAACAGATCTCCTACAAGTGCAAGAAAAAGCCCGCTGAAGATTCTTTTATGAAAGCGTCCTTTGAGTTTCGTTTCCCCGTACAACCCAGCCATCATCAGCATGCAGATCAATGGTTTTGTGGCCGATATTAAAGGACGCAGGTCGGCAAGTACCGCAATCACCTGAATTGCGAATACGGTAAAAAAGCCCAGGTGAAACAAGGGGTATTTCTTTAACATGAATGGTGGGATTTATCCAAAAAAAAACAGCAAACATGTTCAATAAAGAACATACTTGCTGCCTATGATAGATTATTCTAAAATCTTCAATACATCGTATTTTGTAAAAGAAAAAAGCTAATTAATAGCTTTTCTCTGTACGGTTGTTGCGTTTGAAACCACCACCAGCACCACCGGTACCTGGTTTTTCCTGAGCTTCAGCAACTTTGATACGATTACCATTGTAATCGCCACCGTTCATGCGTTTGATTGCTTCTTTTGCCTCTTCTTCTACTGGCATTTCCACAAAACCAAATCCACGACTTTGCCCAGTCTCGCGATCTTTGATAATCCTAAGTGATTTTACTTGACCGAAATCACCAAATACGGCTGTTAATTCATCTTCCCCTACTTCTAAAGGAAGGCCTGTAATAAATATCTTCATTAATGTTTAAAAATTTACACAAAGTTACGCATTTTCTGGTTAATTTCCAATGCTAGTGTCAGTTATAAGTATAATTATCAATTAATTATTAGAACAGCGAATGTCTCATATTGTTTTGGCAGCAGTATATTTTTTTCAATTAACTCATCCTTAAGGTTTGGATGGACTTCACCCATTCTTTTTTTGTGCATACGGGGCAGTAATGCTGGCCTGTGGTAGCTATGAGCTCCGTGTGGCCACAAAAACTGCAGGAATAAAAATCCTTTCTTTCGATATTAACCATCTTTTGGCAGAACAGCTCCGGCAGGATGGGCAGACCATACTTCACTTCCTTATCGGGATAATAGAAAACGCTGATGCTGCCGGAAGTCTCTATAATGGCCAGTTCCACCTGCCCGAGGTGAGCGATACTCTTGAGGCGGAGTTCCGAGAAAAATTCATCCTGGGCAAGATTTTCCTTTTCAAAATTATGGATGGCAAAGCGGCCGTGTTGGATCAGGCAGGTGCAACTCCCTTCCAGGAGGATTTCAATCTTTTTATTTTTATTCACCAGATAGGCGGTCAGCCGGTAAGCAATCACGACCACCAGAAATACCAGTATGGAAGAAAGCAGTCCCACCTCACTATAGAACATGGGATCTCCAGCTGCAGAGCCCAACCCAATGATGACCACCAGCTCGAATACGGACAACTGTTTTACGCCCCGCTTTCCGAGCGTCCGTAGGCTCAGCAGAATCACCAGGTACATAACCAATGTGCGTATCAGGATCTGGGGGATGAACGTCCATTCCTGCTCCCCGATCAGCATCTTTTCAAAATCAGCTCCGGCAAACATCAGCTGAGCTTAATTTTAAATAAATCTATCGTACGCTGCCAGGCAAGCCCCGCCGCCGCCTCATTGAATCTTGTAGGCGAAGTGTCGTTATTAAAAGCATGATTGACACCTTCGTAGATGAATAGCTGATAATCTATATGGTTGTTTTTCAAGGCCTCTTCGTAGGGCGGAATTCCTGAATTAATGCGTTCGTCGAGGCCACCGTAATGTAACATGATGCTGGATTTGATCGCTGGCACATCTTCTGTCTTTGGCTGTGCACCATAGTAGGAGACTGCAACCAGCAGTGTGGGATCATTTACCGCTAGTTTATTGGCCATCCCCCCTCCCCAGCAAAAGCCCAGACATCCGGCTTTGCCATTTCCGTCCTTGTGCTTCCTTAGGAAGTCAAGCCCATCCAGATAATTCTGAAGGTTTTTATCTGCATCAAGTCTACCGATCATCTCCCTGGCTTTGTCCTCGTCTTGCGGTGTACCTCCCAACGGGGATAAGGCATCCACGCCCAGGGCAAGAAATCCAGCTAGCGCGACCCGCTTTGTCACCTCAATGATGTGTGGGTTCAGCCCTCTGTTTTCATGGATCACCAATACTGTTCCTAAATTCTTCTTTCCTTTAGGCTTGGCCAGAAAGGCTTTTACCTCGCCATCATCTCCTTTATAGCTGACCATTTCCGTATCAAGCTCCTGATCATCTACCCTGGCCCCTCTTGCATAATTGTTTTCCAAAAGAGGAAGTATGGTCATTGCCATTGCCGTGCTTCCCGCCAGGAGGGCGAGTTTTCTCATAAACGCTTTCCTGCTGATGCTACTGTGGGTATACGCATCATAGAGACTGATAATTTTCTGATCCATTATGTTAAAATAAAATTGATGTTGAAGCAAGTGATGTTAGCCTGTTTATCCTGGTAAGGATAACCCTGAAAACAATTCAAATGTTTTAATTTTATCACTGAAGAATTCGCTCATCCCCTGTTATTGCCTTAAAGTTAACGCATAGCAAATTTTGTCTTTTTTCAAATTATATCATTTTGCCCGGAAAGAATTCTGTATTTTTAAAAATTCTAAAAGACGGGAACACCCAAAGAAATTATAAGAAAATTGTAAATTTTGTTTTAAAAAGTAATATATTCAAACTTGGATGACTTCAATGTTTTGTTTTCTGTGTTTATGATCTTAGATTTGGGAAGTTTTTATTTGTTTGACAAAATTGTCAAAATTAAAAAGACTTGGCGAAAGAAATTATTAAAGACAGAGCTATTAATTTCTCTTTAAAAACCATTTACAAAAAGAAGCTCCGTGATCTAAATATATTAGTACTAGCATGCGCAAAAAATTACACGATAGGATAGCAGCTTTTAAAGACGCTACAGCAATCAAGGAAAGAGGCTTATACCCTTATTTTCGGGCCATTGAATCAGGACAGGACACAGAAGTTGTTATAGATGGGAAGAAGGTGCTGATGTTTGGCTCTAACTCCTATCTTGGACTAACCAACCACCCAAAAATTAAAGAAGCTGCAAAACAGGCCATCGACAAATATGGCACTGGCTGTGCTGGTTCCCGTTTCCTGAACGGAACACTGGACATCCATATCGAGCTTGAAAGAAGACTTGCCGCTTACGTAGGCAAAGAAGCTGCTGTGCTTTTCAGTACTGGTTTTCAGGTAAACCTCGGCGTAATTTCATGCCTGCTGGATAGAAATGACTACCTGATTCTTGATGAATATGACCATGCATCCATTATTGATGGCAGCAGGTTGTCTTTTTCACGCTCTATCAAATATGCGCACAACGACATGGATGACCTGAGAAAAAAACTGAGCCGTTTACCCGAAGATGCTGCAAAGCTGATCGTCGCTGACGGTATTTTCAGTATGGAGGGTGACCTTGTAAAATTACCTGAAATTGTGAAAATCGCCGAAGAGTTTGGTGCAAATATCATGATGGATGATGCACACAGCCTGGGGGTTATCGGCATTAATGGCTCAGGTACGGCTTCACACTTTGGCCTCACCGACCAGGTTGACCTGATCATGGGTACCTTCAGTAAATCACTTGCTTCGCTGGGCGGTTTCATCGCTGGTACAGAAGAGACAATAGAATATGTAAAACACCGTGCAAGATCATTGATGTTCAGCGCAAGTATGCCTCCTTCTGCTGTGGCGAGTGTAATTGCGGCACTTGACATCATCGAGTCAGAACCAGAACGTATCGATCAGCTTTGGGCAAATACCAATTATGCAAAAAAGCTTTTACTAGAGGCAGGATTCGACATTGGTCATACCGACAGCCCGATTATTCCTGTGTACATCAGAGATAATGATAAAACATTTTTGATCACAAATATCCTCAGCAATAATGGCATCTTTGTGAATCCGGTTGTGTCCCCTGCTGTCCCATCTGATGCGTCGCTGATCAGGTTCTCTTTAATGGCAACTCATACTTTCGAGCAGATTGAAGAGGCTGTAGATAAAATTGCGGCGGCAGCCAAGGAAGTAGATCTGAAACCTTCTCAGGTAGCTATATGAAGAAGATCGTCGCTGTAAACGACAAAACACAGTTAGCTGCTTTTATTGATTTTCCTCACGACCTGTATCAGGGAGATCCAAATTATGTTCCGGAACTTTTCATTGCTCAGCGCGACTTGCTCACGCCGGGCAAACACCCTTTCTTTGAACATTCTTCATTGCAGTGTTTTCTTGCCTATGAAGGTGACAAAGTGGTAGGAAGGATTGCGGCTATACAAAACAACAACCACAATAAAATATACGAGGCCACTGAGGGGCACTGGGGATTCTTCGACTGCATTAACGACCAGGAAGTTGCTGACCTCCTATTTACTGCAGCAAGGGAATGGCTGAAAGCACGCCAGCTGACCTCTATGATGGGCCCCGTGAACTTCTCGACAAATGAAGTCAACGCCCTATTGATACAGGGATTTGACGGGCCTCCGGTAGTGCAGATGCCTTACAATCCCCCCTACTATCTTCAACTGATAGAAAATGCGGGCTTTTCAAAAAAAGTGGACCTCCGTGCTTACAAGTTTTTTGCCGGTGATTATAACGATCGGTCTATGAGGCTTGTTGCTGCGCTGGAATCCAGACTGAAGCGCAACAAGATCATCATTCGTAAAATCAACATGAAGGATTTCAAGAATGAAGTAACGAAAGTTCGTGAAGTATACAATAAAGCCTGGGATAAAAACATGGGCTTTGTGCCGACAACAGATAAAGAATTCGAATACCTTGCAAATGACCTGAAGCTCATCATTGATCCTGATTTTGTGTATGTTGCTGAACAGGAAGGTAAACTTGTTGCGTTCTCTCTTGCAATCCCGGATATTAATACTGCCCTGATCAAAATAAAGAGAGGCAGGTTATTTCCTTTGGGATTATTGAAGTTGCTATGGTACAAACGTAAAGTCAAAGGCTTAAGGATCATGGCTCTTGGAGTCGTTGACGGTTATCGTAAGATGGGTATAGAGGCCTGTTTGTATGGTTCGATTATCAAGGCATTTCAGGACAAGAAATTCGAATACGCCGAAGCATCTTGGATGCTGGATCACAACGACTTGATGAACAGCGCTATTGAGCAGATCGGCGGCAAATTATATAGAAAATACAGACTTTTTGAGAAGTCAATATGATAAAAAAAGTACTCATTACCGGCGCTACTGGTTTTGTGGGCTACCACCTGATTAATAAAGCGCTGGAAGCAGGACTTGAAGTACATGCGGCCGTCCGCCCCGAAACGGACAGGTCGCATTTATTGGATCTCCCGATCCACTACGTCAACCTGGATTACCAGGATCCCGTCCGGCTTAAAGAACAACTGGAAACAGGGCAATACCACTACATCATTCATGCAGCCGGCATCACCAAGGCTAAAACATTGGAAGCCTACAATAAGGTAAATGCAACCTATTCGAAAAATCTTGCCCTTGCAGCAAAGGAGGCAGCAATTCCGCTTGAGAAGTTTGTTCTGGTCAGCAGTCTCGCAGCTATAGGACCGATTTCAGATCTTTCAAAATCAATTGCCGCAGACGCTGTTCCTTCGCCGGTTACCAATTATGGACGCAGTAAATTATTAGCAGAACAATACCTGGCGGACATTTCGGGGCTTCCTCTGATCACGATCCGTCCTACTGCCGTGTACGGGCCGAGGGAGAAGGACCTTTTCATCATCATCAATACGATCAACAAAGGGATTGATCCACATATTGGTCGCTTTGGGCAACAACTAAGCTTCATTTACGTGAAAGATCTTGCTGCAGCAATTGTCGCTGCACTGAGCTCCGGCTTAACCGGCAGGAGTTACAACATCTCCGACGGAAGAGGTTACAGTAGATATGCGCTTGCCGACGAGGTAAAGAAGACCCTACACAAAAAAGCCTTTCGCATACATTTACCGGTATCATTTGTAGGGATGCTGGCCTCAGTAATGGATTTTATTTATAAAAACCGAAAAGACACGCCGGCATTGAATAAAGAAAAAATGGCTGAGCTGACCGCTGTCAATTGGGCGTGCGACATCGAGGCGCTGGTAGAGGAATTAAACTTCAAGCCCCAATATGATCTGGAAAATGGGGTTAAAGAAACGATACGCTGGTACCAGGCAAACCATTGGCTGTAATCCTACTTTTCATTTTCCATCTGTTTGATAATCTTGTTGACTTCAGTTTCCGTTGCCCGTAGTTTTCCCTGACAAAAGCCGATGAGCTCGGATGCCCTTTTTACTTTTTCAGCCAGTACATCTACAGAAACAGCCTCTGTTTCTAATTCCTGCGTGATCTCCGCCAGCTCTCTGTAGGCAAGCTCATAGGTTAAATTCGTTTCCATCATTCGTTGATTTAGATTTTACTGTTGTTTTTAATATTGCAGATGCGAGATGAACGGTAAGCTCCGTTCCCGGTTCTATAGCGGATGCATCGCTCGTGATCTTACCATCTCGCATCAGCAATGCAAAACCCTTATTGAGGATGTTCTTTGGACTCATCATTTTCACGAGCGACTCAAAATGAGCTATGTTTGCCTGTTTGTTCTGAAAGTACATCCTGCTGTAGGTCTTCATATTGATCACCAGGTTTCCAAGGTCTTTCTGTTTATTGGCCATTAGCACCCTTGGGTTGCTGATGAGCATATTTGAACGGTTCATGAGCAGACGGTGGTGCTCATGGAGCAGATTTTTACTGGTATTGATGGTCAGTTGATTGAGCTGTCCTAACCGGTCTTTCTGCAGGTTGATCATTTGAAATGTCCGGATCAGGACAGTTTGCTGCATATTCAGCAGCTGCTCTTCAAAATGTCTGTTGTGGGCAATCAGCAACTCGGCAGCCTTGGTAGGTGTTTTTGTAGAGGTATGGGCCATCAGGTCGGCAATGGTCTCATTTTTCTGGTGTCCAATCCCTGTGATGATCGGTATCGGAAATTTAGCGATCGCCCTGTTCAGCTCGTAATTGTCGAACATTACAAAGTCCGACTGCGCGCCACCTCCCCGGATGATCACCAGTGCATCGTATTTTTTTTGAGACTCAAATACCGCAATTAGCCTGGATAAAAACTGGCGGGCATTGCCCTCGCCTTGTACCAATGTGAAATAATCATCGACATCAAAATGATACCCGAAAGGATTGTGTTCCAATGTATGTTTAAAATCCTGAAATCCTGCGGAGGTGTCCGAAGAAAGTACCGCAATCCGCTGCAGTACCCTATTGAACCGCAATCCTTTATTCCTTGTAAAATACTGTTCCCCATTACGCTGTATAAAATCGCCATTTTCCCTTACAAGGCGTTCCAGCGTTTCCTTCCTTTGCTGTTCAAACTTTCCAAGTGTGAAACTGGTGTCGATATCAAGAAGGTTCAGCTGAAGACCAAACGAAGGATTATATTGCACGGACACCTGGACAAGCACATTGATGTCATTCTTAAACTGCTGACCTGTAGTTTTCTCAAAATTGCGGATGTGCAGCGAGGCATTGCCCCATGCTCTGCCCGCAATACGGGCAACTACCCGCGAGGAGCCACTATCTTTCTCTATAAGTTCGAAATAATGATAATTGCTCTGTACCTTATAGGTATAATTGCTGATATCAGCAATCACCCAAAAGCTCATGTTTCCGAATACCCCATCTAGTGTCTGCTGTATCTGAGCTGTCAGTGTTGATAATCTTATGGATGGGATATTTGTCAATGGGTTCAGTATTGAAGAAAGCCTAAAGTTAGGAATTCTGGAAACAAATTCGGCGCTGGTAAGTTTATATTGTATAAGGACGTAGAAATAAATATGAACGGAAATACAAAAATACTGATCGGAGTATTGGCAGGAATGGCTGCGGGTGCTGCATTGGGACTGCTACTTGCTCCGCTAAAGGGGAAAGATACCAGAGATGAGCTTAGTTTGTCAATTAAGGATGCAGGTTATGAACTGCAGGACCTGACGCAGGGGCAGCTCGAACAGCTGGACAACATCAAAGAACATGTGAAACAATCCATCAGCAACCGGTTTAGGGACAATAGTGATTTTGAAGACCATGTAGAGCACGTATAACAGGTTCCGCTCCTACCACTTAGTTCAGGGCTGATACACACCAAATCTAAATAATCTATACAATGGGAAAGATATACAACTACGATGACATCAACAATCTCACTGACCTCCGCAATATGAAGGCAGAACTGAAGATTAGCTGCCGGCTGCAGGAAACAAAAATCAAGGATGATGTTAAAGAGTACATACACCAGTTTACGCCCGGTTATCTGGTAAGTAAGTACACCAGGAAACCAAAGGAAAAAGTTACCAATGCCTTCAGTAAAGTCAAATCATGGTTTAGTCGCAAGAAGAAAAAAAGTGCGCAGGAAATCGCCTATGGCACACTCAGTGTTACCCCGCTTGGATCGACGATTAGCCGGTGATGCACTCCGGATTTCAGCGCGTAATTTTCCCGCTGATGGCCTACCGGGAAGCCGAAACATACCGGGTATTGATAGTCTCCGACTTTCTCCATAACGATTTCGTAAATGGATTTCCCGAACTCCTCGCCTGCGTCGTCAGGTTTTACTTTAAAGCCACCGATGATGAGTCCCCTTAACCTGGCGAGCTTCCCGCTTCTTTTAAGGTTCCACAACATACGGTCAATGCTGTATAAATATTCACCGGTATCTTCCAGGAAGAGGATCTTGCCGGCAGTATCCAGATCAGAACTACTGCCCGCGAGCGTTTCTATGATGCTTAGGTTTCCTCCAACAAGTTGTCCTTCAGCACTACCCTCACGATTTGCAGGACTGGAGGGCGCAGTATAGGTGATGCGCTCACCGCTCAGCGCCTGACGGATGGACAAAATCGTTTGTATTTGTACAGGATCCGCATTGAGCCAGTCAGAAGGAAAGCTATTACACATTTTGGCATGTATTGACGCAATACCGATGTGGCTATTCAGGTGGCAATGCAGTAAAGTAATGTCACTGAAACCGATGATCCATTTCGGATGCTGCCGGAACCTCGAGAAATCCAGCCGATCGATGATTCTTACTGTACCATAACCTCCCCTGGCGCACATAATGGCATGGACAGCGTTATTGTCCAGCATCATCTGAAGGTCTTCTGCACGTTGTTGATCAGTCCCGCCAAAGGTAAAATCACGACGGCCAATGGTTTCGCCAATAACTACCCTAAATCCCCAGCTTTGTATCAGCTCCACTGCGGGCCTGATTTCGGCCAAGGTAATGAAACCTGCCGGACTGGTGATGCCGATGGTGTCCCCCGCTTTTAAATACGAAGGCAGCCGTATGTCCGAAAGAGGTTCCTGTTTTCTGTGGGAAAATCCAGATGTATAGAATGGTATACTTACCGTTGTAGTGGCAAGCATCAAATTTAGAAATCGTTTACGGTCCATCATCTACTCCAACGTTATCGTAATTTTTTCGGTTCAATTTAGCTATAAAAAGCCGCTTTATGGCCTGAGAAATTTATATTAGCATGATGAGACTGGCAGAGCATCATCATCTCTTGCAATGTACTGTGTTTCTAAAGAACTAACCGGAATATGAACAAATATTTGATCGTGGCCTGCTGCTTTCTGCAGTTGCAACTTCATGCACAAAGTAAGCGCATCAGCTTTCTGCATCACATCAATACCTCCAGGATTGATATCGGTGTGGATGGCAAGTACTTCAGCAGTTTTGTCTTTTCAGACTCACTGGAAAAGCCGGTATTGTTTCCTATTCATGCTGCCAACGACGCGGTTATTACCAGAGGTTTTCCGCTGAACCCCCGGGAGGACGAGCGCATTGACCACCCACACCAGGCGGGGTTATGGTTTACCTACGAGGATGTAAACGGTATTGATTTCTGGAACAACTCCTACGCTATTCCCGCGGAAAGGAAATCACGTTATGGCTGGATCAGATCGGTACAGGTGACGCAGATGAAGGAAGGAAAAAGAGAAGGGCGACTGAGTTACACGGCAAACTGGGAGCGCCAGGACCGCCGTATATTGCTGGAAGAACATACCAGTTTTATATTTTCCGGCACTGACAAATCAAGAACGATTGAACGCATCACTACCCTGACCGCAAGCAATGATACCGTTCGTTTTAAAGATGTGAAAGATGGACTGCTGGGGATCCGCGTTGCCAGCGAGCTGGAAATGCCCAGCGACGAGGTCATGGAAATGACAAGTGAGCGTGGCAGCCTGACCATCGCCAGTCCTGATCCGGCGGTAACCAGTGGCAGCTACCTCAACAGCATCGGTAAAGCCGGTGATGAGGTATGGGGAACACGGGCAAACTGGTGTCGCCTTACGGGTACAAAAGATGGCTCTGCAGTGAGCATAACCATTATGGATCATCCTAAAAACCCGGGCTACCCTGGGTACTGGCATGCACGTGGTTACGGTCTTTTTGCCCAGAACCCTTTAGGACAGCATATTTTCAGCAATGGAAAGGAAACAATGAACCTCACTCTTGCTCCCGGTAAGTCAGTAACCTTCCGGTATCGGATCCTCATCAACAACACAAAAATCCCCGGAGCTGTTGAACTGAACAAACTGACCGATGAATTTGCAACAACCAATAATCACCCTTATGATTAATCTTTTTACCCTATAACACACAAAGCAATGAAACCAAAACATGTATTATTAATTGCAGCCTTGTTGCTGACCGGTAAGCCGGCGCTCCTCAAAGCGCAGCAGTGGCAGCAACTATTCAATGGAAAAGACCTCAGCGGATGGAAACAGCTGAATGGAAAGGCAAAATATGAGGTCCGCAATGGAGAGATTATCGGTACCACTGTAAGTGCTGAACCCAATTCTTTCCTATGTACAGATGTCGATTACGGCGATTTCATCCTGGAAGTAGAGCTGATGGCAGACCCTTCGATGAATTCAGGAATCCAAATCCGCAGTGAAAGTAAATCAGACTATGAGAACGGACGTGTACATGGTTACCAGGTGGAAGTAGATCCTTCCGACCGGCAGTTTAGTGGTGGTATCTACGATGAAGCGAGAAGAGGCTGGCTCTACCCTATGGACATCAACCCAAAAGGAAAACTGGCTTTTAAAAATGGATCATGGAACAAATACCGGATAGAATGTATTGGAAATAGCATCAGAACGTGGGTGAATGGTGTTCCTGCGGCAAATGTGGTGGACAATATGACCCCAGCCGGATTCATCGCCCTACAGGTACACTCCATTGGCAAAGACGAGATTGCCGGAAAGCAGATCCGCTGGCGTAACATCAGGATCCAGACCAAAAACCTGAAACCTTCAAAGGCAGATAAGATCTTTGTGGTGAATATGGTTCCCAATGACCTCAGCGCTCAGGAAAAAGCAGAAGGTTACAGCCTGTTATGGGATGGCCGTACTACTGAGGGATGGCGTGGTGCCTATAAAAGCACTTTCCCGGAATCAGGGTGGTTGATTAAAGACGGAGAGCTGAGTGTGGTGAAGTCTGACGGCAGTGAGTCTACTCATGGCGGCGACATTGTTACCGAAAAGCAATACGGTGCTTTTGAGCTGAAGTTCGACTTCAAGCTGACTCCCGGCGCCAATAGTGGGGTGAAATATTTTGTCACCTTAACCGAAGGCAATAAAGGATCAGCAATAGGCCCTGAATACCAGGTACTCGACGATGAGCGTCATCCCGATGCCAAGCTTGGCAAAAACGGCAACCGCACATTGGGGTCTTTGTACGACCTCATGACCAGTAAAAAAATCCCTAATGCGCAGCGCAAAATCGGGGAATGGAACCGTGGACTGATCCGTGTGTTTCCGGATAATAAAATAGAATACTGGTTAAACGGTTACAAGATACTGGAGTATGAGCGCGGCACACCGGAGTTTACGGCGCTGGTTGCGGGCAGCAAGTACAAAGACTGGAATAATTTCGGCATGGCGGAAAAGGGACATGTCCTCTTGCAGGACCATGGCGACCAGGTATTTTTTAGAAGTTTGAAAATAAAAACACTTAAATAAGTTTCATCATGTTATCATCCAGAAGAAAATTCATTAAACAGTCGGCCATTGCAGTGGCTGGTACTTATGCCGGCACCATGGGAATGTCGGCGAAAAGTTATGGAAATATCATCGGTGCAAACGACCGTGTACGGGTAGGTGTGGTCGGTTTCTCCGACCGCTTCGCGCAATCACTCCTGCCCTCGTTTCTTAACCACCACAAGGAGCTTAACTTCGATATGGTAGCGGTATCGGATTTATGGAATTACCGCCGCGGATTGGGCGTCGACCTGTTGAAGAACAAGTTTGGCCATGACATTACCGCATGCCGCAATAATGAGGAGCTCTACGGGCTCAAAGACATTGATGCCGTGATCATCAGTACTGCCGACTTTCAGCATGCGGTACACGCCATTGAGGCTGTACAGGCCAAGTGTGATGTCTATTGTGAGAAGCCTTTTGCGGAAACAATGGACGATGCCAAAGCTGCGTTAAAGGCGGTGAAAGCGTCTAATCAAATCCTTCAGATTGGCTCACAACGTAGAAGTGGCGGCAATTATGTAGCCGCCGAAAGGTTCATCAAAGACGGTAAGTTTGGCGACATCACGATGGTTGAGCTGAGTTGGAACGTAAACCAACCGGGCCGCTGGAGGCGTCCTGAACTCGTAGCAAAACTAAAACAGGAAGATACGGATTGGAAGCGTTTCCTGATCAACAGGCCTTTTGAAGCATGGGATCCGCGTAAGTACCTGGAGTACCGTTTATTCTGGCCTTATTCATCGGGTATGCCCGGACAGTGGATGTCGCATCAGATTGATACTGTCCACTGGTTTACTGGCCTGAAACACCCAAGAAGCGTTGTTGCCAATGGCGGAATCTACCAGTGGAAAGACGGCAGAAGAAACTGGGATACCACCACTGCGGTATTCGACTATGGTGCTGCTGATGACCCTCAGAATGGCTTCCAGGTGGTGTTCACTTCAAGAATGCACAATGGAGACGAAAATCCTGCGGAAATCTACTACTCCAATGGTGGTGAGCTCAACCTGATCACCAATATGGTTTCTCCAAAAGGAGGTCTTTCAGCCGGTGCTGCCAAGGCAATGCAAATGCAGCCCAATCTCCTTCCGGAGCTTAAACTGACGGATACTGTTGAGAAAGTTGCTGCTTCAGCAAATACCGGTGGAGATAAGCTTACCTCTGCACACATGCGCAACTGGATGGAGTGTATACGCAGCCGGAAAACACCCAATGCTCCTGTGGAGGCCGGTTATTACCATTCCATTGCCAATATCATGACCAATGCGGCGGTACGGACAGGAAAAAAGGCTACCTTCGATGAAAAGGGACAACGGGTAATGGTTGATGGCAAAGAGTTTAAATATTAACTGATGTACAGGAGAACATTCATACAAAGCGGCAGTCTGCTGGCAGGTTCATTACTCTTGCCTGATCAGATGCTGGCTGCATTTGGAACAGCTGACAGAAAGATCAGGGTTGGTGTAATTGGTTGCGGCGACAGAGGCAAGGGGCTGATCCACATCTCCAGAGAACTGCCGGAGGCCTTCGAGGTAGTTGGCATCTGTGACGTGCTCAGCTTCCGTTTCGACGAAGCAAAGAAGCAAAGCCCGCAGGCAAAGTGGAAGACTTACAAGGATTACCAGTCGCTGTTGGACAATAAAAACATTGACGCGGTATTTATTGCGACGCCTTTGAACATGCACTTTCCCATTGCCGTTGCTGCGCTTAAAGCAGGCAAACATGTATACCTTGAAAAAACGATGACCTATAACATCACCGAGGCGCTTGACCTCGTGAAAATTGTGGATGCCCATCCAGACCAGGTGCTTCAGGTAGGCCACCAGTACCGGTATGCCCCGGTGTATTATCGTGTTAAACAAATGATCGAAGAGGGTTATCTTGGCAAAGTAACACAGGTAGAGAGCCGCTGGGACAGAAACAACAACTGGCGCAGGCCCGTTGCTGATCCTGCGCTGGAGCGGCAGATCAACTGGCGGATGTATAAGGCTTACTCCGGTGGACTGATGGCTGAGCTGCTGTCGCACCAGATCGACTTCATCAACTGGGCATTTAATACTAATCCGGATGAGATCATGGCCACCGGTGGCATTGATTTCTATAAGGATGGACGGGAGACGTTCGACAATGTACAGGTGATGTTCAGGTATGCCAAAGCTGGCATGATCGGTAACTTCGGCACTACACTGGCAAATGAGCGTGACAGTTATCAGTTCCGGATAAAGGGTTCCAAAGGAACAGTGTCGCTCCTGGTCAATGAGGCGATTTACTATCCTGAAAACAGCATGCGTAAAGAACTGGAAACGGTTGACGGTGTGACCGGTGCGACCAAGATGGTATGGGATAAGAATGGTGGCATTCCTATCCCTTCAGAAGGGCCTCCACACGACAGCACTTACTACGCATTGAAAGACTTTCATAAATCTATCATTAATAAAACCAAGCCGGACTCCAATGTGAATACAGGTGCAAAGACTGCAATATGCGTGCATCTCGCAAACAAAGCTTTGTACAACAATACCATTGAACGCTGGGATAACAATTTGTACTAACGAATGATGGTCACCGCCCCCGAGATGGACTTTCGTCCATTTCGGGGGTTCACCAGGTAGTAGTAGGTGCCTACGGGTAAATCATTCCCTTTATACCTGCCGTCCCAACTTTTTACCGCCGCAGCTCCGGAGGCGCTGAAGACCTTCTCTCCATACCTGTTGAAAACGTCGATGGTAGCATCAGGATAGCTTTCCAGATAAGTGATGTTCCAGGTGTCGTTGATGTTATCTCCGTTCGGGCTGAATGCATTGGGGATTTCCGGGTTCTTAAGTACCGTGACCTTTACACGAGCGGTGGATATACATCCACCCATACTGGTTACTGTTAATGTATATACGATATCTTCTTTTGGACGGGCAACCGGGTTACTAATGTCATCACGACTTAATCCGGTCGCAGGACTCCACTTGTACGTCAGCCCGCTGCCATTACTCCTCCCCTCGAGCTGCACCTGTCCATCTTCAAGAATGGTTACATCAGGACCTGCATCTGAAGAGGCCAAAGGATATACCGCGACGGTCTGTGTCGCAGTTGCCGGGCATCCCTCAAGGGGCTGATAGGTATAAGTAATCGTAAAGGTCCCTATACCAGCGACTGCGGGATTAAAGTATCCGTTGGCGTCTACACCTGTGCCGCTATATGTTTCTGTACCACCAGTGACCACCCCTGCAGTTTCGCGTCCCTCTCTTAAACGATATGGAGCTCCACTGGCACATTGGTCGGGAATCGGCTCAAAGGCAAGCACAGCCTTTGTCTGTTCAATTTCAATATATACAGGATCACTGGCTACGGAATATGCACAGCCGAGGTGAACTACCTGCCGCCTGAAATAGGTGCTGACGTTAAGTACGCCCGGATCGTAATCCGAGGCATTTGCAGCAGCAATATCCAGATAATCAACTCCATTGGCAGATGCCTGCCATTGATAACTTAAGCTACTGAAACCGCCGGTTGCTGTGCTTCCGGTGATGACGTCCGGATCACCTTCAGCGCAGAATTTGCTGAGCTGTGGGGCAGTAATCATATTATTGCTGATGACAATGTCATTGATGGTCACATCCTCCGCAGCAGACGCGGTGCCACTAAAGTTTGTTCCGGGTATGGTTGCCCGGGAACCTGTCTCATAATTGGTGTTTGAGCCTGCGAAAGCATTCAACAGGGGAGTGATGCGTCTTTGCGGCTGACTGAGGGTACGTGTAGGATCTAAGAATAAAGATTGCGCATGTGCATCGTAAGTTCCCGGGCTTACCATACAATCCACGCGTACATACATGGTAAGCCTGACCTCATCTCCCGGTGAGATGTTGAAATCCCCGACCCGCGGGCGGTTGTCGTCATTACTCAGGTTAACCAATACCGTGGAGGGCCCACCGGCATTACCAGTGTAAGTGGCTATTGCCGATTGGAAAGCAAAACCCGACGGAAGTTTTGCTTCTACTTGTACTCCTCCTGCATTTCCGCCTCCAGGCACATTTCTGGCGATGATGGAATAGCTGAGGATGCTGCCCCTGACCACTGGACTTCCGTTATTTACAAAGGCCATGACGGTGTTTAGCTCAGGATAACATCCAGATCCACTACCCTGGAGGTATGGAGGAAGGTCGCTCAGTGCAAAAAAATCTGACCTCCCTGTAGTTCCCCCTGCGGCGTTGTGCGGTGTATTTTGGGCAGACACTCCCGCCGACCCCGGACGCACATCAACGGTCACCGTTGATGCCGGCGTAGCGTAAAACACCTGTCCGCCGCCACCGCCACCACCAGGGCCATGCTCCTGCCCTGGATCTCTGTCCCTTTCGGTATTTCCGCCTGCACCACCCATTGCCTGAATGTTAAGGTGTGATGCAGGATCGGGACTATTGACTTTAATGAATACAGTTCCTCCGGCTCCACCGCCACCCGCACCATCAGGCGCGGCTCCTGCAAGGCCCACTTGTCCTTTACTTCCATTGGAGAGAATTGTTCCCCTACCTTTTATACTTCCTGCATTTATAAGCACAATACCGCCACCAACACCGCCTTTGACGCCATCAAGTGCGTCATTGGCGTCGCCACCGCCACCACCACCGCCCATAATCAGACGATTCAGGTCCTGTAATCCTCTGTACAATAGACTGCCAGGACGACCTCCATTTGGAAACAGATGATTTTCATCGCTATACCTTACGCCATTGCCTCCAACGCCACCAAAGCCAGCATTGGCTCCGCCGCCACCGCCTGCATTATGATCATTGCCACCGCCACCTGCATTTGCAGGAGCGCCTTTCCCGACGGATCCGTCCGGAAGTCCCTCAACGATATTATCGACCAGGTTGAAACCGTCCCACATGTAACGTGGTGTGCCAGCAATGCCTTCCCCTTTACCGGTGCCCCTGGGGTCATTTGAGGGCTTTACATATAGATAATCGATATTCAATCCTGATTCACCCCTTGGTGCGTAACCGCCGCGAAAACCTCTCGCCGAGGCATCAACAACATGACCATTAAAATCCATCGTGCCGGAAACGTCAAAAGCAATGACACCTCCTGCAATACCGTTGAACGGTGGCGTCTTGACGTCATTGGACAGAATGAGGTTGGAGTATTGTGGTACACGAATCACCTGAAATGTTCTTTTACCTCTCGTAGCTGTTGGAGGTTCGTTATAATAGGAATTGACCGCACTGTTGCCCATTGGATTCACTCCTTTGAAGGTCAGCGCTCCACCTGTTAAAGGCACATCACTTGTTGCAATGACATATTCAAACACTCCGGTATTTCCAAGGCTGGTGAATCCCGTCCCTCCAAGGCCGTCGGGTCCGGAGCTGGCATTGTTTGCGCCATACCGATTGTCATTACTGTAGGCAATCTGAGCATCCTGCATCTGAATGATGAGTAGCAAATCGCCCTTCTGAATGGCTTTTGTACCAAAGTTATTTCCATAAGGGTCGTCTGCGGGCACCGCCGCAAGTGGCACGGCAACCGAGCCGGCATTCAATATAAAGGTACCGGCGACTGGAAAATAACTATTGATGGACACATTTGTATTGGCAGGGCCATCAAGCCCCGGGGTACCGCAAATCTGCGCATCTGCAAGATTATAGCAAAAAAAAAGCAGAAATATAAAGATGCTGCAGGCCTTGATTAGCTTCATTAAAAGGATTTATATAAACACCACACAATCTATACAGTTGTTTTCAGTTACGCAAATAACTGGCTGTAAAAATTTTAAAGGCATAAAAAAAGCCGCTTTACCATTAAGGCAAAGCGGCTTTTTTTACGATGGGTCAAGGCTACCAGAACGCGGAATATAAGGCTACGATAAGGGCCATAATAATCAAGGCGCCTATAGCAAATGAAGTCGATACCCTAAACATCTTGGTGTCTACTTCAAGACCATTAGGAACAACTCCTTTTTTATTCTCAACGATGCTAATGATATACATACCGATGATACACACGGCAAATACAATGACCATCCTATCCATAAATGGAATTTCGAATACTCCTGAAGAGTTGGCTACTGCCCATCCGAATTCATATAAAGGAGAAAGATCGACCCATCCTGGAAGGAACTTCAGGATGACCGACACGATAAAACCACCAACGGTAGCAAACAATGCCGCATTTGAAGTTGTCTTTTTCCAGAAGAACCCTAAGATGAACATGGCAAAAATACCAGGAGATACGAATCCTGTATATTCCTGGATATATTGGAAGCCTTGTTTTCCTTCGCCCATTAGCGCGTCGCCAATGATGAGTGACAACACAACAGCGATCAGCATAGAGACAACGACAGTAATCTTTCCAACATTCACCAGCCTGCTTTCACTCGCTTCATTATTAAATGCCTTTTTGTAAACATCGAGTGTAAAGATCGTGGCGATACTATTTGCTTTACCTGCCAGTGAGGCTACAATTGCAGCGGTCAATGCCGCAAATGAAAGTCCCTTCAATCCGATAGGAAGCAATCCCAAGAGTGCAGGATACGCTTTATTGGGATCCTGAACACCTGAGGTGGTCAAGAGATCAGCGCCGCTGATTCCAGGAATCTTCTCTTTGATGATGTAATATACCGCAATACCAGGGATCACCACAATTACAGGCATCAGCATTTTCAGAAAGGCCGCAAATAAGAGACCTGACCTTGCTACAGGAAGCGAGGCCCCAAGCGCACGTTGCGTGATGTATTGATTACAGCCCCAGTAACTGAGGTTAGCGATCCACATACCGCCAATCAGTACGCTTAACCCAGGTAAATCCATGTAATTTTCATTGTCTTTTTTGAAAATCAGGTGGAAGTGTTCAGAAGCGCCATCGGTAAGCATAGAAAAACCTTTTACGATACCACCGTCATTAGAAATCAGGTTCAACGCAATGTAAGTAGCAACCAAACCACCAAGCACCAGGAAGAACACCTGGATCACATCCGTATATCCAATTACTTTCATGCCACCAAGTGTGATGATGATGGCAAAGATCGCACAACCCAATATACAAACAGTGATTGGAAGATCGGAAATACCGCTAATGGCGAGGGCACCCAGATATAGAATAGACATGAGATTAACCACAATGTACAGCATCAGCCAGAATACGGCCATGATCATCGCAACCTTTTCATTGTAGCGCTGACTCAAAAACTGGGGCATGGTGAAGATCTTATTCTTCAGGTATACCGGCATGAAAAAGATGGCAACAATAATCAATGTTGCGGAAGCCATCCATTCATAAGCAGAAATGGCAAGTCCGAGCTTAAAACCAGAGCCACTCATACCGATCATCTGTTCGGCTGAGATATTCGATGCAATGAGGGAAGCTCCGATTGCCCACCAGGTAAGCGAGCCTTCTGCCAGAAAATAATCTTTTGAGTCGGCTGAAAGGGTCTTTTTCTTTCGATAGATCCAAAAGCCATACGATGATACAATTATAAAGTATACAAAAAATACAATGTAATCGTAGGTTGCAAGTTTGTTCATTGTTTATATCGGTTTTTATTGAGCGACTAAAATATAAATTTATTAGTTATAACCGTCATAAAAACAGTTATAACTAATAAATTTTAACAATTTAAAGCTTAGCCGGCTTTTTACTTGTTCAGGGAGTTGATCCAGGCCGCAATTTTCAATCCGTCGGCTTTGGATACCTGAGGCATTGGAGGCATCTCTGTTGAATAACCAGGCCAGTTTTCCGGCTTAGGGTTATGGATCAGCTGCACAATTTTCTCATTGGAGTATTTGCGTTTGGAGATGTCCGTGAATGAAGGTCCGATTTGTCTTTTTGTGGTATTATGGCAAGCCAGACAGGTGCTGCTGGTCAGCAGTCCTTTGACTTCAGCGTAAGTAGGTGCCTTTACCGGAGCCTTCACAGCCGCAGTTGCAACTGGCTTAGCTTTAGCTGCAGTTGTTGTAGTTGTTGCAGCTTTAGCGGTTTTTGTTACTTTTTTAATTACCGTTTTAGGCGTAGCCTTTGCTGTGGCTACGGCAACTGAGTTTCTGGTACTTAGTTCATTTGCCGACAGCTTTGCGCCTGCAGGAATGTTGTTTAGTGTATAATAGGCAACCGGATGTAGCAGCTCAGCAGCACTTTCCTTCGCACGTACACCATCAACTGTAATGGTATGGATATAATACTGACGCAGGCCATCTACTACAATCCTAGCCTTAAGACCATCTGCAGATACCTTTACACCTTTAACCTTAAGTTTTTCAGTGTTCACCGGAGGGGAACCGTATACTGGATGATATTTGTAGATGAAACTTTCTACATCATAAGAAGCTAGGTCATTTGCAGATTTAAGGTCAACCGGCTGAGTGAATTCTACCTCGAAGCCGTCTGGCATCGCGCGGACAGCTTTCATCTCGAAAGGTGTTTTGTTATTATATACCAGTCTTTCCAGACCTTCATTGGCATCACCTGCGGAACCCCAACCCCTGTTTGTTTCTCCAACAAACAAAGATCCGTCAGTGCCCCATGCCAGTCGCAATACTCCCGAACGGAAACCACTGCGGAACAAAAATGCAGCACCCTGCTCTTCGCCATTCACTTTTTCAAGGAACACCCTCGAGATGATACTCATCCCCTGGTCGCCAATCAGCAGCTGGCCTTCAAAAGGGCCAAAATGCCCTGCAGGGATCTTCACAGGTTCTGAAGTGGAGATACCGAGGATACCGTAAGGCAACCATACCGCAGGCAATCGCAGGTCTTTAAACTCTTTTTTCATTTCAAACAAAGTCTTAAATTGCTCATCGACCCTGTTTTCTGGTTTGATGTATCTTCCATTGGCGTCTTTAATCCGGCGCTCATCCATTCTTGAATAGAAATAGTCGGAGCTCAGTTTCAAAGGCGAATCCTGACGGTCTGTCCAGCGCAAACTTGCGGGATGTCCCAGGAAATCACCTTCATTCACTTTCCAGATACCGCCAGATCCAACCCAGTCGCCTTGATTCTCCGTATAGTAGAGCTGGTCGTCAATTACGTTCAGACCTGCCGGTGAGCGCAATCCCGCAGCCCAAGGTTTCATTTTCCCATCTTCAGTAATTTTCATTGCCCATCCGCGCATCGGCACTTTACTCTCTGCGCGCCACCACTCTTCGTTACCGAACGCTACGTTGCCGGTTACGAAGAAGGAACCATCAGGAGCGATTTTTGGACCAAAGCTATATTCATGGTAATGTCCGCTCAAAGGCCAGGCATAGATGGTTTCATAGACATCCGCCTTACCATCCATATTTCTGTCGATCAGTTTGGTCAGCTCTCCCCTTTGCGCTACATAAAAAGCACCGTCTTTATAGGCAAGACCTAGAATTTCGTGTAATCCTGAGGCAAATTTGCGAAAGTATGGGCGACTGCTGGTAGGATTTTCTACGACAAAAACCTCACCACGTCTTGTAGAGATACCAAGATCTCCGTTTGGCAGCGTTACCAGTCCGCCGACTTCAAGCACCGGTCCTTCCGGCACCCTTATTTTCATTATTTTGAAGAAATCTTCTTCCTTTGGCGTTTCCTGAGCAAAGCCGACGGAAAAACTAAAGCTTAATGCCAGCATCGCCAGCGTTTTAAAAGTATATTTCATGATGTCATGTATTTTGAGATGGTGATCATTCGGCCATAATGGTCTCCTGTCCATCCTGTCATCCGGATTAAAATAAAATTGAGTAGTTTAATTTGTCACGCAGCAGTACGACAAGCTCTTTCCTGCCATTGATGTCTCTGATGACGGGTTTATCCTGTGCGTTGTCAAACCTCAGGTAGAAGGACTGATCGTCAATTGCGTATAGTCCCTTAGCCACTTCTTTGATGTCGGCGGCATCTGCAGCAAGCAATACATAAAGGTTTTCTACAGGTTTATCGATACTAATCTGTCTGTTCAATCCCTCCACATTGTCAGATACCTTGATGGCATCCGTTACCGTGGAACCATACATCTGGTATTTAAATTCAGGACGCTCCTGAGCATCCATTACATATCCTTTAGTGCGGAATGAGGTTCCTGTGGTATCAGCAATCCAGGCTGATTCAGCAGTTGCGAGTTTCGCAATCGCAGGAACAGGTTTTTTTGTGTACAATGTCAGTGCACCGCGGGCTCTTGACGAACCGTCACCCCTATCATGCCACATCGGTGTAGCATCAATAAATTCTCCGCGCCACGACTGCAGCAACAAACCATTGTCGAGGTCATAGCTGTAATGAACCTGCTGGGGTGTGCCTACAGATATGGCGTGTACTACTCTCAAGCGACCTGGAAGGTCGATAAAACTGCGGATCATGGCATTAGACGGCGCGTCGATATAAATCGGATCAGCATCATTTCTTCCGCCATTCATCAGGTCACGGTCAGACACTTTTCCCATTTTGATATTCCTGAAGGCCACAGCACCGTGGTCACCCTGAATGCGTAAAGCGCCCAGAGGTTTTTCAGCGCTATTGGCTCCTCTTGTCGGACCAAAAAGTTCGACATTTTCATGAATCAATACCCCATTGAGTTCCAGACTGAGGATTCTTGCATTTTCTGTCTTTTTTCCGGAGCCATCAAAACGTGGAGCACGGAAGGCAATCTTAATGTGTTGCCACAAACCTGGTGCTTTACTGGCGTTCTGTCGTGGCGCGTATCCGCCATATCCCTGTTGTCCCTGAGGTTTTGCATCGTCCCAGCGTTCGTAGATTCCTCCGTTATTTGAAGAGAGCGGATTTTTTATGCCCCATGAATCTTCCAGCTGGACTTCATAGATCCCTTGCAGGTAGATTCCTGAGTTTGCACCCTTTGCCATCAGATAGTCCAGCTCCAGAAGCAGGTCGCCATGCTCCGCGGTAGTAAGCAGGTCGCTGCCGTGGTTTCTTTTAGTAGGGATGTTGACCAGGATGCCTGTACCTTTTGTAGTATTCAGTGCATTTGTGGCATTAAGATCAGCAGTTACGCCGCCAGCCAGGGACCATGTCTGCCCTGGGTCTTTAAACTGGGAAAGGTCATTCAGGCTGATCTCCGACTTGTCGGCCAGCTGTTGCCCGTCAACCAACGTTGTTCCCAACAGCCAGATAAAAGCTGTTGTTCCAAACTTTAAATAATTCAAATTCATTGTGGTGTTTTTGGTTAAAAAAAATTAAAAATAGAAATTACAAATTATAATAGAAGCATCATCAAATAATGATTCTGTTACAAATTATCATTCCACGCTTTAAATGATCTTAGACATAGATTTTTTGCTAAAACCATTTATAAGCGCTGAGAAAAATACAGAAAATATTTAATTTATCACTCGTTTGTAAAAATGATCCAGAGAAAATCTAACTAAATAGCCTGATCAGAAACAAGAAAAGTAGCGGATGTAAAAAATGATTTAGGACATTGCCTAGGCAATATGTTCTTTTGGAGTATTTTTATAGAGGAAATGAAGGTAGAAAAATGCGAGAATGGTCACAGCACTGCAGCAATAGAATGTTACAGGAATCATGCTGATGTCATCAATAAATAACCAGCCTGCAAGCAAGGCGCCCAGGCCAATTCCAGCCTCCAGTGCAATATACATGGTAGCCATGGCCTTGCCGCGATACATCGGGTCACTCAGGTCTACTGTCCATGCCGTCGCACTTGGTGATAACATCCCCGTGGCGACGCCATATAGTGCGGAAGCCGACATCAGCATAAAAGATGAGCTGGAGCAGGCGATGAGTACAGTTGATAGTGCCAGCAGCAATAACGAAAGACGGATGATCACTGTCCGGCCGAATTTATCGGATGCCTTTCCCGCAACAAAACGGATCAGCAGTGATGTAGCGGTGAATACCATAAAAAACAAACCCTTGTTGCTTGTGCCCAGGTGACTGCTCCAGTCTGATATCACAGTGAGGATCGCTCCATAGCTGATGTAACTCATGAAGATGATCACGACAGCCGGGATCACCCTCCATTCGATAATGTCCCTGCGGTTGATTTTCAAATGATTGAACATAAACTTCTCCTTACCCGGTAATGTCTCCTTCATATTCGCAAGAATGACAATAGATGCCAGCGCGAAGACGGAAGAGCAATAGAAAAGAATGTTGATGGAATAATGATCTGTAATGGCACTGCCAATTGCAGGGCCTATGGCAAGTCCCGTGCTAAAGCAAAGACTGTGTACGCCCATCGCTTCGCCCCATCTTTCTGTCGGCACGATATCAGCAACATATGCTGCCGTCGCAGTGGGCTTAAAACCTGTTGAAAAACCATGAATCAAACGAAGGAAGAGAAACCCTGCAACAGTCGTGAGCAAAGGATATAAAAAGCCACATACAAAACATACGAGGGAGCCTACTGCCATGACCGGAACACGCCCGATAGTATCGGTAAGCTTACCGCTAAACGGCCGGGAAATGCCTGCCGTTAGGGTAAAAAGTGCGATGATCAACCCTTTGTATTCGGCACCACCCATCTTACTGAGGTAGGCCGGAAGTTCCGGGATGAGCATATTGAAACTCGCTGAGAAGAGGAATGAACTAAGGCAGACAAGACCAAACTGAAGGGTATAAATGGTACTGGGTGTTTTCGGCATCAATGTTACGATTGAGCACTCAAAGGTAGTGACTAATTCGGGTAACTGGCAATTTTTGCCCCAATACTTTTTACGGTTTCAGCATCCAGTACAATTCGTACCTCATCCTTTTCAGCATCATGCTCGTACATTGGAAAAATGCCTGGATCCAGCTCATCAACTGGTAGCGCTTCCCACAGACCTTCCGATCGACCCATGGTTATCGCTCCCACGAGCGCCCCGTGGTAAATAATTTTGTAGGTACCAGCTTCCTCCGGCTGTACGGTAAGTGAAAATGTACTGTTTTGAATATCGATGACGATGTTAAAAGATTCCATGGTATTTTTTAACAGATAACACCAACATCAAAGGAATGTTTTAATTCTGCTTCCCTCCCAGGTTTACGACCAGTCCAATGGTGAATATCGAGTTTCCCGCCGTAAGGAACTTCCGGTTCTTCAATCCGAAATTACCACTTGAGGTGTACTGCAGCTGTATCGCATCACTGAGGTGCATGCGCGTAAAAAACACAGGCTCAATAAAAAGATTATCTTCTAGCGGCTGCCCAACGCCATTACTCAGGAAACTGTCCATATCTATATGACTGATCCTTAAGGCTGTGCCATAGTTCAAAGGATATTCCCTTCCAAATAACCTCAGGTTATTTTTCTTTTTTGAGCTGTAATTCAGCTGAATGAAAGTTTTATTGTACTTCACTAATTCTGTGTTGGTCAATGTAAGGATGTCGTTTTCATTATAATCGCGAAAGTTCCGGTCGGTGCGGCCGCTTCCAAATCCGGCGTAAATCTCAATGATCCTGTTATTGTCCGGACCAAACGTGTCAAAATATCCCAGGCCAACTTCTCCAAGCTTGTGCCTGTAGTCTTTTCGGGTTCTTTCGTTGTTCATCACGGATGCGCTCACTAAGGCGCCGAAATGGTTGGAGAACGCATATGCACCATTCAGACTACCATTCCCTTTTAATGAAATGTGTCCTCCTCCGCTAAATTCTCCCTTCGTACTCAGCATAGGGGTATTGGGCACATTGGGCATATAAACGGAAGAACAGGAAGCAGACAATAAAAGGATCGAAATCAAAAGGTACTGTATATGTTTATTCATAGTTAGGCAATCAAGATGAAACGGGTACAGCCATACGCTGCCCTGGATTTGCATAAAATCAGTTTTGAAACGCAATTTTTCGTCCAAAAGTCTATAAACTTATGAATTTCATCTGGTAAATGTTTATCCAGGATAACAAGCTATATACAGGATTCCCCATTTACCAGGGCTGAAACCGCTGTAACAGAGCTGTTACCTCCAGGCATCAGCCAATACTTTGAGGTGGTATTCTCCTCATAAAAAAGTTAACATAGATGGAACAACCAATTGCTAATGCAAAACTGACCAGGGTAATGACGTCTATCAGGACATTATTGATGTCCATTCCGGTAATTTTGTCCGCATAATATTTCACGAAAGAATCCGGCAGATGGCTTTCGCCTAATCGTGTTTTGACCTCCCAATGCCAGTCTGTTACAGGGCAGTAACCAATCCCGTACCAGATCCCAAGAATCAGCCAGCAGCCGAGCGTCAGGGCAACACCATACAAATGAAGCCTCCTCGTCACCGGAAATACCCAGGCAAAGAGGTTGAAGCCGATGATCAGCAAATGCAAGGCCGTATAAAAATAGTCCAAAACTAACAATGACATCATCTGATCAGCTTTCCTTTCTCAAAATTTCCAGTGGAGAATGGTTGAATATCTTCCTGCTGTTGTAAAGTCCCGTTAGCATCACCAATAGCGTGACAGCAATGAAGAAAGCGATTACGGGAAGTACATCTGGACTAAAGCTTGCCTTTAAACTGAAAGTCGCAATCGCCCAGGCTCCGGCCATTGCCAGGACAATCCCTGTCGCCGATGCCAGCATCCCGAGAAATAAGTACTCCAGGGCGATAATGATGTTCAGCTGTCGCCTGCTGGCACCCAATGTACGGAGTAGTACGGTTTCCTTTTGACGTTGTCCTTTACTCGCCATAACGGCCGAGAGTAATACGACCCATCCTGTGGCCATGCTGAAGCCTGCCATAAAACGAATCACAAAGCCTATTTTCCCAAGTAGGTCGTCCAGGACCTGAAGCACCAGCCCCAGGTCAATCATCGATATGTTTGGAAATTTGTTGACCACATCAGCCTGATACTTTGCAGAGGCCTCTTTCGAAGGCACCCGGGTCATCAGCACACTAAACTGAGGTGCTTTCTCCAATACACCTCCCGAAAATACTACCCTGAAATTGGTCTGCATCCTGTTCCAGTCCACTTCCCGCAGGCTACCTACAACTGCGGGGATAAGCATCCCCTGCACATTAAAAAGGATGGTATCTCCAATATTTACATGGATGCGTTCTGCATATTGTTGTTCCAATGATACTATCGCCGTACTGCCGGGTTTAACTGATCCGGTCCATTGGCCAGCCACCACTCGTTCGGCGGAAGTCAGCTGCTGCTGATAACTGGCCCTGATTTCTCCACGAAAAGCTCTGCCCTGCGGTCCTTCCCCACGTTGTTCCGGCTGGTCTTTTTTTCCGGCAAGGCTATCTGCAATTGCCAGCTCTGCAGCAGTTTTACCATTCACCTCCTCTATCCTCATGGTAACGATGGGCACCTGGCTCATTACAGGAAGCTGATGTTGCCTTGTCATCGTTGCCAGTGCTTCCTTTTGAGCCGACTGAATATCAAATAACACCATGTTAGGTTGATTTTTACTGGACGAAAAGGAAACCTTATTGATCAGGATGACCTGCACAAAATAAAGCAGGGCAATAAGTGTTGTTGAAAGGCCGATAGCAACGATCAGCATCACCGTCTGGTTGTTCGGGCGATAGAGATTTGCAAATCCCTGTCGCCACAAGTAACTCATTGAAGGGCGCATGGCCTTTCTGGTGAGCCACATCATTGCCTTCGATAAGCCATATAATGAACCAAAGGCGACGGTTATCGCCGCTATGAAAAACAAGGCCTCAATCCAGCCACCAAGCTGCAGGTAGCTGAAACCGTAGATAAAAAGAATGATGAATAGGTATACCACCCACGAAACAGGGTCTGATTTGGATTTTGAAGATTCGAAAGAGGCCCTGATGGCATTCAGTGGCGAGATCCTGCGTACCTCCAGCAGCGAAGGTAAGGCAAACAGCAAAGCAATCACGACACCAAGCACGAGCCCCTGTCCTATGGCGCTCCATGAAATGCGCATCTGTATCTCTATCGGAATGAAGTCTGCAAGTAGTGCGGGCAATCCAAACTGGATGAGGGTACCCAGTGCAGCCCCCGCAAGAGCACCGATGAACCCAACGGCAACAATCTGGATCAGGTAGATGATAAATGCCTCACGTGCATTCATGCCGAGACACCTTAATGTCGCAATCGCCGATAACTTTTCTTTGATGTATACCTGAACGGAACTGCCCACTCCGATGCAACCAAGCAATAAGGCTACAAAACCCGAAAGTGCCAGAAACCGGTTCAGGTCATTGAAGGCTCTGCCTGTACCTGCTTTTTTTGTCGCCACCGTTTCATGGTCCAGTCCTTCTTTATCCATTAAAGGACCTAGCTTTTTTAGCGTAGCTGTAAGTAAACCATCATTGTAGAACTTATAATAGTAACGGTAGGTGATCCTGCTGCCGATTTTATGAAGACCCGTTTTTTCCAGGTATTTCAAAGGGATGTAAACTACAGGTGCAACAGCACTGGTAATCCCGCTTTGGCCGGGTACGCGCTCAAGGCTTCCGGCAATGGCAAAGTTCAGCGCACCGATTTTGATGGAATCTCCAACCGCCGCACCGTACTGCATCAACAGTGTCTGATCTACAAGTGCATTTCTGCCCTGCTGAAATGTGCTGGCTGCATTGGCAGGGCTCGTACCGATCTCTCCGTAAAAGGGATATGCTCCTTCCAACGCGCGCACCTGTATCAGCCTGCTTGCACTATTTTTCAGGAAATATACCATCGAAGCAAAACTACGTTCCTTTGCCCGCCGTTCGCCAATTGTATCTAGTACCGCATCCGTGCTACCCTTAACCGGTTTACGGCTTTCGATAATCAGGTCGGCACCGGTAAGTTCCTTCGCTTGTTCGTCTATATCTCGTTGAAGGTTGTCGCGGAACGCATAAATAGCCACCAGTGCGGCAATGCCCAGGATGATGGAAGAAATGAAAAGCAAGAGGCGCGACCGGTTTCTCCGACTGTCCCTCCAGGCCATTCTAAAGAGCCATGAATAATTGGTCTTTCTATTGAAGTGCAGCTTTGTATCAGACATAATTAACCGCTGAATCTGAAATAATTACTCCACCTTTTAACTTGATGGTCCTATTCGCTTTTGCCGCAAGTTCGAGGTCATGTGTGACGATGATGAGCGTAGTTCCGGCAGCTTTGTTCAGGTCAAAGATCAGCCTGACAATTTTTTCACTAGTTTCCGTATCGAGGTTTCCTGTGGGCTCGTCAGCAAATAAGATGTCCGGTTGATTAGAAAAAGCACGTGCAAGCGACACCCGTTGTTGTTCACCTCCGGAAAGTTGTATCGGGTAATGCGACGCGCGGGCGCTAAGGCCAACTTTATCCAGTAACTCCATCGCCTGTTCCCCTGCGTTTCTGATGCCCCTGAGCTCAAGCGGGACCATTACATTTTCCAGGGCAGTTAGCGTGGACAGCAGCTGGAAATTCTGGAATATAAACCCGACATGCTGATTTCTCAGCGCTGCACGCTGATCTTCTGAGAGAACACCCAAATCCATATCGTTAAGCGCAACCGTTCCGTTGCTGGCCTGGTCGAGTCCGGCACACAGACCAAGTAATGTCGTTTTGCCACTTCCTGAGGGGCCAGTGATGGCCACGGTGTCGCCGGCCGTCACACTAAAGCTGACCTGATCCAGAACAGTCAGCGCCTGGGCCGCGCTTTGATAAATTTTACTTACATTTCGGACATCAAGAATCGTTTTCAAAGCTTATTGTTTTTTATATTTTTGAGGAATAAGATCAGGGATAATGACGGTGTTGACTGTTAAATATACAATATTGCCTGGGAAACATTTTTCTATTATCACCAAATCCATAAGATATGTTACATAATTGCCACATAAATGCCCGTATTTTGACAGTCATCTGTGCAACACTCCTCAGTTTCAGCTCCTGCGTCAACAACGACTCCAAAAAACAGAAAGACGAGGAGCATCCTGTTGACGGATCCGCAGGGAACAATGAAAAAACTTTAAAAAAGAATATCCTGTTTTTCGGAACTAGCCTTACTGCAGGCTATGGACTGGATGCAACCGAAGCTTATCCTGCATTGATACAAAAAAAAATTGATGATGGCGGTTTGCCCTACAAGGTCATCAATGCCGGACTAAGCGGCGAAACTTCGGCAGGTGGAAAAGGCAGAATCGACTGGCTGCTGGAGCAGCCGGTAAATATCATGGTACTCGAGCTGGGTGCCAACGACGGACTTCGGGGCCTTCCACTGAAAGAAACGGTCAAAAACTTGCAGGACATCATTGACCGCGTGAAAGCTAAATATCCGGAGGTGAAACTGGTGATGGCAGGTATGCAGATCCCCCCAAATATGGGTGCCGAATATGCGACTGAATTCAAGGGTATTTTTCCGACCCTCGCAACAACAAATAAGATGACGCTTGTGCCATTTTTATTACAGGGTGTGGGCGGTGTATCCCGTTTAAATCAGGAGGATGGCATTCATCCGACTGCTGAGGGACAAAAAATTCTGGCAGACAATGTCTGGAAGGTACTCAAAGACTTATTATAACTATGGAAATCTCAATCAATACACCGGCGTTGCTGTTTCCTGCAATCAGCCTCATTATGCTTGCTTACACCAACCGCTTCCTGGCGCTTGCTGCTTTGGTGAGAAGTCTCCATGCCAAATATGCTGAGGGAGATAAGGAAAGTATGTTGCATGGCCAGATTGGCAACCTTCGCTACCGCCTGAGGCTCATCAAAAATATGCAGGCTTTCGGTGTACTGAGTTTCGTGACCTGTATCCTATGTATGTTATGCATCTACCTTCAAAAACCGGTATTCGCCGAAGTACTTTTTGCCATGAGCCTGCTTTTTTTTACCGTATCCTTACTCATGTCACTGCTGGAAATTCAGCTCAGTACAAAAGCATTGGAAATAGAGCTTAGCGGAATGGAAGACCTTGAAGATCCGTCAATTGTAAAATATATTAAGCGAAAAACAAGTCGTGAAGGTGTTTCTAAAAAATAAAGAATAACTCCTGCATATCCGATAAATTATCAACTAATAATACATTTTCCTTAATTAAATCAAACAAAACTGTGTTTGCGGGGTTTTTTAAGTACAAAATGGTAAAGGATAGCAAAACAATAATTATTTCAAACCGTTTGCCCGTCAAGATTACGGAGATCAACGGTGAGTATATGCTCAGTCCTAGTGAAGGAGGATTGGCAACTGGATTAGGCTCGGTTTATAAGCAAGGAAACAACATATGGATAGGCTGGCCCGGAATTGAAATTCCGGAAGAACGACAGGCAGAGGTCACAGAAAAGCTGGCACAGCTTAACCTCATCCCCGTATTTCTCACAGCCGAAGAAATCAACCTTTTTTACGAGGGTTTTTCTAATGAGATCTTATGGCCTGTATTTCATTACCTCGTGACTTATGCGAACTTCGATCAGGTTTACTGGGATTTCTATAAGAGTGTCAACAAGAAGTTTAAAGATGTGGCAGTCACGCATCTCAAACAGGGTGATACCCTGTGGGTGCATGACTACCAGTTGCTGATGCTGCCCTGTCTCATCAGAAGAGAGCAGCCGCAGGTGACCATCGGTTTCTTTCAGCACATCCCCTTCCCTTCTTATGAGATCTTCCGGCTGATTCCATGGCGTGAAGAACTCATTGCAGGAATGCTGGGTGCAGACTTACTCGGTTTTCATACGTTTGACGATGTACGGCATTTTCTTAGTGCAGCATCAAGGTTGTCAAATGGAAAACTCGCGGACAATGTCATCATCTATAAGAACAGACAGGTGGTTGTCGAAGCATTTCCAATGGGTATTGATTACGAAAAATTCGAGAGCTTAACCAAACATCCAAAAGTAGCCAAGTATGCGGATTCATTTAAAATCAGTCAGCAGCGGTTAAAAATCATTCTGAGTATCGACAGACTGGATTACAGTAAAGGAATCATCCAGCGCTTACAGGCGTATGAACTGTTACTCCAACTGCACCCTGAATACATTGAGAAGCTGGCGCTATATATGATCGTTGTTCCCTCCAGGGATACAGTACCTAAATACAAGGAGCTTCGGGACAACATTGATCAGTTGGTAGGTAACATCAATGCGCGTTTCAGAACAATGAACTGGGTGCCCATCCATTACTTTTACAGGTCCTTTTCTGTGGAATTTCTGTCGGCCATGTACAGCAGCGCAGACATCTGTCTCGTGACGCCAATGCGTGATGGTATGAACCTGGTCAGTAAGGAATATGTGGCCTCCAGGATCAAGAATGATGGGGTATTGATCTTAAGTGAGATGGCGGGCGCCTCCAAGGAATTAAATGACGCATTAATTGTAAATCCTAATAATATCGGCGACATCATGCGTAAGATACTCACAGCCATCAACATGACGGCAGATGAGCAGCAACAGCGCATGACCGCCCTGAGAAAAACAGTCAAAAAATTTAATATACACCTTTGGGTGAGAAACTTTATGAATAAATTACAGGAAGTGAAAGAGATGCAGGAGTCGTTGAAGACCAAACATGCCGTACAGGTAGTGAAAGATGAAATTGCTGATGCTTACAAAAAGGCAAAAGAGCGTTATATATTTCTGGATTACGATGGTACGCTTGTAGGATTCAACGGAGATATCGAAAAAGCCGCTCCTGATGAAGCTTTATATAATTTACTGGAACGCCTGACTGCAGATCCGCTCAACAGGGTCATCATCATTAGTGGAAGGCGTTACCAAACCCTGGAGAGCTGGTTTGGGCATCTTAAACTGGACATGATTGCCGAGCATGGTGCCTGGCAGAAAATCAATGCGGAAGAATGGAAAAGGCTGCCCCTACTTACCGATAAATGGAAACAGGAAGTGAGTGCCGTATTGGAAACCTATACGGACCGGACTCCCGGATCATTCATAGAAGAGAAA
Organism: Pedobacter sp. BAL39; assembly: GCF_000170795.1. Lineage (GTDB taxonomy): Bacteria > Bacteroidota > Bacteroidia > Sphingobacteriales > Sphingobacteriaceae > Pedobacter. The sequence continues at coordinate 454,463 of NZ_ABCM01000002.1, forward strand.
AGTTACTCGCTGGTTTGGCATTACCGCAAAGTCGAAAATGGCCTTGGGGAACTGCGTGCCAACGAGATCATCAACCACCTGCGCCTGGTTATCGCTGAAAAAGGATTGCAGATGATGCCAGGAAACAAAGTGATAGAATTTAAAAATGTTGAGGTGAATAAAGGTAAGGCAGCCCAAAACTGGTTGTACGGCAATGATCCGGATTTTATACTGGCATTGGGAGACGACCACACCGACGAAGACATCTTCAAAGCGCTGTCTACGGATGCATACACCATTAAGGTAGGTAGTAACATCTCGGCTGCAAGGTTTTACCTGAAAGACTTCATAGAAGTCCGTCAGTTGCTCAGTACCTTGCTGGAGCCGTCGACCACACTGATCGGTTAAATATAGGTGTTGATCAGCCGGGATTTTAGTCTCGTAAAAATGCCCTTAGACGATTATCGTACTAAGGGCATTTCTTATTGGGGGAATTCTTATTTGGGCATTCCTGGTTATGCGCATTCCGCAAACCAGTAGGCTACAGAAAAACGGGCCGGTCCAGTTTAATAGCAATGCGATGTGCAGCGTTCATGAGGCCAACGTGACTATAAGCCTGAGGGAAGTTGCCCCACTGACTGCCATCTTTCTCGTCTACATCTTCACTAAACAGCGAGAGGTGATTTCCGTATTTAATGATGGCTTCAAATTCACGTATGGCATCATCCAATCTTCCTACACAGGCAAGCGCCTCCACATACCAGAACGCACAAATCAGGAAGGTGGTTTTTGGCTTGCCAAAATCATCGGTATGAAGGTACCGGTAGAAAAGCCCTCCCTCGGCTTTTAGTTCTTTCTCTAATGCGATGAGGTGATCTTTTGCCCGCTGTGACTGAGGGTCGAGATAGTTCATGAGAATGAGCTGAAGTGTGCTGGCATCCAGGTGCGGGCTGCCTACTGCATGGTTATAAGCTTTCTTCTCCGGGTCGTAACAATCTTCAATGTGTTTCGAAGCTTTTTCAATCAGGCGCTCTGCACGTTCCTGAAAAGCTTTATTGCCAATGGTTATGGACATCTTCAACGCTGCATTGGCGCCTGCCCATTGGAAGAGGTTGGTATAACAGTGGGTATTCGCAATATTTCTAAACTCCCAGATACCTGCATCCTGCTCATCAATGGTGCGTTCAATTTTACCGAGCAGGCTATCCAGCCAGATTGATGAATCCTGACGTTCGTCAATGATGAAACGCCTGTCGTGATACAGCGGCAGCATGGAAATCAATACCTGTCCATAAATATCATTCTGAATGTGTTCGTAAGCCTGATTACCCACCCTGACCGGCTGGTTCCCCAAATATCCTTTCACATGTCCGAGCTGGCGTTCGGTCAGAACTCTCTCGCCTGCAATTCCAAACAGTGGCTGATAGCGTTTATCGTCACTAAAGGAGATGTCGGTCACATAACCGAAATACTTCTCCATTTCCTCGAAATGGCCAATGTGGTTCAGCGCGGTAATGACATAGTAGGTATCCCTCATCCAACAGTAGCGATAATCCCAGTTACGTGTGCTTCCGGGTGACTCAGGGAGACTGGTGGTACTTGCCGCAATGATTGCGCCGGTATCTTCATATTGGTGGATTTTCAGCACGAGCGCAGATCTGATCACCATGTTCTGATAAAAGCCGTCGATTTTGCTGTGCTTGATCCAGGTCCTCCAATATTTGATGGTTTCTTTCAGGAAGCGATCTGCGGTACTCTCCAGCGGGGCATCCAGCTGGTGTCCGTAGGTCAGGACAAGGTATTTCGGTTCTTTTAAAGCGAAATAAGTCTCATCCTCAATGTAACTAATGGGGATGTTTGTGCTGAGCTGCATATCTTCTTCACATCCTTTAAACTGAATGTGGTTGCTGCCCCGGTACCCTTTCTGATGGCTTGCTCCATAATTGCAGACAGGCGTGCATTTCACCCTGATTCGGGGATTTCCTTCCAGGAGTTCCACCTTTCTAATAAGCATTAATGGTTTAAAGTAGCGATCGAACTGACGAAAGCGTGGTGCAAAATCAGTAATTCTGTATTTTCCCTCAGCATAAGAGATTTCTGTACAGATGATGTTGGTATTCTCCAGGTAATATTGATGAGAGGTATAAGGCTCTTTTGGGAGAATTGAAAATGATCCCCCTGTTGAAGAATCATCGATCAGTCCTCCGAAGATAAAACTACTATCGAATCTTGGCCAACATAACCAGTCAACATTTGTATTTTTATTTATATGGGCAAGGTAAGCGCAGTTTCCAATAATTCCAGTTTGATAGGTGTGTCTCTCCATGTAAAAGCTTTGTGATGAAATGATAGTATCTGTTAATCTTTTGAAAACAAGCATGGGGGCCTTTTGTTGTATTTTTTTAGTTTCAGTGCGTGATTTTTTTTAGCTTCAGCTCCGCATCCAATGAAATAGCTTACAATGAAAGGTAAAACTCAAGACCACACAAACTGGAAAGAAAGACTACATGAAGTGATCTACGAGTCCAATACCGTTGCAGGGAAAACCTTTGATGTTGCACTTCTGATTGCAATTGTGCTGAGTATTTTGGTGGTGATGCTGGATAGTGTGGCGGCTTACCATAATAAGTATGGAGGTATTTTTACGGCTCTGGAATGGGGATTTACAGTGTTGTTTACCATCGAATATCTACTTCGGCTGATGGTGATCCGGCATCCCTTACGGTATATCAAAAGCCCTCTGGGGATCATTGACCTGCTGGCGCTGATTCCCTCCTACCTGAGTATAATTTTTATCGGTGCGCAGTCGTTGCTCGCCCTGAGGGCATTGAGGTTGCTGAGGATATTCAGGATATTCCGGCTCGGCCGTTACCTTTCCGAGATGAATTTCCTGACACAGGCCATTGCAGGTAGTCTCAGGAAGATCAGTATTTTCATGCTCACCGTATTGACACTTGTGGTCGTGCTTGGCTCGGTGATGTACCTGGTTGAGCACCGTGAGAACGGCTTCTCCAGCATTCCGGAAAGTATTTACTGGGCCATCGTCACGATCACAACCGTTGGCTATGGAGACATTTCACCGGTAACGCCTACCGGAAAGTTTGTCGCCTCCATCATGATGTTGATTGGTTATGCAATTATTGCGGTACCGACCGGGATCATCACAACGGAAATGGCAGTCGCCGCGCGAAAAAAAGGGCAGCATTTACAGGTTTGCCCAGGATGCGGCAGAGAAGGACATGATGGAGATGCCAACTATTGCAAATACTGCGGTACGATGTTGTAATCGATCAGAATTCAACCTTACTGAACCATTTGTCGTGGATCTCGGTGTAGACACCGTTGTCTTTAAGTCTGCTTAATGCCGCATTGAACTGTTTTGTAAGTTCAACATCACCTTTTTTCATGGCAATAGCATAATGAGAATCCGTGTCAGGCATGAACATGCCAATTTTAAGCTTCGGGTTATTTTGCAGAAAACCTCCGGCGATTGGCGAATCGTCAATCAGCATGTCAATCTTTCCAGCCTGTAATTTGCGGTATAATTCCTTGTTCGTTTCCGCATGAACCATGTTATTTGCTGGAAATTTCGTGTGTACATGTTTTTCTGCTTCTGTGGCAATCCTCACACCAATGGTTTTGTTCCGGAAATCATCAACGCTGTTCAGGCTGCTATCGGCAGGTATCACCGCACATAGCCTGAAATGAAGATAAGGGTCGCTAAACTCAAGAATGTGCCTCCTCGAAGGTGTGACTGTCACAGCAGAACAGATGATGTCCAATTCTCCTTTAAAGAGTTTTTCAAGGATGTTCTGCCATAATGAAACTTCATATTCGATCTCATAATCCAAATCTGCTGTTATTGCAGCCAGGAGGTCTACTTCAAACCCCTCAAAACGTTCAGAGTTGTAATCCGAATGCATCGGGAAAGGCGCGGCAGAGTCTAAACCGACTTTCAATACTTTTTTTGGAGCCATATTTTGGGAAACCTTTTTTTCAGACGCCGCTAATTTACACAGTTAAATCAAATAATCGGCAAAACGATTGTAAAGAACCAGTGGAAATGACAAATAAAGGTTGGAAAAAACCGACAATCATCCCATATTCCCCAACTTTGATCATATTTTAACAAAATAATAGAAGGGAATGAGCAAAAGACCGCTGGACTGCTGGTTATCAGCAAACTAGAGTTATTTTTTAGGAAGCATTTTTTTTTTGCTACCTTCATCCTATATTTTAATCTTAAAAATTGAATTTTATGTTTCCAATGATCATCCTACCAGTTTTAGTCGTTGTTATTATTGTTACAGCGTTTTATTTATCCTTTATCAGAAAGAACAAGGCGTCTCACTAAAATTGATCACATACGAATGTCGCCCTGTGCGGTAGTCAGCTACCGGACGGGGCGTTTTTATAATAAATTATAACCAGGACCTTTCGTTTAGGACTGTCCAATTTTATGAAACATGAATATAGGAATCATCGGCCTTGGAGATATGGGCAAGCTCTATGCAAAATGCTTTTCTAAGGCTGGATATGCTGTCTTCGGAACAGATTTGCCAGAGCGTTATGAAGCGCTAATGGAGGAACTAGGTCCACTCGGGATCACGGTCCTGCACGATGGCAAGGAAGTTTCTAGAATTTGCGACATTATTTTCTATGCGGTAGAGTCGGAAAAAATCAATGAGGTTGCTGCGTTATATGGTCCCTCTACAAAATATGGAGCCATAGTTTCTGGTCAGACCTCCGTAAAAACACCGGAGATCCGTGCTTTTGAGCAATACCTCCCAAAAGACATCAATATCATTACCTGTCATTCACTGCATGGCCCTGGGATTGACCCAAGCGGTCAGAAGATGATCGTGATCCCCCACCGATGCAATGACCAGGCTTATCAGCGCATGACGGATGTCCTGATGGCTTTAGGATCGGATTTAATCGAGATGGTCGATTTTCAGATGCACGACAGGATTGTCGCGGACACGCAGGTGGCTACACATGTCGGCTTTGAAAGCATGGGCACCGCCTGGAAATCCGCGGGCTTTTTTCCCTGGGAGAACGCGTCTTATGTGGGCGGCATTGATAACGTCAAGATCCTGACGACACTAAGGATATTCAGCTACAAGGCACACATTTACGCCGGCCTGGCGATCTTAAATCCCTTTGCGGGGGAACAGGTGAAACGGTATGCACAATCGGAATCCGAGTTGTTCAAGATGATGATCATGGAAGAAAAACAGGCATTCAGGGACCGCCTTCATCGGGTAAGGGACTTTGTTTTTCATGAAAGCAGAAAACCGCTGATGCTGGATGATCAAATCATGCAGGAATTTTCTCTTTCGGCAAACCCGGAGATTCGCAGGCCAAACTCGCACCTGAGTTTATTGAGCATGGCTGATGCCTGGTATCATCTCAACACAAACCCTTATGAAAATCTAATCTGTCAGACCCCCCCTTTCAGATTGCGACTGGGTATCGTAGAGTATCTTTTCAGAAATGAAGAGCTCCTGGAGGAGTCTATAGAAACCGCGCTATTCGACAAAAGCATCCGCGCAGATGACCTTGAGTTCCACTCTGCTGTCCGTGAATGGGCATCCATCATCGGCTACGGAGACATGAATGGCTATAAGCAACATTTCGATCAGACCAAACTGTTTTTCAGCGGAAGGTTGGAACAAGGACGTGAGCAGAGTACTGAAATGATCCGCAGATTGAGCTCGAAATAACCACGGCTCCCCGGTTTCAATACCTGAGGCTTGTCCAATGGATCAGCATTCCCTGGAAAGATCCTCCAAAATAACCGCACAAGTCAAACTGATCCTGAAAGCCATCATTTAGTGCAAATTGATGGCTTTCATCATCCGACAACAACCGATCGTCAATTCTGATGTTCGGGGCTCCTCCTGTATACTCTTCAATTATGATCCTTTGAAGATCCACACATTTTAGGATCGGTGCAAACTGAAATTCATTTATGGAATCTTTATAAACGACCATTTTTAGCTCCTCATTTTTTTTCCAGAGCCCAACATCATTTCTCCTGATGGTATGTAGCTTGGGCAGGAGAAATTCCGTGTAGTCATCTCCGTCCCAGGGTGTTCCGAATTTCTCCAGGTGCCGCTGTTGGTATCTGACATATTCTTGTTCCATATAAACCGAAAGACCAGTCAGGCCTTTCCATATTTTTTCGATGAAATAATTGGCATTGCCATTAATAGAGGTATCAAAACCCAGTTTTGTCATGATAGAATCGTGAAATGAGTCCGGCAATTTATGAAATCCATACAATTAATAAAACAATATAAATACTCTTTTGTTAAAATATTACACTTATAAAATACCTTATGAAAAAATTATTATTTACTACAAGTCTTTGTGTTGCAGCGTTTTTCAATACAAATGCACAAATCTCCAAAGGAAATGTGATGATCGGTGCAAATATCACGAACCTTTCGTTTGGCCTCGATAAGCCGAACGAATTTAGTTTCGCATTGAACCCTAAAGCCGCCTGGTTTGTCCAGGATGGACTTGCACTGGGTGGAGACGTCTCCTTCGGTTTGCAGACAGCAAAAAATGCGGGAACAAGTATTAACTATGGCGTGGGTGCACTGGGTCGGTACTATGGTGCCACGGGTGCAAATGAAGTGGTTAAAAACTCCAGATTTTTTGGTGAAGCTACAGTCGGTGTTTCCGGAAGAAATCCCGCGGTCGGTGAATCGACAAATGGATTAGGTTTTAGCTTTGGCCCCGGATTTACGTATTTCGTTACCGAATCTATCGGCTTGGAAACATTGCTAAAATATAATGGAGTAGTTGGATTTGGAAACAGCGCCTATGGTCATAATCTTACCTTAGGTGTGGGTTTCCAGATTTATCTTCCTGGAAAAAGCACGGCACGAAAAGTACAGCGTGATATGAATTAGGCGCTGATGAAGAGATAAAAAAGCTTCAATCCTCCAAAGGTTGAAGCTTTTTTATGAAGTTGAACGCGGCACTCATGATCACAAATCCCACAGATTGATGACCTTCTCCACACTTATAAATATTGAGTTAAAAGGATAAATAACTGATTATCAAAGCAAAAAACAGAATACCATCGAGTGGCACCATTATTAAACAACATTTAACAGAATTAATCAGTTTACGAACTAAAAATATAAAGAACATGAAAAAGATCATCTTATCAGCAGCTCTATTCGCTTTCGCAGGTTTAACTATTGCAAATGCAAGTGAAGTAAACAAACCGTCCGACATCATTGTTCAACAAGATAGCGTTACTAAAACGCCAGTTGAACTTAAGGATCTTCCAGAACCTGTTAAGGCTACCCTTCAAACTGAACCGGTTAAACAGTGGACGCCAACAGCGGCATTCCTGGTAACAAATGCGGACAAAACTACTTACTATCAGATCGACATCAAAAAAGGTGACGAAACTGCATCAGTAAGATTGGATGCAGAGGGTAAACCTGTTAAATAGTAAATCAATAAGTGTTAAATGAAGTAACCAAATTATAAAATTTAAATTATTCGAGCATATGAAAAAGTTAATCTTATCCGCTGTATTTGTAGCCTTCGTTGGCCTTACAGCATCAAAAGCAAACGATGTAAAAATTCCGGTTATTGCTGCAGTTCAGGACAGTACCACTAAAACTCCTGTAGAGATTAAAGACCTGCCAGAGGCTGTTAAAACTACATTGAAAGCCGACCCATATAAAGAATGGACACCTACCGCCGCATGGTTGGTCACCAACGCTGATAAAACTCAATATTTTCAGGTTGATGTCAAAAAAGATGAGCAAATTGCTTCCTTAAAAATAGGTGCTGATGGTAAAGTTATCGAATAAATCCCACCTTTTATATAAGTAAAAGAGAGTCAGCGGAACCTGACTCTTTTTTTTTTACTAATCAAACATAATATAATTTGCTGTGTTAAAATAATGCCATTTCTTTGTTAACGAAATGCCATATATGCCAATCCAGAAGAAATTAAGCTGTTTTTAAGCTTAGGTTTGCGCTTCTTCTACAAAAGATGACATGAAACATTTTTACACTTTATTATTATTGAGCTTGGTCTTTTCCGGATGTAATCATTTCGAATATAGCCCTAACCAGATTTTCGATAGGAATTCACTTCGCGATCTGAATGCGACGAACCTTAAGAAGCTTGGCGACGGTGCTCAGGACGATACCGTGAAATTTATCCTCACCGGTGATACACAGCGTTCAAGAGATGAAACGGTTGAATTTTACAAAAAAATCAATGCCATGAAAGACATTGATTTTGTGGTTCTTGCTGGTGACATCTCCGAGTTCGGCGTACTTAAGGAAATGGAGTGGATCTCCAGAAGTCTCAGACACCTGGAGGTTCCTTATATTTCAGTTATTGGCAACCATGATTTAACGTCCAGGGGCAGGGAAACCTTTGAGCATATGTTCGGACCGCTGAATTTTAGTTTTGTATATGGGGGCATTAAGTTTATTTGTCACGACACAAATGGAAGGGAATACAGCTTTAATGGTAAAGTCCCAGACATGCCCTGGCTGAAGGAACAGCTCAAGCCCACAGCTGGAGTAAATAACTTTATTGCAGTATCACATGTCCCGCCGAGTGCAGAAGACTTCGATGTAAAGTTATATGACGACTACATCAATACTTTCGACAGTACGCCCGGATTCCTGGGTTCATTACACGCACATACCCATAGCTTCGAGGTCAAATATCCGGATAATAGCGGTATCCCTTACTTAGTTACGGGAAACCTCGGTTCAGGGGAGTTTATAATAGTTCAGGTTGTTAATCAAAAATTGAGTTTTGAGCGTGTATTTTTCTAGGTATTTTTTAATAGTGCTGTTTTTTTTAGGTCTTTCTGTCAATGTACCCGCCCAGGGTGTAAAATTTTTGATTCCTGATGCTGCCATTGTCCAGTTTGCCGGAAGTATCGGGTATTTCAGTGCGGGTGCGGGTTATGATATCTTCAAAAATAAAAGAGGAAATATTGATTTCAACTACGGGTATGTTCCAAAATCAAAAGGGGGTGAATTACATATTCTAACCGCAAAGTTTGCCTACAGACCCTTCCAGATACGATTGAAAGACTGGGGGAAATTTTATCCTTTTAATCCGGGTGTCTTCTTTACTTATACTTTTCATAAAGACCTGTCCTGGAGATTCAATCCGGACCTTTACCCTGACAATTATTACTATTGGTCAGAGGCGTTCCGGCCTCACATCTCATTCACCAATGAATTGGAATTGAAGGCAGACAAGCTACTTAAAGGAACTGGCATCAAAACGCTAAGTGTATATTCTGAATTCAACTCCAATGATTATTACCTGGTCAACTATTTTCAGAATATGTCCGAATTGACACTGTCTGACGTGTTTCAACTCGGCATTGGGTTAAGAGTCAAATTTTAAATACCGGTATCCATTGCATATCTTGCTTAAAAATCAGAGATCATGTCAATAACATATACAGGTAAGGCGACAAACTCAGAAATTGAGGCCAGGTTCGATCAGGATGTAGCCCGTTTTTCAAATATGGATACCGGCCAGGCAACAACCCTGGATGCTCCGTTAACAATGGAACTGTGTACATCTGCAGCACTACAAGTGACGCCAGGTGCGACAGAATTACTGGACATTGGATGTGGTGCGGGTAACTATACGCTGAAAATGCTTTCAAAAATCCCCAACCTTAATTGCACCCTGAATGATTTGAGCCTACCCATGCTGTCAAAAGCTGAGGAGCGTGTCAGCGCACAGACCTCAGGAACGGTCAAAACTATTCAAATGGACATGAGAAATCTTGAACTTGGAAATGAGCAGTATGATATTGTTTTGGCGGCTGCTACGCTGCACCACCTCCGTGCTGAAGAGGAATGGCGCCTAATGTTCAGCAAAATTTTTAAAGCTCTTAAACCAGGTGGTTCGTTCTGGATTTCAGACCTCATCACACATGACTCCAGTGAATTGAATATTCTTTTTGAGCAAAAATATGGCGAATATATCGAAAGCCTTGGAGGACCTGAGTATAAACAAAAAGTATTTGATTACATCTCTTATGAAGACACTCCCAGGTCTATAAACTTTCAGTTCCGGATAATGGCTGAATGTGGGTTCCGGAATCTTGAAGTACTTCATAAAAACCTTTGTTTTGCCGCATTCGGGGGAGTTAAATAAAATTGTCTGTTACCTTGTTAAAGAAAATCTGCCCTATGCGGACTAAAGGTATCGATTAGTATTCCCTCTTCCAGACACACACACCCGTGAATAACATTCGGAGGTACATAATAGCCGTCACCACGACTGATTATTCTTTGTTCCGATCCGATCGTCATCTCAAATTTACCGCGCTCAACATAGGTAACCTGAACGTGGGGATGTTGATGTAAAACACCAATGGCGCCCTTTCTAAATTTTACTTTAACCAACATAATCTGGTCATCGTAGCCAAACACCTTTCTGCTGATCCCATTACCCAGATCCTCCCATTCGGATTCCTTGTCTATTTGATAAATACTGCCCTGCATTCTTTTAAGATTAAAAACAGGGTCAATATAGTTAAAAATAAGGACGCATAAAGACTGAAGAGCTAGGCATATAAGATTGCATCACACATCTCGTGTGTTTGTAATCATATTCTAAACCTGTGGGTGCATTGAAATGTTAAAAAATAAAGGGGATGACTCCCCTTCTATTTACAAAGTACGAGAACGTGCGGATATTTTGAAGTAATGGTATTAAAGTTAAAATCCCTAGTGCACCTCCATGCACTAGGAATCTTTTGTAGGGGGGATGAATAAAAGTAAGTAAGATCAACTATACAACAAACTCTTTTACACCAATAACAGTATATACGTGGTAAATCGACGCTTTTACGTGGCGAATGATTTATGAGAAGTCAAAATATTTTGCAATTATCCCAAAATCAAGATAATGGCAGCGTGACCGGAAATAGACAGCACAATTATGTTACTTTATCAGCGAATTTGCTTTAACTTTATACATTCTTAACAAATTTCATGAAATGACAAAATGTATTACGTGAATGATAGAATTAACGTGGTAGATGGTATTATCGATTGATAATTTGTCGTATTACAACTAAAAGAAGGGAGAAAATGGATAAGAAATTAAACTGTGTTATTATTGATGATGAGAAACACGCCGTAGAGCTTTTAGCTGAATATGTGAGTGCCATGCCCAACCTTCAACTCTTAAAATCATTTACGAATCCTCTGCACGCACTACTTGATATCTCAGCAGCCGATCAAATCGATATCATTTTTATGGATATAGATATGCCTGGAATGTCGGGTATTGACCTTTCAATGGCCGTTCGGGACAAAACAAAGTATCTTGTAGTGACAACGGCACATGCGAAATATGCATACGATGCGTTTGGTGTTCAGGCAAACGAATACCTGCTGAAACCAATATCCATGAGCAAATTTGCTTTGATGATCAAGCGGTTACTTGGTGAAATACAGCCCAAGATAACAGAAACTACAGTAGAAGACTTTTTTTTTATCAAAACTGATCAGGTGCAGAAGTATACAAAAATCAATATCAGGGATATTGTGATGGTGGAAGGGCTGAATAACTACGTTAAAATTCATACAACACAAGAAACTCATATTGCCTACCTGACCATGAAGGAAGTTGAAGCAAAATTAAATGGAGGACAGAGCTTCGTACGTGTTCAACGCTCATTTATCATTTCTATGAATTTCATCACAAAAGTTGAAGGGTATACCATCTTCCTTAATAACAAAACTGAAGTACCACTCGGTGTGACCTATAAAAAGCAGTTTTTGACCTATTTAGGTGAAAAAACCATGAAGTCCAAACGAACAATGTCCGATTGAACTCCATGGTGAATGACTGTGGTTACTGAACTCTGGTCCCCGTAACAGTCGATGTTAAGGTAGTAGTAGCATTCGTCGGGTCTGACAAAAATCCTTTTGTTTTCCTTGATTTAAAAATAAACAATGTGTTTTTCTTAAGGCTGATGGTTACTGGTTGCTTTTTCATGTTTTTTTTCTGAAAATTAGGAACCCTCGCAACAATCCTGAAAAGTATTACATTAACAACAAGTTTAATTACACCAATGAAATCGTTATTCCGTTATTTTTTTGACTTTATCCTCCGCCATCGTATTCATTTCATTGGTTGGTTATGCTTCATTGCATATGAAGTAATTACCGTTGGACTGATACAGCGTTTTGTATCATTTGGGCATTATGCCGCCTATTATGTATTCAACATTCTGCTCTTCTATGTCCACGCGCATATCGTGCTCCCTGCTGCCAAAATGAAAACGAAGATGGCCTTCTGGAGATTTCCATTATTTACTGTGCTGGAACTCGCAGTTTACATACCGACGCTGACATTCACTGTTCTGATGCTCAACAAATACAATATTGTAGCCATTGACCACGTGGAATGGAAAATGAACTATCTGACGAGCATCGGCTACAGAGGCATCTATTTTATCATGTTCTCTACTGGATATTTCTTCGTAATGAATTACCTAAACCAACGAAGGTTAGCTGCAATTCTAGAAAAGCAGTCCCTCATGACGATTATTGAAAAACAGCAAATTGAGAAAGACCTGGTAACCAGTCGGCATGCCCATCTTAAGGCACAGATCAATCCTCACTTTTTATTCAATACGCTCAACTTCATCTATACGAGCACACGAAAGAAGGCTCCCGAAGCCGCTGAAGCAATCATGACCCTGTCAGACATCATGAGGTATGCAATAGATGAAATGAGCACGGACAACATGTCCGGCCTGGAAGAAGAAATTGAACATGTTGAACAATTGATCAGGCTGCATCAGATCAAGGCCGGGAATGAACTCAACATTCAGCTATCATTTGAAAATAACAGGCCTAACTACCGGATCATTCCCTTTGTACTCATCACGCTCGTCGAAAATATATTCAAACATGGCGATCTGACAATTCAAACCGATCCAGCAACAATAGATATCTTTGCCACAAAGGGACAGATCATCATAAAGACACAAAACAGAATTAATCTCATACGCGAACATACCAGTCATCATATCGGCCTAGACAATATTAAAAAGAGACTAGACACTGCTTACGGTGAGAAAGCCCGCATCTCTGCGGGTATAACGAATCAGCATTATGTAGTGGATCTGACTATTGAATCAGACCTGGATTAAGCGGCGGTGTCCTTCCGCCATATACTTGTATAAAAAGCTATAAATCATCAGTTCATGGGTACGTTGATGACTGGCGAAATACCTGTTAATGTGCATATGGAAAAGGGCTGAAATGACTGACCTTTTCTTCGACACCGACGCAGCTGCAATTACGGAACAAAATGAATCAATCACCGATGCCATAGCGGGCGAAGGAACGTCTGACATTTTTTGAAACATCAACTCCCGAAAGAACTTCCACTCCTTATTGATTTTTTTAAATTCACTGCTGCTTAGTTTGTGTTCCTCTTCAAACGAAACCTTCACTTGTTTCACCAGTTCCAAACGTTCTTCAGTGTTCTCAATACAGCGTTCCAGCACATGGCACATCATCTGCGCACAGGATCTATATCGACGGTTAGGATCATCTTCCTGATCCAGAAGTGTCAATATATAATCACTATCAGCCATGAAATGAGCTTCTGTCAGCTTCATTTGCTGAGTTCCGTAGCGGGCATATTCCGGCATATAGGTTTTTATCTGAAGGTCGCTAATTCTTCCACTGTCCATGTCCGGGCCGAGCCGGTGCAGGAGATCAGAAAGATAAAGATGACTTTTGGACGGATGTTTCATTTGAACCCTCAGCCTGATGTGTGCCAAGGGATCCGTATATCGGATAAAAAACCAACACAGAAAATCCTGACCATGCACGCTGATGAATTTATTTAATACCCCGGTAAGCAAGCGGTCACAGTAGGCAGGATGGCAGTAAATCTCCAGATACAGCCAGTCTTTTCCGGGGAAAATCCTGCTTTTGGGGAGCCATATTTCCAATTGTGGATCAGGCGATACAGGTTGATATATTTGTTCATGATGACAGATGCTGAGCAGTGTCTGGGCAAGATATTCCTTCCCGGAACCGTCTTTAAAAATTTGCTGCTCTGATAATAACACTTCCTCTACCATAATATCCTTCTCCCGGTTTAGGTAATGCCGGAGATAGCCCAGCTCCGTTGGATGGTCAAGGTCGAAAACCAGTGTCTGATCAGTCTTGCCTGTTCGAATATATCGACTGACACCAAGTAAGCTGAGTTCATCTCTTAATTGATCTTTTGAAAGTAACTGATGATTTAGGCGCCATTTAGCAGTAGATAGGATAATATTTTGATACTGCATCCTGGGATAAAAGTCTAGCCCGGGTAACAACGAGCGGAGGTCCGGAAGTAATTGAGTTTGCAGGCCCTGATGCTGCAGATCACATAAAAATTTAAAAAGTGACAGGTCCGACCTGGAATAATTGTAGGCTGATGCCATTCTGGGCACCACTCGTTTATGGTATTTACCAGACATCAGGATGATTTCGTCATTACGAACGGTTACCACCAGATCATTGATGGCAATTGGATGCTTGCTACAGGAATAGTTTAACACACACAATTCGTAGTCATAGATGGATGCTCTTCTATTAATATTGTCCACTTTCTCCTCTGCCATATAACCAATATCAAAAAAAATGACCTCTGGATTTGCGGAGGCTTCTATGGCCGCCATCTGTTTACAATGCACCTTAACCTGTTCACTAGCAATACTAAACCTCCCGGCAAGCGCATTGCTGCTACTTCCACCAAGCTGTTCGATGACAATTTGATTACCCGCATAGCTGACCAACGCACTTATCGTATTGGGCAGAACAGCAGCAGGTTGCAATTGAATATCGGCATCCTGGATCATGATGGTATGATTTGCATCTTTTGAGCGCAACATTTCCTTCAATATCCAGGTAGCAAGCGGCGTCATTGTAGCGCTATTGGTGTAAACTTCCCCCACTCCTGCCAACTCGTCGACGACATCAGATACCATAAGTCCGTCCATCGCGGCATATCCAATCCCGAATTCCGGGTCCAGAACGGTTAACAGAGGGACTTCCAGCCCATCATACCTTCGTTTAAACTCACGTATAAACGTAGCCATGTCCTCATTGACTGCGGTTGGGGATATCCTGGATAGATGCGCTATACATTCACGTAAATGCTTTAATGGCCTGGCATCAACCCCTCCTTCTAATACATTTCGTTCAGCAATAATATACGATTTGTCAGCAAACGAAGCAGAAGGCAGTGCATTTCTTTCAAAATAATCCTCACCAATTATATTCCGATCCAGGTCGGTGAAAATAAGCTGCAGCTCCAGCAAAGCATTGATGATGCCAAGTAAAACTTCCTGCTCAACGGAATGTCTTTCTGCAAACAGCAGAACTTCCTGATAGGTCACCTGTCTGGTACAAAAGTCAAGAAGGGCTTCAATAAATATGCTTCTTTCAATTTCAGCCAACTCAAATGACTTCTCCTGGAAGGCAATAAAACGAATCGCATCATCAGCAACATAAGTGCTGGTGTTTGCAAAATAAACGCGTTCTGTTGCATTTAAATCCTGCACCAAGTGGCTTACGTTGGAGTAGGAGGACCAATCCCGGAAACGATGTTCACACTGCCTGTTTGAGAGTGTGATGTTTTGTTGAGCTCCGGATGATAAAGACGCAACTGCAATACCAGCAAAACTACCGTATGGCGTTCCTCTAAACTTACTTCTGTTAAAGTACTTCCAAATGGTATATTGGGTTTTAAAGTCAGCCCCAGCGACCCCTTCAGCATCAAGAGAGGCGATTTGCAGGTAGAATTCCGGGGATGATTGCGAGATGGCTTCTTTCAGCGTCTCCCAGACCTGAACAAGTTGGTCAGACAGTGAAAATGCCGGGATTCTCAATAACAGGGTTTGATTAATGTCAATTTTCATAGCAGAGGTCCTTATAAAGGCCGCAGAATATCGGCCTTAGCCCCACAATTTCCGGACGAAAACCTTGCGGTAAAAATCTTTTACACCAATCAAATGATATATTACACGAACGGAAATACATTTTTACAAGCTCAAAGACCTGAAACCAGCATGTGCGGCTTACTATTGTATCGACCATCTACAAAGCTGTAAATGCGTTTGTTTATTATTGGGGTTCTTCTTAGTTTTACATATGTACCATTTAAACGACCCTCTTTTTCTGGCAATATTCAATACACCTGTTGCCCGGATAATTGTGAAAGCCGATGCCCCTGATTTTACCATTGTCATTAATAACAGCGCTCATCAGCAGATTACACATCAACAGGATGCTGCCATTACCGGAAAACCATTATTTAATGTTTACGAGCGGCGCCAGGACCAGGGAGGAGATCTTGTTTACGATGGACTGATGCAAGCGATAAAGGAAAAAAATGTTGTTTTTGTTCCTCCCTTCCGATATGATATAATTAATGATCACGACATAAAACAAACGATTTGGTGGCACATTGACATCACCCCTGTTCTGGGACCAGATGGCATTCCCAGCTATTTGTTAGTTACGACTAATGATGTCTCTGATCAGATTATGAATCAGAAAGCACTTAAAGATGGAAAACAACGGGAGCAAGAATTAAATGATGAGCTTAGCGTCGCAAACATACAGCTTGCCTCAGCAAACGAGGAACTGGCTGCTACGAACGAAGAGCTTGCTGCTTCAAATGAAGAGCTGTTGTCAGTGATTGCTGAATTAAGCCGTGCCCAAGAGGAATTAAAACAGCTTAATGATCAGCTCGAGGTTAATGTTTTAAATCGTACAAAAATGCTGGAAGTGAGTTATCGCGATCAGCAAAATCTGAATGAGGAGATTACCGCCATAAATGAAGAGCTTTCTGCCTCCAATGAAGAACTTATCGAGTCCCAAAGTAATCTGGAATCTCATATCATCAGTCTTGCTGAGAGTGAATCAAGGTTCCGTAATCTGATCAGCCAGGCCCCTGTAGGGATCTGTGTAATCAGGTCTGCCGACATGATTGTTCAGGAGGTAAACGACGGATATCTGGAGGTACTCGGCCGAACGAGGGACATGATGGAAAACCGGATGATATGGGATGTTGTACCGGAAACCGCACCTGCTTACGAGCCGATCATGAGGAATGTGATCAAGAGTGGAGTGCCATATATTGCCAAGGAACATCCGGTAAAGTTAACCAGAAACGGCATCCAGGAAGAGGTGTATCTTGATTTTGTATATGAACCCGTGAAAAATGCAAATGGTGTAGTCATCAGCATCATGGTGGTTGCTATTGATGTAACCGACAAGGCCCGTGCCAGACAGAGCATAGCGGATGTCGAGGAACGGATTCGTCTGGCGATAGAAGCTGCCGAAATCGGTACCTTTGACTATGACATCACACTGAAGTCGATGGTAACCAACGAACGGTTAGATCAGATCTTTGGCTTTGATCATTCTGTGCCCCTGGAAACATTGATCCGTGTGGTACATAGTGATGACATGGTCAGGGTAAGAGAAGCGCACCAGGAAGCATTACTTACAGGTAATATGTTGTATGATGTGCGTCTGATCCATAAAGATGGATCCACCCATTGGATTCGTCTCCAGGGTAAACTTTACAAGGACATCAATTCGACTCCTTTCCGAATATTAGGTACCATTCTGGACATCACAGAATTTAAACGATTGCAGCAACAGAAGGATGATTTTATTTCCATTGCAAGTCACGAATTGAAGACACCGATAACCAGTCTTAAGGCCTCACTTCAACTGATGGAACGCTTGAAGGACAAGCCCAATCCTGAACTTTTCCCACGCCTGCTTGATCAGTCGAGCAAAAGCATGACAAAAATCACAGAGCTTGTCGATGACCTGCTCAATGTGAGCCGCATGAACGAGGGGAAAATACAACTGAACAAAAGCCATTTCAAAGTCTCAGAAATGCTGAATGAGAGCTGCAACCACGTTCGTGTTGCTGGAGTACATGAACTGATATTCAAAGGGGATAAAGACCTGACAATTTTTGCGGACGAGCACCGCATCGATCAGGTCGTTGTTAACCTGGTCAATAATGCAGTAAAATATGCGCCGGACTCTAAGAAAATTTATCTCCACGCCCAAAAAGTAATGGGTTTCATCAGGATCGCTGTACAAGACCAGGGACCAGGCGTTTCGCCAGATAAGATCCCCTATTTGTTCGACCGTTATTACAGAGCCGATGATTCTGGATTTCAGGTTTCCGGCCTTGGACTTGGCCTTTACATCAGTGCGGAAATTATTCAAAGACATGGTGGAGAGATTGGCGTTGAAAGCGATCTTGGAAATGGCAGCACTTTTTGGTTTACACTCCCTTCAGAGCCCTAACCAACTCGCTCAAATACAGCTTCAACACATGGATAAAAAATATTTTAAATAAAGTATACTAAATTAGTAGACATTATATATATTTGTCCAAGGCTTACTCATTGCCTTCATATTTGGTTAGCTCGTTAGAGTTTTGTTCAAAATATTAGCCAGGTTGGATGACCTGGCTAATTTTGTAAAAACCTTTTTGTTACAGGAATGTTCTTATTAGGTAAATCAACCAAGAAAGGATCTATCATGAACAAAGAACAAAATGCTAAACACGCCGGTACGATGCAGGGAAGCCCTACTTCAGACCGTGCTTATCATAATGTTAAAAATGATAAAAAACAACAAGGAATTACAAATGGCGGCGGACAAAGATCTGACCAGACTTCCAATAAAGATAATGAACGAAAACGCGGCGAGCGGTAAATTTGTCGCCAATCATACGATTAACTAAACCCAGGCACCATTCTTTTGAATGGTGCTTTTTTGTTGTAAATCTTGTACTATTGAAATAAAAAAGGTTCTGATCAAAAGACCAGAACCTTGCCAACGGCGTCATTTAGTGTTAATACATTTATATTTGGTTACAATATCAAATTGTGTTCTGGATTTTAAAATTTATACCCCAGGCCAAAGCCTACTAACCAGGGACGTATTTTTACATCTGCCTCGATATTGCTGAGTACCGGTGCCAGTGATGGGCTGTCTTCTGGAGTAAGATTTCCGGCATCAACCATTGCTGTCGTATTCAGAAATATCTTTTTCACATCGATGTTCAGGAATACTTTCTTGCTGATGTCAATATCAATACCTGCCTGAGCGGCAAAAGCGAATTTATTTTTATATTTCACATTGTTTACGATTGGGCCTTGATCAACGCTGTAGAAAATGGTATAGTTAACTCCAGCTCCAAGGTAAGGATTTACTTTGCCAACAGGATAGTGGTATTGAAGTGTCAGTGTTGGAGGTAATAACCAGACCTTTCCAAGGTCTACTTCAGCAGAATTGCCAAGTCCGATGGCACTAAGGTCAGACCCGGTAGTATTTACCTTATGTCTTGTTGTTCCAAGAATAAGTTCGGCGGCAAAATGACGGTTAAAAAAATACGTAAAATCCAACTCCGGAATAATGGAAGTTGAGATCTCAGCATCCCCACCAATCACCCCTATGCTCGACTCCTCCTGAGGAATCACTGCCAAACCACGTAGCCTGAGCCTCCATTCATGTTTCACGTCTTTTTCTTCTTCTTTTACAGTTTGCCCGAATACATGAATTCCGGCAATTATCATCGCTGCTAGTACGATTAGTTTCTTCATCATAATAATTTGTTGAGTTGAGGCAAAGCTATTCCGTCAGGCGGAAAAAAATAATGCCCTCAAACATCCTGATGTCTGATATTGATCATCCCTGTTTGAACGATGTGATCTCCATCACAACTTATACGCAACGCTACTTCCAAGGCGAACTTATGTCATACATACAATTGCGTTAAAACAAAAAACGCCTGCGATATGCAGGCGTTTTTTTTAAAGTATCGGGATTTATATGATGCCCTTTAGAATTACATGGAATCTTTCTTAGTCGTATCCATGGGAACTACTGTACTGGTATCGGTCATTCCCATGCTGGTGGTATCCGTCATGGTGCTATCCACCGCTGTTGAGTCTGTGTCCTCAGCTTTTTTTTCACTGCTGCAACTCGCTAATGCAATTCCAGCAAAGGCGATAATGGTTAGAATCTTAATTTTCATAATGGTTTTGTTTTGAGTTTATATTTAAGTTTTGCTCGTTTTAAACATCTGGCCTTATATCATCATTATTTCATATGATCAACCTGCATAAACAATCTTTTCATCTTCTACAATCATAAGAAACAACCTATTTCGGAAATTCCTCAAACATTTAACAAAATATACTGGTTTTAGTTTCCCAAAATTAAAAAATAAGCAAACCATATCAGCTGTAAACAATAGCCAGAGTTTGGATTGAAGCATTTAACATGAATTTACGCGATAGATTCGTATGTTTTTTTTTCGATTCATCTCTGGATATGTTGATTAAAAAAAGAAACCTTTATGTACCAGTTTTGTTACTAATCAAATTAGAACATTCATTACTGGTCCAATTCAAAAAACCATGTCTGATCAAAAAGAAAAGCATTTCAAAAATAGAAGGCAAGCCGGAGAACGACTCGGCAAATTTCTAGAGCCAAAATACAGGTCGCTAAAGCCGGTTGTTTTAGGAATTCCACTTGGTGGAATTGAAGTTGGTTACTATGTATCGATAGCGTTAGAAGCGGAATTTTCAGCAATTATTTCTAAGAAACTACCCTATCCCGGAAACGAAAAGTTAGCATTCGGAGCCGCATCTGAACAGGGTGAATCCTACATTACCGCGATGGGAATCAACACCTTATCGACTGATGTGATTTCTAAAGTTGTTGAAGGGCAATTTGAAGAAGTTGAGCAAAGGGTCAAATTATACCGGAAGGATGCCTCACTTCCCGAACTTAAGGGCCGTGTAGTGATCATTGTGGATGATTGTATAGCCAGTGGATCCACTATTGTTCCGCTAATTACCCTATGTAGAAAGCTTGATGCTGCTCAGGTCATCCTGGCCACCCCAGTTGCAGGCCACAACCTGGATCCAAACCTGAACAAAGCTGACGCGCTTGAGGTGCTGATCCAACATCCTTTCTTTCATAGTTTAGATCAAGCATATGAAAAAAACCACATCGATCATCATAAAATTATGCTCATGTTAAATCCCGTATACCAGGCACAACCTAGGTTCTGATGATTTTTTCATCTTCTTGCTCTTTGTCATCATCCCGTTGATTTCCCAAATCTGCTTCAGGTATGTTCTGGTCGTGCTCCATGGACTTTGCATCACTCGATAAATGAGCATCCTTTTGCTCTACCGCAGGCAATTCATCACTCTCGCGCCGATCCGTGCCACTATTAAACTTCGGTTTGTTTAATTCTTCTGTTTTTTCTACCTGATATCCCGGTGTCCCCGGTTGAGGTGTCGCTTTGTCATTTTTCATCATAAGGTTGTTTATTATAGACAGCTTAATCTTAAACAATATCCCAATTAGAAAGTTTGCGAAAAATAGGATGCATGCTCAAAGGCGTCAATTTAATTTTACCTTTACGCTCAAAAGCACATTTATTTACACAAATCTCCTCTGATTGGATTACTTCAACAAATTACTGGATTTATTAAAAATAGAGCAGGAAGAAGACCTGCTGTCCTACAGAAAATTAACGGAGACGACGTCGGCTTCTGAACGCCGTGCAAATGGACTGTGTTGGTATCCCGTAGCCATCCGGGGTACTGAAATCGGACGGGGAGATTATCTTACGGTTGAAATTGAACGCACCACTCATCAGGACCTGCCCCATCAGCTGCGTTTCGGTGCCTCCGCTGCGTTATTCTCCAATCATGACCTGAAAGATCGTATAGAGGGTGTCATAACGCATCAAAACGGGAATAAGTTAAAAATTGCAGTCCGCATAGATGAACTGCCTGACTGGGCACGTGATGGGAAGCTGGGCGTTGATGTGTTGTTTGATCAGAATAGCTATGATGAAATGCAGCATGCATTAAAACAAGCCGACTCCATTGATGGGCAGGGAGGGACTGCTGATCTGGTTAAGACGCTGACCGGCAACCGTACTCCTGAGTTTAGTATTGCTCATTACCAATACCTTATCCCCTCTTTAAATGTCATGCAACAACTGGCGGTAGACAAGATCTTATCTGCAGATCACCTCGCTATTGTCCATGGCCCACCCGGAACCGGAAAAACCACAACTTTGGTGCAGGCTGTCAAAGCACTGAGCAAACAAGATCATCAGCAAATTCTTGTGGCAGCACCAAGTAATACCGCGGTTGACTTACTGACTGAAAAGCTGGCGGAACAGGGGCTAAATGTGCTGCGTATTGGGAATCCCTCAAGGGTTTCCGAACGGCTCATGTCATTAACGCTGGACAGTAGAATGGCAGAACATCCGGAGATGAAACAAGCCAAAGCGCTAAAAAAGCAAGCCAATGAGTATAAGAATATGGCTCATAAGTACAAAAGGAACTTTGGGAAAGCTGAAAAAGAGCAGCGTAAAGCCTTATTCGACGAAGCTCACAAAATTATGAAAGAAGTGGGCAATATTGAACAATACGTCAGCGATGATATCATCAGCAAAGCCGATGTGATTGCTGCTACGCTTGTGGGCGCAAATCACCATACGATAAGAAAGTTGAAGTACAAGACTGTGATCATTGATGAGGCAGGACAGGCACTGGAGCCTGCTTGCTGGATCCCCATTATAAAGTCGGAGAAAGTCATATTTGCGGGGGATCACTGTCAGCTTTCGCCAACGATCAAATCAAATGAGGCCGCAAAAAAGGGCTTAAGCAATACTTTGATGGAGAAAATGGTGAATCAATATCCGGAGTCAGTGGTGCTGCTCGAAGAGCAATATAGGATGAACAGGTCTATTATGGAATACTCCTCTGAAGTATTCTACCAGGGAAAACTAAAGGCCCACGATTCTGTCGCCACTCACCTGCTCTATGATGACGATAAGCCGCTGTTATTTATTGATACTGCTGGAGCCAGTTTTGAGGAAAAAACTGAGGGACATAGCATCAGCAATCCTGATGAAGCCTCCTTCGTTTCAAAACAATTAGAAACGTTGGTTCAAGAACTCAGTCTGAGGTATTCGATCGAAGATTTCCCTACTGTAGCCATAATTTCACCTTATAAACAACAGATTGTTCACATAAAGGAACTGCTTCAGCACTCACCTGACATCGATAAGTTCAAATCTAAGATATCAGTAAATACAATTGACAGCTTTCAGGGGCAGGAACGTGATGTAGTCGTAATCAGCATGGTGAGAAGCAACGATGAAGGGATTATCGGATTTCTAGCTGACATACGACGGATGAACGTGGCAATGACCCGTGCAAGGAAAAAGTTAATTGTTATTGGCGATAGTGCAACCTTATGCCGACTCCCTTTTTACGAAAATTTTATTGCGTATGCCCAAAAGCTGGACGCCTATCAAAGTGTCTGGGAATTCATCAACCTATAGGGAAATAGACACAGGACAAAAAATATTTATATTTTTTTTGAAATTTATTAGCAACTTAATAATAATTTTCTACCTTTGCACTCCCTAAACAAGGGAAATTAAATGATTCCGTAGCTCAGCTGGTAGAGCATTACACTTTTAATGTAGTGGTCCTGGGTTCGAATCCCAGCGGGATCACAGAAAATAGTATCAAAACTACGTAAAAGCTTGCAAATCAAATGATTGCAAGCTTTTTTGTTTACCGGAAAAACCCAAAATATGCACGAAATCGCATATAAAATGTGCATCATTCGGCGCGTCGTTCTTATCACCTCTTAATGTTATCGTTATGAAAACTAATTTTAGCGTGCCTTTCTTTTTGAAAAGGCCAAAGAACTACACACAGGGGCTGTTTACTTCATTTTTCTAAGAATTGCTGTGGACGGAGTTCGTGCGGAATGTCAACAAGCTGGAATTGCAAGCCGGAACGGTGGAATGCAAAAGCCGGAGAAGTCATCGGTAAAAAGGAAGATGTTAAAATCCTGAATGTCTATTTGGAAAATATGAAAGCGGAGGTTTATGCAGTATATAGCCGGCTGAACGCGACCGGAGCTGCAACAACCGCTGATAGCGTTAAATGCAAATTCTTGGGTAAAGCCGAAAAAACACACACCATTATGGAGGCCATTAAAATCCATATGATGTCAATAACATCCTTTTTTTGATCAATTATCATATTGTGTTTATACCCTACCAGCCCCTCAAACTTGAGTCTGCGGTGCTTTCCAACCTTCAAAAAGTCGATCTCACCATTTTCCAGAAGCTAACAAAATAAGGTAAGGACGCCATTACTCCCTTTGAAAAACAAACAGGCCTTTAGATCATTTCTAAAAACCTGTTTATTTTTTTGAAAATGTTGCGATTTCTAAATTCCGGTAAGCACTGTTGGATTCCCAGTACGCCATATATTATCAATTGTGACGCGCTGGATAACCCATACATTATCCTCCCTGATTAATTCAACATCATAACGGTTTTTCATAAGATAATAATGCGAATGATCTTTTGAAGGTACGTGTTGTGCTTCTACAAGCACATCCATCATCGCTTTATCTCCATCAATTTTCACCCGTGGATTACTCACAGAGTGCGTGGTGTCTATTTGGTTCAAAGATCCCATAAGTGCTGAAACAATCGTTTCACGACCTTCTAATACCGGATATTCAAAACCTGCTTTTTTTCCGGCTGGTCTGAAGTCAGATATAGCATCCACTGTAAAAGCAGATGCAAGGAGTTCCTGATCACGTAGGTCAATGCCCGCGGCGAACCTGTAAAGCGTTTCAATAACAGCAAATTTGTCTGCTGCTTCCTGTAGATTTTTCATTTGATTTTATTAATTAATAATGTAAGATTAAAATTATTGTGTAATCATGATTCGATGTTTTTATCATGATTTTTATGACCGTACTGTTGATGTAGAAATTCGATCAGGCTTGTTTGCTTACGTCCGGTAATTCGCTCATAAGTATTCGATATTTTATCGAATTCGCCCGCGACTATTGCCCTGGCAGATAATGAACTAAGTTCAATAAGAGCTGGCGGTACACCGTAATTATCTAATGCCTTTGCAAAATCCTCTTCAGATGGTGATATATATTTAATGGTGATACCACTTACCTCCGAAATGAGCTTTGCAACTTCTTCAAAATCATAAGCCTGTTCACCGCTTACTTCATAGCTTTTTTGTTCATGACCTGTTGTTGTCAGGATTACAGCAGATAGCTCGGCTATATCTTGCCTGGCAATGAATCCATTTTTTCCATGCCCAGCAGGAAAGTATATCGTTTTGCTTTGCAGGATATCTTCACCTACAAATAGCGGAATCACTTCCATATAATAGTTGTTAAGCAAAAGCGTATAGGATATTCCCGAATCCCGTATCGCATTTTCGGCGATGATGTGTCCTTCGGCCAAAGTGAGCAAGGGATGAGCTTCCGCCCCCCCTTTTCTTGAAAAGCTGGTGTAAATAATGTGTCCTACATTTGCCTCAATGGCCGCCGCTACTACATTCTTATGCTGTGTCAGCCTGCCTTCCAGATCGGGCCCGGAGATAAAGTACAGTTTGTCTATATCTTTAAAGGCTTTGACCATAGAACCTGTATCGTCGTAATTTCCTATGC
Source organism: Pedobacter sp. BAL39 (assembly GCF_000170795.1). GTDB lineage: Bacteria > Bacteroidota > Bacteroidia > Sphingobacteriales > Sphingobacteriaceae > Pedobacter. The sequence continues at coordinate 480,074 of NZ_ABCM01000002.1, forward strand.
GCACCTCTATCCCCCTGTTGTAAAATGCTTCCGCTCGTTTGTCGTTTCGCAGCATGACTGCAATATTTTCTTTTGCTGTCTTTGTGAACAGTGAATCAAGGACAAGTCCGCCGAGTTTACCAGTGGCGCCAGTAATGAGAATTTTCATAGTTTATCGTTTTATATTAATCTCACATTGTGTTAATAGTTACAGGGTAAGGCTTAGTTCCCTATGATCCCATATTTGAAAAAGTTGTATGGGCGACCTCGATGATCTGCCCGTCAGGGTCGTAAAAATCGATGGTATAGTAATCTTTTGAGTAGGGCATAATCTTCGGCCCACGGATCACTTCGGCCCCTAAAATTGCGAGAGCCTGAGAAACCTGATCTACCTGTTCCTTTTTTGTAGCCTGAAAGCAGAGGTGCCTAATGCCGAGTGAGCGTACTTTTTCAACTGCCTTCATTTCAATAAAGTAAATGATCATCATACCATCCGAAAAAGATAGGTTACTTATTTTCTTCCAACCGATCAAGCTTAGAAAGCTGTAATAGAATTTTATGGACTGTTCCAGATCGGATACCCAAAATTCGATGTGGTTTATGCCTGGCCTTAATTTTGAATGCATTTGACTGGATTTAAATTTTTTAATTTGAATAAATGATAGCACAAAGGTAAAAAGGCTAACTTTACTTTTGATATGGGTTTCCCAAAGTAAAGTAGGTTTACCTGAATTTTAAACAATCATGAAAAAGATAAAATCAATAAATGAAGAGCAGGGCGACTGTTCAAAAATGCTCTTCGCCATACAAGATACATTAGACCTTATCAGTGGTAAATGGAAGATCAAAGTAGTGGGTGTCCTTCTCTATGGCAAAAAGAATTTTACTGATCTGCAGCACCGCATCGACGGTCTTGGCGCTAAAATGCTTTCCAAAGAATTACAGGAACTGGAGATTAACGGACTGCTGACCCGCACCGTAAACGCAACCAAACCGATTACGGTGACCTACGAACTTACGCCATACGGGCACACATTGGAACCTATCATCATGTCCCTCGCTAATTGGGGAATGGAACACCGCCAAAAGATCATAGGCCGGTAAAGAAATCCAGGAGTGTGGTCCCGGATCAATCCAAAATCTAGAATTATATAAAAATAATACAAGGCTAAATGTCTTCCCTTTTTAGTCGGCGGTGGCTTTTTATAATGTTCTTATGGTGATTTTATATGTGCCCGCATGATCCTGGTCATTTCGGCTACTATATTTACCGATTCGGTTAATGCTGCAGGCCTAAGAGTATTGATTTTTGCATAGTACAAAAACAGAGAGATTATGCAAAATACAATTTTTATTACAGGAGCTTCTTCAGGACTTGGAAAAGCTGCGGCGAAACTTTTTCAAAGCAAAGGCTGGACCGTGATCGCTACAATGCGTGATCCTGAAAAAGAACAGGAACTAAGCAGCCTTGAGCGGGTACATCTTTATCCGCTTGACGTAACGAATCCTGATCAGGTAAAATCTACAATTGACGAAGTCTTAAAACATTTTAAGGTTGATGTAGTCTTCAACAATGCGGGCTATGGTATGGTCGGTGGTTTTGAATCCTATTCCGAGAACGACATTCAGCGTCAGATTGAAACCAATCTCATAGGCGTGCTCCGGGTTACACGGCCCTTTATTACCTATTTCAGAGAACAAAAAAAACAAGGCCTTCTTTTGACCACTACCTCTGCTGCAGGTATTGCAGCAAATCCACTAGCATCAGTTTACAGTGCCACCAAATTTGCGCTTGAGGGCTGGAGTGAGGCGATTAATTACGAGGTGAACCAGTTTGGTATCCGTTTAAAAACAATCGCACCAGGAGGAATGGCTACCGATTATGCAGGGCGCTCTTTGGCCTATATCGAAAACGCTGCATATACCCCCCTATGGGAAAAAATGATCGCCGGATTTGAGGATGGTAGTACCGGGGTTCACTTTTCAACAGCCGAAGAGGTGGCTGAAGTGGTTTTTGAAGCCGCAACCGATAATAGGTCACAATTACGCTATGTAGCGGGACCGGATGCACAAAAAATTGTAGATGACCGTAAGGAGCTGGGACAACAGAAGCAATTTGAGCTGATCAGTAAATCATACCAGTAATGAGGACAATATTTATTACAGGGGCATCTTCCGGTCTGGGAAAGGCAACAGCAAAATTATACTTTTGGATTGCTCGGGTATCTAACCTGCCCCGTCTATAATGCAAGCAAGGTCGGGGTTGATGGTTTCTCTGAAGGTTTGTCGCATGAACTCGCCCAATTTAGGGTGAAGGTTAAAGTGGTTGCGCCAGGCGAGATGCAGAACGATTTCGCGGGAGGTTCCCTACAGGGCGCAATGCACACAGCGTATGCCCATTTAACTTCCAAAGTAAGTGAAGGCTATAGTGAGGAGCAGATGGCAAACTCCACAAAGGCCGAAGATGTAGCTGACACTGTCTTCGCAGCAGTAACCGACGGGAAAGATCAGCTTCGTTATGTTCTAGGTAAAGATGCCATTGGACTATATTCGGATCGGTTTGAGATTGATCCGGAAGCGCAAGCTCAAAAGATCAGAACAGTTTTATATTTTAATTAGCCTAATATCCCTGCCGGGACATATCCGCTCCGCGCAGGGATTTCAGTTTCACTTTCATTAGATTTGTATTCCATGAAAAAGCAACCGGTTATTTTTAACTCTCTCTCACAGCTACATAAGGCGATGGGGCAACCAGCACCGACACATCCGCTGATTAGTATCATGAATTATGGTGAGGCCCATTTCGATCCCAAGGATTTTGAACAGGGCATTATACTGAATTTTTTTAAAATATCCTTTAAGACCGCTTTCTCTGGCAAAATTAGATATGGACAGGGCCATTATGATTTTGAAGAAGGTGGCATGTCCTTCATCGCTCCCGGGCAGGTATTGCGGATGCAGGACGAAGAGGCCGACTACAGTGGGATGACTCTGCATATCCACCCAGATTTCCTGAGGTCCTATCAGCTGGGCAAATCGATCAAACATTACGGATTTTTCAGTTATTCTGCTGCCGAAGCATTATATCTATCGGAAAAGGAAAAGAAAACCATTTTGAGCATCTATCAGTTTATATATGATGAGCTACAGGAACGGATAGATAAATTTAGCCAGGATGTCATCATTTCTCAGATCGAAATGCTCCTGAACTATTCCAACCGCTTTTATAACCGGCAGTTTATCACCAGAAAAGTGGTAAATAGTGATATACTGGCTAACCTGGAAACCTTGCTTGACAACTATTATAACAACGAAGAGTCTCTGATCAGCGGTCTGCCATCGGTGAATGCCGTTGCGGATCAGCTACAGCTCACCCCACGGTACCTCAGTGATTTGCTACGTAGCCTCGTAGGCTTAAATACCCAACAGATTATCCATGAAAAGGTTATTGAAAAAGCAAAGGAATACCTTGCCAAGGACGAACTGACCGTTGCCGAGGTTGCCTATCATCTGGGATTTGAACATCCGCAGTCCTTCAACAAACTATTCAAAAGCAAAACTTCACTCTCTCCGCTGGATTATAAAAAGACGCTGCTGAACTAATGTAACATTGCCCATTGGACGAATATAAAATCAGCGCTTCAAAACTAGCTGGGGATCAAACTGTGTTGTTTACAGTTCAGAAAAGCTGGCTATTGATCTTGTGTAATAATTCATCATTTGCAATATGAAAAAACCATTAAACAAATTGTAAACATAGGTACACTTTTTATCGTTAACATAGGCGGCTAGCATCGCAGGTGCATGGGACTTCAAATATAAAATCAATGTCAAATTTTATTTTTCTGTAACGGTTGTTACAGAAAACAAATACATTTGCAAGCAGATTATGGCAAGAAACGTAGAATTTGATGAAGAGTTAGCTATTTCCAAGGCAATGGATCTGTTCTGGAAAAAGGGATATACAGGTACTTCTATGCGAGATCTTTGTGACGTTATGGGCGTAAATGCCAGCAGCATCTACAATACGATCGGAGATAAACATCAGCTTTTCATAAGGTGTATTAAGTATTATACAGAATCTAGGATGGAAGCTGCCAGCAAGCAGCTGAAGCTTATTGGTTCGCCATTTAAAGCGATAGAAAAATTCATCAATGCCTCTGCTTATGCGATCACAAACGAGCCCGATAGCTGCTTAGCAATTAAGACTACTTTTGAAATGGCGGTTTCCGATGAGCAGGTTCAGAAGATACTGAAAAAAGATAACGACTTTACCTACAGTCTGATATTGGACCTGGTAACAAAGGCATTGGAGCAGAAAGAGATTACTATTTCGCAGGATAAGGAAATGCTGACCGACTTTATTATTAATCATTTTACAGGTTGGCATGAGTCCTTTATTATTCACAAGGATGCAGCAAGGATAAAAAAGATGGCTAAGTTCCTGATTGAACAATTGAGCAGATAATTTTTTTTACCCAATTCTGTAACGTTCGTTCTATAATTATTGCATTGCCATGCCGGAAAACTATATCATGGACGGAGTAAAAGTGCCTACAATTTTATAGGCTTAAAAATTAAAACAATCGTAAAAAAATGAACAATTCAAAAAAAATGCTCCTATATGGAGCTGCGGGTTACACTGGAAAGATTATTGCTGCCCGGGCAAAAGAACTGAACCTAGATTTCGAAATCGCAGGCAGAGAAGCCGATAAAATTATGGCCTTAGCAGCAGAACTTAACGTTCGCTATCATGTATTTACAGTAGACAACCGAGAAGCCTGGCAGCTTGCACTCGGTGATAAAAAAGTTCTGGTCAATGCAGCTGGACCCTTTCAGCATACCGCAAAACAGGCAATAGACGCCTGTTTGCTTGCGGCTGTGCATTATCTTGATATCAGTGCAGAATTGGAAACCTATCAATTGGCAGAATTGCTGGATAATGAGGCCAAAGATGCAGGTATTCAATTAATATCCGGTGCTGGGCTCTTCGTAAGCTATGACGCGCTTGTAGTTCATCTAGCGAAACAGGTAAGTCAGCCAATCAGTTTAAAAGCCGGCTTTCGTCATTTCGGGGGATTTTCAAGGGGTTCCGTACTAAGCAGTAAAAACATTGCCGATCTGGGATCATTGGTGCGCAAAGACGGGGAACTTATCCAGAGTGACAACCTGGATTCCAAAGTATTTGCTTTTGGAAGTGAAGATGTGGAGTGCATGCCTACACCTTTGGGTGGTATTATCCTGAGCTATAAATCTACTGGGATCCCAAATATAGAAGAATATTTTTCGCTTAAACTTCCTGCAACGCAACTGCCGGATTTAACCCTGGCAAACTTGCCCGATGGTCCCACAGAAGCGGAACGTGCAGCAGGTAGAAACGGCATATCAGCAGAAGTTACCGGTAAGGATGGCAAAGTAGTAAAAGCTTATATCGATGCGCCTTCGGGCTATAACCTTACGCCCCTTTCTGTAGTAGCTGTGGCAAACCGCATACTGAATGATGATTACAAAACTGGTTACCAATCCCCGGGCTCAGCTTATGGCGAAAGTATTATTGGGGACATACCGGATACACATTTGCATTCAATACAATCCTAAGTGTTTTCTCAAACCGCTGCATTAGGTTAGCTGTTGGGTATTACAAAATATGTAGAATAACCAAAGGTTCTGTCTCAATACCAGGGATTGGGTTAAGGGTTCGTCAAAACGGCAACATATTTCTCCTTTTTGGCGAACTTTCCCTTTGTGGCTACAGATACCTTTGTATTGTACAAATAAAAACTAAAACCGATGCGGTTGAAACAATATAAATGATGAATATACAGACTTTAATCAACGAATGGATTGCTGTGGGCAATGCATTTGATACAGAGCGGTACCTGGATTTTTACTTAGAAGATGCCGTACTGGACGACCCCTCGGTCGGGGAGGTATTTAAAGGGCGCAGGGAGATAAAAAAATATTTTGACAGCTATTTTATCGGGTACAACACGCGTACAGAGCTGGTGAGCTTAGATTTAATTAATAATACCCAAGCCTTTATCGAAGTAAAATTTTCAGGCAATTTTTCTGAAGGAAACATTGGTGGATTTTTCGACGTTACTTTTAAGAATGGTAAAATAGCTTTTGTAAAGGCTGATCTTATTCACTAAAAACATAATAATATGAAAAATGATTCTTTTGAAACCATAATCGCCCGCTCCCTGGCATTGAGGGAAAAATATCATTCGCTTGAGGTTGAACACCATGGTAGCGAGTGGACTGTAGAAGAAGATGCGCTGGCATTTTTAACTGATGCCGCCCTAGTGGGAAGAAATATCATGTCACAGCAGAATAGATGGCCTAAAAGCAACTCTGAAAAGGAGTTGGAACATAAACTTGGTGAAAGTATCTGGTGGTTGATTGTGCTTGCGCAACGGTCGGAAATTGACATCAAACAGGCCGTTAGAAATTTTTTGGACAAAACAGAAGGCATTATGCCTGGCTGAAAAATAAAAATTGTGGATTCCAAAGTATTATCACACAGCTGAACGATATAACAACAATGACCACAACGTTCATCCCATATGTATAAAAAAAGCCACCCTCAAAAATGAAGTGGCTTTTTCTAAAAATTACATAACCTCGCCTATTTCGCGAATACTTTAGCTAGCATCAGGTCCAGCTCTTTCTCATCCTCTCCAGATCCAACATATCTTCCAATGATTTTACCACTGGGGTCAATCAGTATCTTTGTTGGGTAGGAACGAACATTGTATCTGACGGTAATGTCTGTATTCATATCCGGCGAAACCTCTGTTTGCGACATACTGAATCCGCGCAATACATGCTTCCATACACCAATGCCATCCTTCTCCACAGCGGCTCTCCAGGCATCCTGCTTGGAGTCATCATCTGAAATCCCGATGATTTCAAATCCATTTTTTTTGTATTTATTGTACTGTGCCAACAAATGCGGGTTTCCTTTACGACATGGCACACACCAGCTCGCCCAAAAATCAAGCAACACATATTTCCCTTTGTAGTCGGCAAGGCTTAACTTTTTACCTTTAATATCTGTGCTGGAAAAAGCCGCAGCAGTCGTACCTGGGATTCCAATCATCCTTTTCTCCAACTCAGAACTTATTGACTTTCCATACTTTCCATTTTTAATGTTTTCCGGAAACCCTGCATAGATCTTTTTAATCGTATCTGTAGGGATATCCTGACTGTTTGCCACTAGATGTGCAGTGACGAACGACTCCGGTTTATCATGAAAAAAGCCATTTTTCGCTGCTGCGTATTCGTCATTGTAAGGCTGTAACACCCATTCCCTTAACCTGTCAGCTTCGTCACGATCAGTTTTGCTGATGTTATTAAGGCTGTCCAGTACCCCTTTCCAGCGGTTGTCAATGCGGTCATACTGTTCCAGGAGTCCGTCAAACTCGGCCTGAGCTACACTTCCCTTAATTCTGGCATTCACCAGGGTTCCGTTGCTTGCCGACAACTCCATCACACCTGGTTCGAGAAAAAAACTGGTCGAACTGCCCTCGGGCCTGCGTTTCGCCACATCTTCAGTAATTAGGAATGCAAAAGTAGGTTCGTTAATCTTTCCACTGAAATGAAACGAATCACCAGACACGATGGCGCTGTCGGTCACTCCTTCACCCTTCATATTGCCATAAACAAGGTATAACTTTTTCCCCGAGAGTCCGGAGACTACTCCATTGAGTGTAAAACTGTCGTTCTGTTGCGCGGCACATGGAATGGCTATAGCTGATAATAGCAAACAAATTAAATACTTCATATTTTTCATTAATAATTTATCGTTCAATTAATTGGTGTATCCAGGGTTTTGATGTCCACGCAGGCTGGGATTGCGTGAGATCTCTTGTGATGGCAAAGGCAGCAGTGCCTTGTACGGCGCCCAGGTGCCCCCCTT
>NZ_ABCM01000001.1 GCF_000170795.1 Pedobacter sp. BAL39
TACGGTAACAGAAGTACTTTCTAAACACGGTATTGACCAGCGTGTGCTCAACCCCGACAATCTCAAGGCACCGGCCGGTTATGCCTTTGAACTGAAAGAGACCACGACGACAGCTGGCAAAGCCAAAGAAATTATAGCGAAATTTGACCCTACACTTCCTGAAGCGGAACAATGGACTGTGGTTTCGGTAGATGGAAAATCTCCTTCTAATGGTGATATAAAGACCTTTCGTAAAAACAAGGCTAAGCCCCAGGGAACAGAAAAAACGGACATGGCAAGTTATCAGGTGGAACAGGAAACACCGGATAAGCTGATACTAAGTTATAAGCCGGATGTAAGAGAGGTTCCAAAAGATGCGCTCTTTTTGAACGACTGCAAGTTACACATGACCATCAATCTTAAAACCAAAAAATTGGAACAGGTACAATTGTTAAATGAAAAGCCAGTTCAGGTGGGACCAATGCGGGCCAGTAAGTTTGAGGTGATTAAAAAATTCACAACGAATGAACAGGCCAATCGTTACCTGCCACTGAGCGATGTACTTAATATGGACGCCAAATTTCTCGGCCAGGAGATCACCGTGCAGACCATTATGGAATATTCAGACTATGTCAAAAAATAGGCGCTGTTTATCACAGCTGAGGGGCCTGTTTCTTTATGAAGCAGGCTTTTCTGTGGGAATGTAATGTGAGCTGCCGACGACTGTTGATAATGAATTATCATTATCTGGAAACGCAGAAAAAACTGTGGACTCTCTGTAATCTGAAAATAAAAATTTGGATGGTTGAAGTAGATAAAATTGGCCTAAGCAAATTTAAGTTGTCTGCTATAGTTATCCAGATGTTCTAAAGCAATCCCAATATACTCTTCTTTGATTACTTGTTTCTTTCTTTCGTTCCACGCCTGGATTTTTAAAAGAAGTTCTTGCTTTGATAATTTAGGGTCCTGTGACAACAAATAATGGATAGACGAAAGTATTTCAAGAGATAGTGTGGATTCGAAACCATCAATCACCCGAAAGAGGCCTTCAATTCGTTGCCTCTGGTCATCGGAAAGAGAAGTTTTGATATAATGTTCGACTTCTGTCAATCTCTCCCAATTTAACTTTAATGGTTCAAACGGCTTTGCCTGCATCTGTTCCAGGCCGGATAAGTATTTACCATTCATGGAATATAATACCTTTTCTACTGCCTGTGCATAAGGACCATAAGTATAGGCGGTAAACTGCAGTTTTAATTTCTCTCCACTTTCTTGTAAGAAATACGCCAATTTATTCGCAGCAAATATACTCGCAACTTCACCCAACCTTTCATAGCGAAACAATGCGTATAATAACATGGCTCTTCCTGGAGTTAAACTAACTTCTTTCTTAGTTTGCTCATTCTGCAAAATTTCTTTAACAGCATCATTAGGTTCAAAGACCACAATCTCTACCCCTTGAAGATCAGAAAGGTACCGATCCATCATCGGCCGGATTTTTTCCCATTTAAGGCCTCCGTTACCACATCCTAAAGGTGGTATTGCAATACTTTTAATGTCCCGATCTTTGATTTCCTGAACAAGTGCCTTTAGGCCCTCTTCGATAAAACTGTACTGCGATTTTTTAAACCACTGCTGCTTAGTAGGAAAGTTAATGATGATTTTTTCACCTTCTAATGTACGTTCGGTCACCACAAGCATTTTACCTACCTCAACCAACCCTTTCTTACAAGCATCAGCATACAATTTGTAATTCTGGGGAAAACGCTCTTTAAACTGCAAGGCGATTCCCTTGCCCATGACACCTACTGTGTTTACAGTATTAACCAGGGCTTGTGTTGTTGCTTCCAGTAAATTGCCTACTTTATAGATCATGTAAAATAAAATGAATTTTTAGGATTGATATGTACATTTACTTCAAAGCCTTGAGTTGCCAAAATTTCCTCTACCTGAACCTTTACTTTTGCATTTAACACTACGATATTTCTGATAAAATGTGCCGGAACATGATCAAGGACGAGAAATTCCGCATGCTTCTTCCTGATCCTATCTTCATCACCATCTGCATTGGCATCGCGAAAATCAGTCGTTTTAATAGAATGCCAGTCGATGTTCTTTGCAATGCCATCAAAACTATCAAAAAACTTTGTAATTTTCTTAGCAGCATTACCATTGGTATAACACCATTTAAAATCTTCACAAGCTAAATCTGACAGCTTACAACAAAGATAAATAATCTCCGCTTGATTTACTGGATTAACGCCATGACCGGTAATGATATTGTAGAGCATAGGGGTTCTTATTGAAAAATAGAACGGAACGCAATCATTCACCAAATGATCAGGGTAACATTTGACAATCCTATCATCTCTCTGGGAAATCACATCTGCACTTCCTATAGACAAATAGCCCGGAACGGGTTTAGCTGAATTTTTTGAGTATAATCCGTTGCGTATATTATGCTCCAAATTTTGAATAGGAAGGATCCTATATACCCATAAATTATCAATATCCACGTTCATATTCGCCGGTAATCTATTACACCAAAGCTAATATTTTATTATTTAAACAAAAATATTTTAATCGGCTATAGTATTACTATTTGAGCATTTCCTGACAAGGCGTAACTGAGCAAAACACATAGTTTTCTATACCTTCCTCCCTAATCTCGAAGGGGATCGACATGGGCATACCGAAACATATCGTGAAGAACTATTGGGTGGCAGAACCAATCCGCAATGTACAGAAAGCATAAACAAAACATCCACTGCATAGGTTAGTATAAAAAACAATGTCATGGAAAATTATGCACTAAAAATAGCCGTTGATAAAGACATACACTGCTTCGAGGTTGCAGAATATCCCCATGCGGGCAATGAGAGCTGTAAATACAAAATTTATCAGCAAGGCACCTTTGTGGCCAGCTTTGAACCGGACAAACAAAACATATTGCACATCTGTCAGAACCCTGCCCAACTGGACGAAGAGCTATTATATTTGCTGGCAGATCAAATCGAAGCCATGCATCCTCGACAAATTCCTACGGAGGAGTTGAACACCATTGAATTTGATCGTGACGACGAGATGGAAGCTCCGCCACAGGATGTTCATACGCCTCAATAAAGAATACAGCCTGCAACAATTGAACTTTCAAAGTGTTATATGTCAAACTACTCAGCAGTCATGGAACAGAACGAAGCAATATTTCAGATATCAGTCACGCTTAACCCGGGCCTTGAACCATTAACCCTTGATGTCGCGCCGCAGGAAAGTGGTACAGTAACCAATCAGCAAGCCTTAGCGTTTATAGTTAACCGGTATGAAGATCACATCTGCACATTGGTGGCCGATGAAAACCATCGCTGGCAGCAGACGTATGGAGAACTTGATCAGAAAGAAATTGACGTCATTGGCGCAGCGATTGACAGCCACTATGCGTAACTGTGGTAAGTACAAAAAAAGGGACTGTATTCAAACTTGATACAGTCCCTTTTTAATTATAAAGGTCTTGATAATTTTGTTACTCCTAATAATTTGACATTGCGTACACCCCGAAAGCACTTGCTCCACTTGTAGTACCTACAAGGCCTTTAATAACCAAAGTGATGCATTTGAACCTCGAAGCGGCCACGCTGATTGTTCCTGAAGCCGGCAAGGTGTAAGTTGCCAATACAGCTCCATTGGAGTCTCTAACCTGAAACACATTCGAACCGACTGGTATTGTAGTCCTTAGCGGAAGGCTATTGAAGGTAGTCAGACTTTTATAGGCCAGGTTGTTGACGATATTGGTTGCAGGTGCTGAGGCTAAGGAGACGCTAATTGCTGAGCTGTTCGGCGAACAGTTAATTACCCGGACACGGACAATACTATCCTGGCTAAACGGTGGGATTTCATCCTTCACAAATACAGATTCAGGCTCAGCAGCTGTCCCTGTCAGGAAAAGTGAATAGATACCCCCATTTACAATTTCATGTACCTGACTGTAATAGGTAGCAGTCGGATTATTGGTCGGATACAATCGGATACCGGTTGCGTTACTGGCATTTAACTGGAACAGCCTATAGCTGTTTATTGTGGCGCTGTCCCTGACATTGGTATTCAGCTTCACATTTCCCCCTCCTACAACAGCATCCGCCACGTTCAAGGAAGCCAGGGGCGAAAATTTAGGGCCATCTTTCTTGCAGGAAGCCAATATCAGGATCGAAAGGAAAAGGATGAGATTTCTATATGATGGATTCATAGTGTATAAATAATATGGTAAATCAATGCGTGTTAATAACCGGGGTTTTGCTGACCATTGAGCAGCGGACTGCGGTCGAGTTCGGACTGCGGGATTGGATAAAGGGCATATGAGCTGTTCCAATTGTTCGGTGTGGATGAAGAGATCACCTTTAAAGGAGTCACCACCGTCATCACAGCATCAACAGTACCTGTTCTTTTCAAATCCAGCCAACGGTGTCCCCATTCCGTAAATAACTCAGCTTGTCTTTCCTCCAACACCGCTGTTAGTGCTTCTGTAGACGACAAGGTAGTCGAAAGCGCAGGAAGCGGGTTAGGAAGGTCGACTGTTGAGGCTGCTCTTGCCCTCGATCTCAGTGCATTCAGATCTGCGAGGCCCTCAGCTATTTTTCCGTTCATTATTCTGGCTTCTGCGCGGATGAGGTATTGTTCTGCGAGCCTAAGCATCATGGAGTATTCTGCGGTAGCTGCGCTTACACTGCCAATTTTATATTTCGTAGGATAGTAGAACGTGGTGCCGGCTACGGTAACGGAACCTACCCAGTTGCCTACTGTTCCACGCAGATCACCTGGCTTAAAGGCAGCCATCTGCTGAGTACTTAGGTAGACCGGGTTGTCAGGATTGGGGCCATTTGCCGCTGGCAACGTAAACACCCTTCCCTCTGCAGCATTCGCGAGGGTCAATGTTCCTACAGGCTGAACCGACCAGATGGTTTCTGTGCTATTTTTAAGGAAGGCGTTGTTCAATGCCGGCAAGCTGTATAAAGTGCTGTTAGCGATTACAGAATTAGCCTGCGTCTCTGCATTAATATAGTCGCCGGTATACAGATAGGCACGAGCAAGTAATGCGGTTGCTGCCCATTTATTCGGGCGTACACGTTCTGTGGTGGTGGCTAATAATGTGCCATCAACATAACCATCGCTTAATACGGCTTCCGCCTCAAGAAGGTCCTGAATGATCTGCTGATATACCTGCGCTTTGGGCGTACGTCCTACCTGTTGATTGGCAGTATAATCTGCCGTCAAGGTCAATGGTACGTCGCCGTATAGATTTACCAGATAAAAATACATAAAGGCGCGCGTGAATTTCATTTCGCCCAATAACTGTTCTTTCACCCTTGGAGTAAGCCTGGTAGCCATATTGAGGCTGTTGATTGCTACATTGGCATTAAAGATAAAAGAATAGGTTTGCTGCCAAGGTGTTGCGTTCGCGGGTGTTACAGCATTCTGATAATATTTAAGCAGGTCGTCATAGCCCGATCTTGAAGGCGGATAACCTGTAAACATAGTGAGTTCATCAGCGGATAGTCCTGCCCTGAGCCCAATGCTCTTGAAAGGATCTGGAGGAATGTTCATGTTGCTGATGGTAGCATAAGTGCTGGTAATTGCCGCGATGGCTGTGGCGTCTGCGGCAAAAGTTACCTCATCAGTAAGCTGGTTCTTAGGTAAACCTGCGTCCGTCATTTTATTGCAGGCTGAGGTGATGATCATCAGGCCTGTGAGTATGGTTAGCGAAATTCTTAATTTCATGATTGTTGCTTTAAATCGTTAATACCTCTTTTATATCCCCAGTCTTGCACCGAAGGTTACTGTACGTGATGCAGGATAGCTGGTGTTCGAATTGAACTCCGGATCCCTGCCGTAGTAATCACTGATGGTCAGTAGGTTTTGTCCAAGGACAAACACCGAAGCTGATCTTAACAAGACCTTTTTAGTCCATGCTTCAGGCACTTTCCAGGATAGCGATGCATTGCGTAATTTGATGTACGATGCACTGGTAAAGCCTGCATCATTGTACAGGAAGGAATTGTTGAAGGATACACTGGAGCTGGTGGTATACAACATCCTTTCAGCAATATCGCCCGGGTTTCTCCAGCGGTTGGTAACGAAATCGGGTTGGTTATTGGCTACTGAACCAGCCAATGTGGTCGTAAAATACTCGTTCTTGGCTTTCTTATTCATGAACTGGAAAAGGAAATCGAACGACAGGCTTTTATAGGTGAAGGTATTTTGAAATCCACCATAGAACTTAGGGTTCAGATCCACAGAAACATAGTCTGTAGCAGAATTAGGGTTCATTGTCGGGTTTCCATTGCTATCCGAATATACATATTGTCCTGTGGCAGGATCCACGCCCAGGAAATGGAACTGCTTGGTAATATTAACTGATTCACCGATTACCAGCCTGGACGCATAGGAAGACCTTGCCAGATCAGGGAATGATACCAAGGTGTTCTTTGGGATCGTCAGGTTGAAGGAGCTTGTCCATGATAAACCTTGTGATCTGACATTGGTGGTGTTCAATGCGAACTCCCAGCTTGTATTTTTTACTACCGCAGGGAAATTACTGCTCACGGTACCAAATCCGCTGGCGTAAAATGGAACAAGGTATGCGACTAACTGATCAGATGAACGATTAATGGCATAGTTGACTTCAAATAGTACCCTGTCTTTGAAGAATCCGGTTTTAAGACCAAAGTTAAGCTTGCTGGTTTCCTCCCAGTGCAGGTCTGGCGTAGCAATCCTGTTTAGCGAAAGTCCTGGAATTGATTGGTAGGTACGCGCAGAGGCACCATAAGTTGCGAAAAACAAATTATCACCAATCTGATCGCTTCCTGTTGTTCCATAACTTGCATTCAGCTTTCCGAAACTTAACCATGGAAGGTGCTGCTTAAAAAACGATTCCTCTGTGAAAACCCAACCTGCGCCGATGGCCTGGAAATTATGAAACCGGTAATCAGGACTGAAACGGCTGGTTCCATCTCTTCTGATGGTATAATTCAGCAGGTATTTATTCTTATAATTGTAGCTTGCGCGACCAAATATTGCACTGTACTTATAGGTTGTGGCTACGGTTCCTGAACCCTCGAGAGTTGTTGCACCGTTTATAGTCTGCAGCAATTCATCACTAACATATCCAGAAGCGGTAATTCTCTGCCCATCACTTTGGTTGTTCTGTGCACTGGCACCAAGGAGAAAGTTCAGTTCGCCCCATTCTTTCGTTAAGCCGTAAGACAATTGAGGCTCGACGATCCAGCTGTTGGTTGCATTGTTCGCAAATTGAGTAGAGCGTGTGACGAAGGGCCTCACGTAAGGCTGGTAGCTCGAAAGCGGCGTGGTGACCAGCTCGTCGGAACTCAGGCTCGTGTAACCCAGGTTCGCTTTGATCTGAAACCCAGGAAGGATCTGGTAACTCAAATCGGCGTGCGTAATGAGGTTGCGCGTTTTATTGATGTTGATGGCTTCTAATGAAGCCATCGGATTGTTTCCATATAGATACGTAGATAATCCTAAGGCGTCGACAGCGAAATTAAGAGACCCATCTTCATTGTATAAAGCAGGTGCATTGGGTGATAAAGCCGGCACAATAGCCGCTACGAAATTGGTGGAACTTGGCAGCGTATTGGAGTCATTCATATAACTACCTCCAAACTGGATCTGGAACTTGCGGTTATTAGATGTACTGTTGATATTGAAATGTCCGGTTCCCTTGGTGTTTTTGAAATTGCCAGGTAAAAAAGATCCCTGATTGATGTAGCCACCACCAATTACATATTGAGTGTTGTTATTGCCGCCGGAAATCCGGAGCTGATGGTTGGCAAAATTGCTGTTTTTGCTTAACACTTCTTCCTGCCAGTCTACATTCCGGCTGTTATCATAACCGTAAAGGTCCAGAATGTCGTAGGCATTTGCAGCAGTAGGTGATGTGTTGGTATTTTTGAGAGCTTCTCTGCGCATCTCGAGATATTGACCGGTATTTAGCTTATCAAACCAGTTGGTGAATGCACTGAAGCCAGCCTGCAGCGATAAGTCGATCTTCATATCGCCGCTCTTCCCTTTCTTGGTGGTGATTAATATGGCACCATTGGCAGCTCTGGATCCATAGATTGCAGTTGCATCCGCATCTTTTAGGATATCAATACTTTCAATATCAGCAGGATTGATAAAGCTCAGCGGATTACCGGGGGTCCTGCCGGAGGTACCGAGGTTACCTCCATTTAGTCCGGTTTCTAAAAGCTGTGAGGGATACGGAACACCGTCGACCACATAAAAAGGGTCGTTCCCATTTAAAATACTGTTCTGCCCCTGCACACGGACAGTGATGCCACTGTTAGGACTGCCATTACTCTGCGAAATTTGTAAGCCCGGTACCCTACCCATCAGCGCCAGCAAAGGGTTTGCCACCGGCTGTCGTTCCAGGTCTTCCGCTTTGACAGTACTGATATTAGAGGTACTCAATCTTTTGGAAGTGGTGCCGTAAGCCTGAATCTGAACCTCATCCAGCTTACTGGTTGCTGCTTTTAAGGTAATCCTGTTCAGACTGCCGCTGGCCTTAACTTCTAAAGGTTCGTACCCGAGATAGCTAACCTGGATGATGTCACCCTCCTCGACATTGTTTAATACAAATTCTCCGTTCAGTCCGGAGATGGTATTTTTAGATTTACCTTTTACCTTAATCGTTGCACCCGGAATCGGACGACCATCTTCGTCCAGCACATTTCCGCGCAAATCGATATCCTGAAGCCTTTGTATGAGGTTGTCGATAAAAGATTTCTCCTTCGCTTTGAGGATCACTGTCTTCGTATCGACCACATAGGTTAAAGGCTGTCGCTTAAAGATGAGCTCCAGAACCTCGCTAAGCGATGCATTTTTAACGTTAATGGAAATAGGTCCGGCAGTTTTCATGAGCTGCTCTGTGTACACAAAATCGTAGCCTGTCTGGTTGCTTAATTTGTTCAGTATTGTTTTTAATGGCGCATCAGATGCAGACAAACTTACTTTCTGTGCATGTCCTGCTGCACTTACCTGCATCAGGGATACAAATAACAGCACAACGGTTAGTCGCATAATCAATAGTATTTTATGGTATATCGGTTGGCATATACCGGGATTTATGGTCCAGATTTTATACATTTTGTCGTTAGTTTGAAAAACTAAACTCTTTAAGGTCGACAAGAGACCATAACGATTGCTTTCAACGGCAATTATTATTAAGTTTGTTTAGTTTGGTTTAGGTGCAGCGCCTTTACTTTCCACGGCTGAGGTGCTTGCAATTACAGTTGATAATTCATGTTGTTGACGGGCCAAACAGACCAGGGGTATTGTACTTCTGGTCTTTTATTTTAAGCCGCCGATGGGTCTTCGCCTTAGCTTTTCTGTCGTAGTTTTCTAATCATATTTCCTGGTTAAGTTTGATGTTAGGTTGTTAGTTAGTTTGATTATTGTATTTGCGTTAATTACTTAGAGACATAGATTTTTCTTCCTTCAATTCTAAAATGGGCACCTCCGGTCGTCTCCAACATACGGAGCACACTGCCCACATTGCTGAACCGGGAGACTTTTCCACCGAAGGCAGCATCGGGCAAAGGACCTGTATAAATTACCTCCACATTGTACCATCGCTGTACCATGCGCATCACGGATTGAATGTTGTTGTTCTCAAAAATGAACTTGTTATTTTTCCAGGCCATTGCAAGTGCGGTGTCGATCTCCGTTATGGCAATTGCTCCACCAGACTCCAATACACCTTGCTGACCGGGTTTTAAAATCTTTTTATTTTTACCGCTGGTGATCTCGACACTGCCCTCGGTCAATGTGGTTGTGGTAGCCTGCTCATCGCTGTAGCTGTTGATGTTAAATTGCGTGCCCAGGACTTTCACCTGCTGACCTTTGGTTTTCACAATAAAAGGGTGTTGTTTATCCTTCGCAACCTTGAAAAATGCCTCACCAGTAAGGCTGACCACACGACTGCTATCCTCAAAACGCGAGGGAAAATCCAGCTGAGATGCTGCATTTAACCAGACCTGGGTGCCATCGGGCAGTGTCAGCATGTACATATTCCCTGCCGCAGTAATTGCGCTGTACAACTCGCTATCGGAAGAAGTGGATGGACCTTCCACTTCGGTGCCATCATTATAACGAAGATTCTTGCTGGTGACCACCATTCCGGATTTGGAACCATTCAGGGTAATCCTTTTGCCATTGCCAAGCACGAGCGTCGCTCCGGATGTACCCGGAGGGATGTCGCTATTAGACGTGACGGGAGTCTTGAAAAGCCACCACCCTGTAAGCAGTACAAGGACCGCTGCTGCCGCAGCTGATGGCAGTTTCCAGTTTATACGATGTTTTTTTAATAAAACTGTTTTGTGGTCGAAAGATACAGCATTCATGAGCCTGTCGTGTGCAATTAGCTGCGCCAGATCGTCGCTCATGGCTGGCTCATTTTCATCTTCCAGGATCATATTGCCGTCTTTGGTTAGCGCGTAATCCCATTCCTCCAGGAACGTGCCCGCTTCAATGATGTGCATCACCTGATCAAGCTCTGCCCTGGAGCATTGCTTATCCATATATTTACGAAAGAGATTAACGATGTTATGATCCAATGTGGCTGTTTTATACTAATACAGCTGGGAGCGACAAAACATCCAATAGAAAATAAAAAAAAATAAAATTGTGCTGCTATGATGCGCACGGACATACTCACGAATCGTTTGGAGCGCCTTGCTCATGTGTTTGTTTACGGTACTTTCGGTAATGTTAAGCGCTTCCGCAGCTTGCTTATAACTCATGTCCTGAACCCTGCAGTAGATAAAAGTTTTCTTTACCTGCCCTGAGAGTGTTTCGATAGCAGCATTGATCAGACGATTGCTTTCCTGATAGGCCAGGAATTTTTCAGTGGACTCGTCTTCGATGATGGCATACTTTTTAATCTCCGCCAGTATACTGGTCTCATGCCTGGCTCTTTTCAGCAGGTTTAATAAAGTCCGCTTTGCAATGACAAACAGGTAGGACTCAAAAGGTTTCGATGGATCCAGTTGCTCCCGGCTTTGCCAGATTTTAATGAATGTGTCATGCACGACATCTTCTGCAAGAAATGGCGACTTAGAGGTTCGCTGCACGTAGTAAGTCAGCCTGTTGCTATAGCGATGGTACAATTCACTTAGCGCTCGCTGATCCCCCGATTTCAGCTGCTCTAAAAGGTGGTGTTCGTTATCCTCTTTTTTCTCCCTCATCTGATCGGGCTATTTACACAAAAAAGTCGACATTTCCTTTCCGGGAAGATCATAATATCAGAATTTGTTCGGCATCCTAATTGGCCTTCTCCTCAGGATGTTCTTCAAAATATGCTCTTGCTTTCTTCAGTCCGGTTGCAATTGCGATCCCTTCGTCGCCGCTTTCCTTTAAAATCTCATTAGCAATCTCTACAGCTTTATCACGCAAATATTTTGGCTGATTTTTGTAAGATGGTGGGTAATCTCCGTTATACCAGGGCATATTTCCTCCTTTTTGAAACTTAACAAATTTGGATTAGCAAAGTTCTCATTTGGCACATCAATAATGGTAAGTCCCGAATCCGGTTTCACAACTTCAATCCAAAAAAAAGAGCCGCACAACGGCGGCCCTCATTATAAAAGACTCAAAATTACTTGATCTCAATCTGGCGGGTTATCATTTTTGCTTCCTCGCGTTTTGGGATGTCAATGCAAAGCACGCCATCATTGTATTTCGCTTCGATGCCTTCTGCATTTGCACTTTCCGGAAGTGTAAATGCCCGCACAAAAGAGCTGTAGCTAAACTCGCGTTTCGCATAACTACGTTCCTGCTCTTCATTCTGATTCACCTGTTCCACAGAGATACTGAGCACATCTCTTTCTAATTTCAATTTGAAATCTTCTTTTCTCAGCCCCGGAGCAGCAAGCTCCACATGAAAGTGATCTGCGGTCTCGCTGATGTTGGCAGCAGGGACGCGCGCCATCATACGGTCTGAGAAAAATGTGTCGTTAAAAATGGAATCAAAAACGCTGTTGAAGTTAGCTACTGAACCATTCTTTTTGTTGTCGGAATTAAATTTAACCAGTGTCATAGGTCTGTCCTCCTTAATTTGATTTAATGATTAAAACTTATAATTAATTAAACTCTGAACATTGCGTTCGACAATGCTACTACAACTGGAATGCCAATCAAATCTGAGGGATTTTTTGCTGAAAAAATTGCAGAAACAGGAAAAAATTGCAGCTTCAGAATGTCAAAAATTCACTTTTGATTGCCTTGGATCATTTAGGAATAATAGTGAAAACGGTTTTGGATTAAAAGTGTTAATGCAGTACACTTAAATATGAAAAACATGGGATTTATTAAACACGCACTGATCGGCATTGCCATTTATGAGGGTATCAAATACCTGACCCGAGAAGATGAATTTGGAAGAACTAAAATTGACGAGATCAAAGAACGCGCACCGGAATGGCTTGAAAAAGCAAAAGCTGCTGGAGAAGATATTCAGCATGGCAAATTGCCACAAGGCTTTAACGACACGTTGAAAGTCTGAGTGCGAGAAGAAAGAGGTTGATTGATAACCGTAACAATGCCAGTCCTGATTTGTGGATTGGCATTGGCATTTTAAACAACGCTACTTCACACGTAAGGTAACTATAATGGCTTAATTCTTGTTTTTCACTCCGGCAGTCGGAATAGTCTGACTGAAAAAAATCATCCCTCTAATATGAAAAACAAATACCTATTAATTCTTTTCGCAGCAGTGCTGACTTTGAATTCCTGTAAAAAAGACAGCGTAGAAAAAAATTCAGACCGACTGAACGGCACCTGGAACCTGGAGTCCGTAGCGGATGTTCAGTACGAGAATGGTGTGGAAGTTGACAGGGACGCGAACTCAGACCTGAATTTAAACTGGGAGTTCAGGAACGACGGAACTGCTACAGTAAATGTTGATGGCGGAGATGTCGAGGTCACTTGGAGCACTACCGAAACGGTGTTGAGCCTCGTTGCGGCCAGTGAGGGCAAGTCACGGGTCGATTTTAACATCAAGTCACTTAGTAAAAACGACATGCATCTGGAATACATTAACTATGATGAAGCGGAAAACGGTGTATCCTACAGGAGTGTACGGGAATATAAGCTCAGAAAGAAATAACCGGCAGTTTGAATTCGCTTAGATAAGGACCCACTCCTTCCTTCTCACTCCTACCTTCTTCTGCTTTAGACAAACAGCGCCAATTGTAGGTGCTACAATTGGCGCTTCCTATAAGCGCTATGGCCAGTGATGATGCTTACAGGTTACTGATCGACTTAATGCTTATCCCCCTAAAGCAATCATCCTGACATCCGTTTTCCACATACCCGGCACTGGATATCAAACCATTGTTCTTTGCCTCAAAACTGGTTTCCACGTTCGACCTTTTTAAGAGCAAATCATTCTTTGCCAGATCATACACCTGATCCAAAGTGAGTAAAGCAGCGCCACTTTCATGCGTATTGAGTGCATTGACATCTTCGCTCCATTCTTCCACGACATAAACAGAGGAGGGATTACCTTTGATCCCTTTAGCTATATACGACCTTCCGGTAATCTGTCCGTTGACGACACGCAGTGTAGTTTCTGTGGAATATCCGGTCCAGGAGGACGTCACTACAATATAGGAATAGGTATTACCTGATGTATTTTTAAAAGTCGTCCAAGCTTTAAAACTTTTTTCAAAGTCATTAGCATGTTCGATTTTGTCCTTTTTACATGCTGTGAATATCGTTGCAAGGGAGAGAATGATGAGGTAAGCGTATTTTTTCATGGCTAACTATTTTTTACAGGAACGTAAATAGGCGCTGATTCGCTACATACAATCGCTAATTTTCCTAAATCTGCTACTTTTCCCTCAGTAAATTAAATTAAGAGTTCTAGAAAGACGCTAATTATTTATATTTGAAAGCTAAAGTCAGTTATGAAAAGCAAAATAGTACTCCAAAGGATCAGAATACTAAGAAAGAAATCAGGAATGTCACAATTGGCATTAGCGAAAAAGCTAGGTATGTCCCAAAATGCCCTTAGTAAAATTGAGCTCGGAGAAATAGAGCTCAGCCTGAGTCATCTTTATCAGCTGGCAGACTTGCTGGAAATTGACCTGTTTGATCTTGTTAGAATTGACGAGGGCCAATAGAAAACACAGTTCAAGAGCGGAAAATAAAAATATAGCCTGGGTTTAAATTCCCTTGAGGGTCACCTTCAGCTCAGCATTATTGGCTATCAAACGGTTAAGAATAGTTTTATCATTTTCGGCGACTACTACGCGAATCCTACCTTTTTCTCGTTTCAGGTCTATGTCTAGTTTTACCCCAAAGGCCTTCATACTCTTTAGCTCCAGATGGTCCCACCTAGCCGGAAGATTTGGCTGCAAAATAAAAGAATCAAAACCAGTAGGTTCAATTCCCAGGAGACCTTCGGTAAAAATGCGGCAGTACAGCGCGCTTTCTGCGGACAAATGTGCCATTCCATTCTCAGGCCAGGCCTCTACGGCGTAAGGCACACGAAAGCCGGTTAACCGAGTTGTCGAATAAGAACTAAGTCTGTCCAAAGCACGGTCGGCAGCTCCTGCCTTAAAAGCACCTCTAAAAGCGTATAGCGTACCCCTGTCCCAAAACACCTTCGATCCGCTATTTTCCGGCGTTAATTCTGTCAGTACACCGTTTGTTGACCACAACTGATCAAACAAGGCATCAAGCGTGCCCGCTTTCCTGCGGTTGATTCCAACAACTAAAGGAAGACATATCCATGCCCTTAGCGTAGTGTTTTCTTTGTAATACTTATACGTATCCAGCCCCTCCACATTTGCACCGAAGTAATTTTCGATCGCTAGAGCCAGATGCTTTGAACGCTGTTGATAATGATCAACCAATGAGGCAGGTTTACCCATTGCCTTTGCCAGTCTTGCGGCCTGTATAAGTGCACCGTAATACAGCGAGGAAGTCGACAAATTTGCTGAACCGGTGGGAAACCTTCCTTCCAGTTCATCACTTTCAGAGGCTACGACGCCTTCGGCAGTGATTTTTCTTTGGCAGTATCCCAGGCACCAATCAATCAAAGGCCAAATTTCGTCTGCCTTTTTCCGGTCCCCTGAAACCAGCAAACAATGAGTGGCGCCATATGCAATCATGGCTGCATCCCCCCGGTCATAATTCCCAAAAGGAAAGGTGACGTTGAGCTCAAAAGAAGCCCATATTTTCCCTCCATCCTTCGGTATATTACTTTGAAAAATCCGATAAGCATTCATCGCAGCCTGCATGCCCTTCTGATAGCCTAGATAGGAAAAGAAAGGGCCGCTGTATTCTGCCTGGTCATTGGCCCATATACCCACATAATAGCTACCACCGCCCGGAGAATGGATCAAACCCAGACGCGATCTAAAAATACTCTCGGCCGCCCGGATCTTAGAAAAGTAAAACAATGTATTTATCGTTTCATCCGGAGACCTGAGCACTAAATTACTGGAAATGCTATCCAGAAATAAATCGCGCCCACGCTCTATTTGTGTTAACGCCCTTTGCGGCTCTATCTCATCGTTCAGGCGCGCGTTAAAATATATACCAAATGAATATTGTTCGCCCGGGGGGATAGTCACTGTAGATTTTGCATCAGTTGCTATTTTCCTGTGGTATTGGCCATGAAAACCAGTTTCATTCTGAACCAGTTCAGTAGTGCCGATGCTAAAAGTCTGGGGCATTTTTCCACTATTCATCAGCGTCCATTTCTCCACGAAGCACCGCTTATCCATTGACGGAAAAAACGTCCTGATTACCTGGATACCATCACGTTGACTGAAATAAAAACTGATCTTACCATTAATACGGATCGAATCCAGGATACCGGACTCAAACTTTTTTTCCCCAAGAGTAATTACAGGTAAAATTTCATCCGTGTATTGTGACCGTAGATAAGCCCTGTAAATCGATTCATTGGATTTGCTGTAGTTCCGCAGCTGTGGAAAAATGATATCTCTGATGATTTCAACTTGTTTTCCTTTGTTGACTTTATAGCCGACAATGCCGGATACCAGTTCGCCAGACATTTCCAAGTTGTCATCATGTGGCAACCGATTTTCTTTCGTAAGGTCCCAGGTAATACTATGATCAGCGTTGGTATGCCAAAAAATTTCGTCCTGTTGCCCCAGGTCCTGCGCCGAAAGCCTACTCGCATTGCCAGTAAAAAGCATCAAAAATAATAGTATCATTCGTCTGGACGACTTGTGAGTGGTAAAGTTACGGGAACGGATTGGGCACATTTTTAATTGAATTCAGGTTAGTCGAAGGTAAGAAATTCCAGCCGATTAAAGCCGCCGGTTATTGGCAACAGATTGATGATCCCATGTCGAGCAAATGAACAAAAGCACCATTGTCATGCGCGTTCTTCGCCTCTACAAAGGCTGTGATCAGGTTTGGTAAATTCATTATTTAACGATTTTAAGTTATGAATTAAACAGTTAAAGCACTCACGGTTAATTATTCAGACAAATTTCGGACTTATAAACAGCTGCCGCCGCTGTAAATACCTCATTTTTGTCTCATAAGAAACGTATAACTGCCGGAAGGTATTTTACCAGCATTGTAGAATGGCTGACCATCAACTTCTTTTACACGTACCATTTTACCGTTACAAGTGACGACAACATCTGCTGAAAGCCTGGGTAAGTAAACCTCCCCATCCATATTAGCAGGTAGCGTTACTGTTAACTCATAGGTTTCCCTGTTTTTAACAGACATCTTAATGTTGCCCCGTATCGTTGGAATAACGGCTTCCGTAAAAGTAAGACTTGCCACCTGGGGCTTGATAGCAACTGTTTCGAAGCCAGGTTTTAAAGGCTCTACTCCCATCAACCTCCTGGGAATGATGTTAGCCGGCGCAGCGCCCCATGCGTGGTTCCAATCCTGATTCGGCTTAAATTTGTTATCCCAGGCTTCCAGGCTTATGGTAGAACCTACTTTGATCATGTTGTACCAGCTCCTGATGTCAGTAGCCGTAAGCAGCGCCAGGGCATGATCGGCATAGGCTCCATCATACAGCGATTCCAGCAAAAACTGTGAACCATACACACTGCTTGCCATCCCCCTGGAGCGGATAAAATCCATTACAGAAATCACGTACTCTGGTGGTACCAACCCAAAATCCATGGCAAACATATTGGCATGAAGCGAAGCATGTTCTGTAGTATCGCCATCTTTATAAATACCCCTTGCTTTGTCCAGAAAAGTGTCGTTAAATATTTGTTTAAATTGTATATGTTCGTCTTTATAGTATTGAGCATCGGTTTTCTCCCCCAATATTTCCGCAATATGCTCCATTAGTTTTAACGCTTCGTAATGATACGCGTTTACCACACTATTGTAGGTTCCAAACTTAAAACCGTCGGTTTCGCTGGTAGGCCAATCAACAATGTCCCTAATCTTATCTTTGAAATTGATAGATTTCAAAAACTCAGTCGTTTGTTTGCCTGTAGTTGTCGAGATCAATCCATTTTTCTCTTTCAAATGAGTTAGTGTACGATTTTTTAATAATTGATAATTTTCTTTCAGAGATCTGGGATCGCCAGTATAGAGGTAATCATTCCATGTAAAAATCAGGGCTTGTAAGATCCACTCTGTAGGCCAGGTTGGCTTTTGCAGCAGGTATTCTGATGAGACCCTGGCCATAGCATATTCACGGTCTACGCCATAATGACCAAGCTGGTTGATCACTGCATCTGCCTCATAGGGAATTCTTTCCCTGTCTCCATCCACATAGATGCCTGCAAAAGATGTGGCCTTGATAGAATACTTGCACAGTTCCCAGATTTGGTTCAGCGTGTCATTACTGCATTTAAAATGGGAAGCCTGGTCATTGAAAGGATAATGCACAGCCTCTCTATAAACAGCATCCTTAGTCAGTTTATTTTTATAGCCTTCAACTTCTGCATACCTGAATGGAAGTACCTCTCCAATATAAGATGGCATCTTTATGGCCGCGGGACCGGTATTCCTTTGGTCGGGCTCAATCTTAATTTTGTAAGTATGTAATCCCTTTGCTAAAGCCACTTTAATACTTCTGTACCTGATCGTGCCGCCTGGCTTAGGGTTTATCCTTCCCTTATCGGTTACCTCACCTAAATTGATCGTCACGGTATCCTTCCCTGATTCCGACTCCAATTGCACCGTAAACTGTGAAAAGGCATCCTTCCCAAAATCTATTAGTTGTAAAGTGTCATTTAAGGAAGCAATAGTTACAGGGAGCTCTTTCGTTTTGACCAGTTTTTCCGCAGATGCTTGATAGTCTTTTAATTGAGCTCCTGTTGTAATGACTTTCACATCAGACCATGCACTGATTTGTGATTTATTTGTATAGCTTTTTACCCGCCAGAAATAGCGCTTGTCTGCTTGCAGGGCCGCTCCTTTATAAGGTACAGCAACTGATGTACTGCCTCTGACTTTTCCACTATCCCATATATTTCCTTTACCCTGTGCTGCCAGCTGTCGATCATCTGATACGATAATGTGATAAGCAATTTGTTTCGTTCTCTGCTGGGTTCCCGCAACAATCCAGCTGAAATAAGGGTACCTTGATAGGATTTTTCCAGAATGCCCATCCTCAGCGATAATTTCTGTAGCTGCACGCAAATCTGTAAGCAAGCCGTATGCCTTATTTTGAGCATGTAGTGACGATATAAAGCAAAACAATAATGGCGATAATATACAAAGAGATCTTCCGGACATTTATTTGGCTATTTATAATCTTCAACTTGGTCAAAAAAACTGAGTAAAGCAACAAAGGCAGAAAAAAACAGCGGCAACATCATGCTATTAATGACCCGAGGTAAAATTTACCCCCATTTTTGTCACAAACTCCCCTTCGATATGTTTTGAATAACAACAACCTTTACAGTAGGTTTATACTGTAGAAAAATGCAGCCTAACGGCATTATAAAACAGATATTGCATTGCCTGCACAGCTGGAAGGGTCTAAAACGGCAATCAAGTAGCTCTATAGTGAACAGGAATAACGAATTAACATTTTAAATGTAAAACTATGAAAGCAATAAATCCCTGGATCAATTTTAATGGAAACGCAGAAGAAGCATTCCATTTTTACAAATCAGTTTTTGGAAGCGAGTTTGGAAAAGTCGTTCGTTTCAGAGATTTAGCAAGCGCTGAATTTCCGGTATCAGAAATTGAGGCAGATAAGATCATGTACATTTCCTTGCCTATTGGAAAAAACAATGTGCTGGTTGCCAATGATGTTCCGGAAATGATGGGACCGACGAACGAAAATGAGAACCGGTCAAAAATAGCCGTAAGCGCAGAAAGCCGCGAAGAAGCGGATCATGTTTTTAACGGACTGTCGGCCGGAGGAGCTATTGAAGGGCCCATTGGCGATACTCCATGGGGTACGTACGCCGGAATGTTTAGAGACAAGTATGGAATTGAATGGATTGTGGAATTTGATCCAAATGACAACCGTTAACGGAACACTCCACGATGCACCCTTACAAAACCGATTTTTTATAACGTCTATTTACAAGGGATTAATTTCAATGCCTTTCTCCTCACGAATAAGCTGAAAAAGATGATCGGGGCGAACGACCATATAGTCTTTATTGAGTGATTGTGCTACATTCTTAAAACTTGTTGGCGATACACCTTCCCAGGGCTGCGCCTGGATGATTACAAACCGAGGTGAATGGCCATCCCAACCTGCCGCAGCCCTTTTGATGTGATCTTTCATTGCCTGCTCATTTGTACAATAGTTACATGAAAGTGCCATTCCCGGTAAGCTGTTGTTATAAACAGTTAGTCCGCCACCAGTGTTCTGGGCAGTCACACCAAGGAGGGATGTTGCCTGACCAGCATAGATCTTCCCAACATTAGGGTCGATACCCCCGGTGATGGTGTTCCAGATCGTGATCACCCGCAACCCGGCACGGTTGTTATATTCTTCAGTTTTTAAGACAAACTTTTTCAGCAGATTTTCGTCAGACCAGGTATTGGGGTAGGTATACCCATAACCGGAAGGTCCGGAGATCAGGTTGTCATTGGTAGTTGATGTTTGATGGTAATAATTCAACGCGCCAGGCATGGCATCCAGCATCGCAGGTGATACGGTCCATCCCATTGGCACTTTGCCCCGGTCCGGGTTGCTCCACAGTTTACGCATAAGGTGTTCCGTAAATTGTAAATTATCTCCATCACTCAGGATAAAGGCGACATAGATCTTATTCTGCAATGCAGGTTTGGGGGGTATTGGTTTTATATTAATGGTCCTTGAGGTACCACTAAATACGGTTAAGTTAAAACACCAGTCGCTGGCGATAGTTGCAATGCCATACTTCGAAGCTCTTGTGATACCCGGTGCTTCCTCCGGCCACCAGCCCATGTAGCTTGCACCAGGCGACATAGACGATAAAAATTTGTCCAGCAGTTCACTCTCGCCGCTCACTTTGGGATCAAGCCACACTACTCCTGTGCCCAAAGCTACTGCATATTCACGAAGGGCTGCCTTATGGGCTTTCGGATTCAGGCCAATTAACAAACGGTGATCAAGATGTGGCCAATAAGTGTCATATAATGACTGGTACACCTTCAGCTTGTTGTCAAATTTCCCCCGAAGATCGACCAAAATCGGCAAATTATAAGGAGGGGCGGTTAATTTGGGCAGCAATAAGGGGGAGACAATCAATGCTCTTTTGCTTTTCGAGATGACCGTGGCCAGATTTACGGTATGGATTTCGGCGGTATCATAAACGATCAAACCTGAAATTTCGTTGCGGTATTTAGTGATCAGGTCCCATTTGTCTGAGGGTTCGGACCACTTCAGATCCAGTGACTCCAGCCAGGTATATGGGCCTTCACCAGAAGCATTACCTTCATAGGAGAAAATACGTGGTTTTGTGCTGTTTACCAGACCCTTTAACGAAGCGAACAGGTACATTTCCGCTGCTGTGTAAGCAGAATTTTGACGGAGTTTGATCAGATCCAGGGTCGGCGCTGTGACCGGAAAGGATGGCAGCAACTGATCAGCCGGCCACCTGATCTGTGCGATGGATGGCGCAACAAGCAATTGAAGTAAAAGAAAGGTTACAATCTGCAGTCTGATCCGTTTCATTGTAGGTAATTATAGAGATTAATTCATTTCTATTATGGACAATGTCCGGCAGAAATATACCATAATAATGGATAAGTTGTATCCTAGAGGAATTAATGAATTAAAACTGCTGATGAGATTTACACCGGCATCAGTTCCACATCGCCCTCTCGCCAGCAGAAATACGTCATTTTTTAAATTTAATACGTAGTTTTGTATAACCAACAATCTGCATGACCGCCTCTAAAGTATTACCTTGCTCACTACTCTTGCCGCTTTTACTCATTGGATGTAATGACAAATCCCCGGATTTAGGTAGGCAAATGTACGAGCAGCAGCAATACAATGGCTTGCTATTCCTCGCACTCGTTATCATTTGCATATCCTTCTACATCTATTCCTTTAAACAACAAAAGGCCCAATTCCAAAAACGAAACAAACAGGCCCGCTGGTTCACAGAAAAACTATTCGAAAATTCAGAAAAGGAACGTAAAAGAATTGCTGCCGACCTCCATGATGGAGTTACGCAGGAGTTACTCGCACTCAAATCGACCTTGCAGGACAAGCCCGAGTTGAAAAGCCATGTCGACCGCATTATCAATGAAATCCGCAGTGTTAGCCGCGACTTACATCCCGTACTATTTGAAAAGGTGGGTTTGCTGCTCAGCCTCGAACAGATGACCGAACGCATCCTGCATGTTCATGGCTTGCAGCTGAACATCGACTCAAACTACAGGGAAAGCATGCCAACAGATGTAGAACTTCAGATTTACAGGATTTTACAGGAAGCGCTATCCAACACCATCAAATATGCAGATGCACTCCATGCATGGATAGAAATTACAGAGCACCCAAATGGGTTACGTGTAACGATCGAAGATGATGGCAAGGGATTTAACATTAAGCAAAAATTACAACAAGGCGATGCATTTGGCCTCCATAATATCCTCGAAAGAAGCAAAGTATGCGGCGGAGAGGCTAAAATCACCTCATCACCAAAAGGCACAAAAATTAACATACAAATCCCTAAAACCCATGGTTAGAATCCTGATAGCCGATGATTACCCCCTCACCCTCATGGGTACCAAAGCCTACGTGGAACTCCTGGGCTATCGGGTGGTTGGAACCTGCGCAAATGGTCTTGTAGCGCTCAATTTGATCCAGCAGTTAAGGCCTGACATGGCCATTCTCGACATCAATATGCCGGGAATAGATGGAGTCGATATCCTGCAAAAGCTGCATCAGCAACAAGCATACACCCGGGTAATCCTGCTCACCATGCACCGGGAAGCGGCTATATATAAACGCGCTTTAAACTATAAGCTATCCGGATACCTACTGAAGGAACATGCCGATACAGAATTGGCCGACTGCATCCGGGCAGTATCTGGCGGTTTGCACTACAAAAGCAAATATCTGGACGCCAGCCATGTAGCCGATGCTTCGGCTATAAGCGATGAAAGCTTGTCGCCGATCGAGCGCAGGATCGTTGCCCTCGTGGCCGGACAAAAAACAAGTAAGCAGATTGGCGAATCACTTTTTCTTGCCGAAAAAACAGTGGAAGGACACCGCAGCCGCATTATCAGCAAACTGCGCTTGCCCAAGGAAAAAAATGCACTATTGAAATGGGCCCTCAGCAATATAAAACGCTAAATACTTGCTTTCAATATCTCGAAAATTACTTTCGGTGGTTTAGATAACAAATCGAATGGCATTCTATTGTGCCTAGCATCTCCCTGATATCCGGAAATCGCATAATTGACGATCGCCCCATTTTTTGTAAACGAGAGTAGTCCAGTATCTGCTGCCATTTCTGCTGATGCATTTTCCTCGGGAATTTCTACAGCGAAATGCCCATGCTCACGCTCCGAAAAGATCGACACCTTGCTCAATTCCTGATCACTCATCAGCAACCTCACTCCCGCAGCAAGATCTGTTGTATAAATGTATGCTGCCTGATCATTGACTTCAACGTTCAACTGCGGCCAGTTTTCGAGAATTTCAGAATGGATCAATACTCCAAAATAGTCCTTGCGGAAATCAAAACAAGTCCTGATCACAGCATCGTTCAGCACATAGCTTCTGAATTCCTGGATAGAAAAAGATTCCCCGATACTAAATGCACCAAAAAGTAAGGAAATCATCCAGGAATTATCAAGCTTGAAATACCTTACCGTCTTATCCGGAAGAAGGCTATGATGAGGGAGTAAGTAGTAATAAGGAAAATCATTGAACCTCAATAGGTCCATCACAAAGTTTCTGCTCAATTCGGGAAGTTTCCTTACACTAAAATCTGGTATAAAATTTAATGGACTATATTCTTCATTTTGAGCTGCCATTAACTTGCCCAACTGCAATTGATATTTCCAGTTCTTAATCTCTTTCAGGATTTTAGGGTTGTTGATCGCCAAAATCCTGCCCAATTGCCAGGCCGCCGCATAGCCCATATCCAGCATCTTGCTCTGCTCGTTGTAGAATATCAGCCGCTCTGAATGATCCGGTACATCCTCGCCCAAATCAAATCCAATATCAGGCGAACCGCTCAAGCCTTTGAACGACAAAGCGTGATGACTGCGCACGAAAGGCCCCTGGTACCAGGATACCGTCTTACCGCCCGATTTAAGTCGATGCAGCAATGGGATTTTTCCTATAGAAATCAGGTCATTTACTTCACGACGCACCGAGACCTGGGACAGGCGGTAACTCAATTCTGAAAATTGCAGCTCCTGAAGCATGCCCCTCAGCGTTTTCCCTTCGTACTTTAACAGGGAAAGCATGGCCGACCTTTCCTCTCCACCACTTTCCAATTGTGCCAATATCTCTGCATACTGCTTACTTGCACGTTTCAGATATTTGAGCAACTTTTCTTCTCCTTCTAAAACGGGATGTTTTGTCTTCCGCGATTTTATGGCGGCGACCGACTTTAAGCCCTCAAATTTACTTTCGTTGTATTGATAAGCATCGTGATGGGTAGATTCGAATTGCCATTCGGATAAAATGATTAAATGGTTGACTGCATTTTCATTCTTTTTGAGCGATAAAGAATAACGGTCTCCTTCTTTCAAAAGATAGGCGCCCACAAAGGCATGGTACCTTTTGTTTGGCTGTACCATTCGCTTTGCGATAACAACGGCCGTATCCTGCTGCGCATTTTCAGGCTCACTATCTTCGTCCTGCCCCACTCTCACGTGCGACAAATACTTCATCTCTGTCGCCCCTGGCAGGGTCACCTCCAATTGCCGCGGAACCTCCAGATAGTTGAATATTTTATTATTTTCATCGCCCATCTCCAGCTGGTCGCCATTGCCCTGTCGATATAAAACCCGGGAAGGATCATTTGATTTACCCTCAAAATCCATCTCCGATTCCTCAAAAATGCTAAGGAACAGGTAAGGTGCCCGCTCTCCTTGCGGATCATCGTTTTTGAAATCCCAGGGAAGCGAACTCCGCCGAAATTGCACGTTCGGAAAGCTGCCCGCATAGTTCCCGATCCCCGATCTGGGCGGATATACCGATAAAATTTCATTTGCCGGAATGCGATCGCTATAGCCGGAAACCTTAAATGCGATCTCTGAAACACCGGGCAGCAATTCATTGCGCGATATTACCTTAATCCTATACTCACCTGCTGATACGGAAGGCATACGCGCCGATTCAATGAAAATGCTTTTTTGAGCCATGTTGTTGAGCTTATGAATATCTGAAAATCTTAAAGTCCGTGTTATAAGTATAGGCCTCGACCTTATTAACGAGGTCTGTAGTATCTGCCTCATCCACCGGGAGTATGAAGTCAAAATCGTCCCGCTGAACTTCTAAATCAATGCTTAGAATGTGATCGCCTGCTTCACTATGCTCCATGATCCATGTCTTTTTTTGTTCTTCCTCGCGGTATTGATACTCCGTTTCCTCGAAGGCGCTTATTTCCTCCAACTTCAGCCTGCTGCCCTTCGCGGGCTCCGGAAATCTGATCCTAAGCCCCGTTGTGAGGTTTTTCATTAAGCCTTCGCTGCTGAGGACCGACGACTGACTCAGCTTCTGGAGGCTCCACAATGCTTTTGGCATATTCTGCCGGATGGGCTCGATTTGCCATTGTGTTTCCCGCTGCCATCCGTTCATGATTTCTATGGTTACTCCATGAGAAAAGGCAATTCCTTCACACCCTTCGCAATTGGCGCCGAATGCCTCATGGCCGCTGATGCGCGCTCCGCCCTCAATGCTGATTTCGGAGATGGGGATCTGGCTGCCCAACTCAAGAACAAAGTTTACCGGATCTACCATGTCCTCCGAAATTTTACCGGCTGTAATGCTCAGCTTCAAATGGTCTTCCGGAATGAATTCTTTGACGAAGGCTTCCTTACTCAGTTGCCTGCCTTCAGCACTGGCTTCGCCAAACCGTACCGTAAAATAGTACCCCGCGACGCTCAATGAGGCGATTCCCGCCAAATCGGGCCCCCAAATGCTTAACTTAGCCTGTAAGCTCACATGGATGTTCACAGAAAACAGGCTGAAATCGGCATACAGCCTCACGTGAAACAACAGTTCCAGTTCTGCACGGTAACTGAAGGGCTTCCAAAACAAGATCAGATGGGCCTCCAGCTTGATGTCAACCTCAACCCCGATCGTAAACGTAAAGGTTTTGGAACCAATCCAATAATCGATCGTCACGTCCTTGGAAAGGTCCATGCTGTAATGCAAATTCCCAATCAGCCCAAACATGATCGCCTGCGGTGTAAGCGCAAAATACATACCCAGGTTCGCCGATAAATTTCCCCGCCGCAAAGCAAAGCCCAGCCTGCTCAGCTCCACAGCCTCCGGATAATGTTTTGGAACTTTAAAATTGGGGTGATAGCCCCCTATGGTAAATAGAAAATCCCCTTTCACACTTCCTGAAAACCACATCGCAAATACAAAACTTCCCTGGAGCTGTACCTCCGGAAACAAAAGATAGCTGCCCCTGGTGATTTCCCCTCTCGCAATTACCACCCCGGAATTAAAATCGGCCTGCAGCGAAAACGCAAATTTTATCTTGTAAACACCGGGGACTTCCATAACGCTTAGCCCCAGCATCTGGAACATCAATCCCTTTTCTATGGTTAACGACGCCAGCGCCAGGGTATCGATGATTTTAAAAGATTGAAACCTCAAACCAATCATCACCACATAGGAGCCTTCTCTTACAGGGATGTACTGCTGGAGTTTTGAAAAAACAGCTTTCAAACTTTCGCCCGGCCTGAGGCCATTGTTTCGGACGATTTTGATCAGTGGAAAATCTTCTACTTCCTGTATCGCGGGTAGCGTAAAAGACCTGTTCAAACCAAAGCCTAATGCAAATCCTTTAATTTCAAAGGCCGGATGAAGCGGAATGCTGATCCCCAGATAGCCAAAAGCGAAAAGTGACGAGTAACTTTTCTCTTTTACGTAACTACCCAGGGCAATGATTTCTATTTGCTTTATTTTAATAGCGATCAGGCCATTGTAGGCTTCGCTGTCACCTGCTATTTCCCTGTAAAATCCGCCCGACATAGAAAAGGCTGCCGAACTGTACTGCAAAGATAGCCCCTGTATCGAAAAATGCGCCGCCTCGCCCAGCTCGGCTGCAACCTCCATTTTGTTCCTCTCTGGCTGCTCTCTCATGCTCTTTAAGCTTTTCAGCGTCTGATCGAGGTCTATTCCCACTTGCAAGCCGATGACCTCGAACGTGAATTTGGAGATGGCCAGTTTGGCGGACAATAAGATCTTGATGAGCTTGTTCCCATTTTCAAAATCTGCTCCCAGGGAGATTTCTGTGATGGACAATGCAGAGGGCTTCTCTTCGGCCGACCCGGATTTTAATTCGCGCAAATCGCTCTCCGGGGCTGGCTTGCCCTCGACTAGCAGATCTTCCGGAAATGCGATCAAGGAATCGCCCGCACCTGCATCGAGATGAACGAAAGCATTTACGCCTTCCACAAAGCTTAAGGGACTGTCTTTGGACTTTATTTTTTCAAGGGCAGGAAAGGAAATCCCGGAAAAATCTTCTGCAGACAGACGGGGCACTGCGCCTGTCTTTGCCACATAGACCAGGCCTGTATGCATAAACTGGTACTGCCGGGGAATGTACTCACCTACCAGCGGTAAATCGGAGAAATAAAATTCCTGATTGAGCCACAAACTGAACATGCTAAAGTTTTCTGCCCGCACAATGCTGATCTCAACGGTTCCCCCGCCGAATGATGCCGATATAGAAAATAAGTTTTTCTTGCCCGCTGCCATGATCAGGCTAAACTCTACCGTATCGGGCAGGATATCCTCCAGGAAAGATAAAATCGCAATATCCCGGGTCATCCCCGCAATTATAGGCTTCACTTCACTGGCCGATGCGCGCAGTACCGTCCTTTCTTTATCGATCAACCCTTCGAGCCTGAAGGTTCGCTCATAAATGACTACATCGAGCGACAAATAAACAGCTTGCCCTTCCATGCTTATTTTGCGCGAATGATGTAATTGACCGCAAGGTAGGGCGGTCTATTCTCATGTGCTTTTCCCCCGCCCTCAGATTTTACAGGCGAGTTTGACCTGGTCACAAAATATTTGTCGGCACCATTGTCGCGGTCAGTCCCATATACGCCGCCCCTCAGGCTTTCCTCCCTTGCCCAACCCATGTTGACTTCTTTAAAGGGTGATTCATAACTCTTGACGGCCTTAATTTGGTGATCATGCTGTGGCATCTGATCAACGTTTAGGCTGAGCTCATCGACCCCGCCCATATCGCCCAGGCTGTACTTGCTCCCTGCACCGACCAGGAAACGCCCCCTCAAATCGGGCAGCCTTTTCTCTCCTCCCAACAACCTGTATAAATCCGGGTATAACGAATGGTCAACAGGCTTGCCATCGCAAAGCAACCAGTGGTCCGGCACTTTTTCGCCATAAAAAGCAACAATACCCCCTACCGGGAAATCCAGTATTGTTGCAGCCGCCGCCCTTTTTAGTTCGAGATGAAAAGGCAGCACCCCATCGTTATAGTTTTCCAGGTTTTCGAACTTGATGTCAAAGGGATACCTACCCACTGGAAAAGCGATACTCGGTTCCTTAAATTGAATCCCGCTAATGACCAGACGGAGCATGCTGCCTGGAGAAAGGCTGCTTTTTGTGGTAGCTGCAACCATAATTTCATTAGTGGCTGAATTGTATTCGTAAGCAAAATCTTTGGACCCTTCAAAACCCTTCTGCGCTTGCTCAAACTTTTGGATATCGATTTTTATACCGCCCCAGGAGTTTTCCAGGACCAATTGCTCCAGGAAACGGGAGCGAAACTTAAACCTGGAGCCACTATGAAGCGCCTGGAATCGGTTAAACATGAGGTCCTGGTCTGATGCGTTTATTAAATTGACAACAAAGGAGTTTTTGACACCCGGGGCAAACAGGATTTCCTGATCTCCAAGTACTACAATCTCAAATGGGACTGAAGACACACCTGAAAGGTCTTTAACCGGCACCAGCCGGTCTATACTGAGTAGCTCGCAAACCTCTATAGGTAAGTTATTTTCAAAGACTGTAACTTTCGACAGTTCGCATTGAACGAACAATTCTTTGGCCTGCGTGATATTGCTGATCTTGAGGTCCGGTAGCCTATATTCCAGCTTACCGTCTAAAAGATTTAACACGATATGGATTTCATCTGCCTCTTCTGTAATGCCTGAGTCCGCTGATGGTCCCTCTGTCTGCTTCAAAACCCCCTTTTTGAACTTCAACACGAGCTTTGAGTCCCTGCCCCGGCTTACCAGGGTGTAATTATCGACCGAAATTCTCAAAAAATAGTGCTCGCTGCTCTTGTCTATAACGTGGATCCCCTCATATTCTTTATCCTGAAAGCGCGTGACAATGCTAAAGCCGATCTTCGTCCTGTAAGTATATTTCGAAGCAATGTTGAGCCCTTTTTCAATATACTGATTGAGTTCAGGAGCAGTGATCCCCTTGAAAATATACAAATCTGAAAGGTCAAATTGTAATTTGCCGGCTCTTTCCCCAAATATAAAAGACGTTATTTTTGCCAGCTGGACCGTAATGTCTGCATGAATTTTATTTAGCTCATCAGACAAATCGAAGAAGTAGTTATTTTGCGGGCTGTTTTCTTCAGCATCTCCCGCATTGAGAATGGAATAGGTACCAAGCACTGTAAAGTCGATCCTACCAGAAGGACTGATTTCAAGATTGAAATTGTACCAAAAGTCTGTCTCGATTTCAATTTCTGTGTCGAGCACAAATAAAGTTCCTGTAGGATTTCCGTCATTGCCGATCCCTATACATTCAACAAAAATCCTGGCATCGGTACTGCCAGTTGGGTTTTTAATAAAGTACCTGATCAAATACTCGTCGAGCTGGGCCCCGAATAGCACATGCAGGTCCTGTTTATTTTCCTTTCGTGCCTTTAAATTGAAGAAAAAATTGAAAGTAAAGCTTTCTTTGCTGAAGGACAGGACGGCCTCTGCTCCGATGCGGAGGCTAGCACCTTCCATCAGGCTTAAAAAGGAACCTTTAAAACGGTCGAATTTGATCTCAAAAGGCTGTCCCAGCGCTAGTTGGATGTCAGGCCCCTGCTGAGAGGCATTCCGGCTGCCGGTCAGGTTATTTTTGCTGTCCAACTGATCAAGGGGGCAATAAAAAACTTCTTTGCTCATGTTAGTGTTGGGTTGGTTGAATGGATAGCCAGCCTTCGTTCATTTCGATATCCGGGACTACCGCACTATTGGTGTTAAAATCATTGATAAATGAAATGGCCTGTTTATTTTTTAAGATAAATTCGAAGCTCTCAAGCGCATTTGCTGCCGCCGATCCCTCCACTTCACGGCGGTTTTTCTCGGAGATGCCTTCGTTCATCTCCTGCAATTGGTTGTAAATCGTTTCAGTTTCCAGGTATTTCTGCTCATTGATAAAATAAATGTACTCGCCAGTAAAGAACTCACCGGTCTCCAACAATCCAGACTGCAGGTAAGCTTCCGAGCTGAGCGACAAATTGAGGTACCTCCGAAGTCCTTCATCCACATTAACGAGTCTTATGTTCTGGACCCTGACCTCTTTCATCTCATCGACGCCGAGCAGCGACAAGTTGTCGAGCAGCGGCCCTGGCCCATTTGAAAATTTATCCGTAACCACTACATACCTTGCATCTTCAAAAAATGGCGCCTCGTAGATGAACCCCTGCTCGGCAAGTTCCTTTTTATAGCTTGAAATCCTGGTGCCTTTTATTTTGGCAATGGCATACCCTGCATCAAAATTTACCTGAAATTTCTGCCAGCGCCGTTCATAGGCTTTTAGTTCAAGCAATTCGTAAATTGACCTGGCAAAAGGACCCGGCACATTTGCAGGCCCTAACAAGAGATGTGCTTCGGGCATATTTTTAACGCTGGGTTTGACTGCAGTAATAATCCTATGGTCCAGCAGGAATTTCATCAAGTCATCCATCGACATGAAGAATGGCTCAATATCACATTTTTCCAGATCGATAGACCTTAGTTGTGTAAACCTTATTTTCTGCGGCGGGTTTTTGCCACTAAGTGGCTCTTTGGGATTCTTCTTTTTAAGAACTATCCAGCTCCAGTGATAGCGGCTATCCTTCGAGAGGCTCATTTCAATTTGATTTTTGGGCGACAATACGGGGCCGGCGTAAAAGGTAAGGGCAATCTGCTTCAAGGCCTGGCGGATCTCCTTATAGGGCATTTCAAGCTTTTTAACAGGGAGTATTCCAGATTTAATAAAAATGTCGCCCTTCGGGTACATCCATACTAAATAAGAACGGGGGCTTTTTTGCGACAGGCTTAAAAAGTCATCGCTGTCCTCGTGTTTAAATTTTATTCCTTCTGAAAGGGTAACATCGGATTTCTTTAAATCATTGGAGTGTAACCTCGAAGCAGCTTCGTAAGCGACCAGGATCCCTTCGTCCATCAACTTCTGCCAAACGACATTTCCTCCGACAACATAATATTTAAGAAAATCACTTTTGCTTATAAATGCCCTTTCATCATCTAAAAACAGGTCTTTTAAAAAATCGCCCAGCGCTTTTGCTGGCGCATTTACCCGGTAAATCGCATCCAGTTCAATAACTGCAGTGGTGATCCTTTTGAGATTGCCGGGAACTGCCCGCTCGGGATTGTTGAAATACAGCTGCCCTGAAATAGCGATATCCCCATCAGCGCTTGTATTGCAATGCCAGTAAGCCACACAACCATCATTGAACTGGGTATGATCGCCAATACTCAGCGGAAGCCTTACTTCCGAATGTTTCAGGTCGTTCCTTTGTCCGCCACTTCGTGCAAACAGCTGCTGACTTTCTTTGCCAAGGTCATGAAAGACACGCCCCTTCAATGAAACTTCGACATCTACCCTGGTTAAGGCCAGCGGGGTAGTAGAAAGGCTCTCTGCCAGGGAGGGATTGTTTGTACCTTCAGGATTGATATTATCCATACTGTAAACAACCTGGCTAATGACATCTTCAACTGCTTTCCTGTTATTGCGCAGTTTGGAATAGAGCCAACTCAATGTTTTTTGCAGGTACTTGTTTTCATTCAGGAACTCAAAGTCTGCATCAAATTCTTCGGCAGCCAGGTGGTAGGTAAAGGGAGATGATTCCCATTTCCCATAGTTGTTAAAAGCACCCAAATAATCTCCTTTATGGTTGAAGATATCCAGTTTACTATTGATCTTATTGACGATGAGCCAGCCAAAAACGGGTAAAGCAGTATCCGGATGTTTGTCCCATTTTGCCGAAATTGCTGAGGGCTGTGCCAACCTTGGCGGCAAGGCCATCCAATTCTTTTTATCCCGTATTTCCTGGTTGTAAACCGTAGACACTTTGTCCACCTCCAGCAGCTTGTCTCTTCCGAAGGTATCCACAAGGCGCAACCGGTCTATTTTAAAAGCACCGTTTCTAAAAGGGTTAAACTGAGCATTGAAATTGGGGCTCAGTAAATTTAATTTGCCTTCATATTTTTTAATGAGCCTGGAGATGCTGGCTGCAAGCTCCCTGTGACCGCTGAACCCATTCGGGATGAGTGGCATGATATTGAGGGCATTTGTCCGCTGGGTAAAGATGTAATTGAAATCACTAAGGCTGATCTCCAGCAGCTTGACACCTTCCAAACGGGACTTGATGCTTTCTATGTACGCTTTGTTCGCGGAAGCTACCCTGCGGCTATTCATATTTTCGCTGCTGCTGTTGTCGATCTGCACTTTTGAAATATCCTGGCCCGCTAAAAAAGTATTGAGCCTGCTTTCGACCAGGCCTTTTACCGTGTCGTTGACAAAGGAAGACCCATAGTAAAGATTTGGATGCCTGGCGTAGACCAAATTTTGCAAGCCCGGCTTTTTAACCAGGTCTGCATATTGATCGTCCAGCTCATATCCGGAGCTCAAAGAATCGGGCATGAAATCCCCGGATTGCCCTGTAAGCTTACCTGAAAGAAAAAACGCCTCCCACTCTATTTTATAAGTGTTCCACAAATTGAGCAATCGCTGTACCTCAAAGGGATCCTCAGTCCGCCCACCTGCATCCTGCAGCTGGCCCCTTTCGAAATAGATTTCTTTATGGTCTTCCCTGTATGAATTGTTTAAATAATCTATAGCCCCCTGTTTGGCGTCACTTTTATCGTTTTGATACAGAATGACTGTAGGCGCTATAGGCTCATGGTAATGGAACTCATCTTTGATCCGCAAGCTAAAGGCTGTTCCCATCGCGTCCGTTATATTTTTCTTGAGCCTGCCGATGTTCCGCTCCAGTACATTTATCTTGCTTTCAGTTTTAGTGATGATGGGCAATAACTTCTTCTCGAGGATCAGCTTGATTGCAGCATTCGGCACCTCTTCATGAGTGTAGACATACAGGCTCATGAGGTAAGTATGCCAATCCAGGTACAGACATTCGATGTCATGATATAAATTGTTCTTTTCGAGATCGAGCTCAGTCTGGCTTTCGTTCAATAACTGAAGTTTCTTCTCCATGTTTGTCGGGGGCGAAGGGAGCTCTGCCCCACCATCATTAGGGCTGGCAAATACAAGCTCCCATTTGCTGCTGGCCAGGGTCGACCTGAACTGGTTTTCGTGCCGCAAATTGCGCAGACGGCTGACCCAATCCAGGTTCTTTTCATTTAACACGCCCCAATTTAGGATGGCTTCCAGTCGTTCCTCCTGAATGATTTTCGACACCCCACTTTCGTCCTCCAGCAGTACGGCAGTCAGGGCCTCGGGAAGCGTATTGGCGATGGCAACGCCAATGTGTTCTGAGCCGGACCCTGCTGTCCATTTTTTCTCATCCTTTTTATATTCAAATGTGCCGCAACAGACTGTTTCAATGGCAGGGTCCTTAAAATCGTAACTGAAATCATTGACCGTCCAGTCATGGATGCGGATATCAGTGTCGGAAAGGTATTGCAGATACTCAAGTGCAAAGAAAGCGCCTTTATTGTTCAGGTATTCCAAAGCATTGTCCACATCGAAAATAATGGCCTTATCAATTTCCTCAGCTAAATCCTGCTGGCCTTGCGGGCGGGCGGCGGGATCAGCAAACCGGAGCAAGTCCATACTACTGACCCGATCTTTAAACTTGATTTGATTGATCTCAATTAGTTTCTTAAAGTAATTGTTGTCCTGTTTGTTTGTGCTGTAAAAACCGGTAATTGTATATTTGGCATCCTCGTCTTCTACAAAATCAGCATCGTGAAAACCAAATATGCTCCTGCAATTGCCATAATGCGTGTCAAATGACAAGGTTCCCCAACCCAGGGCATTGAGGTGGCTGAGATAATTGGCCGGCTTTTCATTTTTCATGATAGCACCCGGGTATTTCCTGCCTACATAATCAAACCTGAACCCTTCCTTGAGGTCCGATGATTTAGGGCCGGTAGGGAGCGGATAGCTGCATATTCCGGTTCCGGGAAAATTGGTCGCATTGATGTCCCAGATATAGTCACTTTCTACAATCCAATCTGCGGTTTTGCCCCCCTGCTCCCTGGTGATGAGCCATCTATTGGGTACCTCGGGCAATTGACCGTTTTCATCAAAGGTTTTAAGAATGGAGGGAAGGTTCCAGTGCAAATGGAGTCCTTTTTCCAATACGATCATATTGTCATTGGAAAAAGGGCGTGGAATAACAGTCTCTGCTACAAACGGGTTGAGTGCGTTGACAAATGTCGCTTTATCCTTGTTGAACCAGGGGATATTCTCGAATACAATTTCCTGGCCGATCACCTGTGTGGGTACGGACAGTAAAAGGCTATTGATTTTAAGGGGCAGCTTGAATAACATGACGGAGGCAATCTGATAAAAAAAAAGCAGATAGAATCATCTACCTGCTTGATCTAATGAGGAGGCTGAAGGTTTTAACTCCGCCTGCTAATCTGCAGGTCCGACCGCAGCTACCTCTTTCTTTTCTTTATCCAGCCATTGCCTAAAATCGTCCCCGGTTACGTCCGAGTCTTTACCATATT
This sequence comes from Pedobacter sp. BAL39, assembly GCF_000170795.1. Taxonomy (GTDB): domain Bacteria; phylum Bacteroidota; class Bacteroidia; order Sphingobacteriales; family Sphingobacteriaceae; genus Pedobacter. Next base: position 34,570 of record NZ_ABCM01000001.1, read on the forward strand.
TTAGATAGCCCACTGCAAGTTTTTTCAATGTAATTGGAAAAGGAGCGTCTCCAATCTGCTTATTCTTCAATTCTTCTTCACTTGCCTCAATGTCTATGAAAGCTCGGATATAGCTATCGTCCTTGTCCTTGCCAAGCGTATTCCCCTGATATTCGAAGCCTATTTTTGCAGTGGTACCGGCTGGGATGAGCTTTGCCAGGACCGGGTTACTTTTAAGCAGCGTTTCGTCGCCCTCGCTGAATTTTATTTGATCGACTTTAATGCCTGAACCTATTGTTTTGAGGGCATAATGTTTTTTTTCTGTATCGATGATTCCGGCGAGGTCGCCACCCCAAAGTCCAACTTCGGCGTAAGCGATTACTTTGGAGCCCCCTGTTTTTTCTGAGCTGGTGTTGGTTTCTTTTTCCATAATGTTTTATTCTTTAGGATGTGTAAAATCAATATCTAACGAATTTGAGTTCCGGTGCTATTTCTATTTAATTTGATGGAGTTGCATACGAAAGGATAATTCACAGCAATGCTTTCAGCACTTTGGATTTCGCCATGATTATATATTTCAGCAGCATTTTTGAAAACCCAATGCCGTAGCCCATAGTGTATCGCTATATCAGCTTTGTCATTTTTACAGAGTCCAATGATGGTAACGAGATCAGGTTTTTCTTTGGCATAATCAACGAGACCAGTGAATTTCCCAGAGATTGAATCTTCAACAGCATCAGATTGCAGGTACTTTCCAAGTATATTTTGGATGTTGCCAGGTGTGAGTGGGATTCCTATTTTGATAAAAAAGTCGGCAACTCCATCGTGGGACTCCATTCCCTTATTGTATGTACTGCCGGCCTTCAATTCTTGACTGAATATAATCGCAAACTCCTTTAGCTCCTGGATATTTGCATCCGGCGTCTCTGTCCAGCGAATGACGTTGGAAGCAATAAACCAGGAAAAATGGTCAACATCTTTAAATTTTTTGTTAAATTCTTCGACAAGCGCCAAGTATTTCTGGTTCTTAGAAGAGTTGTCATGCTCTATCTGAATTTGACGTAAAAATTGAGATCCGCTGACGGAATATAAATAACAGAAAGAGGACGCGAAACCACAAATCCCTTTATCTCTATTGAACCAAGTGATTTTCTTAAATACTTCTTCTTGTTGCATTGTTGTTAAGTCCATATGATTTGGGTTTATATAAAATTGATCAATTCAACTTAATGATGCTGAGGTAACTGCTTCCATCTGTACTAAAATCGACTTGTGCTGTGGCGCTGTTGGAACTTGCATTGCCCCTGTAAAAAACTTTGACAACATCACCAGATTGAAGGGGGAGTGTTACATTTAGGGTACCCCTTGAGTAAGATATATGCTCTGGACTAGGGGAACCGATTACAGTTGCGTCTGTACCGTTCCCTACCAGAAGAGCAGAGTAACCAGATCCCGCACCGTAATAGTATCGAACGCTAGCACCACTGGTAACCTGTATTTCAGGATATGGAATGTAACTATTGAAAGAACCTATACTGGTGACGATCATGGCAAGATTGATGTTGTAGAGCCCGCCCATATCTGAAGGGACAGTATAGGTATTGTTATTCGTCCACGCAGCCTGATTTGCACCGCTCACTTTACTATTGTAATTGAAAGTATAGCGGCTATAGCCAAATGGCCTTTTCAGTTGAGATTGAGTGCTTGTCGCAAACAATTGCAGGCTCGCACCTCCCGATGATGAAGGAGCGGCCCAGGTGCCATCACCACGTAAATACGTAGATGATCCTGCCTCACCGCTGGCAGAAATCTTTTGAATGGTAACCGAAGCATCTGCAATTTTTGAATTGGTTACTGCATTGGCAGCAATGGTGGTAACGGCAGTACTATTAATCCTTATATCGCCAGTCACTGTAGAGGGGACTTGTGCTGAAAAGGGAGCTGCAGCACTTGTAAGGTAAATTTGTCCTCCGTTAGTACCATTGGCAAGACCATCTCCTGTGTCCCCTTTATCTCCTTTTGCACCTGCTTCACCAGTTGCGCCGGTATCCCCTTTATCGCCTATATCACCTTTTGCACCGGTAGGCCCAACGGCACCAGGCAAACCAGTTGCTCCTGCTTCACCGGTATCCCCTCTATCGCCCTTATCACCCTTTGCACCGGTGGGCCCAACGACACCAGGCAAACCATTTGCACCTGCTTCACCTGTATCCCCTTTGTCGCCCTTATCTCCTTTAGGTCCGGTAGCACCAGCGGCACCAGCTAAACCGGTTGCTCCTGCTTCACCTGTAGCTCCTTTATCGCCCTTGTCACCTTTTGCACCGGTAGCACCAGCGGCACCAGGTAAACCAGTTGCACCTGCTTCACCTGTAGCTCCTTTATCGCCCTTATCACCTTTTGCACCAGTAGGCCCAACGGCACCAGGCAGACCAGTTGCTCCTGCTTCACCCGGATCCCCTTTATCGCCCTTATCTCCTTTAGGTCCGGTAGCACCAGCGGCACCAGGTAAACCAGTTGCTCCTGCTACACCCATATCCCCTTTATCGCCCTTGTCACCTTTTGCACCGGTAGCACCAGCGGCACCAGGCAAGCCAGTAGCACCAGGCAAACCAGCTGCTCCTGCCGCACCGGCATCCCCTTTATCACCCTTATCTCCTTTAGGTCCGGGAGTCGAACTTCCGGATGTCTCGGCATACAGAGCATAAGGCACACTCATCAATTGAGAGATACCAACAACATCATAATTACTGCCACCATTCGGATCAGTTTCAGTTTTGATGAAATAGGTGCCGTTGCCCCAGTTGATTCCCGAAAAAGTTCCGGAAACAGGTGTACCAGAGCCTATTTCTAAACTGATCAGCCCGTTAGCATTAGAAGTTGGCCCTTGTGTTTCTGCATACACGGCGTTGCCGTTTGCAGAACCCTGAAGGATACTGATCCTTACACCAACTCTCTGGCTGACCACCAGCTTATTGGTATTATTGCGAACAACTGCCTGGTAACTGATTTTCTTTGGTGCCTGAGCATAAAGGCCTATACTGACCAGCAAAAATAACAATGAGCAAAAAATAGGTTTGTAAAAGTTTATCATAATTATGTAATTGAGACGTATTTCTATTATTGATTATCTATTTAGAAAGCGATACCTGAGCCCAACCTCAAATTCGCCATTGGTATAGCGTCTTAATGCTGAGGTATTGGTGGTGTATTGGGCAAGGATCGACAAGGAATTTGCATACGTGGCACCGATGCCAAATGTGAAGTTGCCCGTACTGTGGTATACAGAACTCACCGTCAGCTTGTCAGAAGCAAAACCGAGGTTGAGGGCAAGATCGAGGATATCCCCAAAATTTTCGAGGCCACGATACACCAATCGAGGCTCTATGCCACTAACTGATTGCCCATTACTCAGAAACTTATACGACGCCGATGCAAGGAATGTATTGCGTTCGCTCAACCGGCGAAGGTCATCCCTTTTCAGAAACCTTCTTAAATTTGGTATCACCCCTTCTACTGTCAACTGATCCTTGCGAAGGGCCACGCCCAAATCGCCGTCAAAATAAGCGCGCTGCTTGTTAAAATCATAAAGCACCTGATCCTCAAAATCTGCATTTATCCGATTAAAATCGATGCTTTGATCCATCAGACCAGCCGATAAACCAAAATCCAGGTAACTTTCGCTTGCGTTGAGCGGAATGTGGTATGCGTAGGTAATTTTTGTTTGCACCTGCTGGATGGCGCCAGCTTTATCGCTGTAAAAAATTAAACCCAAGCCCACTCTTTCACTGGGTAAACCATAGGTGGCGGTGACCGCCGAGAGGACGGGGGCATCGTCTATTTTGGTCCATTGTGCCTTATAGCCGCCATTGAGTTCGAACCCAGGAATAGTCCCTGCCATTGCGGGATTGGCAAGATAGCGGTTCTGAAAATACATACTCCCCAGGGAATTCAATTGCGCATAGGACAGGCTCTGCATCAGCAAGAAAAAAATCAATAAGTTTAACTTTTTCATGATGATTAATTTTGTCTGTATAAGATGTTCAAGGCTCCCTTTAAAGGCGGAAAACCATTACCATACTCGACTACATAAAAATAGACCCCTTCTGCCAGTAATGTACCTCTGTAACTTCCATCCCAAGTGTTTTTATAGCTTTTCTCGTTAAAGACACGCCTACCGGAACGGTCGTAAACCGAAACCATGTTATTGGGATATTCCTCTATATTCCTAATGATCCAGGTGTCATTTTTGCCGTCGCCATTTGGAGAAAGCACATTAAGCACATACTGCTTGAGGTTAGTCGTGCTGAAGGCTTCAGTATACGTTTGCTGCACACCCGCTCCCACCGAAGCATTGCCCGCCGATAACATCGTATAAAAAGCCTGTCCAATAGAATAGCTGCTTGTACCCGCGCTACCAGCAGCTTCGCCACCAGCAGCGACAGTGTTCTGTTGTGCCTGGATACTGCCACTTATAAGGAGAGCGATAATTAAGGAGCGCATAGATTTTGACTGCATGTAAAAGAAAAAGTTTGGTTTTCCCAAATTTGCAAAAAATCATCTTTGCCGAATCAAGGGTTAACCCTTGATCTTTACATTAGCCACTGCTGGACATTTCTCATCATTGCCGGTGTTTCAGGTTCGTGGGGTGAAGCCTGACCTGAACAAAGGCACAAGGCTGGCAGTTATACCTATTTATTCTTTATTGCGGATTGATTAATTTATCTTGGTGATAGCATCGTTCAGGATAATGGAGGACTCTGAGAGGCGTTAATTTGAATGACACCGTTCAGGTTACATTCCCAAATAATACAAAATATCAGGTGTAAACAAGCTCGATGAATTGCATGAGCGCCTTCTTGATCTGCTCTTGACCGGAAGGTTGCTGAAGGTCTATTCCGCAAAACGGATTTTCCTGCATTTTGCTATGCAGAGTTAGGTAATATACCCCACCCATCAATATCGCGTACATTGCCCTAAAGTTCTTATCAGTATGATCAAAGGTATCATCGAAAACCTCACGTAACAATTGATCACCAATATTCTCACGCTTCAAGTCCAGTTCCTTTAAAACGGGCAGTTTTTCACTCAGCCCCCAGGTGATAATACGGCGCATCTCCTCACTACTCATCAGACTGTCGAACTGGTCTTCCAGCACCCGATATGCCAGTGCTTTCCCGGTATCGGCTTTACTGGCTTCAACAATGTTACCGATTTCTTCGGGATGGATGTTCCAGTAGTCATTGTTATTGAGGTATTCTTTCACCAATCCTTCCAATCCACCGAAATAATCGTAGATCAATCTCCGGTCCACCTTTGCCTTTTCCGCGACCCTGCTGATGCTCAGACCGGAAAAACCATCCTTTTTCAGGATTTCCCCAAGTGCAGTAATCAAGTTTTCCTTGGTGCGCTCCTTGTTCCTAACAGGGCCATCCGTCACTTTTCTTGCCATTTGAATCAACTTTGGTGCAATTTGCAATTTTTTGAGCCAGCGTCAAAGATTCGCCGTACAAAGAAACTGCTTACCTTTTTATTTAGGGACGAGCTTTAGGTCATCAGTATTTATAAGGAACACAACCAGATTTATGATGAACACAACCAGCTGACTGCTAGATATAAAATCAATGATAAATTTATATCACATATTTGTGATATAAATAATATTTATTATTTTTGCTTATGCTTAGGTTGCTAAATCTAGAGAAATTATCCACCACCAGGATGCCGATAGATGGTATGACAGGCTACGTGGAAATAGTTGTTGTAACCTCAACCCGAAATAAAAATATTCAAGAATGTTTCCGAACCAAACCAATAACTAGAAAATGACAGCTAATAACCCAACTACCTCACAAGATCTCAAACAACTAACCAAACAAAGAGACTTTTTCAAAGGCATACTCATTGCAGCTTGTATCCTTTGGCCATTTGTCATCGCAGCCGCCATTTATTTTTATTACAAAAAAGGTAACATAGCATTGTTTATTCCCGCCTGTACGATTTTCATAGGCTTTCTTCCAATCTATTTACGATTCAAGGCGTTAAGTTCGGAGATCAAAGCAAAGAAATTGAGTTAGGCAGTTTCGTGTAGGGAAGGTCTATTTATACGCTATAGCTTGTTAAACACCACGACGCAAATGTGCTGGATGGCCTTACCCTAAAATTAGTGCAACTCCATCGGAAGACGATGACCAGTTTAATGTGCATCAATTACAAGCGGGCTCGATTTCCTTTCAAAATCGAACCACAAGGTTTTGCCAACGACCTCTTGAACATGATAAAATGTTTTGCTGTACAATCCTCCGCTTCCTACCCCTACCCCATACTGATCACTTTTTTTTAGCTGCTGTTGTAATTTGCTTACAAAACTTTTAATATTCTTATCGGGGTTTTTGGAGATCACCCTTAAGCTCAGGTTTTCGAGTTCATCTGCTGTGGACCTTCCGCCAAGCACGACAATGGCATGAACGCAAAAATCATCATCAAAAATACTGCGATCACCATCCTTTTGAAATTTGACGGAAGTGATATAAGCCGCTGAGAACCTTTCAGCTTCCTTCAACACAAGATCTTCTTTCTGGTCAACGCTCTTTAGGACAACGTTTTTTCCAACTATCTTTTCAATGTAAACGTGCATTGCTGACTTATTAATGAGTAGCTCAAACTCGCCAAAGAAAGTTTCCAAGGGGATGATAATATTTATTAGACTCGCCATATCCGTTAAAACCAAAACCAAGTTAGCCATTTTCAAAAGATATCACAACATCGTGATTTATTATCCTTAATTTTAGCTGATAACTTACGAACTAATGAAAAGCACACATCTATGGGCCGGACAAATAGCATCGAATTCATTACTGGAGACTTATCTTGACCAAAGCATGTACCTAAAGGCATGGGCGAAATATGATCATGAACTACCAACGGGAAATGAGGAGCAAGATGCCGAGCCGTCACCAAATTTGAGATGCCAGTTCTGCAAAGATCTGGATATCGACACGTATGACGAAGATATGATGATTTTTAAGTATTATAATCACCTGGTTGATGCAGATACAATTGCAAAAGATCTCCATGTCGATTCCCAACAGCTCAGCAAACTATTCGAAGCGTATAAGATCGAAAACTGTAATGCGGTGATTGCCTATCATGAGGACAACTTAAAACTGAAAAAGACCTCACAGCCTACCCTATTAAAACATCTCGGTCAGCTGGACAATCCAGAAATGCCCGCAGGCTCAAAAACCATAAAGAGCCATTACCTATGGATCGGAGCTGTTAAGCTTTCGAAGGCCGAAATCATCAAAAGTACTGGCCTGAAAGGCAAGGAGATTGATAGCCTCAACTTCCATTACAGCAAAGAAAAAAAGAGGATCGACGAAACCATCATGCTGGAAGTACAAGACTTTGATCTCGCGGAGCGGATGGTTCTTAATTTAGATCACATGGGAATTTCCCCAACAGCACACGCTGTACTTTTATTGTCAGCAGACAATAGTTTCAAAATCGATATTGAGGAAATCAGCAAAACGCTGGGCATGGATTTTATCGCAGAATTTGCTACGGGGTAGCATTTATACAAAGAGCACATTCCAGGCACATACTATACCTGCTTCACAACTAGGTTCAAATCTTTATAAATAATTTTAAAAATTCTAATTAAAATGATCAAAATTGAAATTTTACCATTAGACGGAATTGAAATTGACAACATTGGAAAACTTTCATTGGGGCAATCTAAATCGGACATTGAGAAATTATTAGGATCCCCTTCGGAAAGTTCAAATTTAAAACAACTTTTTTACGACGAATACGAATTCCGTATTGACCTTGACAGCGAAGGAAATTCAGAGTTTATAGAGTTCCTGTACGGACCATTTCCAGAAAAAACCGAGCTTTCGATTTATGGACATAACCCTTTTCAAATTGGAGCGAATAAACTTATTCAAATTCTTACCGAAAAAAATGATGGTGAAATAGATGACAGTGAAGCTGACTATTGTTATGCATTTTTAAATATTTCGGTAGGAATTTGGCGACAATTAACTGAAAAAACCGTTGAGGAAAGTATTGCTGAAATGAAAGCCGACAATGAATATAAAGGAAATCAAGATTGGCTGAATGAAGATCTGAATAAAGCAAAAAACTTTTGGACAATTGGAATTGGAGTTAAAAACTATTATGAATAATGTGGCAAAAAACCAATTCTATGTCCATAAGCATTTGAATGTAATAGCCGCCTGGCCATAAAACAGTACGGCCAGAGCATAGTAATATAATTAATAATGATGTATTTCTTGATAGAATGGGTAGTACATGGGATAGCCTGATTTCAAAATACTTCGAAAAATCCAGAGGCTTTCGAAAGGGAGTTCATTGAAACCGTACTTTCATGGATAAAGACCGATAGAAAACCGGTTGAGATTGAAAAACACAAAGCCTGTAAGTTATTAATTTACAGGCTTTTCAGTGTTTGTAATGTACCCGAGAGCAGATTCGAACTGCCACGCCGTTGCCAGCACCAGCCCCTCAAGCTGGCGCGTCTACCAATTTCGCCACCCGGGTAATTGTTCTGCAAATATATATTTATTCTGAGAATATCGTCAATCCATCATAAGCTAATTTCACATTTTTTGGCAATTCTTTTTCCACGTCCTCGTGTAAACCCAGATTATGACTGATGTGGGTAAAATACGTCTGCTCCGCTCCTATCCTGGCCGAAAAGTCAATCGCTTCCTGGAGGGTAAAGTGCGAAATGTGTTGTTCATGCTGTAAGGCATTCACTACCAATATTTTGGTTCCCATTACTTTTTCAACAGAGGTCTCCGAGATTGTTTTTGCATCCGTGATGTAAGTAAAATCCCCAATCCGGTAACCCAGGATTGGTAATTTATAATGCATGATGTCTAAAGGAATGATTTCTGTCTTGCCGATAAAAAAAGGTTCGTTGGTAATCGTATGAATATCTATCTGCGGTAATCCCGGATAATGATGTTCAGAAAAAATATAGGAAAATTCTCTTTTCAGCGCATCCTGAACGCGTTCAGTAGCATAGATATCAATATTCTTTTTGAGCAGGTAATTGAAAGGGCGGATGTCATCCAGACCAGCCACATGATCTTTATGCTCATGCGTAAAGAGAATTGCATCCAGGTCTTTCACCTTTGCGCGTAACATCTGATACCTGAAGTCCGGTCCGCTGTCAATCACAATCGTCTTATCGTCTGTCTCTATCAGTACAGATACCCTTAAGCGTTTATTTTTATGATCGTCGGATTGGCAAACTACACATTGGCAGGTGATGACAGGAATGCCCTGGGAAGTGCCTGTACCTAAAAATGTAACCTTCAAAACAGATTTTTCGCTACCATATACTCAATTAGTTATTTACCGCAGGTCTACCACTTCCACACCAGGATATTTCTTGGGATCAAAAGCAAATGTTGTTTCCGGCACCTTTGCATTTGGCAGGAAAGTTTTCACATTATAAGTATACCTGTTCCCATTTTTATCAAAGATCAGTACGTTGGCAATTTGTTTAGCCACTTTGTCGATCTTCAGCCTGATCTTATAATACGACTTTTTAGCGTCCAGGGGCGTCAGGTCTATCATTTGGTAAACCTTGCTTCCCAACTTGCTTTCTCCCGTATAAAGGTACTTAAACCCCTTCTCATAAACCGTAAAGATCTGGGCCGGGTTTAATGCATCACCACTAGGATCAACATCCGTGACCTGAACCTCTTTATCCTCTTTTAAATAGGTCCACTGACTCTTCCCATCACTATACAGCTCCTGGTTGGTCATGGATACCTTATATTTATTCGCCTTTGCCTTTACATACAACGTGCCCTGCTGAGTTTCCTTGACATTTGCCTGCTGGTTGTCCAGTGTAAAGGTAAAATCAGTTTTCACGATGTCGTAAGTATGATATTTTTTGCTGACTCCGGCAAGGATCGCCTTAGCTTTTGCATCCGTCTGCGCGTAACCTGCAAATGTGGTTGCGATCGCAACCAGACATAACCATATTCTCTTTTTCATTTCCGTCTCAATTATGTTTTAATTGTTATTCAGGTCATTCAAGAACTGTTCCAAAGCATAATCATCAGGGATCAGCACCTCTCTCGCCTTGCTACCTTCAAACGGGCCAACCACCCCCGCAGCTTCCAGCTGGTCGATGATCCTGCCGGCCCTGTTGTAGCCCAGTTTCAGCTTACGCTGGATCAGTGAGGTAGAACCCTGCTGATGCATCACGATCAATCGAGCGGCATCCTCAAACATAGAGTCCCGATCATTAGGATCAAACTCCAGTTTGGCGTTCTCTGCATTTTCATCCACGTATTCAGGAAGTTGATAAGCCTCAGGATATCCCCTTTGGGCACCGATGAAATCAGAGATGCGGTCTACCTCCGGCGTATCCACAAAGGCACACTGTAACCTGATCAGGTCATTCCCTGTAGATAACAGCATATCCCCCCTACCAATCAGCTGATCCGCACCACCACTATCAAGGATGGTCCTCGAGTCAATCTTCGACAATACCCTGAAGGCAAGCCTTGCCGGGAAGTTGGCTTTAATGGTACCGGTAATGATGTTTACTGAAGGTCTTTGTGTCGCCAGGACCAGGTGGATCCCTACCGCACGCGCTAGCTGTGCCAGCCTCGCAATTGGGGTTTCTACCTCTTTACCTGCGGTCATCATCAGATCGGCAAACTCATCGACAATCAGGACGATGTAAGGCAGGAAACGGTGCGAATTATTAGGATTGAGTTTTCTTTTGATGAACTTCTCATTGTACTCCTTCAGGTTCCTGACCATCGCGTCCTTCAGCAGGTCATAACGCTGATCCATTTCTATACATAACGAATTCAGCGTATTTATTACCTTCTTGGTATCGGTAATGATCGCATCAGCCTCGCCAGGAAGTTTCGCCAGAAAGTGACGTTCAATCTTGTTAAACAAGGTAAGCTCCACTTTCTTCGGATCCACCAATACCAGCTTCAATTGTGAAGGGTGCTTTTTATACAGCAGTGAAACCAGAATAGAGTTGATACCAACAGATTTACCCTGACCTGTGGCCCCTGCCACCAGTAAATGGGGCATCTTGGACAGATCGGCAATGTAGACCTCATTGGAAATGGTTTTACCTAATGCAATAGGCAGGTCCATAGTGGTCGTCTGGAACTTCTCTGTCGCCAGGATGCTCCGCATGGAGACCATCTCCGGATGCATGTTAGGTACCTCGATACCGATGGTACCCTTACCCGGCATTGGTGCAATGATCCTGATCCCCAACGCTGCCAGACTTAAGGCGATGTCGTCCTCCAGGTTTTTGATCTTGGAAATCCTTACCCCTGGTGCAGGAATGATCTCATATAAAGTGACCGTCGGCCCGATGGTGGCCTTGATCTTGTCGATCTCAATGTTATAGTGGTTCAGGGTTTCTACGATTTTATTCTTGTTGGCCTCCAGCTCATCCGCATTCACCGAGATTTTGTTGGAGCCATAGTTCTCCAGCAGCTCCAGGTTTGGATATTTGTAACTGGAAAGGTCAAGTGTAGGGTCGTAGTTACCGAACTGTTCCACCAGCTCGTCTGCTTTCTGCTCCTCCTCCGTCTTTTCAATGGTCAGCTGCAATGGCACTTCAGCTTCCCTTGGCGCCTGCTCTGCAGGTTTCGTAGGCTCGATTGCCATTGGGCTTTCCGCTACCGTCGGCGTCAGTTCTATCGGCGTATTCATCAGATTTACCGGTGGTGCGAAAGGCACAAATGCAGGTACATCTTCAACAACCTTTGATTCACGGCGATCCTGAAGCTCGGAACGATCAGGACGCTCACGGCGATCCTGTAATTCCTGCGCCTCTTCTACCCTGTCAGGTCTGAGTACCACGTTCTGCTCCTGCTTGCGTGCACGGCCCAGTTTATCATTCAGTGTAAACTCAACAGGCTCCGAGCGGATTTCGTCTTCCAGCTCCACATTGCCATCAGCTTCGGGTAAAGGAGCTTCTTCTTTTTTGCGCTCCGGTAATTTAAAGTCAATATTATAAGCGATGATTAAGATCGTCAGCCCCAGGAAAGCGATCAGTCCCGCAATACCGGCCTTACCAATCTGCGCCTGCAGCAATTTGTTGGTCCAGTAACCAAACTCTCCTTCCACGAAATGTGGCGTATCACTGATGAATGAATGTGCAAAACCAAGGGTAAGCGAAATAAACAACAAAAAGAAAAGGCTGTAACCCAAAGTCTTCTCTACTGCAAAAATCCGGACCTTGAACAAAAGTCGGTAGCCGATCACGAAGAAAACAAAAATGAATAGAAATGATGCCAGGCCGAACCACTCATAAATGAACTGATGCGACAGCAAAGCACCGATCTTACCGAGCCAGTTGGAAACTACCGGATTGATATTGACCTGCTGCAGCTCTTCATAAGTTTTAAATAAGTTGCTCCACCCTCCGTTTGCATCAATCACATAACTGTGGTCCTCCTGCCAGGTGAACAGGTAAGAGGTGAAAGCAATCAGAAAATAAAGGGATAAAACGACAAACACCAGACCGATGATCTTAAACAACCGTCCGTTCTGAAAATCCAGGCGGGGCATAATGTCGATCTTTGCTCTTGCAGGCCTGGTTGCTGATGCTTTTGAACCTTGCTTTTCTCCCGCTTCATTCTTAAACGAGTTGGACTTGAATTGATTTCCCCTTACCGACATTTTTCTCTACTAATATTATAATCAACAAATATAAAACATATAGTTGTATGTACTAAGTTATATATAAATACATTCTTCATTAACGCCATCGACCGAAATTTAGCTTCCTTTTTCCACATTCGCCTGTTATTCTCTACAACTTATCTACAACCATTGGATGTTTTGATTTTAAATTTGTTATTTTATTTCAGAAATTTAATCAACAAATCTAAAAAATGAATTCCGAACAGCTCGAAACTTTAATAGAAAGAGATCAGAAGCAAGAGATTTTCGACCTGCTCAGCAAAAATCCTGAGCTTGCAGAGAAAGAAACCAGTCTTGGCATCTCTCCGGTGTTGCTAGCCTGCTACTACAAAAAAACTGCAATTGCGAACATCATTGCACAGTTCTCCAAATCGCTTACGCTGTTCGACTGGTGTGCGATAGGCAACTATGATCAGGCACATCACTTTCTTCAGCTGAACCCCGACAATGTCAACTCATTTTCCAAAGATGGCTTTACGCCGCTCGGACTGGCTGCTTACTTTGGGCATGAAAACCTCTGCCGGCTGCTCATTTCTAAGGGTGCCGAAGTAAACGTTCCTGCCAATAACGGGTTCAATGTTTATCCGATCCATTCCGCAGTATCGGCACGAAGTTACGGAATTACTGAAATGTTGCTGGAAGCGGGTGCAGAAGTTAACGTCAAACAGCAAGCTGGGTTTACGGCACTCCATGCGGCGGCGCAACTGGGCGAGATCGAAATCATCATCCTCCTGCTGGAACATGGGGCTGAACTGAATACGCGTATGGAAGGTGGTAAGTTACCTGCTGACCTGGCTGAAGAAAAGGGATTTACAGAAATTGCAGCCATTCTTCAATTGTAAAACCCTCCCCTGAGCTTTATACATCCCAAATGCGGAGACGGATTTTCTTCACATAGTGACGAACGTCCAGTACCAAGCCCGCAAGCATGTAAAAGATGATTGGAAAACCAACAGCCAAAAAGGAAGAATAGATAAAAAACAACCTGATCTTACTAATGGAGATATCTAACCGCTCGGCTAGGTAGGTACAGACCCCAAAGCTGCGCTTTTCAAAAAAAGTTATGATTCGCTGGGACATTTTATTTATTTAAGATTTTGACTCCGATACCACAATTTAAGCATTTTTTCTGACGACAATAGAATTTATTTAATTGTAGCAATCCCTGACTATCGCTGGCACGTGCAACAACCATTCCACATTCTTCATATAAACGCGTTACTGCATTTTTTTCCGGAGGCATCTGCTCCAGGAACGACAGGGCCCGCTCCATCAGAAAAGGTTGCCCCATATGTTTACCGTAGGCATAGAGCTGCACACAGACCACGTTGATCAGCAGATGGTACACTGCCGGCAGCCCGAACTTCACACTACTCTTTTTAGTTTCCTTCTGAAAGTGATAGTGATGCACCCAGTAAGGCTGAACTGGAATTCCACTGAGCAGCTGCACACACTCCTGCACGTTATCGATCTCCAGAAAGCGTGAGAAAAGTGCCCTGCTCTGCATGATAAAACCACAGAACTGTGCCAGCCTCCGTGTTGGGAAATTCTGTGGACGCATCCGAAGGAACTTCCAGGTGGAAACGTCAATTGGCCCTAAAGCATATTTTTTCTTTAGATAGCGATACTCCTTCTGTAAGGATAAAGGATAGGGATCTTTAAAAGTTCCTGAAAGAAAACCAGCCTGACCAAATACCAGGGCCTCGATCTGAAGGGGGAAACCAAGGTGTTTCAATAGCATCTTCTGGGGCAGCACGCCCGCCAACAGCTCGAATGGCACCTCATTCACTTTAAAGCCAAAACTCTTCGCCAGCAACTGGTAAAAGGCCTCGTCCCAGTCGCCCTTCATCAAGGCGACCTTCTCCAGCAACTGGTCGGCCTTCATCTCCAGTCGCTCCACCATCAGCCCTGATAAAAAATGACTCACAATAAAAGAAGGAACATTGCCAAAATGTGCCGCGCAGGGAAAGGCGTCGATAGAGAGGATCATCTGCTCGTAACGCGATAAAAACTCAGCGGACAGCAGGTCCTTTAATACCAGCACAGGCAATAGTGTACCATCGTTGCGGTAAATATCCAGGTCATGTTCGTAAACTACATGCAGGATCACGGTATCATAGGCAGGATCATGCTGGTGCCCATGAAGCAGCCAGTCTGAAGAGCGGATATGAATCTCCACATCCCCAACCCAGACGAGACCGGATACACCAATCTTTGCTGCGCTGAAATCAGGGCCAGCATGCTGATTTGGAAGGCCAGGACTCAGTATCCGCAGCTCCTCGCCACCAGCACAACGCTGAACGAGTCCTTCATACAACCTGAACTGCCAGGCGAAATGCAATAAATATTCTGAAAAAACCATCCCACCGAACTTAACTCAAAAGAATTAAATGATCACTATGAAGCGGGCTTTCCTTTTTTATAATTTAAGATGACTACACCCAGTATAATCAGGGCAGTGGCGATAACGATATCGATGGTAATGCGCTCATCCAGGATAAGCCAGCCTAGAAACAAGGCAATTACAGTATTAAAATAGGACAAAATGGAAACTTCCGTAGGTGCGACTTTCTTCAGCGCATAGTGGTAACAGAAAAAGGCGATGACGGAACCAAAGATGGCCAGGTAGGCAACAGCGGAAAAACTGCGCATCGACCATCCCGAAGTATCTGTAGAACTGGAAAAAATGAAGGCAAGGATAAATTGCACTACCGCCGAAAAAGCAAACTGATAAAAGAGGTCCAGGAAGATATTTTCCGACTTATGGTGGTTCTTTTTGACATAGATCGTCCCTGCAGTCCATCCCATCAGGGCGATACCGATAAACAGGATGCCCACCTGGTAATTGGGATCAAACAGTCCCGCGACACCATCGCGAAAGATGAAGGCCACTCCGGCGAAGCCAAACAACAGTCCTACGATCCCTTTAACGGAGGCCCGCTCCATACCGATCACCACAGAAGCGACAAAAATAAATAATGGGTTCATGGCGTTGAGCAGGGAAGTCAGCCCACTGGGCACCGTCTGTTCGGCAACCGTGGTCATCCCATTGGCCACAACAACCATCAGTGTGGAAAGTATGATCTGACGTTTCAGGTGCGGCCATCCCTTCCAGGCCAGCTCCTTGCGCTGCAGGAGGATCGCAAACAGGATAAGAGAGGCTATAGATTGCCTGATTGCCGCCACAAACCAGGGAGGTATGGTTTCCACAGCAACGCGTATACCCAAATAGGTGGTCCCCCAGATGAGGGCCACTCCAAGTAAAGCACCGAGGAGCTTTACATCTATCTTTCTGGTCATATCAATTGGGCAGCCAGTAGGATCTGCTCCATCTCCTGTTGTAACTTTAAGGCTTCCTCACGTGCACGCTCCGCAAAATCTTCGCCTTTACCCGCATAGATGATGGACCGCCCGGCATTCACCAGCAGTCCGCAATGGTCATTCAGTCCGTACTGACAGACATCAGCCAGACTTCCGCCTTGTGCACCTACTCCGGGAACCAGCAGGAAATTGTCCGGTGCCAGCTGCCTGATGTGCTCAAAAGCGGCACCGCGGGTGGCACCTACAACGTACATCAGCTGATCGCTACTTGCCCAGGTGGATGATGTTTTGATGACAGACTCGTACAGTTTGCCTTCAGGAGTATCGTGCAGCTGAAAATCACTGTGCCCCTCATTTGAGGTCAGCGCCAGTAGGATTACCCATTTATCTTTATAATTCAAAAAAGGGCCTACAGAATCTTTACCCATATATGGCGCAACTGTAATCGCGTCAAAGCTCATGTCCGACTTTGATTCATTGAAAAAAGCCTCCGCATACATAGCAGAGGTATTTCCGATATCACCTCTTTTGGCATCAGCAATGCTGAAGAGCGTTTTGGGAATGTATTGCCAGGTCTTAATAAGCGTTTCCCATCCCTTCAGGCCCATAGATTCAAAAAAAGCAGTATTCGGCTTATAAGCGACACACAAATCTTCGGTGGCATCAATAATCTGTTTGTTAAACTCCAGGACTGGATTTTCATATTTTAACAAATGTTTCGGGAGATTCTCCAGTACCGGGTCCAAGCCCACACACAAAAAAGATTTCTTGTGCTTGATCTGCTCAAATAGCTGTTCTTTATTCATCTACGCTTAATTTTGAGCACAAAGATGCCAATTTTACGCTTGAAATCCGACCGGATATAAAAATTTTAAAACAAATATTTTTATTTTTTTTACTGTTTTACTTGGAGATTAATTTACAAATACATACAATTGCAACATAATTCCCTAAAGTTTATCTGACCATTCCAGAAAATCTCAATAAAATTTTGTTCCATATCAACTTTTATAATTGCATTTTTTGACTTGTTCGTCGGATAGATATTTTTTTAAAAATTTCTCTACACCCATATAATGTTTAATAAAACAGAATTAAATGAAAAGCTCACAGCCGAATTGCGTGAGATTGCTAAAGCTCAAGGCATCCTAAATGCTGATGAGCTGCGAAAAGCAGAGCTTGTTGAAATTATCGCTCAAATCACAGAACAACAAGCCGACACCGCTCCTGTAGCGGATGCTGCACCTGCAAAAGCCTCAAAAGTGAAAGCAGTAAAAGATACCAACGCCTCAGAAAAACCTGCACGTAAAAGGACCAGAATCACTGCCCCGAAAGAGGAAGGTGATGAACCTACGCATATGCCCTTTAACAGGGCTTCATTGTTTGATGCCGAACATGCACCGATTTCGTCGATAAAAGAAGAGCAAAAAAAGACGGCTAAAGCAGCTCCAGCTGAAGCTGCTGTTGTCGAAGCGCCGGAACCTGCCACTACCGCCCCTGCTGAGGAAAAGACAGAAACTGCTGCTGCTCCTGAACTGAAAAAACAAAAACAGCAAAGAGAAGACAGACCTAAAAATCCGGGCAACAACAACGGTAAC
The DNA here is from genome assembly GCF_000170795.1 of Pedobacter sp. BAL39. Classification (GTDB taxonomy): domain Bacteria; phylum Bacteroidota; class Bacteroidia; order Sphingobacteriales; family Sphingobacteriaceae; genus Pedobacter. The sequence continues at coordinate 52,197 of NZ_ABCM01000001.1, forward strand.
AATGGCAATAACAGCAACCAGAAGCAACAAAACGAGAACAGCTACTCCAACCTTGATTTCGACAATACCATCACCAATGAAGGGGTATTGGAAATCATGCCGGATGGTTATGGCTTCTTAAGGTCTGCAGATTATAACTACCTGTCTTCCCCGGATGATATCTATGTATCCCAGTCGCAGATTAAGTTATTCGGACTAAAAACGGGTGATACGGTAAAAGGCAGCATCCGTCCCCCTAAAGAAGGAGAGAAATATTTCCCATTGGTAAGGGTGGAAACCATCAACGGACGTTTACCTGCTGATGTGAGGGACCGCGTACCGTTCGACTATCTGACGCCTTTGTTCCCTACGGAAAGATTAAACCTCTTCACGGAAACCAATAACTACTCTACAAGGATCATCGACCTGTTTACTCCTATCGGTAAAGGCCAGCGTGGTCTGATCGTGGCGCAACCGAAAACAGGTAAAACAAACCTGCTGAAAGAAGTTGCTAATGCGATCGCTAAAAATCACCCTGAAGTATACCTCATCATCCTGCTCATTGACGAGCGTCCTGAAGAGGTTACAGATATGGCCAGAAGTGTAAGGGCAGAAGTTATTGCTTCTACTTTTGATGAGCCTGCAGACAGACACGTAAAGATTGCGAACATCGTACTGGAAAAAGCAAAAAGACTGGTGGAATGTGGCCATGATGTGGTCATCCTGTTGGATTCGATCACCAGGCTGGCAAGAGCATACAACACTACCGCTCCTGCTTCTGGTAAAATACTTTCTGGTGGTGTGGATGCGAATGCATTACACAAACCTAAACGTTTCTTTGGTGCGGCACGTAACATCGAACGTGGTGGTTCACTGACCATCCTTGCGACAGCCCTGACAGATACAGGTTCTAAAATGGATGAGGTGATCTTTGAAGAATTCAAAGGTACTGGTAACATGGAGCTTCAACTGGATCGTAAACTGTCCAACAAACGTATCTTCCCTGCAATTGACATCACCGCTTCAAGTACACGTAGAGATGATTTGCTGCATGACAGAGATACGCTGCAAAGGGTTTGGATCCTCCGTAACCACCTTGCAGACATGAACGCTCAGGAAGCAATGGAGTTTGTTCAGGCACAGATCAAAGGCACCAAGTCTAACGAGGAGTTCCTGATTTCCATGAACAGCTAATTACACCTGAAGTTTCTCTTCAATGATAAAAAAACAAATTCCCAATGCCATTACATCTGCAAATCTCTTTGCCGGATGTATTGGCATTGTCTTCGCCTTCAATCAAAACCTGATTGCAGCGGGTCTATGTATCTTCATCGCGCTCATATTCGATTTTTTTGATGGCTTTGCTGCACGGCTGCTGAACGTAAGTGGTCCGATGGGAAAAGAACTGGACTCACTGGCGGATGTAGTGAGCTTCGGCGTACTGCCTTCGATTATCCTTTTTCAGGTGGCGCCTAAAACTTCTTTTGGGCTCACAACGACTCCATTATTGCCTTACTTCGCGTTCCTGATTGCTGTATTCTCGGCCTACAGACTGGCAAAGTTCAACCTTGACACCCGGCAATCGGACCAGTTTATTGGACTGCCCACACCTGCAAATGCAGCACTGATTGCTTCAGTGCCATTTATCTACGACAATAAGGCTTTCTATTTTGAGGTATTGCCGTTGAACATCTGGCTGTTCATCTGTTTTGTGGTCATCATGTGTTACCTGCTGATTTGTGAGCTACCTTTGATTGCCCTGAAATTCAAGAATTTCTCATTTGCGGACAATCGTTTCCGATACATGCTGATCGTACTCTCGGTACTCCTGCTGGTACTGTTCCGGTATGGGGGGATCCCATTGATCCTTGTGGCCTACATCATTCTTTCTATGGTACAGCATAAGCTTGATCAGACCAATGCCGTACAACAGAAACCTGAAGTAACTTCCGGAAAGAAGAAAAGAAATCGCTAAAACTTACTTTTGTAAATTGGCTTTTGCCTGATCCAGCTGCTGGTAAAGTACGTCTGCAAATTTACAGATCTCCTCATAAGCTGCCGGCAACTGATCAACATCGGTCAGTTCACGCGCATTGCGTTCCATCATCTGCATGTGTTCCTTCGCATCTTCCCTGCCCACATAGGCGAATGTGGGTTTGATCTTGTGTGCACATCCTGAAGCACGGGGCCAGTCTTTGGCAGCAATGGCATCTCCAAGATCAGCGATATAAAGTGGGGTCTGAGCCTTAAACAAATCGAGCATTTCGATGATAAATTCAGCGCTGTCGCCTGACATGTCCCTAAGATAAGTTAAATCTAAAGGTTCGTTATTTTTATTCGGGTTGATCATTAAACAAACTTATGAAATTAAATTTTTGCTACAGACAAATTATCCTCTAATATATCTAATATTTCTGAGATACTTTTATGCAGCAGCGGGTGAATTTCAGCTCCTGCAATTTCTGCTAAAGGTGCCAACACAAATTTTCGGTATTGCATCTGAGGATGAGGAATTTGCAGCTTCATACCTTCATCTACTATAAGCTGGTCGTATAAGACGACGTCGATATCTATCAACCGTGAGCCCCACTTATCATGACGCACCCGGCCCAGCTCACGCTCAATGGTGAGCGCATGTTCCAGCACGTCCATAGGTCCCAGATTGGTGTTCACTCCCACCGCTACATTCAGAAAGTCAGGCTGGTCTGTTTTCCCCCATGCCGCGGTCTCATAGAAAGAACTGATTGCAAAAATGTCTCCTATCCTAAAATAAATCTGCTCAATAGCCTGCTCCACAATACTTTTACGGTCTCCCAAATTACTTCCTAGTAACAAATAAACTTTTTTACTATCCAAATCCATACAAAGCCAGGGGCTATTTTTTACATATATTTACAAATTAAAATATTTAATACGCAAATGAAAGATTTTTTTAAATATGTTTTTGCAACCGTAGTGGGCATCGTCGTCTCCTTTGTCCTGATCACCATTCTTGCCATTCTTATTGTCGTCGGCATGGTTTCTTCGATCAGTGATGATAAAACGGTGGAAGTAAAAAGTAACTCCGTGCTTTTTCTAAACCTCGACCAGAACATTACCGAACGGACCATCAGTGACCCTCTTGCCGACCTGCCCTACATCGGCGGGGACGATGCAAAAAGCATTGGCTTTACGGACATCATCAAGGCACTGGACGCCGCAAAAACAGACAACAACATCCGTTGTGTATACCTGAACGTCAGCTCCCCAAATGCCGGTTTTGCGAACATGAAGGAAATCAGGGATGCCATGATTGATTTCAGGAAAAGTAGAAAGAAAATTATCGCTTATAGCGAAGTCTATTCGCAAGGTGCCTACTACCTGGCTTCCGCGGCGGACAAAATCTACCTCAACCCTGAGGGCGCCTTGGAATTTAAAGGACTCAGCTCGGAGATCATGTTTTTTAAAGGTGCGCTGGAGAAACTTGGAATCGAAGCCCAGATCATTCGCGTGGGTACCTACAAGAGTGCCGTTGAACCTTTCATCAATGATAAGATGAGCGACAAAAACCGGGAGCAGGTCACGGTTTATTTGAACGGCCTGTACCGAACCTTCCTTGGCGGCATTTCAGCAAGCAGGGAAATCGACGCAGACAGCCTTTATGCCATTGCGGATCAGTATAAAATTCAACAGCCAAATGATGCCCTGAAATATAAGCTGGTGGATCAGCTGGCCTACAAGGATAAGGTGCTGGAGGAACTGAAAAAGCTGAGCGATACCGATCCATCGGACAACATCACGTCCATTTCCATCAATGATTATGCGAAAAACATTGCCACCACCAATAAGAGCAAAAGTGGAAAGAATAAAATTGCGGTCATCTATGCCAATGGCGAAATTACTGGCGGCGAGGGCTCTGATGAGCAGATTGGCTCTGAGCGCATCTCCCGTACCATCAGGAAAGCAAGGTCGGATTCCAGTGTGAAAGCAATCGTCCTGCGGGTAAACTCCCCGGGTGGCAGTGCGCTGGCCTCAGACGTGATCTGGAGGGAAATTGTCCTCGCTAAAAAGGTAAAACCAGTCATCGCTTCTTTTGGTAACGTGGCCGCCTCTGGTGGTTACTACATCGGCTGTGCCGCAGATTCTATTTTTGTGCAACCCAATACCATCACAGGTTCTATTGGTGTATTTGGGGTGATCCCGAACTTCCAGAAGCTGCTCAACAAAGAGCTGGGCATCACCTTCGACGGCGTCAAGACAGGAACCTATGCCGACATCATGAGCGTAAACAGACCATTGACGGCGGGAGAGAGATTTATCATCCAGAATGAGGTCAACCGTACTTATGATGGTTTCATCACTCGTGTGGCTGATGGCCGTAAGAGAAGTAAATCCTATATCGACAGTATTGGCGGTGGACGTGTATGGGTAGGAACTGACGCGGTGCGTTTAGGTCTTGCCGACCGGACAGGAAGTTTCAATGATGCGATCACTGCGGCTGTAAAAAAAGCAAAGCTGAAAGAGTATAAGGTGGTGGAGTATCCGGAAGTGATCAACCCGCTGAAGTCACTGATGGACAATGGTACAGACCGTATAAAAACACATTTTGCCAAACAGGAACTGGGCGCAAATTACCTGATCTATCAACAGATCAAGTCTGCGGTTACCAGGTCTGGTATTCAGGCAAGGATGCCTTACGAAGTAGTGATCAACTAAAAAGAAAATACCCGTCATACAGAACTGATGTTCCATATGACGGGTATTTTCTTTTCCAGGGGAATATATTATTTCGGCTGCCACCCAGGGTGGATGGTCAGGTAAGTATTGTTTACGGCGGTTTTTACAGGATGTACAGTAATCGCTACACAAACCTCTTCTCCATTTTTGTTCATAACATCAAAAGCAATGCCCCGCTCAATGTCATCGTATACTTTCAATGTTTCTTTTCCATTGATATAGGTCTCCGCCAGCTGCAGTTGGGGGAATGTTTTTTTAACAGTTGCAAAACTACTGCCGCTTCGGATGCCTTGTTCTGTCACAAAATGCTCAGAGGAAACGACAATCTGCTTTACATCTTTTGCGACTGCTGTACTGTCTTTATAGCTGGTGTACACAGAAAGCTGCCCCCCGCCATCCTGATTCCAGATGCCCCAGGCCTTGCCCATTGCGGCATCACCATCATCGGCTTTGCCAAGGATATCGGATAGCTGTGCGGCATCCTGTCCGAGATGGATGCTGCCAATTGATTCTCCTGGAACAATGTTTTTTTCGCCCTGTCGCATTGTTGCTTTTCCGGCGAGGGTATCCATGATTTTCGTGGAATCCTGTGTCTCCACCGCTGTTGGCGCAGATGCATCCCGCGATCCGCCACCTCCGGCACACCCAGCGACCAGCAGCAAGGATGCCATCATCATCTTATTCAATTGTCTCATACTTCGATACCTCAAAAAAATCATGCCATGGATAGTTTAATCGGAAAATAGGCCCTTTTTATTTAATTTAGCAGTCCATGGAAAATAAGACTATAGCCCGTAGCCTGCGACTGCTTTCTCAATTGATGGAGTTGCACAATGAAAACCCTTTTAAAATTAAATCTGTAGCCAATGCTGCTTTAAAGGTGGATAAGTTGCCTTACGCCATTCAGGGGAAAAGCCTGGAGGAGATCGCCAGCATCGACGGACTCGGCAAAAGCATGTCAGCCAAAGTTTGGGAGCTGCTGGAGACAGGAACCATGAACGACCTGCAACAGGTCCTTGCCAATACGCCGGAAGGTATTGTGGAGATGCTCGGTATCAAAGGCATAGGCCCTAAGAAAATCGCTGTCATCTGGAAAGATCTGGGCATTGAGAATATTGGTGAGCTTTATTATGCCTGCAATGAAAACCGCCTTATTGAGGCAAAGGGATTCGGACTCAAAACCCAGGAAGAAATCAAGAAAATCATAGAGTTCAAAATGGCTGCGCAGGGTAAGTTCCTTTACGCACATGCGGAACCTATGGTCAATCAACTATTTGCAGACCTTGCACTATGGCTCAATGGCGTCAGCGACGAACCACTGCTTGGTGTTGCGGGCGAGTACAGGCGCTGCCTGGAGATCGTCGAGGAACTGGAATTTGTGATTGGAGCTGCTGATATTGACGAGGTAAAAGAAAAGATAAGCAGCTTTGAAGGGCTTCAGTTTGAAGAAAATGAGCACAATACCTTTACTGCCCTGAGTAGCTATGGCTTGAAAGTCCAGCTGTATGTGGTGGAGAAAGTCAACTTTTACCTCGATTGGTTCCGTCTGACGGGTAATGCGGATCATGTATCTGCCGTACTTGTGCTTGCTGGCTCCGGACCTTTCAGCGATGAGGCTGCAATTTATCAGCAGGCCGGACTTGCTTTTGTCAGCCCTGAACTCAGAGAAGGGCTGAATGAAGTGGAGCTGGCAAAAGAAAACAAACTTCCGGTATTGATCACCGACCAGGACCTTAAGGGAAGCCTGCACAACCACTCGACATGGAGCGATGGTGTACATACCCTGGAAGAAATGGCCTTGTATTGCAAGGACCACCTGCAGCTGGAATACCTGGGCATCTGCGACCACTCTAAATCTGCTTTTTATGCCAACGGACTAAACGAACAGCGTGTGTATGCCCAGCATCAGGAAATTGATGCGCTGAATGCCCGCCTTGCCCCTTTCCGTATTTTTAAAGGGATTGAAAGTGACATCCTCAATGATGGATCACTGGATTACAGCGATGACATCCTCAAAACATTCGATTTTGTAGTGGCCTCGGTGCACAGTAACCTTCGCATGAATGAGGAAAAAGCAACCGCAAGACTCATCAGGGCTATAGAGAACCCTTACACCACCATACTCGGGCACCCAACAGGCAGGCTCCTGCTGAGCAGAAAGGGCTACCCCATTGATTATGCGAAGGTGATTGACGCCTGTGCTGCCAATGGTGTGGTCATAGAAATCAATGCCAACCCACTGCGGCTGGACCTCGACTGGCGCTGGCATCGCTATGCGCTCGAAAAAGGTGTGCTCCTATCGGTCAACCCGGATGCGCATCGCAGGGAAGGGTTTCACGACATGCGTTACGGCGTCCTGATCGGAAGAAAAGGCGGACTGGAGCGCGGGCAATGCCTGAATGCCATGTCTCTGCAAGATATATCAGAATACTTCAACAATAAAAAATAGTTATCTTACCTTTGAGCATGATTAGTAAGCTTTGCAACCAGATATTTGAAGACGCCATCAATAATTACCATGTGCACAATCAAATTGACCAGCCGATTGAAAATCCATACCGCATCGGTACACTGGAATACCTGCTGTACCTGAAATGCTGGATCGACACCGTTCAATGGCACATGGAGGATGTGGTGCGAAACCCGGATATTGACCCCGTCGAGGGATTGCAATGGAAGCGCCGTATCGATGCTTCCAACCAAGAGCGCACAGATGTGGTAGAATACATAGACAGCTATTTTCTCGAAGAATATAAGGATGTAGTCCCCGCGGCGGATGCAAAGATCAACTCCGAAAGCCCTGCATGGGTAGTAGACCGCCTTTCGATACTGGCACTGAAGGTTTATCATATGAATGAGGAAACTCAGCGTACTGATGCCAGCGAGGAACACAGAAACAGCTGCCAGACAAAGCTCAACATTTTACTCAACCAAAGAACCGACTTATCCAACAGCCTGGATGAGCTGATTAGCGACATCAGCAATGGTCTGAAGTACATGAAAGTGTATAAGCAGATGAAGATGTATAATGATCCAAGCCTCAATCCAATCCTGTATAACACGAAATAATTAATGCCTCAAGCAGCAGCTAAAATTCTGGTCATTCGTTTTTCCGCTATGGGGGATGTGGCGATGACCGCTCCTATATTGAAGGAATTTACGGATCATTATCCTGATCAACATCTGCTGATGCTGAGCCGCGGTTTATTTCGTCCCTTTTTTGATGCTGTTCCTAATGTGACTTTCGTCAGCTTTGATCCCAAACAGCAGCATAAGGGTTTCTTCGGACTCCTGAAACTGTTTTTCCAACTGCGCAAACTTCAGGTCGGCGCAGTGGCAGACCTCCACAATAACCTGAGAAGCAGGATCATCTGTTTGCTGTTTCTGCTCACCGGTGTCAGGTCTGTCTCCGTTGATAAAGGCAGAAAGGACAAGAAACAACTGACCCGGAAAGAAGGGAAAATACTGAGCCCTCTGAGCCTGACCGTAGAGCGCTATGCAACGGTATTCCAGCAACTGGGTTTTCCCTTCCAACTGCAAAACCAACTGGGGAAGCCCCAACCGGAGCACTTCGACGCCATAGTGCTACCTGAAAAGGCCGGCAAATGGATTGGCGTGAGCCCCTTTGCGCAACACCTGCAGAAGGTTTACCCGCTGCATAAGATGGAAGCGGTAGTGCTTCAGCTTGCAACACTCGGCCATCAGTTGTTTATTTTCGGCGGAACAGAAGCCGAAGAAAGAACCGCAGATTCCTGGGCGTTAAAGCACAAAAATATAGTATCTTTAGTGAGAAAAATCCGGCTGGATGACGAGCTGAAATTCATCTCCAATCTGGATGTAATGCTGAGCATGGACTCTTCAGGGATGCACCTCGCCTCACTCAAAAATATTCCGGTAGTATCAGTATGGGGCGCAACACACCCCTACGCTGGCTTCCTGGGTTATGGGCAGAGCATGAGCAATGTCCTGCAGACCGACCTGTACTGTCGCCCCTGCTCCGTATACGGCAATGTCCCCTGCTACCGAGGTGATTTTGCCTGTATGAATCAATTGACCGAAGAAATTGTTGTTGAAAAAGTATTAAATAAACTTAAAAATGGCGAAGCAACTACTACTAGTACGACACGGCAAATCTGATTGGGGAAACCAGCACCTGGCTGATTTTGACCGTCCATTGAACTCCAGAGGTCTGAGAAATGCACCTGAAATGGCCATGCGCCTGCTGGATAAAGACCTGGTTCCGGAACTTATTGTGAGCAGCCCGGCATTAAGGGCCCTAACCACGGCAAGAAACTTTGCGCAGGTATGGAACAAACCTCTTAGCCAAATCAGGGAAGAAAGCGCCATCTATGAAGCCAATATCTCCACCCTTTTAAGCATCTTAAATAAACTGGATGATAAGTTTGAGCGCGTGGCGCTGTTCGGCCACAATCCGGGATTCACGGAGTTCGCCAATTACCTGAGTAATTCGAACCTCCATAATATCCCAACATGTGGTGTGGTGCTGATTGAATTTCCATTTGAGGAATGGAAGCTCGCTAGTCTGCACACCGGATCCATGGAACACTTTGACTATCCAAAGAGTTCTGATGAAGACTAAAAGTGAAGATGTTTCACTGTTAATCCATTATTGATCAATTGTTTTAACGACTCTACACCTATCCTTAAATGCGTTTCCACGTAATTCGTGGTGACCGCACTATCACTTTCTGTCGTTTTTACACCTTCGGGTATCATTGGCTGGTCCGACACCAGCAATAAGGCACCTGTTGGGATTTTATTCGCAAATCCAGTGATAAAAATGGTCGCAGTTTCCATGTCTACAGCCATAGCACGCAGGTCCTTCAGGTATTTCTTAAAGTTTTTGTCGTGCTCCCATACCCTTCTGTTGGTCGTGTAACAGGTTCCTGTCCAGTAATCGCGGGAGTGGTCACGAATGGTGGTCGAAATCGCCTTCTGCAAAGCAAAGGCAGGCAGTGCCGGAACTTCCGCAGGCATGTAGTCATTTGACGTCCCCTCGCCCCTGATCGCGGCAATCGGCAGGATCAGGTCGCCCAGCTGGTTTTTCTTCTTTAAACCGCCGCATTTACCTAAAAACAAGACTGCCTTTGGACTAATGGCCGTGAGCAAGTCCATCATAGTTGCCGCCAGTGGACTGCCCATACCGAAATTGATGATGGTAATGCCATTGGCCGTCACACTTTGCATGGGTTTATCCAGCCCCATAATCGGTGCATTGTCATTCCATTCAGAAAACATCTGTACATACTTACTGAAATTGGTGAGCAGGATGTACTGTCCGAAGTCCTCCAGCGGCCTTCCGGTATACCTTGGCAACCAGTTTTTCACAATCTCCGCTTTCGTTTTCAATCCCGGCTTGACCGGCGACTCCACTTCTTTTAATTTCTTTCTTTTTTTTCCTGGATTTTCATCTTTGTTTACCTCTAATTCTTCATTCATATATTTCTCCTTTTATTAATTACTACTTGTGATGATTACTCCGCTTTATTATGACCAACCCGTCTATACCATCAACAAATTCAGCTGCACCCCAGAGTATTTCCCCTGCAAAAGCTCAAATAACAAGTTAAAAAAAATCCCCGTGAAAACGGGGATTTAATATTTAAGCTGCTTTTAACTTTTTGAAGTCGGCCTTCTCGAACTTTTCAATCGCGTAGTCCAGCGTGATAACCAGTTCCTTTATGCCCGGATCCGATGGGATGTCGAACATTGCATCCAGCATGATCGCTTCACAGATGGAGCGCAGCCCCCTGGCACCCAGTTTATATTCCATGGCTTTGTCTACAATAAAGTCGAGCACTTCGTCTTCAAAGACCAGTTCCACTCCTTCAAATTCAAAGAGTTTCACATATTGACGGAACAATGAGTTTTTCGGTTCAGTCAGAATGTTTCTCAGTGCAGATTTATCCAATGGATTCAGGTGTGTCAGCACCGGCACACGACCGATCAGCTCAGGGATTAAACCAAATGATTTTAAATCCTGCGGCGTGATGTATTTATAGAGGTTTTTAAGGTCAAGATCAACATCATCTTTTTTCACCTTATAACCTACCGCCTGTGTACGCAGCCTGTTTGCAATCTTGCGTTCAATGCCATCAAAGGCACCACCACAGATAAACAAAATGTTGTTGGTGTTCACAGGAATCATTTTCTGATCAGGGTGTTTACGTCCGCCCTGAGGTGGAACGTTCACCACTGTTCCTTCCAGGATTTTCAATAAAGCCTGTTGTACACCTTCACCGGATACATCTCTGGTGATCGACGGGTTGTCGCTCTTACGGGCAACCTTATCTACCTCATCAATGTAAACGATACCCCGTTCCGCTGAAGCTACGTCATAGTCAGCCGCCTGCAGCAACCGTGTCAGGATACTTTCTACATCCTCTCCAACATATCCGGCCTCTGTCAGTACAGTAGCATCACAGATACAGAAAGGGACGTGAAGGATCTTGGCAATCGTTTTTGCCAATAGGGTTTTACCTGTACCCGTTTCACCAACGAGCATGATGTTAGACTTCTCTATTTCTACTTCATCTTCCTTGTTCACCTGCTGGCTCAGTCGTTTGTAGTGGTTATAAACCGCTACCGACAGCACCTTCTTAGCATCATCCTGACCAATAACATACTGGTCAATGTGGGCTTTGATTTCTGCGGGCTTCAACAGGGTGATGGAAGTATCTAAAGATTTTGCCTTTTTAGTTCCCAGCTCTTCAGTGAGCAGCTGGTTGGCCTGCACGACACATTTGTCGCAGATGAAGGCATCAAGACCTTCAATCAGCATCAACGTATCCTGCTTACCGGAACCGCAAAAAGAGCAACGGGATTCTCTATTTTGTTTAGCCATTATTTTCTTTGTTATTCGCACCCAGCACTTCATCAATCATACCAAAGCTCTTCGCTTCGTCAGCTTTCATCCAGTAATCCCTGTCTGAAGCTTTCTCTACCCACTCGTAAGACTGGCCGGAGTGATTGGAAATGATGTCGTACAATTCTTTTTTCAATTTGAGCATCTCTCTCAGGTTGATCTCCATGTCTGATGCCACACCCTGAGCACCTCCTGAAGGCTGGTGGATCATCACACGTGAGTGAGGCAGCGCCGCACGTTTACCTTTTGCTCCTGCAACTAGCAGTACAGCACCCATAGATGCAGCCATACCAGTACAGATCGTCGCTACATCAGGACTGATGTACTGCATGGTATCGTAAATACCCAGACCTGCATATACAGACCCACCTGGTGAATTGATGTAAATCTGAATGTCCCTTTGGTTGTCCGTAGACTGAAGGAACAGCAACTGCGCCTGGATGATATTGGCATTGCCATCATAAATGGCGTCACCTAAAAAGATAATGCGGTCCATCATCAGACGGGAGAACACATCCATCTGCGCAACGTTCAACTGGCGCTCCTCGATGATGTAGGGGGTCATGCTTTTTGGTGAGTTGTTGGTAGCACCAATGAAACGGTCTACATTTAAACCATTAATACGATGGTGTTTAACTGCGTATTTTCTAAATTCGTCTTTGTCTATCTTCATCGAAGTATGTATTTATATTTAATTTTAAAGCGCCCTTCGGGCGGTATTTTCGGATGTTATGGCTACGGATAGCTGATATGGATTACCAAATTAATTAAACTAAGTTGGTAATTTATTGTGGTATTGTAAAATTTCCAAATCTGATGATATAAATAAGGCGGCCTTTTTCCAAAGCCGCCTTACCAAAAGATTTATATTTTTAAGCTAACTGAACAATCAGTCTTATTTCAATTCTATAAATTTATTGTAAGCAATTTCCTTCTGATCTAACGTAGCAACCGATTTGATGTAATCAAAAACCTTGATGGCTTTTACTTCATCAAAGATGCGGTTCGCATTGTCTTTCTCTTTCAGGAAAGTAGCGGTGTACTGTGCCAGCTGATCTTCCGGCATCGGCGCAGGGCTATACATTCTGAACTGGGCATCAAGACGTTGTTTTGCAGTTTCAAAAACATCTTCGTATTTAATCTCGATGTTATTGTCTTTAATCAGTTTGTTCTCAATTAAAGTCCATTTCAGGTTTTTAGCAAAATCATCGTATCCTTGCTCCAACTCTTCATCTGTAAGCTTCTCATTCGTTGCTTTCAACCACTTGCGAAGAAAAGCATCAGGAAGCTCAATGTTCACGCCTTCAATCAGCTGAGTGTACATGTCGTTCTGCAGTTTACGATCCGCATCCTGCTGGAACATTCCCTCTACTTCTTCAGTGATCTTAGCAGTAAAGCCGGCTTCGTCAGTAACCACACCTTCACCAAATATTTTATCAAAGAACTCCTGGTTTAAATCAGCTTCCTCTAAACGGTTCACGTTTTTAACGGAGACTGTGAATTTAGACTGCAGGTCTTTCGCATCTTCTTCAGAGATGTTCAACAATTTAGCAATGATTACCTCATTTTTGTCAAACGCCTTAGGTACGTCAAGCTCTACAACATCATCTTTCTTTAAACCTACTAAAGATTTTAAAATCTTTTTGTCTGTTACCTGGTCTAAACGAATAGAACCGGTAGCGCTAATGCCACCTTCAAAAACTGAACCATCGGCAGAAAGTTGTGTTAATTCGGCATAAAGCACGTCATCTTCTGCCGAAACTTCCGGGTTTGTCATTTTGCCATAACTTCTTCTGATGTTTTTGATCCTTGAAGCCAGTGTTTCTTCATCAGCCTTCACTTTATATTCAGTGAATTTGTCTTTTGAAGTCACCTCAAGTCCGACAGCTGGCGCAAGACCAAGTTCATAGTCGAAATCAAACTCGTCCGTACCGTCCCATTTGAATTCTTTGGTATCATCCATTACCGGCAAAGGCTGGCCAAGGATTTCTACTTTATTGTCAGTAAGATGTTTATTTAACGTTTCGCTCAGCAGGTTGTTGATTTCTTCAACCAGGATGCTTCTGCCGTACATCTTTTTGATGTGCGCTGCAGGCACCATTCCCTTACGGAAACCAGGAAGGTTTGCTTTTTTAGCTTGTTCCTTTATAGACTTATCAACCTTTTCAGTATAATCTTCAGGTGAAATCTTAATTTTCACGACTGCGTTTAAGTCGTTAATTTTTTCCTGTGTAATGTTCATCTTTCTGAATCAATATTGTTATTAAATGTCTTTATATAAAAATTCCCCCGTTTTGCGGGGGAATTTTTAAGTGCGGAAGAAGGGACTCGAACCCCCACGCCGTGAAGCGCCAGATCCTAAGTCTGGTGCGGCTACCAATTACGCCACTTCCGCAGTTAGGATGTATTTCTTTAGGACTGCAAAGATAGGGATAGTTTTCAAAAAGCAAAATTCTTTTAGGATAAAAAACACAGAAACAGCCTAACCCATTGGTTATACAGCGTTTAATTTTCGAAGCATACCGTCTTTAACGCTTGCAAATAGCTAACTGACGGTCTCAGGCCGCTTTAACAACCTATAGTTCCTTCTGAAACTGAAAAAAATACTGTACTGCCTTGACCAGACGACTGCCATACCAGGAGAACATCTCTCCATCCACCAGCATCACCTTCACTCCCGGCAACACCAACTGCATTTCCTCAAGGTCTTTTTCTTTAAAAGGATAGGGCTCCGACGAAAGAAACAGCAACTCTGGCTGGCGCGCAGCCAGTTCCTCCATGCTGACCACCGGATAACGTTTTTCCCTCACCACATTAGTCAATCCAATGGTAGTCATCAGGTCATCAATAAACGTATTGCGGCCGGCAAACATAAAAGGCTTGTTCCAGATCAGGTAAGCTGCTTTTTTATCAATGCCCTGCTGAAGTGCCAGGGTACGAAGATCACTGAATCCTGCATGAATCAGATGATTCAGATAAGCGGCCTCCGGCTCCCGGTCTACCAGGGCACCGATGGCGGAAATGGCCTGCATGGCGTCATCGAGATTGCAGATATCACTCATCCACACCGGATACTCCTCCATCAGCAGTTCTACCTGCGCCTGATCATTTTCTTCTCTGTTGCCAATAATCAGGTCGGGCTCAAGGCTCCTGATCAGCTCGATGTTCAGCTTTTTAGTCCCTCCTACTTTCGTACGCTCCGCGAATTTAGCAATGGGGTGCACGCAGAACTTCGTCAGTCCGATGATCTCGGCATCCAGTCCCAGGTCAAACAGCAGTTCGGTTTGGGAGGGCACTAAAGAAATGATCCGCCTGGGAGATTTGGGGACCACAATGGTACGCTGGAGTTGATCGGTAACACTTCGCTGCATGCCGCAAAGATAACGCTCTTTACCGGAATTACCCTGCTTTCCTCAGATCCATCAGGATTGCAGTTCCGGAGCTACATCTTCTTTGATGACGCCATCCAGCAGGTGCAAGATCCTTTTGCCATAGCCGGCATTGACCTCTGAGTGTGTCACCTGCACAATCGTGATGTTATCTTCTTCGTTCAGCTTTTTAAAAAGCTCCATGATCTGCAATGCCTGGGCAGACTGCAAATTACCTGTAGGCTCATCTGCAAGAATGATGGTCGGCTGTGCGGCAACTGCGCGCGCGATACCCACGAGCTGCTGCTGCCCACCGGACAGCTGATTGGGAAACAGGTCTTTTTTCCCTACGATATTGAACCGGTCCAGCATATCCGCTACGCGGCTTTTACGTTCGGCACTTCCAATCTTCTTATACAACAATGGCGCTTCTATGTTTTCGGCTACCGTCATCTCATCAATCAAATGATAAGCCTGAAAGACAAAACCGATATGGTTGCGGTATAACTCAATACGCTTTCTTTCATTGAGCGAGGTCACATCAGTGCCCATGAACTCATAAGCTCCATACGTTGGCTCCTCCAGCATCCCCAGGATGTTCAGTAAGGTAGACTTTCCAGCACCTGAAGGGCCCATGATAGACACAAATTCCCCCTGCCCTATTTCTGTGGTCACATGTCTCAGGATATAACTCTTCAGCCCCTTATTGGCGTAATATTTCTCTATGTTCTGTAATCTGATCATTTCTCTGGATTTAATTGATTATTCATATTTCAACACCGCAGCAACATTGCCGCTTGCAACTTTATAAGACTGAAGGCTGACGATCAGGATGGTAAGTACTGTAGTCGCCACGCCGGCAGCCAGGAAAGGAAGCAGTGGCACCTGTATCCTGAAAGCGAAATCACTCAGCCAGTTGTTGAGCAGCACGTAGGCTACAGGCCAGGCAATGACGTTGGCCAGCAACACCAGCTTCACAAAGCTACTGTTCAGCAAGGTAAGGATATCTACTATGGATGCACCAAGCACCTTGCGGATATTAATTTCTTTACTTCTCCGCTGGGTCGTCAATGCCGCAATGGCAAAGATGCCCATCAAGGCCAGAAAGATGGTCACCCCCGACAACATGCCGATAATCCGGCCCAGCTGCGCCTGCTTATACAGCATTCCCGCAAAGGACTGGTCCAGCAGCGTATATTTAATGGGAAAATCGGGCTCCAACCCCCGCCATGCGGCTTCGACGTCAGCAATGGTCCGCGCCGGATGCCGGGTAGAAAGGTTAACCAGCACATACTTTAAAGGGTTTCCCTTAATGTATTGAAAAACAAGGGGCTGATAGCTCTTCTCGGGACTAAAATGATTAAAATCTTTTACGACACCGATTACTTTATAATTTGAACCCCCACGCTTCAATATTTTTCCTAAAGGTTCCTTCAATTGAAAAGCACGTGCGGCAGCCTCCGTGATCATCACTGAATTGCTGGTATCCGCAGTATTGGAAGACTCAAATTCTCTTCCCTCCAGCAGGGTCATCCCCATTGCCTTGATATAGTTGACATCAACACTCATGAAGTTCGAAGCGTAACTCCGTCCATCAACCGTGTAACCATTTCCGCCGGTATCTTCTCCAGGAATATGATCGGCCCTCGAAATCTGGTTTATTCCGTTGATGGTCATCAACGTATTCCTGATCTGCCTGAAGTGCTCATCAGACGTATCATCCATCATGGAAATCGCCATCACCTGCTCCGGCTTATAACCAAGGTCTTTTTGCTGCATATAGGCCAGCTGGTCCCTGATCACCCAAACCCCGGAAATAAACAATACTGCAATAAAAAACTGCACCACGATCAGGCCATTGCGGATCAGATATCCCTCACTGCTGCTGGAGAAATTTCCTTTGAGGACCTTCGCCGGCAGCACCCTGCTGATCAACAGCGAAGGGTAAAGACCGACAATAAGGATCAGCAGAAACAACACACCGACAATCTGCATGATGAGCAAGTAGTAGTCAGACCAGTCTTTCAGCGTAATGTCCTGTCCGACTAAACTATTAAATGCCGGCGACAGCAATTCGAGTAACACAATGGCAATCATCAGGCTCAACACACATTGCATCGCCGTCTCCATAATGAACTGCAGGGCAACCTGCAATCGCCCTGCCCCAAGCACCTTCCTCACCCCTGTTTCCTTCGCCCTTTTTGTAGCCATGGTGATCGAGAGATTCATGAAGTTTACTGCTGCAATGATCAACACCAGCGCGGCAACGACCAGCATCAGGTACATATAAGTACCCGTGCCATTCCCGGAAAATTCGTACTCAACCTTCTTGCTGCTGAGGTGAATGTCTGAAACAGCCTGAAGGTATAACGTATTTTCATCTATAAATTCGTGGAAGCCTTCCTTGTCCTCTTCAGCTACACTTGTGAGCAATGCACTGAGTGTCTCGCGCCGGACCTGGTTCAGATCAGCGGTGGTCTGCTTTAGGTCGGACTGCTCCTGAAGCTTCACATAGGTATAGTAGTTATTGCTGTAATATTCGTCAGACATGCTCTGCCTGAAACGCTTGAGTATATTGAAATGAAAATGTGCAGGAAAACGTGCTTCATCAATTACCCCCTCCACAATACCTTCAGAGGTTTTCCCCAGGGTCATCGTTTCGCCTACAGGGTTCACCCCCTCACCGAAGATCAGGTCACTTGTCTTTTTTGTCAGGATGATAGATTGTGGTGAATTCAGTGCTTTCTCAGCATTGCCATATAAAAACGGATAATCAAACACCTTTAAGAAATTACTGTCGACCATCAGCACGCTGTTGAGGTACATGCGTTTGTCTTTTATTTTCAGTAACAAATCTCCCATCCAGTATTCTCCAACCCTGGTGGAAGCCTTTACCGCTGCAACCTTTTCCTTTGCCAGCGTGGCCATATTCCCTGGACTCAGCGCCACGTCCTCACTGCCAGAGGTGTAGTTGACACGGAAGACCTGCTGATATGCCTCGTTCCAGCGGTCGTACTTACGCTCGTAGTTGCCAAAACGCATCGCGAGCATGAAAACAGTAAGCCCCACAGCAAGTCCCACAATGCTGATCAATGCATATCCTTTATTTTTCCAAAGGTTTCGTAAAGCAATTTTCAAATTTAGTCTGAACATAATGTAGGATTAAGGGCGTTTGTTATTCATGTTTCAGTGCATCTATGGGATTTGCTTTTGCAACCCTGACCGACTGCACACTTACGGTCAGCACAGCCACCACCACTGACATGGCGATCGCCGCCAGAAATGGAAGGGCGGTAAGTCCGACACGAAACTCGTAGTTGGACAACCAGCGTTGAATAATGATATAGGCAATTGGAAAAGAAACCAAATTCGCAATCAGTACCAGCTTGATGAAGTCAGCATTCAGCAAGGCCAGAATATTGGCGGTACTTGCACCCAACACCTTACGGATGCTGATTTCCTTTTTACGCTGCTCGGCAACAAACAGTGCAAGACCGAGCAAGCCCAGACAGGAAATAAAAATCGCGAAGCCCCCAAACCAGTTCGATAAGGTGCCCAGTAATTTCTCATCCCTGAATTTCTCCTCAAAACGTTCATCAACAAAAACGCGGTCCACAGGAAACTCCGGATTGAGTGCCGTCACGATTTTATCAATTTTGCCAAGCGCCTCTGTCAGGTTCATTGCCGGGTTAAGTCGCAGCACTACTCGCTGAAAGGCTTCCTCATTGTAGGCGATAAACATCGGTGATGGATTCCTGTAAGCGGATTCCATCACAAAGTCTTTCATCACGCCAACAATCGTGTAACGCTCCTCATCCCAGCTGATCATTTTACCGATAGGATCTTTCATGCCCATGGCTTTTATACCAGCTTCGTTAACGATCACTTTCATAGAGTCCTGATAATCGGATGTAAACTCCCTTCCGGCCACCATCTTCCCACCTATGGTTTTCACAAAATCATCACCGGCGCTCCTGTTGTTGAAAAGCACATCCTCCTTCCCACCCTTACCTGGCCATTCCACACCGAAAGTATTGTTGCCACCTTCATTCAGGCGGTCGCTGAAAAACGAAACATCGATGGCTGCACCTGACTTCAGGATCTGGTCTTTCAACAGGTTCAGCTCAGACATGCTCCGGAGGTTGCCCTGCACCGGCAGCTCCACAAGCCCGGCATTCTGATACCCAATGGGTTTATTTCTTACAAAGGAAAGCTGGTCGTAGATGACTGCAGTACAGATGATGAGGCATGCCGCAAAAGAAAACTGAAATATCACCAGCACCTTCCTTACCAATACAAAAGAACTGCCCTTGGTAGCCACCCCTTTCAGTACTTTCACAGGTTGAAAAGACGACAGGTAAAAGGCAGGGTAACTACCGGCAAGAACTCCTGTGAGCAGCGTAAGAACAACCAGGGCAGTCCAAAAACGCCAGTCGCCATAATTAATGATCAGCTCAATCTCCAGTAGCCTGTTGAAATAAGGTAACGACAGCTCCATGAGCGTAAAGCCCAGCATCATGCCCATGGTGGTAATCAGGATGGATTCCAGCATAAACTGGCTCACAAGCGCTCCTCTTGAAGAGCCAATGGCTTTTCTCACTCCCACTTCCTTTGCCCTTTTTTCCGACCGGGCTGTGGAAAGATTCATGAAGTTCACACAGGCGATCAGTAAGATGCAGAACGCAAGGATAAAAAAGATCCTGACCTGGTCAATCTTTCCACCTACGGACTTACCGTTTTCAAAATTGCCATACAGATGCCACTTTGTCAACGGGTGGATCTCAGCGAAATTGGTATTACCAGGCTGGTTACGATGGTAAATTCCCTTGATTTCCCGACGTACCGCTAACTCACGTTTATGGTCCTGTAGCTGCAGCATTGTCAGACAGAAATTACTGCCCCAGCCCGCTTCTTTTGTCCATGGGTTTTTCTTTACATACAATTCCCAGGACATCAGATAGTCAAACCTGATGCTGCTCGTTTTAGGGATATCCTCCATGATGGCTGCCACTTGCAGCAAATCGTCATTTTCCATTTTCAGGGATTTCCCAATTGGCTCCTCATTTCCAAATAAGGACCTGGCGGCACTTTCCGTCAGTACAATGGCATTGACGTTCTTCAGTACTCCCTCAGGATTTCCCTTCAGGAATTTATAATCGAGAATTCTAAGAAAATCAGGATCGGCAAAAACCGCATGTCCCTTCAGCCTTGTCTGGCCGTTACTCAGCAGCTTTTCCTGGGGATAGCTGGAGTGGGAGACATGCGCAATTCCTGGGATCTTTTCCCTGATTTCCGCCGCCATCCTCCCTGGTGTCCAGGCCCAGCTAAAGGTCTGTCCGCCCACACTGGTGTTGTTGTAAATGACGTAGGTTTTTTCAGCGTCTTTAAACTGCCGGTCAAAGCTCCACTCATACGCAACGTACAGGAGCAGGATCATACAACTGGCAAGGCCGATAGCAAGGCCTCCGACATTGATGAACGTATAACTCTTGTTCTTCCAAAGGCTCCGTAAAGCAATTTTCAAGTTCAGTTTAAACATCTTTTATTCTTTTAAGCGAAACATTTTTATCATCAACAGCTTCATGAGATAATCATTTATAATTCATCGGATATCATTAATCCGATGACACATCGGCTTATTCATATTTCAGCGCATCTATAGGATTTACATTTGCGGCCCTGTAGGAACGGATACTTACCGTCACCAGTGTAATCAGCATAGACAGCAGCATTGCCGCTACAAAGGGCCAGATGCTCAACTCGATACGGTAGGCAAATCCTGACAACCATTTTGACACAAAAAGATAGGCCAGCGGCCAGGCCACTACATTGGCGAGAAAAACCATCAGCAGAAACGAGCCATTCAACATCTTCACAAGCTCGAAGGTACTAGCGCCCAACACCTTCCTGATGGCCACCTCCCTGCTTCTCTGGGTAGCCACATAGGAGATCAATCCAAACAGACCGATGAAAGAAATAAAAATGATCACACCAGCAAATACCCTGAACAACACACCCATGATCTGTTCGTCGTTATAATATCCATTGATATCGTCATTCACAAATGCAGAATCATAGACGTAGTCAGGGAAAGTCTGGTTCCAGAGCCCCTCTACCGACTTCATCGTTGAAAGGAGCACGTCGGGATCGATCCTGATGGCCATGTTGTAATATTCATTTTTGTCGGCATAGATGGCCATAGGTGATACACCTTCCCGGAGTGATTTATCATTAAAATCTTTAACAACTCCAACTATGGGCGCTTTGATGTCTCCTGAACTGAACACCTTACCAATGGCGTCTTCAGGATTTTTGATATTTAACATCTTCAGCAACTTCTCATTGACAACATATCCGTTGAGGGTATCGCTTTTGACATATCCCTTACCGGCCACGATTTTAAGCTTGAACAAATCAACATAGTTTTCATCTGCAACAGATACCCGTACCTGAAAATCCTTGATTTCCTTACCTGCATAGGAAAAGTTCCGCTCAGTTACATCACCCGAAAGGGGCGCCACCTGACAATAACTCATCCCCTCCACACCGGGAATTCGCAGCATCTGCTCCCGCAAAGTATTCAGCTTATGTACATTCAGACTATCGTTAGGTGCATATACCATGGCCACAGCATCAGGATTAAAACCGAGCGGCTTCTTACGCACATAATCCATCTGCCTCAGAATAACCAGCGTGCCAATGATCAGGATGATCGTAATTGCAAATTGTACCACCACAAGAACTTTTCGCAACCCAAGACTTCCGGAATTCACGGTAACTCTGTTTTTGATGGCTAATGCAGGATTGAAGCCAGACATAATCAGGGCAGGGTAAAAGCCGGCCAGCAGACTTACGACCAGCACCATTCCGACTAAAAAAACAAAGATAACGGGATGACTAAATAGACTTAACGTAAGGTCATGCTCAAACAGGGCTTCAAGATGGGGCAAGCCCAGTTCCGCCAGCACACAGGCAATCATAAGGGCAATCAGACTGATGCTCAGCGTCTCCGTAAGAAACTGAACGATCAGCTGCTTGCGTTTCGAACCCATCACTTTTCTAACACCAACTTCCTTTGAGCGACTCACGGATTGCGCCGTCGACAGGTTGATGAAATTGATACAGGCCGCCAGTATCAGAAAACAGCCGATCACGATCAGTCCATAAATCTGTTTCTTTGCGAACGTGGCATTGGCAAAGTTCCCATAAAGCTCATTAAAATGAACATCTGATAACGATTGAAAGGTATTGAATGTCTTTCCAGTACCCTCATCATTATAATATTTTTTGTTAAACTGGTCCATTGTTCCTTTAAGGCTTTCAATGGCAATGCCCTTCTTCAAAAGCACATAACATTCTGAACCCGATCCGATGTGCCCCCAGTTTTTGCTGTCTTTACCTGAATAGCTGGCATAACTGATCAGCAGGTGCAGCGGCAGACTGGTATTTTCGGGTGGATTTCCAACAACGCCACTGACCTTCAGGGCCTTTTTATTAAAGAAGACAGTTTTACCCATCGAGGCTTGTGCAGATCCAAACAGACGTATGGCCATCTTTTCCGTCAGCACGAGCTGGTCGGGCGCCACCAGCGACTGTCCCGGATTGCCTGAAAGCCACCGCAAATTGAAAATATCCGAAAATTCGGGCTGGACGTAGTAAACGCGTTCGTCAGACTTGATCCTGTCGCGGCCCGCGTCGTCCTTCACATGAATGATCCCTCCGCTGCGTTGTATGGCCGCAACCTTCTCCACAGCTGCGAAGTCGTTCTTCACTGCTGCTGAAAGCGGGATGGGTACGCCCTGCGAATGGTCTTCACCAACAGCATATTCCCAGTTGGTCACAATTCTATATATCCGGCCGGCATTTTTGTACCCTTTATCGAAGCTCAGCTGATGGTTGATGAAAAGAAAGATCAGGATACAGCTGGCCATGCCGATAGAAAGGCCCAGAACATTGATCAGGGTATAACCCTTGTTCTTCCAGATGTTTCGCATCGCGATTTTAAAGTTCAGTTTAAACATGATGGATACAGTTTATTTGAGTCAGATTAATTCCTCTGTACGGTTTTTATTGATTTTCTCAGAGATCACATGGCCGTCTTTCAGGTTGATGATTCGGTTGGAGAAGCTGGCATCATGAGCAGAGTGCGTCACCATCACAATGGTCGTTCCTGCTTCATTCAACTCACACAACAACTCCATCACCTCGTTCCCATGCGAGCTGTCCAGATTTCCGGTAGGCTCATCGGCAAGGACCAGCTTCGGCTTAGTCACCAGCGCCCTGGCCACTGCTACCCGCTGCTGCTGCCCCCCACTCAGTTGCTGTGGAAAGTGACCGCTACGGTTTACAATATTCATCCGTTCGATGATTTCGTTGACCAGGCGCTTACGCTCCGCCGAGGCCACCTTGTTATAGATCAGGGGCAGCTCAATGTTCTCAAATACAGTCAACTCATCAATCAGGTTGAAGTTCTGAAATACAAAGCCCATGTTGCGCTTCCTGAAGTCCGACCGCTGCCGGTCGTTCATGGTCAGTAATTCTGTATCAACAAATTTATAACTACCACTCTCCGGTTTATCCAGTAAGCCCATCACGTTCAGCAGGGTAGACTTGCCGCAGCCCGAAGGGCCCATAATAGAGACAAATTCCCCTTGCTTCACATGCAGGTTGATGCCATTCAATGCGGTAGTTTCGATCTCTTCTGTTTTGTAAACTTTCTCCAGGTTTTCGATTTTTATCATGATGTCTTTTTTATCTTTATGAAAAAGGGCGGCGCCCCTGCCTAACTAATCACCGGGGCTAACCAACCTAAATTTATTATTTACTCAGCTCCACCACATCATACTGACTGAACTGATCATATGATGAAGTGATCACTTCCTCTCCTTTTTGTAAGCCTGCAAGCACCTCATAGTAAAGGTAGTTCTTCCGTCCGATCTTTACATTCCTCCTTGTTGCCTTGCCGTCTTTGACCACAAATACCCAGGTTCCCCCGGTGCTCTGGAAAAACTGTCCCTGGGAGACCAGCAGCGATTTGCTGTTGTCAGAAAGCGTCAGCTTGATCTGCAGCGATAAACCTCTGCGCAGCTCCTGCGGCGATGGCCCTTCAAATACCAGCTCCACCTGAAACTGCCCGGATGTAACCTCTGGAATCACTTTCCTCACCGTCAGCTGATAGGTCTTACCATTAAACTCACAGTTTGCCGACTGCCCCTCTTTTACCCTGTTGATGTAATATTCATCCACGCCTGCCTGCAGCTTGTATCCCTGCATCACGTCAATCTTACCCAGCATCTCATTCGGGCCGTATGATTTTCCCGTCACAGGATCGTACGAGGAAAGACGCCCCGAGACAGGTGCTTTAATGGTCATGTTCTCTATGTTCTGCCGGATGGTCTCCAGGCTTTCATTCATGCGGCCGATCGAAATGTCAATTTGCTTCAACTGCATGACGCGCCCCTGGTTTTCAATAACCACAGCTTGCTTCAGCAGCTTACGGCGACCCATATAATACTCATAATCCTGACTGGATGTGTTAAATTCCTCCCGTGTGATGACCTTCTTCGCATACAGGGTGCTGTCCAGCTTGTACTTGCGACTTGCGGTCCTCAGGCTGTTCTCAATATCCATCATGTCCTGACTCATCATCCGCTGGTTCTGTTCCAGATCCAGACGGAGCTTACGCAGCTGGTTAATCTGCTCGGTAATACTCGTCTCACTGGAGGTGTAGTTCGATAAAGCATTTGGATTGATAATCCTTAACAACGGTGTGCCCTTAACTACGGATGCACCATTCTCTGTATAGATCTCCGCAACAGTTCCCCCCTCCGGAGAACTCACAATCACCGATGTCAGCGGCACTACACTTGCATTCAGCAGTACCACATCCTCGAAATCCCCGTATTGTACGGTACTGACGGTAACCTTATCCGAATCAGCACGATATACCTTGTTCAATGACAGGCTATATCCGTAAGCGACCACGCCAATTAAGACAACGATCCCCACAATGGTAATTACTGTCTTCTTACTGAATCTCTTCTTCTCTATGACTTTATCCATAATGAATTGCAATGTTGATTTGCTTTATGCCATACTTGTGCCAACAAAAAAACAACATATAAAACACTAACTAACAACAACATAAATGAAAAACACCAGAAAAACCGTTCATAATCGGACACTTATTGTACAGCATCGGACAGTTTCTGTTATTTTTGGTTACTGAAAGATTTAAGCGAATAAAAATGATTGATGCCACCGTTTTAGTAATCGATGATGATGACGATATCCTCCTGAGTGCAAGGCTTTTCCTAAAGCAGCAGTTTAGCCAGGTCATCACCTGCAAATCCCCAAGAGAGCTGAATGTATTGCTGAGCCATAATGATGTCGACATTATCCTGTTGGATATGAATTACCAGAAAGGGGCCAGTGATGGAAGAGAAGGCCTATATTGGCTGGAACACATTCTATCAATAGATAAGGACTATGTGGTCATCCTCATGACCGCCTACGGAAATGTGGAGCTTGCTGTACAGGCCATCAAAAAAGGAGCGACAGATTTTATCCTAAAACCATGGGAAAATGAAAAGCTTTTCGCAACGGTTTCGGCGGCATCACGTTTAAGGCAATCGACTAAGAAAGTTAAGAAACTGGAAAAGATACATTCTTCATTACAAAACGACCAGGCAAGGCAATTTGAACACATTGTTGGAAACTCAACTGCAATAAAACAACTTCAGCACACGCTGGTGAAAGTTGCCCCCACGGATGCCAACGTGCTGATCCTGGGTGAAAACGGCACCGGCAAGCAGGTATTCGCCTATGAGCTGCACAAACATTCTCAACGGAGAAACCACATTTTCATGCATGTAGACCTTGGCTCTCTCAATGAGAACCTTTTTGAAAGCGAACTTTTTGGCTACGCGAAGGGTGCCTTTACTGATGCTAAAGATGATAAACCCGGCCGTTTTGAACTGGCAGATGGAGGCACCATTTTTCTCGATGAAATCGGCAACCTCTCCAGCGCCATGCAGGCCAAATTGCTCACCGTACTCCAGAACCGCACCGTCACCAGGCTTGGTGAAAGTAAAGAACGTAAGATCGATGTACGCCTCATCACCGCCACAAACATGCCCTTGCATGAAATGATTACCAAAGGTACCTTCCGTCAGGATCTCCTGTTCAGGATCAACACGGTGGAACTGCTCCTGCCCTCTCTTGCGCAACGAGGGGATGACATCCTCCTGCTAGCCAGTCATTTCCTGAGTACCTTCGGCACCAAATACCATAAACCCCTCTATCGTTTTAATACTAAAGCTGAAGCCATGCTCCTGGGCTATCACTGGCCGGGAAATGTACGTGAACTGCAGCATGTCATTGAAAGGGCAGTGATCATGACCGATGGCTCAGAGATCATACCAGAAGACCTTCAGCTCAGTCCCCAGAAATTCGGCAGCAACAGCGCCATGCCGACGGAAATGGGCCTGGAAGAAATGGAAAAAATGATGGTGCAGAAAGCAATAGACAAACATAAAGGGAACATCTCCCGTGCAGCACTGGAACTGGGCCTGACACGCGCCGCCCTCTACCGCCGCATAGAAAAATTTGACCTCTGATGTTCTACAACCGATTTACCTTCCGTCTGCTACTCCGCCTGCTGCTGATCAACCTGCTGGGCTTCCTCTTCATCCACCTGATCAGGACAACGCAGCTATGGTTCACCATCACCGGACTGGGCATCATGCTCCTGGCGGCACTGATCAGCCTTTACCATTACATCAATGAAATCCGTCAGGACATCAAGCGCTTTATCCTTGCCGTAAAAACGAGAGACAGCACCCTGAACTTCAGGAACAAGGCCACCAGCGGAAGTTTTCCTGAACTCTATGAGTCTTTCAATGACATCATCAAAACACAGAAAGACATTCAGCTGGAAAAAGATTCCATGTTCCAGCTGATCAGAACGATACTGGAACAGGTGCCCGTAGGTGTCATTGTCATCAAAAATGAAGAACAGGAAGCCAATAATGCCGAAATCGTGTTCTTTAACCAGGCGGCGACAAATTTACTCGGGATACCGGCCTACAAATACTGGCACCGCGTGGCGCAGCACCTCCCTGAATTCGCTTCGGAAATCGCCGCCATCGGCCGCGGTGGCAAACGCTTCATGGAGCTTAAAATCCAGGATAAACTCATCCAGCTGTCAACAGAAGTGATGCCCCTGAACCTTTACCTGAAAGATTATACCATCGTCTCCTTTCAAAACATCAAAGACGAAATTGAACAGAAGGAATCTGAAGCATGGAACAGGTTGATCGGCGTCATCTCCCACGAGATCCTAAACTCCATCACCCCCATCAGCTCGCTCTCAGATACAGTGAACAGCATGATTGCGACAAAAACGAGCTTAAACCAGGAAGATCTGGAAGACCTGAAACCTGCAATACAAACCATCAAACGAAGGTCTGAAGGTCTGCTGGATTTTGTAAAAGACTATCGCCTGATTGCGGAACTACCCACGCCTCAGCTGGACTACCATACCATCGGCGAAATCCTTCAGCACATAAAGATATTGATGCAGCCCTTTGCAAGCGGGAGAAACATCATCCTCCGCGTGGAACAGACCTCCTCAAAAATTACCATCCAGGTAGACCTCAAACTGATTGAACAGGCACTGATCAACCTGGTTACCAACAGCATCTACGCCCTGGAAGGCCAGGATCACCCAACGATAGAAATCAGCTATAAGCTGGATCAGAATAAGGTGCATCTGGAAGTCGCAGACAATGGCCGCGGGATTGAACCGGAACTGCTGGAAAAAATCTTCGTCCCCTTTTTTACTACCAGAAAAAATGGATCGGGCATCGGACTGACGATCACCAGAAACATCATGAAGATGCACCATGGCAGCCTGGAAGTCAATTCAATACCTTTTGAGAAAACGGTATTTTCACTGATATTCCGGTATCAGTAATCCTCGCCGCTGCTGGTCCGAAAAAAAAAGGATGTATCATGACTGTGATACATCCTCAGCACTCAGCTAGTGATAACCTTTTATATTTTTGTTCCCGCAGGGATTACAGCTCCTTTTTTAACCACCACAATCCCCTCTTTTACAGTATACAAAGCATGCTCCCCATCTTCAAGATGCAATCCTCCAATGATTTCCACATCGTTGCCGATCCTGGAATTTTTGTCGACAATGGCATTCACAATATGACACCTGTCGCCAATCCCAATCATCGGACGCCCCTGCTCCTCGTCTGCTTCAATCTGTTCCAAAGTCTGGTAACTGTCGCTACCCATGATGTAACAGCTTTCTATAGTGGTCTCTACTCCAATACGTGCACGGATACCAATCACAGAATGTTTGATTTCTTTAGCTTGCAGGATACATCCCTCGGCGATAATGGTCTTATCCAACGTAGTACCCAAGATCTTCGACGGCGGCAGCATGCGTGACCTGGTAAAGATGCTATGGTGACTGTCAAACAGGTTAAACTTAGGAATGTCATCGGTCAGGCCAAGGTTGGCTTCAAAGAATGATGGAATATTACCGATATCGGTCCAATACCCTTCATACTGAAAACTCAGCACATCATACTCATTGAGCATTCTCGGGATGATTTCCTTTCCAAAATCTTTCTCATCGGCATTCTCTGCAAAGATTTTGATCAGCAGGTCCTTGTTGAAGATATAAATCCCCATCGAGGCCAGATACTCACGTCCTTCGGCACGCATCTCCTCACCGGTATCTGAATTCCAGTCTTTCAACAATGGCGTTGCAGGCTTCTCAATAAAAGAGGTGATGATGTTATGTTCATTGGCTTTCAGGATGCCAAAGTCCGGGGCGTCCTTCGCCGTCACAGGAATCGTTGCCAGCGTAATCTGAACGCCACTCTCCACATGCGCATTAACCATCTCATTGAAATCCATCTGATACAACTGATCACCGGAAAGGATGAGGACATAGTCAAACTCATGCTGCAAAAGGTGGTGCATCGTCTGACGAACGGCATCAGCAGTTCCCTGGAACCAGGTCGGGTTCTCCGGCGTCTGCTCGGCTGCCAGGATGTCCACAAAGGCAGCACTGAAATGACTAAAATGATAGGTGTTTTTAATGTGTTTATTGAGTGATGCCGAGTTAAACTGTGTGAGCACAAACATCCGGTGGATCCCCGAATTCAGGCAATTTGAAATGGGAATGTCCACAAGTCTGTATTTTCCTGCAATCGGTACCGCCGGCTTTGAGCGGGTCTGTGTGAGGGGGGACAATCTCGATCCTTGTCCGCCACCGAGAATTACTGCCAATACTTTTTCAGTCATATCTTGTGAGTTTATATTTGGTACAAATCAATGTATTGCTGCGCTGCTCTGTCCCATGAGTGGTCTAATTTCATCATATATTTGCGGATATCTTTCATGCGCTGAACGTCCTGGTACAGGTCGTAAGCCCTGCCAATGGCCTGACTGACATCCCATACACTCGACTGGTCATGGCAAATGCCAAAACCTCCATCGCCGATATCCGTTACGGTATCTTTCAATCCTCCGATACGACGCACAACAGGTATGGTACCATACCTCAGTGCATACATCTGGTTTAATCCGCAAGGTTCTACCCTGCTCGGCATCAGCAGAAAATCGGCACCTGCGTAAATCTGGTGCGACAACTGCTCATTATACCCGATATAAGTATTGTAACTCCCTTCAAAATTGTTCTTCAAATGCGTCAGTCGTCCTTCTACGACTGATTCTCCGGATCCCAGCACCAATATATTCAATCTGCCATCATAATGTGACAACGTATTGTAAAATATATCAGGAAGCAGGTCTGCACCCTTCTCGCCTACCAACCTGCCAATAAATGTAAACAGCGGCTTTTCCGGATCCAGGTTAAAAACACGACACAGGGCTTCTTTGTTTGCCCTTTTACCATTTTCTACAGTGCGAACCGCATATTTTTTTTCAAGCATCGGATCTTGCTGCGGATCCCATACTTCATTGTCGATCCCGTTGAGTATTCCCGCCGACTTCCCACGCTCCCAGGACAGCAGATTCTCCAACCCATTGGCCTGGAAACCGAGCTCGTCAAGGTAACTCGGCGAAACCGTAGTCAGTCGCCAGCAACATTTGATCGCCGACGCCAGGGGGTTGATCGTCCCACGCCAATCCAGCATCCCCGCCTTCCATGGATCAAAAGCTGGAAAATAATGAAGCTTGTCCCAGCCAAACTGCCCCTGGTACTGCGCATTGTGTATCGTCAACACTGTCGTCACATGCTTCAAAGAACTGTAACGGAAACAATTGGTCATCATAAACGGAACCAGGCCGGTATGGTGATCGTGGCAATGAACCACGTCCGGACGGTGCTTCCACTGCTCCATCCAATCCAGAACGGCAATCTGAAAGGCCAGAAAACGCTCGGTATCGTCGCTGTAACCGTATACATTTGGCCTGTCCATCAGCCCTGCAATGTGCACCAGATACAGGTCAAAGCCCAGCTTATTGTGCAACTCCCGCAAAATACGCACAGGAAAATTCTGATAACCGAGCTTCACCCAGCCGTCATAGACGGTTTCATACTGGTGCTCGAAAAAAAAGTTTGTCTGGTAAGCGGGCATCACCACCTTCGCGACATGTCCCAGCTTATTCTGATACTTCGGCAAGGCGCCAACGACATCTCCCAAACCTCCTACTTTTGCAATAGGATAACATTCTGCGCTAAGGTGTATAATCTCCATACTTTCTGATTTAAAATTGCCCTCAAAGTAGCGTAAAAAGACAATTTTTCCTACAAATTGTTTTGAAAAAAAGCAGCTATTGCTGCGGGACTGGAAAATTTGCGCTGAAGAAGCGCAAAAGTTCCTAGGTCCCTTCACAACAGCTGCTTTTTTTCAAGCATTAACAATTGCATGGCGGAGACATTGGGAGGACAAACAAAGGGGTTATTGGGAGGAAAGGCAAAGTGGTTATTGGAGGGAAATGCAAAGAGGTTATTGGGAGGAAAGGCAAAGTGATTATTGGAAGGAAATACAAAGGGGTTAATGGGAGGAATAGCAATCGAGATACTAGTAGGAAAGGCAAATGGGTTATTGGAAGGAAATACAAAAGGGTTAATGGGAGGAATAGCAATCGAGATACTAGTAGGAAAGGCAAATGGGCTATTGGAAGGAAATACAAAGTGGTTATTGGAGGGAAATGCAAAGAGGTTATTGGGAGGAAAGGCAAAGTGGTTATTGGAAGGAAATACAAAAGGGTTAATGGGAGGAATAGCAATCGAGATACTAGTAGGAAAGGCAAATGGGCTATTTAGAGGAAGGCAAAGAGGTTGTTGGGGGAGCAATGGAGATTAATATGAAAAATCCCGAAGAGGAGCATCCGTTTGAAGGATTTTCCTGATCGGGGTTATGTTATTTTTTTGTAAGCTATACGACAGCCCTGAACATCAGCGCGGCAACGGTAAGATTGGTTCTGCTATCGATTAAAATGGCAGCACCATTGGCCTTGTTGTCGGTGTAAAGGTCGAATGGCAGTTCATCGGCGGTTTTTACCACCACACGACCAATGTCGTTTAGTTTGAAATCGTAGGCGCTTTCTTTTTCCAGGGTATTGATGTCTACTTTGTAGATGATCTCACTGATCTTAGCCTTGGTCACCTTGCTGTTGTGCTGAAGCAGGTAAGTGATGCTCTCATCCAGTGGACGGCCATCCATCCAGCAAAGATCCGCTTCGATCATTCTTGAACTCTGTGGCAGATGGGCAGCGTTGACCAGGACGTCTCCTCTGCTAATGTCGATGTTGTCTTTCAGGTGCAGTGTGACCGACTGACCGGCGTAGGCCTCCTCCGGCTGCTGGTCGAAGATTTCAATGCGCGAGATGGTAGAACTGCTTCCGGATGGCAATACGGTGACCTGATCGTTTATCTTAAAGGAACCACTCAACACCCGGCCGGCATATCCTCTGTAATCGTGAAGCTCATCTGTCTGTGGGCGAATAACCCACTGCACAGGCATCCGCGCAAGGTTATACTGCAATGCATTGTCGACGTCAACGGTCTCCAGAAAATGAAGGAGGCTCCTGCCTTTATACCAGCTCATGTTTTGCGACTCATGGACGATGTTGTCACCCTTCAGTGCGCTCACGGGAATGAAAGTGACTTCCTTCAGGCCGAGCTCAGCAGCGAGGGTTTTGTATTTTTCTGTGATGGCATTGAACACCGTTTCACTATAACCAACCATGTCCATCTTGTTGAGCGCCACCACAACGTGCTCAATTCCCAACAGGGATACTAGGTAGGAATGCCTGATCGTCTGCTCAACGACGCCGTTCCTGGCGTCAATCAATATGATCGCCAACTTCGCTGTTGATGCTCCGGTAACCATATTGCGGGTATACTGGATGTGTCCGGGCGTATCGGCGATGATAAACTTACGTTTATCCGTTTGAAAGTATTTGTAGGCTACATCAATGGTGATGCCCTGCTCCCGCTCGGCCCGCAGCCCGTCGGTCAGGATCGCCAGGTCAATGGTGCCGTCGTCATTTTTACGGTTAGACGCCTGAAGCGCCTCCAGCTGATCGGCAAGAATGGAATCGGTATCGTAAAGCAGTCGCCCGATAAGCGTACTTTTTCCGTCATCAACACTTCCTGCAGTAAAAAATTTCAATATATTCATTAAAAGTATCCCCCTTTCTTACGGTCTTCCATCGCTGCTTCTGATACTTTATCGTCCATGCGGGCGCCACGTTCACTAATTTTTGATGCACTGATTTCTCTGATGATGTCCTCCAGCTGATCGGCATCAGACTCCACCGCCGCCGTGCAGCTCATGTCTCCAACGGTACGGAACCTAACCTGCTTATTTTCAACGATATCGTCTTCATCCATGTTCAGAAATGGCGAAGCGGCCATCAGCTGCCCGTTTCTGGTGATACAGTCGCGGTAGTGGGCAAAATAAATCGATGGAAGTTCAATCTGCTCTCTCTTAATGTAGTTCCACACATCAAGCTCCGTCCAGTTGGAAATCGGAAACACCCTCACATTCTCTCCTTTATGGATTTTGCCGTTGTAGATGTTCCACAACTCCGGGCGCTGACGCTTAGGGTCCCACTGGCCGAACTCATCACGCACGGAGAAAATACGCTCTTTTGCACGCGCCTTTTCTTCATCACGGCGTGCACCGCCAATACAGGCATCAAAGCCGTGCTCAGCGATTGTATCCAGCAAGGTAACGGTCTGCAGTGCATTTCTGCTGGCATTTTTACCGGTCTGCTCAATTACCTTTCCCTGATCAATGGAGTCCTGCACATGGCCGACAATCAACTTCTCACCAAGACGGGCCACCATGCGGTCACGATAGGCGATGGTCTCCTCAAAGTTATGCCCGGTGTCAATATGAACCAGGGGAAAGGGAAATTTCCCCGGCCGGAAAGCCTTTTCTGCAAGCCTCACCAAGGTAATCGAATCCTTTCCTCCCGAGAACAACAAGGCAGGCTTCTCAAACTGACCAGCCACCTCCCGCAGGATGTGAATGGCCTCAGCCTCCAGCTCATCTAAATAATCTAAATTATACTTACTCATTTTCTTTTCTTTATGTCGTGGCATGCAGCCCACATTCTTTCTTTGATTGGTCTTCCCACCACCACCTGCCGGCCCGGAAGTCTTCTCCCTCACGCACAGCTCTTGTGCAAGGTGCACAGCCGATACTCGGAAATCCTTTGTCGTGCAGGGTGTTGTACACAATATTATGCTTTTTGATATAGTCCTTTACTTCTTCCAGCGACCAGAAGAAGATCGGATGAAACTTTAGCAGCTGGTTCTGCTCATCCCACTCGATGTCAGACATATCATGCCTGTTTGCAGATTGCTCCGCACGAATGCCGGTCACCCAGCATTCTTTTCCTGTGATCGCCCGCTTCAGCGGCTCCAGCTTGCGAATATAACAGCATTCCTTCCGGTTTTCTACAGACTCGTAAAAACTGCTCGGTCCCTTGCTGTTCACCATCTCCTGCAACGCTTCTGTTTGGGGATGGTAGGCAAGAATGGGTTTCTGATAAATTTCAAGTGTCCTGTTCCAGACGTAATAAGTCTCCGGAAAAAGACGCCCTGTCTCCAGGGTAAAAACTTCTATAGGGATGTTGTTTGCGAAGATCATGTGTGTGATCACCTGGTCCTCCCAGCCAAAGCTTGTAGAGAAGACAATTTTCCCCGGATAGGTCTCCGCAAAATAGCGCAGGGCGTCCACTGGATTTTTATCTTTTATTTCTTCTGCTATCGCTGTCAAATTCAGTTTCATCATTGTTATTTTAAAGGTTTCACCAATAAGGAGGTCAGTTCATCAAGCTGTTTTACCTTAGCCGCAAAATCGCCCTTCAGGGAGTCTCTTATGGTCTGCATCTGCTCCAGCACGGCATCCATCTCCTCAGGTAAACACTCACTGAAAACCTCCTTCAGCCGCTTCGCAATCGTCGGAGATTTTCCGTTAGTAGAGATGGCCACTTTCAGATCTCCTTTTCTCACGATCGACGAAAGGTAAAAATCACAAAGCGCTGGCTTATCTGCAATGTTGACGAGCACATTTCTGCGATTTCCTTCTGCCTTAATCAACTCATTGAGCTCCGGATTGTTTGTCGCAGCCACAATCAGGTTGATGCCCTCCAGATCAGTAAGCTCAAAACTTTTCTTCCTGATCTGGATGGATGGATACTGTAAGGCGATCGCATACACTTCATCCATGATCTCCTCTGCAACCACCGTCACCTTGGCCGCATTGCTGTTTCCCAGCAGGGCGGTCAGCTTTTCCAACCCCACAGGACCGCCGCCAATCACCAGCGTATGCAATTGATTGAGCTTTAGAAATACGGGAAAAAGCTGATTACCTTCCATGATATTTTTTCTTTTATTCCTGTGATGCACCTTTATGATTTTTTCCTTTTACAGGCTTTTACGAATCTTCCTTAAGTGCTTTGAGAAACTCACTGATCGGCTGAAATGATGGATGCAGGGATACCACTTCTCCAAAGATCAGCAATGCAGGTGCTTCAATATTTTTCTCTGCCACAAGCTCAACGATGGTATCCACAATACCTACGGCAAGTTTTTCATTTTCTGTAGAACCGCTTTGTATCGCTGCCACGGGCAGCTGATGTTTACCCTCGTTCTGGAATAACTTCACAATCTCTTTCAGCTTTCCAAGACCCATCAGCACCACAACGGTTGCTTTGGACCTCGCTGCCTCATAAAGGTCGTTGGAGATCTTGCCGGATGCCGTGGTGCCTGTTACCACCCAGAAGCTTTCACTCAAACCGCGGTGGGTAACCGGAATCTGCTGCAGACCGGGTACGGAAATGGAACTGGACAAACCCGGGATCACCGACACAGGGATGCTGTACCCTGCAGCATAATCGAGCTCCTCGTATCCACGCCCGAATACAAAAGGATCTCCCCCCTTCAGGCGCACTACATGTCCATAGTTAATCGCGTAGTCGATCATGAGCTTATTGATGGCCTCCTGTCCGTAGGAATGCTCCCCGGAACGTTTCCCTACGTATACCTTGATCGCATCAGGGGCGGCGTAATCCAACACGCCTTCGTTCACCAGCGCATCGTATAATACCACGTCTGCCGACTTCAGTGCATTTGCACCCCTCATCGTGATCAGTTCAGGGTCTCCGGGACCAGCGCCTACCAGTGTAATCCTGGGCTCTTTATTGTTTGTCTTTTGAGTAATCATGATGCGTTCTCCCCTCTTCTTTCTTTAATTTGCTGGTAAAAGGCCTCGGCCAATGCCAGATAACTGGTTGCAAATGCTGCTGTCGGTTCATTTTTATTGAGCTGCAGCACCAGGTCGTTGAAGCTGCTTCCCTGCAGGTCATACTCGCCGGTAGCCACATAGTTGTTGTCAAACTCGCGGATCACACCAATCTGTGTACTGCTGTTGACCGCCTTGTCCAGCAACAATGCCTTGGCACTGCTCACAAATACAGCATAGGTATGGTAAATGGCGTCAGACCATGCTTCAGCGGCATAAGCTGCTCTTGCCCATTCCAGTTTTTCTTCGGATTCCAGCAACAGGGTCGCTACAAGATCAATGACCACACCGGCACACTCTCCCACACCAATTGCGGTATTGAAGGTCTCTTCGTGGCCCCAATCTACAAACTCCTCGTCTTTCAGATTGCTCAGGTCGGCCAGCGGCTTCAGCAGCTGATAAAAATAATCCTTGGTCTGCCTGTCGTAATAGGCATGAAAACTTTCTGAGGTCGTAGCATTCAACTTATAGTCGTTCAGTAGTGTCCTCAATACATCGGTTGCACGTTTTGAAGGAGCCTTGATCACACGTTCTGCAACGCGTCCCTCACCATTTCCTACGGTACCACCGCCCAGCATCACCTGCACAGCAGGCACGACTTTTCCATTGGCTTTCACAGAACTGCCATGAAAACCAATGTGCGCCAGGCCATGTTGTCCGCATGAATTCATACAACCACTGATTTTTATCTTGATCTCCTTATCATAAATCAACTCGGGAAACTCCTCGTAAATGACCTCTTCCAATGCAACGGAAAGGGACATACTGTTGGAAATCCCCAGGTTACAGGTATCTGTTCCTGGGCAGGTGGTCACATCGCCCACGCTGTCAAATCCAGCAGTAGCAAAGCCAAGTTCCTTCAATGAGATGTACAAGGCAGGCAGTGCAGCTTCCGGAGCAAACTTTAACAGTAGCCCCTGATTTTGCGTAACGCGGATCTCATCGGCAACAAAAGGACGGATGGCTTCCACCAGTTGTCTCGCCCGCTCCGTTTTAATATCCCCAACAGGAACCTTGATGTAAACTCCATAAAAACCTTCTTGCTTCTGTGCTACCGCGTTTGTAGCCCGCCAATGCTGATAGTCGAGGCTGTTGACCACATCGTCCCAGGCCGGATAGGCGATAACCTCAGGCGGCAAAGGCAGTGGAACCGCATCCCGGTCGATCACAAAAGACTTTGACTTATTGGCAATGCGCTCTTCGTCAATAAGACGCAGCAACTCTTCAATACCTAGCTTTTGTACCAGATATTTCAGGCGCGCCTTGTTACGGTTATTCCGCTCTCCATATCGGTCAAATACGCGCAGCACAGACTCTGCATAAGGAATGATCTGGTCTTCGTGAAGGAAGTCGTGAACGACCGTTGCCAGAAATGGCTGCGCCCCCAGTCCGCCACCCAGCATCACCTTAAATCCACGCTCCCCTTGTTCGTTGATCTTTGGGATAAAACCAAGATCATGGATATAGCTATAAGCGGTGTCTTTCTCATCGGACGAAAAAGAAAACTTGATCTTTCTGCCCATTTCCTGACAAATGGGGTTACGCAGGAAATAAAGAAAAAAGGCATGCGCATATGGGGAGACGTCAAACAGCTCGTTAGGATTGATCCCCGCATCTGGTGATGAAGTGACATTTCTTACCGTGTTGCCACAGGCTTCACGAATGGTGACATCGTCGCGTTCCAGCTCCTGCCACAACTCCGGGGTCCTGTCCAGACTTACATAGTGGATCTGGATATCCTGACGAGTGGTCAGGTGCAGGTTCCCGCTCCCATACTCGTCAGATACATCGGCAATGCGAAGCAATTGATTGAAAGTCATCTTTCCAAAAGGCAGCTTGATGCGTACCATCTGCACTCCCGGCTGACGCTGTCCGTAAACACCGCGTGCCAGACGCAGACTCCTGAATTTCTCTTCGTGAATCTTGCCTTCCCGAAAATCCCTGATCTTTTTCTCCAGATCAATGATGTCTTTTTCGACAATAGGGTTCTCTAACTCTGTTCTAAAACTTTGCATAGTTACGTTAGTCTAAGTAAAAAAAAACTTCTCTGTCGGGGAGACTGGAGAAGTTTCGGATATTTTATCTCTGCAGCCGGATGCTTACCTGTACATGTTGTAACAGATATTCATTAGGATTCGGTTGCAGATCGTCTTGTTCATAAAACAAATATATAAAGTATATAGGAATAGTAGTACATTATTTAAGTAATTTTTATGTAAGCATCTGTAATATAAGTATTTAATTTAAAATCTTCAGGAAGATGATGATTATAAAAACCTCATACACTGGCCATTGCTATATCTGCAATTCATTAGCATACACCAATAATCATCGCACAAATGTAAAATTGCCCTGAACCGATGCCAACACGTTCAGCGATCACGTACTTTTAATTCATCAATTGATTATGAAAAGAAAAATAAACCCACTGCCCTTTATTGTAATTGCCAGCTTTGTGCTTTTATTGAACTGGTATGTATTATCAGGAATACAAACCATCAGCAATCCACTATGGATTGGCCCGGTCTTCTGGACGTTTATCCTACTGGTTGTAGCGGGACTATTGTTTTCCATTCAACGGTTCGGCAAACAAGGGGCCGATCTCTTCTTTACCATCAGCACCCATACCTTTCTCATTTTGCTGACCAGTGAACTGGTCTTCATTACCATTTTGTTTCTTGGCGATGGCTACCGCCTGTTGAGTGGCGGCGTCCGCAGCAAGTACTGGGTGGAATTTGGAATGGTACTTTTTTTCGTTACGGTACTTTTATTTCTATATGGCATCATCAGGGGAAAATACGCCTACAGGGTCATCAGGCATACCTTGTTTTTTGACGAGCTACCTGAAGCTTTCGATGGTTTCAGCATCACCCAGATCTCCGATGTGCACTCCGGAAGTTTCAAAAGCCCCCCCTCTGTACAAAAAGGCATTGACCTGATTAAAGCGCAACAATCAGATCTTTTTGTATTTACAGGTGATTTAGTAAACAATAAAGCGGAGGAAATTGTACCCTGGATCAGCCGGTTTTCGCAGATCAAAGCTCCATACGGGCAATTCTCCATCCTCGGAAACCATGATTACGGCGATTACATCAAATGGCCGGATGAAACTGCCAAAAGAAAAAATCTGGACAACCTGAAGAAACACCACCAGGAAATGGGCTACAGGCTCCTGCTCGACGAACATGTGGAAATCCATAAAGAAGGACAAAAGATTATCCTCGCGGGGGTAGAGAACTGGGGCCTTGGTTTCGGAGAACGTGGTGACCTCGATAAAGCCCTCCGCAATACGGACACTCAGGACTTTAAAGTGTTACTGTCCCATGATCCTACACACTGGGAATCACAGGTAAAACAATCGCCAATGAATGTCCATCTCACCCTTTCGGGCCACACCCACGGCATGCAGTTTGGAATTGAGGCCTTCGGCATCAAATGGAGCCCGGTAAAATACCGATACGCACATTGGGCGGGCATTGCTGTCGACAACGGACGTTACCTGAACATCAACCGGGGCTTTGGCTTCCTGGGCTTCTCCGGGCGTGTGGGCATATGGCCGGAGATCACGGTCATCACCTTAAAAAAAACCAGGCAGTAATGCCTGGCTCTTTCTAAGTATGTAGTAATCGGATCGTCAGATGTCATCAGAAAAAATAGGGTCAGCAGGCTGCTGTTAATTCCGAACGCTGTTCCCTGACATAAAGATTGGCTAATTTTTCCACAGCATAGTCAATCTCCTCAATGGTATTGTACCTGCTGAAAGAAAACCTTACTGTTGGCTTGTTGAAATCATAACCCAATGCCGACAGGACATGGGAACCGCCCGCCTGACTATTACAGGCACTGCCACCGGATACGCAAATCTGGTGCTGATCCAGGTAGTGCAGCGGTGAAATGCCGCTGGCCAGCTCCGGCAGGGAAATGCTTAAAACACTGTTTAATGAAGGCTGCACCTGTGCACCATTAAAGGTCAGGCCGGGAATCCTGTTGATCAGCTTAAGTATCGTGCGTTCCTTCAGCTGCTTCAAATGCTGCTGATGGTGGGCCTGATCGCGACAGGCGAGCTCAAGTGCTTTTGCCAATCCCACAATTGCGGTTACATTTTCTGTACCGGCACGCTGTCCCGACTCCTGGGCGCCGCCATGAATAATGGGCAATACCCGCTGGGCGTCACTGCGATACAAAAAGCCAATTCCTTTAGGCCCGTGAAATTTATGCGCCGATCCAACAAGGAAATCAACAGCCAGCTGTTTGGTATCGTAACGGTATTGGCCCATCGACTGGACCGTGTCTGAGTGAAAAACGGCATGATGACGGCTACAACAACTTGCAATGGCTTCGATATCATTCAGGTTGCCAATTTCATTGTTCCCATGCATGATCGATACAAACGCCCGGTCGTTTGCAGCCAGGAGCGTATCAAGCTCCTGCAGGGAAATGTTCCCCGCTTCATCATTTTTCAGGTAAATGATCCTGATTTCACCATTTCGTTCCAGTGACTGCAGGGTATGCAATACGGCATGATGCTCCAGCTTCGTAGTGATCGCCAGCTTGATGCCATTGGTCCTGATGCCTGAACGAATGGCAATGTTATCGGCCTCCGAACCGCCGGAAGTAAAGATGATGTTCCGGGGATTTGCATTCAGCAGGTCAGCAATGATCCCCCGGGAATGCTCGATGGCAGCCCTGGCTTCCCTCCCATGGAAATGAGAGGATGAAGCATTTCCGAAATGCTCAAAAAGATAAGGCTCAATGGCCAAAAATACTTCTCTGTTTAATGGTGTGGTGGCTGCATTGTCTAAATAAACTCTCATTTTCAAAAGGGGTTAAAGATTAAAAAATAATACTTAATCCACAGAAAAGAGAAGAAGGCGATCAGATGAGTTTTCTGAAACCCGGGCATGGGTTTTCAAACACTTATCTTCTCCGCTACGTTGCGGACAGGAATTAGCACCTTATTAATCAACAGGTTGCTAAGACATCACAGGGCCTTTCCCTCAGTCTTTCTGGATAAGTAAATCACTATAAGAACAGTTATTGAATGCAAATATACAAAAAGACTACCAAAATAGTATACTTTATTTTAAATTATTTATTTCCTGCCTGGCTCAGTCATAGGAATGGCATTTGTCATAAATAAATAACTTTTTTTGCATATAAGTCAGCTTTCAATTCTCTACTTTTGCACCGTATTCTTAAAAAGTATACTTAAAGACCTGAATGGAAGAAAATAAAATGAGTGCAACGGAGCTGGAGGTTACTGAAAACGGCAATGTTTTAAAGAGAATATTTCAGGATAGAAAAAGAACCAATATACTCAACGGCCTTGAACAAAAAACGATTTCCTACCTCGTAAAAAGGGTTCCTTCTTTTGTTTCTTCAGACATGCTTACCTTTCTTGGCACTTTAGGATCTGTCATCGTACTGATCGGTTTCATCCTCGCCAGCTACATCAGCCGCGAATTCCTGCTGCTAGGCATCCTGGGCCTCTCCATCAACTGGCTTGGCGATTCCCTTGATGGTCGTGTTGCCTACTACAGAAATACACCGAGAAAATGGTATGGCTTTTCACTGGACATCGTGATGGACTGGGTGAGCACCGTACTGATCGGCATGGGCTATCTCGTTTATACCAGAAATCAATATGAGCTGATTGCCTTTATCTTCGTCGTGCTCTACGGCTGGGCAATGATCATCTCCCAACTGCGCTATAAGATTACTGATGTATACAGCATTGACTCCGGACTTGTCGGACCAACAGAAATCAGGGTAATCTTATCTCTTATTTTTATCATAGAAGTGATCTTCGGGCAGGTTTTTGATTATTTTGCCGGTGCAATATGTATCACCTTATTTATCATTAACTTTTTAGATACCCGCAAGCTGTTAAAACTGGGCGACCAGCGCGACGAGGCGGAGCGCGCTTCCCGAAACCCTAAAATCTGATGAGCCGCATGAAATCTGTTTATGTTTTTGCCAAAGCGCAGATTTCGGCCTTCTCCGGAGGCTTGCTCGACTACGGGGTCATGATCCTCTGTACCGAATTGCTCCACATCCATTATACCATCTCTATTGCCATCGGAGGTGTTACGGGGGCTGTTGTCAATTTTTGTATCAATCGCTACTGGACTTTTAATGCCAAGGGACCGTCGGCACAGCATCATGTAGGCAAACAACTTATCAAATTTATATTTGTAGTCGCCGGCAGCATCTGCCTCAAATCTTCGGGAACCTACCTCTTCACCACCTGGACCAGACTGGATTATAAGCTGAGCAGGATCGTCGTCGACCTGATCGTCTCCTTTGGCTTTAACTACACCCTTCAGAAATACTGGGTCTTCCGCCAGTCGCCGGCAATGAAACAATCTCAAGGCTGATCTTACGCTTAACCTCTGCTGTCGATCCTTAAAGAAACCAGACCTTCTAAGAAAACAGGTGTCACAAGAAAACAGACATCATGAGATAGCAGCCATTATGAGATAGCAGACATCATAAGGTACCCGATATCATAAGGAAAATGCCAATCAAGCTGGTAGTACCTGGTAATCTAGAATGGTAAATATCACCTTGAAAAGAACACACCCCTGCCTAAAAACACCATCAGAAACCCTAAAAATTATCATTTACAACTATAAACTGAAGAAAACAACCATCTAGATCAGTAATTAGTACCATTTTAAAAACAATTAATACCGTTATCGGTACGGTAATAACAGGTATCTTTGTATATGAAATCTGACATTCCGGTTTACGACATTGACACCTTCGAAGAATACAAAAACTCCGGTATTCTCGTCAACCGTTTTGGCCCCTATTCCAGACGTCATGAACACCTGCACAACGCCCATCGCCATTCCTTTTACCACCTGGTATTTTTCACCAGGGGCAGCGGCAGTCAGACCATAGATTTCAAAAAGCATCCCGTAGTTCCCGGCCTGATTTATTTTATGAGCCCGGGGCAGGTACACAGCTGGTCATTTGAAGGACCTGTGGATGGATATATTGTCAATTTCTCTGAGCATTATTTCAAAGCTTTTCTTTCTGACCCTTCTTATCTTGAGCAGTTCAGCTTTTTCGATGAGCTGTCAGAAGATGCAGTGATGGTTTTACCCGAAGCCTGCAGGGCGACAGTGAGCGATCTGTTCGAGCAGATCCTGAATGAAGGGCAGTCGCCAAAACCATTTGCTGAAGACTTGGTGAGATTGCTGATGGTCAACATTTTCATTCAGGTTGCGCGGGCATCCGAAGGAACGATGCACACGCAGACACATGCTTACAACCAGACGTTACTTAAAAGTTTCAGGAAACTCATAGAACACAACTTCATCAAGCTGAAGTTTCCCAAACAGTATGCAGCCTTATTGTACGTTACCCCCAACCATCTGAATGCGCTTTGCAATGACCTTGTCGGAACCTCTGCAGGCGAATTGATCCGCAACAGGATCATTCTCGAAGCAAAACGGTTATTGATCAATATGGAGTTGTCCATTTCCGAGATTGCTGAAAAACTGGCCTTCAATGACGACTCCTACTTTATTAAATTTTTCAAAAAACAAGTTGGCACTACGCCTGACAAGTTCAGGAAGCAACAACATTAACACCAAAGTTATGAGCACATCAAACAACAGTCAACCGACCCCACACATCTCCCAATGGTACGGCATCAGTCACGCCAAATGCCCCCGCTGCAGGGTGGGCAATGTATTCTCCGGCCCCACCTACGGGTTTAAGGTCCAGAAGATGCATGAGCGATGCCCGCACTGTGACCTGAAGTTTGAACGTGAACCAGGCTATTTTTATGTGGCGATGTTTGTGAGCTATGCCATGAATGTGGCAGAAATGGTCTCCATGTCTGTAGCAGCTTATGTTCTGGGCTTACCGCTCACCTACGAAAATCTTTGGTATTACGTCGGCATACTCCTTGTTGGCGTATTGCTCTTCGCCCCCTTTAACTACAGGTATTCCAGAATGGCACTGCTGTACTGGCTCTCCCCGGGTTTAAATTACGAACCTGAAAAAAGCCGCTAGCAGCCTCCCGGAACAACTGAACTTCGGTGTTGGTGTACACACACCGGGAGCTGACAGGAATATCCATAAAATAAGCTCCATAAAAAAAGCTGTTCAACAGAAGCTTTACTAGGCTTAACGCTGTTGAACAGCTTCTCATTTTCTCAATCTACCGGATCGTTTTTACTTTACCGGAGCAGGTTACTTATCCGAGCAGATTTATTTTAGCTGATCGCCCTTATTTTATCGGATCGGCAGCTACACCATCAAAGGTAATCGTCACCGGTTTAATCAGTCCCTCTGCATCAAATTCCATCTTTTCAATACAGGTCACCCTATGGTTACCATTGGTTTCCCCTAATGGTCTACGGTGATAGACGATGTAGTACTCATCCTTTTTAGGATGTTTAATCACAGAATGATGGCCCGCACCTGTAGCTACCTTCGGATCCTGTTTCAGGATTTTATCAATCCGCTTAAATGGCCCCATAGGTGAATCAGCTACGGCATAAGCTACAGAATAATCAGGACCAGTCCAGCCACCTTCTGACCACATAAAGTAATATTTGCCATCTTTAATAAACATATATGGCCCTTCCACATAACCTTCAGGGGTAACTTCTTTAAAGATCTTGCCGTCTTCAAAAGGGATAAAACCTGTGAAATCATCGTTCAGCTTAGCCACATTACAATGTCTCCAGCCGCCATAATACAGGTAGTACTGGCCGTCCTTATCCTTAAATACAAACTGATCTATGGGTTGTGCACCATTATAAAATTTATCGACCAGTGGTTTACCTATGTGGTCTTTGAAAGGACCTTCGGGTTTGTCAGAAACACCTACACCAAGGCCGCCAACTTCATTGTCATTCTGAATGTCATTCGCACCAAAGAGCAGATAGTATTTTTTATCTTTTTTAATGATTGAGGGCGCCCAAACTGCTTTTTTTGCCCATTTGAAATTTGCAGTATCTACTACACGTTCATGTTTTTTCCATTTCACCAGGTCCCTGGAGGAGAAGGCATCCATAAAAACCTGATCTTCATATTTA
Organism: Pedobacter sp. BAL39; assembly: GCF_000170795.1. Lineage (GTDB taxonomy): Bacteria > Bacteroidota > Bacteroidia > Sphingobacteriales > Sphingobacteriaceae > Pedobacter. Next base: position 97,018 of record NZ_ABCM01000001.1, read on the forward strand.
GCTGAATATGTTGGATATATCCAATAAGTTTTGTCAAATACAGCGCCTTCGGGGTCAGCATACCAACCAGGAAAAACCGGATTTCCTGAGGTTTTCTTTTTCTTCTGTGCATGTACCGGCATAGTCAGCGCTAAACAGGCAATAGCGATTAAAAAACGTTTCATTATTGTGTGTTTTTGGTTCTAAATTCCTAATATACACGATCCGCGCAGGATTCAGCTATATTAAACGTATATTTTACATTTGATATTACGGCAAAGATGATGTTAGGCGCAACTGTATCCGTAAGCCAGTCCTTCTGCGTTAACAGCCTCAAAGCTCTCCTCCCGGGTACTTACATTTACATTCAGTTGCTGAAAGTTCAGGTGCCCGAAAATATTGGCAAAAGCAGTATCTGTAGCATCCACACCGGTAGCGATCTTGATCAACCCATTCAAAGGCACCAGCTTGGTGGCATCCACAATGATCCAGTGCCCTCCAAGATAGGCCTCAAAGCAGGCATGAAAATCGGGTGGGTTCAATTGGTAGGCGTAACCGGTAAAGTATCGTGCAGGAATTGTCAGCGCCCTGCACAAAGCCACGCCAAGGTGTGCAAAATCCCGACAGACACCCACCTGCTCCGTAATGGTGTCGTAGGCAGAGGTCTGTGGGTTGGTATATCCACCGGCGTACTCGACATTCCTATGGATCCAGTTGCGTATGGCCATCACCTTCTCAAATGCATGATTGATGTGACCAAAGTTATGATAGGCAAATTTATATAACTTGTCGGACTGGCAATACCGGCTGGGGGTAAGGTAAGCCAGTACCTCCGAAGGCATATTGATGATCGGAACATCATCCAGCCCAGCCGCCGGAATGGCAATCAGATCATTGCTGACAAGCCCCTTGTAGTTGATATGTACCTTTCCGGGAGCAGCAATCTCCAATACACGGAGCCGCTTCTCTCCCCTGGTCACTGCCAGACTTTTCATGTTGCAGGGCTCTGTGACTGATAGCAGCTCCTCCCTGATCTGTTGACGGGAAGAAGGAAAAGGTTCAATGTTCAGCACTAAGGTAGACGCCTGAATAGCTTCGTAAACGATCGTTGAGGAGACTTCGAAAATCATAAGTTCTCGTCATTAGGAAGTGGCATACTACTAAACGCCACATCCATCCAATCATTGGAGATCCTGTTCAGGGCCGCTTTCAGCTCTTCTGCCCATTGTTCGGAAATCTGCTCCAGGTCCTTTTTGGTATACCGGTGCTCGACCATCCCAAAACTATTGTTTTTATATAAAACCACATCTATCGGAAAATCAACGTCATTGGCACTTGCCCTGGTAGAATCAAAAGAAAGAAAACCTGTTTTCAGCGCCAGGTGCATACTGGACTCACTGGTCAGCGTCCTGTTTAAGATGGCCTTTCCATGTCCGGAATTGCCGATCACGACAAAAGGTGCTCCTCCACCCAGCTCCACCCAATTGCCCTCAGGATACAATAAAAACAATTTATGCTCATCATCATCTTTGAGCTGTCCTCCAATGATGGTGTTCAGGTTAAACCTGAAGCCGGCCTGCTCCAGCGCCTCACGGTCTTCTTTGGCCACGCGTTTCACCTGCTCGCCGAAGTCATTCACCGCTTTGTAGAGCTTATTGTATTCTATCCCTTCCTCCATACGCTCCCTGAAATACAAAATGGCCTTGTCACGCACCGACCTCAAGCCACTGGTCATAATGAATAGGGCCGATTTGTCCCGCTGCTCAATGTATATTTTTTTCTTCTCGGTGGTATCCGACCCGGAGGTGATCCTCGTATCGGCAATGGCCACCAAACCCTCTTTTACCTTTATCCCCAAACAGTATGTCATATTTTATCTTTTGATAAAGATAAATTTAAAGAAACATACAAACAAAAAACCAGTCACATTCTAAAAAACAGAACATAAACACGAAAAACCAAACAAAAATCAATTTAAAAACAATTTTACAACCAATAAACAACATTAATAAATACTATAAATGAATTTTAACACAACATTTCACTATATTTCAAATGAATTTTAGACGATCTGACAAAAAATGGGAGAAAACAGATACACAGAATCATACGATTTACCAAAAAACACCTGGGACGAAATGTTCGACCAAGCAAAATCGGTCAGAAATGAGTACAAAAAGGTCATGGACTACCTGGACATGGAATCGTCAGACGAACTAAACAAAAAAGAAGAACTTTCCAAGGTGCTTTTTATGAGTCAGGGCATCACCTTTACCGTATACAACAGTGGTGAAGGCATCGAAAAAATATTTCCTTTCGACATCATACCCAGAATCATCACCTCTGCGGAGTGGGAATTCATTGAAAAAGGCATCAAACAAAGGGTCACGGCACTCAACCTCTTTTTAAAAGATGTTTACAGCGACCAGTTCATCCTCAAAGACGGCATCGTACCGATTGACGTCATCTACTCCTGCCCCCACTTTCTAAGAGAGATGGTCAACGTCAAAGTGCCTCACGACATTTACATCCACATTGCAGGTATCGATCTGATCCGCGACAATGATGGCACCTATTATATCCTCGAGGATAACGTGCGCACTCCTTCCGGGGTGAGTTACATGCTGGAAAACAGGGAAATCACCAAACGCCTGTTCCCTGATCTCCTCCCTCAGTGTAAGGTCCGGAGTGTGATTGAATACCCGACCATCCTCTATAACAACCTGCTCGCCCTGGCACCACGCGACATCGCCGACCCGACGATCGTTCTGCTTAGTCCGGGAAGCTTCAATTCCGCCTACTTCGAACACACAACACTCGCGCGACTGATGGGCATTGAGCTTGTTGAAGGCCCGGACCTGATTGTAGAAGACCATAAAGTATACATGAAAACGACAGCGGGTTTACAACAGGTAGATGTGATCTACAGGCGTGTGGATGACGACTATCTGGATCCACTTGCATTTAACCCGGGGAGTCTGCTGGGCGTTGCCGGCCTCATGAACGCCTACAGAAAAGGTAATGTAACCATTGTAAATGCCGTAGGTAATGGCGTGGCCGATGATAAAGCGGTATATGTCTATGTCCCGGACATGATCAAATACTACCTCAATGAAGAGCCTCTGCTGAAAAATGTACCTACTTACCAGCTGGGAAATGAAGAAGAAAGGGCGCACGTCTTTGAAAACATTTCACGCATGGTCGTGAAACAGACCAACGGCAGCGGCGGATATGGCATGTTGATGGGACACGCGGCCAGCACGGAAGAAATCGAAGCCTACAAGCTGGAGATCATGAAAGACCCGCGTCAGTTCATTGCCCAGCCAACCATCAGTCTGTCTTCTGCACCATGTTACATGCAAGGGGTACTTCAACCAAGAAGGGTAGATTTCCGGCCCTTCGCACTCTGCGGACCTAACGGCATTACCATCGTCCCGGGCGGACTGACGCGTGTAGCGCTCAAGGAAGGCTCATTGGTAGTCAACAGCTCCCAGGGCGGTGGCAGTAAGGACACCTGGGTACTTTCCAAATAATTACATTTTATTTCAAGAGAAAAACGATAAAACAAATATGTTAAGCAGGGTTGCAGAGAGTTTATACTGGATAAGCCGTTACATTGAACGAACAGATGGCATGCTGCGCATGCTCAAGATCAACTACGCTTCCTCACAGGATGCCATATCGGAATTTTCATGGAACCCCGTCATGCGCCTATTCTGTGAACCGGATGATGAGGCGACCGCCGATATGGAATTCAACAGCCGCGCAGTACTGCAGTACATGGTCACAGAAAAACAAAATCCGAATTCCATTATCAACATCATCACCCAGGTGCGCGAAAATGCCAGAAGTGTGCAGGACCACATCACCAAAGATGTATGGCAATGTCTCAATGAATATTACCACACCATCAAAGACCCCAGGCTCAAGGTCATGCTGAAAAAGGATGACCCCGTCTCGGTACTGGACATCCTCATCAAACAGGGAATGCTCTTTTATGGAACTACAGAAATCACCATGGCCAGAAATGAGGGCAGCAGTTTCATGCGCATCGGCAAGTACCTGGAACGCAGCATTCAATCGGTAAACATCCTAGATATTAAATTTGGATCGGTAGACCACAACCCTGACCTCCTCACCAACACCAGCTACTGGAAACACCTGCTGCTGTCCATCGGTGGTTATGAACTCTACCTCAAAACCTACAGGCAGGGTTTTGAAGCTGAAAATGTCCTGGAACAGGTGGTGCTCAACAATGAGTTTCCCCGCTCGGTCATCTACTCCCTGAACCAGCTGATCAAATATTTCGACCGGTTGAGGGGAGATGGTCACATCACACCCGGAAACCTTGCCTTCCTGATCGGAAGGTTACAGAGTAAAGTAAAATACAGCTCCATCAAGGGCTTGAAAAAGGGAGACCTCCATCTTTACCTTGCAGAAATCAAATCGGAACTCTACGGCATCGGAAATGCCTTTAACCAAACCTGTTTCTCCTTATCTTAAGCTTATTGGTATGCCAGAATTTAACATCAAACACATCACCAAATATTCATACGAGTCGCTCGTCAGGGAAAGCCTCAACCACATCATCCTGTACCCTATTGAAGATGATTTCCAGAGGGTCATCAAACATGACCTTAAGATTTCCGGAAATCCTAAAGTGGACATCTTTACCGACTACTACGGCAATAAAGTAGGTTTCTTCGCCTACAGTGAACGACATAACGAGCTGGAAATTTATTCTGAACTAACGGTATCCACCCTCCCGAAGGAGTTGCCTTCAGAAACCATGTTCAGCGACCTTCAATGGGCGGAGTTGCAAAAACTCAGGTTCCAGGTGCCCTATATTGATTACCTGAAATGGGAGGCCTTTGATGGCTTACAGGCACTTAAGGAAATCACAGACATGTACATGAGAATGGAGGTTACGCCCTACCGCGTTGCCATGGATTTCTGCAAATACGTGTATGAACATTTCCAATACATCCAGGGGGTAACCACCGTACAGACCCAGATTGATGAAATCTGGCAGCTGAAGGCTGGTGTATGCCAGGACTTTGCACACATCCTCTCGCAGATGCTGCGCATGGCCAACATCCCCGCGAAATATGTAAGCGGTTACATCTGCCCCAATAAAAATGGCATCCGCGGTGAGGGGGCTACACATGCATGGGTAGAAGCTTACATACCAACCTTCGGATGGCTCGGCCTCGACCCCACCAACAACTGCATTGCCAATGAGACATATGTGAGACTTGCGCTGGGCAGAAGTTTTACCGACTGCTCACCCGTAAAAGGCGTGTACAAGGGACCATCAAACCACGAACTGGCCGTACAGGTCATCGTCGGTTATGACAACGGCCTTACTGATGTCCATGAACCTGTGGTCGAAAAAGTGGAAACAGAAGCGGTCGCCGCACCATTAGTCAAAGGCAACAGTTACCGCCGCAACCTCGAGCTGATGCAACAAATCCAACAACAACAACAACAACAACAACAACAGTAATCAGCCGCTATTTATTCATCGGCATGCGCCGCAGCAAGCTCCCATATCCGTTTTTTACCAAAACCAAGGGTATTGTCTGTAAATTTGATCCAGTGTAATCGGATGATCCAGATCACCCCGGGTATGGCCAGGGCAAACGGATATTTTTTATAGTAGCTCTTTTTAGCGTCTGCAAGCGTAATGTACGCTTCAGGGGGATGGACTTCCGCGGCAGCTGAGGGGTTTTCAGGATTGGCGATGTTCATCAGGACGCCCGAAAACTGCAGGCCCCTTACCCTTCCTTTCACCAGTTGGTCCGGCAACACACTGCCTGCCACCTGCGCGTTGCTAAGCGCATTTTTCACATGGTTCGTCTCCCGGTCCGACTTAAAAACCAATACCTGGTGCGTGGCATTATAAGCAAAAAAACAAGGTGCACAGTAAGGCTCATCCATTATTGCGGTGGCCATGGTCATCACTGTCTGCGACTGCAGGAAATCTGAGATCGCCTCATGCATATTTAAACTGTTTTCAATCATGATACTTTTTGAACTTTAATAATATTTACCGGGCAGTTATGAGCGGCGGCAAGACTGCTTTCCAGCTCTTCATCGCCAACAACAACCCCAAAAAAACCTTTTTTCTCTACCCCATGCACCAAGGTACACTTGCCATCATGCCTCGAAATGCGCCAGCGGAAAGCATCCGCCTCCACACATGCATTACAGCCGATACACTTGCCACGTTGCTGAATGATGCGCACCATCAGGAGTCAACAAACTTGTACAACTTGTCTGAACGCCTGATCTTATGCTCCAGTGCAATGGAAACTGCATCTCCCTTACTGGCCGAAAGACAGCTCACATCATTTACCCTAATCTCTTTTACCGTTGTCTGCAGCACGCCTGTTTTTGGACCTGTGATCAGAATGTCATCCCCCACCTGCAAACCGAAGGCCTCGAGCTTAAACTCCGCCGCAGCGGCCTTCTGAAAATACTTTATCCCTTTACCCAGATATATTTTCTTCTTCGTCGCCTTCGAACCATACACATTACTCCACTCTCCCATCTTACGCCCCAGGTAATAGCCATCCCAAAATCCCCTGTTGAAGACGGTAGACAACCTGTCCTTCCACGCTACCACTTTATCTTTATGATAAGTACCCTCCATATACGCATCAATTGCCTCCCGGTAACAGGAGATGGTCGTATGCACGTAATCTGCACTCCTGCCGCGCCCCTCAATCTTCAATACGGTTACTCCGGCCTGTATCATTTCATCCAGAAAATCTATGGTGCATAAGTCTTTCGCCGACATGATATATTCGTTGTCCACTTCAAACTCAATGCCCTGCTCCTTGTCGGTAACAATATAACTACGGCGGCAGTTTTGTACACAGGCGCCCCGGTTTGCAGAGGCAAAATCGGAATGCAGGCTCAGGTAACACTTTCCTGAAATGGCCATACATAAGGCGCCATGTGCAAAAAGCTCCAGCTTCATCAGCTTTCCGGAAGGACCTGTGATGTTGCGCCGCTTGATCTCCCTGCTGATGGAAGCTACTTGCAGCAAACTCAATTCCCGGGCAAGCACGACAACATCTGCAAAGGCAGCAAAAAATTCAACGGTGTCTATATTGGAAACGTTCGCTTGTGTGGAAATGTGAACCTCTACGCCTATTTTATTCGCATAATTGAGTACCGCGTAGTCAGAAGCAATAATGGCATCTATCCAGTTGGCCTTTGCTGCATCAACCACCCTGCGCATCAGGTTGATGTCGTGATCGTAGAGAATCGTATTCAACGTCAGGTAACTCTTTACCTTATTCTCCAGGCAGATGGCTGTAATTTCTGAAAGATCGTCTATGGTGAAGTTGGCGATTGACCGTGCGCGCATATTGAGCTGCTCAATACCAAAATAAATGGAATCTGCCCCTGCATGTATGGCCGCCCATAAAGACTCAAATGAGCCCACCGGCGCCATTAACTCTATTTTATTGATGTTCATGTATGGATTCTATAGCCTACAAAATTTAGATTATTTACCGGATTAAAATATGACGGCGGTCACCTCCCCGGAAAAGGAATTTTGTAAACATAAAACAATACAGCATCACATCGACTTTCCTAAATCCGGATGCTCAGGATATCCTTAATGGCATGTGCAAGTTTCGGGTAAAGGAAGGTATAGCCACTATCCACAAGTCTTGCCGGCAACACCCAGCGGCTCTTCAGGATCAACTCCACTTCCGTTCCAATGAGCGCAGCACCGACTGAGAGTAACCAGGCAGGGGTAGGTAGTCCAACGGGAATGTTGTATGCTGACCGGATCGCTTTCATCACCTCCTTATTGGGTTGGGGATCCGGCGCGGTACAGTTCACAGGCCCCGACAGTTCCTCATGCTCCAGCAACCACTCCGTACAGCGCGCAGCATCCTGCTCATGGATCCAGGAAATATACTGACTGCCATCTCCCTGATGCCCGCCAAGGCCACACCTGACGAGATTCAGCAACCTTGGAAATGCGCCGTCGGCCCGGCCAAATACAATTCCCATGCGTAATGCTACTTTCCTCGTCGCTGGGGTATCGGTTTCAAAAAAAGCATTTTCCCAGGCGCGACAAACATCAATTGAAAATCCATACCCGATGTCTCCTCCTTCTTCATCCTGTGCATGGTCTTCTGCATGGCGATAGATGGTCGCCGAGGTGACATTGATCCACAACTTGGGGGCGACAGCCAGTTTTGCAATGGCGGCACCAAGCAAACGGGTAGGAATGACCCTTGAGCGGATGATCTCCTCGCGGTTCTTCTTCGTATAACGGCAATTCACATTCTTACCGCATAAATTGACCAGCAGATCGGCGCCCGACATGTGGTCTGCCCAAGCTCTTTCTGTCTTTCCATCCCATATCACAGTAACCACATTCCCTCTCGGAACCTCTGCGCTCCTGCTCAGCACAATGACTTCCTGCGCCATTGAACTGTAATAATTGGCGAACACCTGACCGAGATAACCATTACCACCGGCCAGTACTATCTTTTGATATTTCATATTTTCCCTGATCTGTATTGTTAAACCATTTCTGTAACCAGCAACAGTACTCCTAAACGGTAAATTACCCAGCTGATGCTCAATGTCCAGCCCAGCAATAGCAAACGACTCCTTCGGATGTGCTCCAGGAACATCAGTCCGGCCACCCCCATGAACCATAAGGCATAAAATACTGGCGGCATGCTCATCCAGCCGGACAGGATCAGTGGCGGCAACAGCAACAACGCGCCGGCAAAGGAAATCGTCATCATATTACCCAGGTACATCCATACTTTATCCCGCTCAATCATCAAAATGATGATGCCCTGAAAAACGATCTGTCCTCCACAGATCAGGTACTCACGATCAGGACCGCCAGTGGGCAGGATGCCCGTCAGCAGACGACTGTATGCAGACAACACATAAGCTGTCACCAACCAGGTAAACACCAGATAAACCATGCGATAGCTCAGCCGGAAATCGGGCTGAAACTGACCCTTTACTACCTGCAGTGGACCCGGTACGATCACTCTCCTGTTAAAGGAAACAAAGGCATATATTTTCGTCATCAGCCAGATGAAAGGTCCAAAGTCAAACAGAGGTTTAAAAACAGGCAGCCCCGTGGCAATGACCTTAAACAGACTACGGACACCATAAGTCACTTCACCGGTTTCCTGGTTCAGCAATGCTATTTCGTTGGCGGCGCGCCTTCTGTCCAGCATCGGACAATGCTCCTGGCTAACTTCCTGATAGGCCGCCCGCCCCCCGGCTTCCAGCAAACCTGTATCAACAAAGGTTTTTGTATACATCCTGCACATTGGACATTCTGCATCAAACAGAATAAGGTGATTTTTTAACGTTTTCATAAGCTCAATTTTAATTAAGATACCATTACTCCCCCCCAGATCCACTCTTCTTACACCAACAACAATATTAAACTTTCAGTAATTTTTGAAACATTGAAAGAAAAAAGAAGCTGACTTGACTCAGCTGATATTGATTGGGTTAATTTGTTTTATTTGAACATTTATTATCCATTTGAATATAATTTAATGGAATGTCCTTATCTACTTGAACATTTTAAAAATACTGCCCCAGAACCAGTTCTCTTCCGCCTTAAGCATGGTCTCCAATGTTTTATCTACATTTTTAGCCAGCTTATTGATGTCATGAACAGACTTTGAAAAAGTGGCAAACTCAGGGTCTTTCTCATCCCCTTTCACTTTCGACAGCTCATCGAGTACCTTGATCACCGGATCAAGCTCCCGCTTCCTGCGCTCTGCAGCTACCTGACGTGCGATGTTCCAGACATCCTTATCGGCAAGAAAATATTCCTTGCGCTCCCCCGCCCGATGCTGCTTCTCAATCAGCCCCCAGCCCATCAGATCCCTCAACGTCATGTTCGCATTTCCCCGCGATATGCTCAGCGATTCCATGATCTCCTCTGTCGTCAGTGCCTCCGGTGACAATAGTAAAAGGGCGTGGATCTGAGCCATCGTACGGTTAATTCCCCACTCTGATCCCAGCTTCCCCCAGGTCTCTATAAATTTTTGCCTTGCTTCTGTGAGTTCCATATCCAAAGATAAATACTATTTTCTAAACTTTCAAAAAATACTGAAAGATAAATCACACTATTTTAATATTCATACTTTCCACTTATATTAGCTGACAATTACGCTTCGCCACGACGAAGGGCAACCACCACAGAACACCACAATTCATGGAAAGACCAGGCAAAATGACATTATGGGCAATGCTGCTCTTCTCCTTGCTGAGTAGCGCATGCCAAAAGGACGATCTTTCCAAGGTCCAGCCCCCGCCCTTGGACGTACTCAACAACAGTAAAACATGGACATTGGTCAATCCTGAACATACGAAATGTAAGTCTTTCGGTGTATCAAATGGTACACGTTATCCTTACGACAGGATGCAGCTGTCTTCCGCGAGTTTTACCGTCAGCAAAGAAAATGGCCAGTTTATCATTACAGAAATAAAAGAAGGCACGGAAAGCGGCATAGCCGATTTCAGCCCTCTTCTGTTTACCAGCCTGCAGACCCGTTACCACAACAGTTATCACATCCAATACAATCCGCTAAACAAAAGTTTAACGTATGAGCAGATGCCCGGTCAGGTCTATCCTACCATCTCCCTCTTTTACCTGCTTGGCGGATACCGGATTGTGTCCATCAGCAAAGATACGCTGGTGGTTAAAGATCCCTTCCCTCTCGATAACGGCCTGAATGGAAAATGGATCGGCGAACTCACCTTCATCAGCCACTAGCAAACTGACCTGCTTCCGATCGACAGTGATCAACTGTAAAGCCTTACATAGGCAGAAGTTTATCTGAAAATTTTTCTGTTGATGATGCTAAGGGCACCTTTTTTTTCCAGAGACTTGACCGAACGGATCACGGTTTCCACACGCAGACCGGTCAGGTCTGCAATCTGCTGCCTGGTGATTTCAACCTTATATTTTTCGGTTCCTGTAGTGTTACCACCCCGCTCCTTATAATAATCAATCAGTTTGAGAATGCGGTGTTCAGGTTCCTGTGAGGAAATCTCAGACGCCATCATCGACTTGTAATACAACCGCTTGGCCAGGTTAATGGTCAACTCCAGGTGTACCTCAGGATGAGACCGCAGCAATTCCAAAAACCGCGGTCTTCCCAGCTGATACACCGTCGTCCTGGCCAATGCCACTGCATTTGCAGGATAGTGACCATCCATCAGTAAAGGCGGCTCTCCAAAACTCTCCCCATCATTAAAGATACCCTGCACAAATTCCTTTCCTTCATCATTAAAATTGTTCATCTTAATGCTGCCCAGTATAATCTGATGGTAACACCTGGCACGGTCGCCCGCCCTGAAAAGAATCTCCCCTTTTTCAAAGCTCAGCTGCTTTGCGCCAAATTCCTTTAATAGCTGTTCGGTAATCATCGATCTGATATTTTCAAAAGCTCCTGAAACAAAAAGCCAGAAGTCGGTTTAACTTCTGGCAAATATAAAGGGTATTTAAGCTGTTAGCTCAATCCAGCTGGATGCTATTTTTTTCCAAGGGTAACACCGTGGTAATCATCCGTACGGAAAGGACTTGCAGGCAGTCCGGCACCATTCACCAGGTTGACTGCAGGATTGTTTCCCCAGCCATAACGAACAGACACCGGCTGTTGCACAGCCTCACTCTCCACGATTACGGTATTTCCTTTGATCGTCGCTTTAGCCCAATGGTATACATGGTCGGCGCCAGCAATGGCGAAACCACTCAAGGCAGCACCATCCGAACTCTTCAGGCCCTGGTCGGCATGTTTAAAACTCAGCACAATGGTCTTTCCAACCACTTTCTGCCCGCTGTAAGCAGGTCCGGAGAAACTCACTTTCTTACCATATACCTGATGATCAGCAATCAGGCCCAGTCGCCTTCCCACCTCCTGTTTATTTTTAGGATGAATATCTTTGGCATCACCAATATCAATGATCACTGCCATACCTGTATTCGGCAGGGTCAGCGTTTTCGACTGTGCTTCTCTTAATTCCGCCCAGGCAGATTCCTGTGGCTGCTCATCAGCCTTCATAAAATTGGCCAGCTGCACAAAATAGAAAGGGAAATCACCGATATTCCACTGCTTGCGCCAGTCTTTGATCATGGTAGGGAACAGATCGCGGTATTGGTACGCACGATCAGCATTACTCTCTCCCTGATACCAGATGGCACCACGGATGTTAAACTGTACGAAAGGATTGATCATGGCATTGAACAACACCGTAGGACGGTTCGGACCATCCTCGGCAAGGGGCCTCGACGCGATGGTCTTAAGGTCCAGTCCGACGCGATAGTTCCATTCACCGGCAAGCGTCATCTGCTCGCCACCCGATCTACTCAGAAAAAGGTCTTTTGCCTCACCATACAACCCGCCGCCACCAGCGCCGTCAAACACACGCACAGTAATCACATTCTCTCCCACCTTCAGCAACTTTCCAGGAATGATATAATTCCTGGATTGGTCGTATCCAACCGTTTTTCCTACCTCTACATCATTCACATAAGTGATGTCGTCGTCATCAATCTTTCCGAGACTTAATTTCAGATCGGCACCGGTCCAGGATGCAGGCAGGATAATTTTCTTTTGAAAATAGACTACCCCATCAAAATCACTCAGCCCTGCCTCTTCCCAAAGGGCAGGCAAGGTCATACGCTTCCATGTCCCGGCACTTTGATAACCCAGGTCTTTCGATGCCACAAGCTGCTCCCACGCCGCATATTTTTCTTCATAAGAACCCGCAGCAGGATTTTTAGCTTTCGCCTCTATCTGCCGAACACCATCCACAAAATCCGGCAGGGTGTTGAGTGAACCTGCACTTGTCCAGGCCTCAGCAATCGTTCCTCCCCAGGAGGTATGGATCAGTCCAATCGGAATATGTGTTTTTTCGTATACCTCCCGTGCGAAGAAATAAGCAGTGGAAGAAAAACCTTCGACATACTTAGGACTACATTCCTGCCATCCTCCGTTTTCCACCTTTGCATCTTCCAGCGGCACATTGCTCGTCACCTTTACCGCCTGTAGCAACCTGATGTTCGGATAATTGGCATCAGCAATCTCCTTTTCATAGTTGTTGATCTTACCCCACCCTGAAAGGGGCATCTCCATGTTCGACTGACCGGAGCAGACCCACACCTCACCGATCAGCACATTTTTGAGCATAAGGGCCTCGCCATCAGAGATGGTAATCTGATAAGGACCACCATACGCTGGAGTGGCTACTTTCAGCTTCCAGTTCCCCTGTGCGTCAGCAACGGCTGTAGCGGTTTTACTATTCCAGGTCGTGCTCACCGTAACGGTCTTTCCGGCATCAGCCTTGCCCCATATTGCAGCATCGCTCTTCTGCTGGAGCACCATATTATTTGAAAAAACGGAAGGCAGCACCACCTTAGCCTGCGCCACATGAATGGAAAACAGGCCGGCAATGGTCATCAATCCGAAATGAAATGGATACCTTTTCATAATTAACTGTGTTTATTTTACTTCTTCAATTTTCAGGAGCACGCTGGCCCTTCCGGAGTTTACATCGGGATTAAAGCCCACCTGCATCAGGAAATCGCCACTGTAGGTCTTATTGCCATCAATGGTGGAGCTTGTCCCTGGATATAGATTGATCTCCGTAATGCGGTATTTCTTTCCTGCATCCAGCCCATTCATGCGGATCGGCAGCTTGCTGCCCGTCCCATAGCGGTTGTTCACAAGATAGTTAAAAATCACACCAGAGGACTTTTCAGCATTCATATACAGCATCGATGCCACATCACTGCTACGCGGATTGGAAAGACGGTACTGGTCGCCCTGCCATACTATCGTCTTCAGACCATTGTACACCTGGATGGCATCCTGGCAAAATTTAAGGTCTTTCTCCGCAAGATGGCTTACGACAATGTCAAAACCTAGTTTACCCATCATCGCCACATCAGTCCTGAATTTAATCGGCTGCTTGCCCCAGTCGGTCACATGGTTTGAACTCGAAATCGCAGGGTAAAAATAAGAATACTCCCATTGTAAGAAGATGCGTTCCAGCGGATCTGTATTGTCGCTCGGCCAGAATTCCGTGAAATACTGCAGCGCCCCATAGTCTACACGGCCACCGCCACCGGAACATAACATCATCGGCACTTTTGGATATTTGGCACGAATGCGCTCCAACACCTTATACAAACCACGCATGTAATCAATATAGAAGTGCGACTGGTTTTTAAGGTATGCAGAGTGGGCATTGTAAATCACAGCATTACAATCCCATTTAATGTAGGCCAGCGCTGGATTTTTTGTAAAAAGGTCATCCACTACGCCATACACAAAGTCCTGTACTGCCGGATTTGCCAGGTCAAGCACGAGCTGGTTCCTGAAATAATGTTCTTCTCTTTTAGGCTCACGAACCACCCATTCCGGATGTTTTTCATAAAGTTCGCTCTTCGGGTTTACCATCTCTGGTTCAATCCAGATGCCGAACTTCACGCCATTACTACTGGCCTCTTTGACCAGTGCAGCAATCCCATTAGGCAGTTTCTTTTTGTTCTCTTCCCAATCTCCCAGACCGGCAACATCGCCATTCCTTGGGTATTTATTGGCAAACCAGCCATCATCGAGCAGGAACATGTCCACGCCCAGTTTTTTGGTGTCTTTCAGTAGGGCCGACAACTTATTTTCATCAAAGTCGAAGTAAGTAGCCTCCCAGTTGTTCAGCAGGGTCAGCCTGTTTCCTTTTCCATCCAGCAGTTTATAGTTCCGTGCCCAATTGTGCAGGTTCCTGCTGGCAACACCTTTCCCATTCGAGGAAAGTGTATATAAAAAAGCTGGTGTCGTAAAGAGCTCACCGGACTTAAGGGTATAGGTAGATGCATAATTATTGATGCCCGATGTAATCCTCAGGTTGTCCTGGTGGTCCAGCTCGAGGTCTGTGCGGAAATTACCACTGTATTCCAAAGCACCATACAATACGGTACCTTCATTTTCTGTTGCCGGACGGTCCATGGAAACCATAAACACCGATGGCTGAAACAAATTGGCACGTGTACCCAGCTTGGTATCGAGTGTTTTGATACCATGTGTGAGCCTGGATTCCTCAGGCTGCATTTCCTTTGCCCAATCACCATGGTATTGGTTGAGCCAGAAACTCCCTCCCTTGATGAACAGGTTGGCCGAGGCAAACTTATGTAAAGTGACATTTCCCTTTTCGGTATGCCTGATGCTACACCACTGCTCCATCACATCCTCTTTATAAAAAGACTTGTAAAAAAGCGTGACTTCAATTGCATATACGGGATCTTTGAGTGTTACCTTCAGCAGACTCACATTGTCGTCTACTTTGCTGACTTCATGTTTAACATAACGCAGGTCCAGGGAATTGTTGCCATCGGCATGGGTCACACTGATTGCCGGCTCAAACAGGTTCCTGGAACCCGACGCACTGTAGGCGGCATCCTGCATCCCTGTATAATCGTCCCCCTGTTTATACACTCCTCCTACCTGTTCGTAATCTGAAGCATTCGCTAGTTTCTTACCGAAGTAAATGCTGTGCAGGTTCATTTTGGCATCGGCCTGCAATACCAGTGCATTGTGATTGGTCTCAATTGGAATGTTGATCTGCTGGGCATTCGCCTGAACGGTAAATAACAGGACCGCCGCGCAACAACGGCTGAGGTGATGAAAATAAGTAGTCACTATTCTTAGATTTAAATTTGGTTACCATAAACCTCAGGGTTCCCGTCTCTATCCTCAGGATATCAGCCCGGTTTGAAGCATACCCGGTAAGTATACAAAAAAATAATTAAGCGTAAAAAAAACGCTTATTGATTCTGCAAAAAATTACAATTTATCTCCTTCCCCTCCCGGTATACCAAATTTGAAAAGCGGAACTATTTAAACTACTTTTATACGATAACAAAAAGATGAAATGAAAAGAACATCCTACATCGGCCTGTTTGCAGTGATCACAGTGATCAGCGCCTGCAACAGCAACAATAAGTCTACCGACAAAAACACAACACTATCGGCATCCAACCCCTTCCTGAAAATGAGTGACCTGCCTTTTCAGGCGCCTGCATTTGACAAGATCAAAAATGGCGACTTCCTGCCGGCGATCAACGAAGGCATGAAACAGCAGCTCGCCGAAATACAAAAAATCGCTGATGATACCGCAGCACCTACTTTCGACAATACCATTCTGGCCATTGAGCAAAGCGGGCAGTTGTTAAAACGTGTAAACATGGTATTCAACCTGCTCACCGGCGCCAATACCAATGACGAGCTTCAGAAAGTACAGGAGGAAGTGGCACCGGAGCTGACTGCAACCACAGACGCCATTTACCTCAACACCAAGTTATTTAAACGCGTGGAACAGCTGCACCAACAATCGGCACAGCTCATGCTTGATCCGGAATCACAACGCCTGCTGGACTACTATTACCAGCGCTTTGAATTGGCTGGTGCCAAGTTATCGGAAGCAGATAAGGAAAAACTGAAAGCCCTCAACAAGGAAGAGTCTACACTCAGCACCAAGTTCAGCAACCAGCTGCTCGCGGCAGGGAAAGACCTTGCCAACACGACACAGCAACCGCCACTACAGCAGATGGCCGACAGGGATGCGCGTCAGAAACTGTTCGAAGCTTCATGGAACAGGGCAGAAAAAGGGGACGCCAACGATACCCGTAAAAATATCTCCCGGATCGCCCAGATCCGTGCACAACAGGCACAGCTGATGGGATTCAAAAATTATGCGGCATGGAAACTCCAGGACCAGATGGCAAAAACGCCGGAGGCGGTTGCTGAATTCTTTAAGAAGCTCGTTCCCGCAGCCACTGCAAAGGCCAAAGCTGAAGCGAGAGACATCCAGGCAGTGATCGATCAACATAAAGGTGGCTTTAAACTACAGCCATGGGACTGGAACTACTATGCCGAGCAACTGCGAAAATCTAAATTTGACCTGGATGAGAATGAGGTAAAACCCTATTTCGAGCTGAACAAAGTTTTGGAGAATGGCGTGTTCTACGCAGCGACCCAACTCTATGGCATCACCTTCAAAGAAAGAAAAGACCTTCCTGTTTATCACGAAGATGTGCGTGTATTTGATGTGTTCGATAAAGACGGCAGTCAGATTGGTTTATTTTACGGCGACTTCTATAAACGCGACAATAAAAATGGAGGTGCATGGATGAGTGAGCTGGTGTCCCAGTCTAAACTAGCCAAAACAAAACCCGTGATCTACAATGTGTGCAACTTCAGCAAGCCTAAGGCAGGAGCGCCTGCCCTCATCAGTTTTGATGATGTCATTACCATGTTCCATGAGTTCGGACATGGTCTGCACGGCCTGTTTGCCAACCAGCAATATGCAAGCTTGTCCGGCACCAATGTAGCCCGCGATTTCGTAGAGTTCCCCTCTCAGTTCAACGAACATTGGGCCTCAGACCCCAAAGTGCTCAAAAATTATGCGGTGCATTACCAGACAGGTAAACCTATGCCGCAGGCACTACTTGATAAAATCAAAAAAGCAAGTTCCTTTAACCAGGGCTATGAATTTACAGAGGCCCTCGCTGCTGCAGACCTCGACATGCAATGGCATACCCTCCCTCCCACAGCACCGCTGCAGGACGTGGATAAATTTGAAAAAGAAGCGTTGAAAAAGACCAGCCTGGACCTGATGGAGGTGCCTCCACGTTACCGTTCAAGCTACTTCCTGCACATCTGGAGCAATGGTTACGCGGCGGGTTATTATGCCTACACCTGGACCTCCATGCTGGAAAATGACGCCTACTCCTGGTTTCAGGAAAATGGCGGCCTTTCCAGAGCCAATGGACAACGTTTCCGCGATATGATCCTCTCCAAAGGAAATACGGAAGATTATGGAAAGATGTTTTCCGATTTCCGCGGACATCAACCGGACATCAAACCGATGCTGATCAAACGCGGTCTACTGTAAGGCTCCGGCAATTTCTCCGTAAAGCAAACCACTGCCACCGCCATAATGCTGAATGATCTTCAGCCCCGGCCTTAAGTTAGTCAATGCTTTACGGAGTTCATGCTCTTCATCTTCAGTAATCCCGTTTCCCAGCAGCACCAGATCCAGCGGCTGCGCTTCACAGATGGCCACAGCCTCCGCATCGGTACATACTGTAAGGCCTGTCCATTCTTCCCTGGTGTTCAACAACCGCTGCATGACCACGGTGATCTCAGGATCACGACCTATATATAATATGGTTACCTTCATTTTCAATTTATAAACTCGTCATTGTTACAAACTCATAGGGACGTCCATCAACAGGACTTCCGCATCTGCGGTATTTGCCTTAAAGCTGATGCTGTCCGTTTCCCATATACCTAAGGCATCGCGTTGACCTAATATTTGTCCGTCGATCGTCACTTCTCCGCTGATCACAAAGGCATACACCCCATTCCCTGCTTTTTTGATCTGATAAGTGCTTTCAAAGTCTTTATCAAATTTTCCCAACGAAAACCAGGCATCCTGATGGATCCACACCCCGGCATCATCCGCATTTGGCGATAAGATCTGTTGGAAGTGATTGTGACGCTCATCTACATTCAATGTCAGCTGATCATAACGTGGTGAAACATTTTTCTTGTTCGGGAACAACCAGATCTGCAATAACTTCACCGCACGGTCTTCATTTGCATTGAACTCGCTATGGCTTACACCAGTGCCAGCACTCATCACCTGAATATCGCCATGTTGTATTACGGATGCAGTACCCAAGCTGTCCTTATGTGCCAATGCGCCCTCTAATGGGATCGTGATGATCTCCATGTTATCGTGCGGATGTGCGCCAAAGCCCTTTCCACCATCGATGCGGTCATCATTTAACACCCTCAGCACACCAAAATTCATGCGCTCCGGATGGTAATATCCGGCAAAGCTGAACGAATGATGGGCATCCAGCCAACCATGATTGGCATGACCCCTGGTATTTCCTTTGTGCAAAACAAACTGTGACATATATTTCCTTTCTTAGTTATACCACAAAGATAGCGGCCTCAAAATCAAGTCACATTGATGTAAGGTAAGTAATGCATCACCAGCGTATATCATATAATATGCATTTATTATCATAAAAATGCCTAAATTTCCCTTGGAATGTATAGAATCTGCGGGGGTTCTTTTAAAATCTACTGTTTTTCGTAGAATATGCAGATGCAAGGTGGGGAAAAATTACTTTTAGAAAAACTTAAAACACAGGACCAGTCGGCCTTTTCTGAACTTTACGCTTTGTATATCAGGAAAATATATGCCTATGCCCTGGGAATTGTAAAATCTCCGGACCTGGCTGAAGATGTAGCACAGGAAACCTTCGTAAAACTCTGGGAACTGGCCCCATCTATCGAATCTGAAAGACAGCTCGGCCCCTACCTCTTCACCATTGCCAGAAATCATGCACTGAACATCATCAAAAGGGCATCCCGGGAAAGCAGCATCTCTGAGGAAATCTTCAGCAATGCCATACACCAGTCCGAAAACGGCTTGCAATATACACAGCGGAAGCAAACCGGTCAGCTGATCAGAATGGCCATCAATCAGCTCCCGCCAAAACGCAGGCAGATCTATGAATTGTGCCGCGACCAGGGGTACTCCTATAAGGAGGCTGCAAAAGTACTGGGCATCAGCGACAACACCGTAAACAGCCAGATGGTGAAAGCCATCAAAGCGATTAAGGATTTCATGGACCGACACGGTGCGCTGCTCCTCTCCCTTTTTTTATTTGCCATCAATAAAGATTTATTTCATTAGGGAGTAAATGTACCGGTCTTCTGAATTGTAATATTAGGAAACAAGGCAAATTTTGGAACAGTCCGTCAAACAATTATTTGTAGATTTTATCCTCAACAGGTGCAGCAAAGCGCAGATCGAAGAGGTGAAAAATCTGATTGAAAAAGGTATTTACCAGGAGGAATGGGAAGCTGCAGCGATTGCCGCCATGCCCGACTTTGAGCAGGCCAGTCCTAAGGACCTCTTTGTGGATGAAGAAAAGATCTTTCTCCGCATTCAGCAGGACATCCACCTTAAACCGGCGGCTCCCGTCCGCTTATGGAGAAAATTAAGTATTGCTGCCAGCATCATGCTGATAGCTGGCGTCAGCTACTGGCTGATCTCTTCCCGTCACCCGCTTCCGGCGACGAAAGTACGCACCACCACAGCCCAGCTTGCAACACAAAAACCGCAGGAACATAAATGGATCAAACTGCCCGATGGCAGCTCAGTGCACCTGAACAGCAACAGTAAACTGGACTTCCCGGAGTCCTTCAATGGCGGTACCAGGGAGGTCACACTTGAGGGTGAGGCCTATTTTGACATCAGTCATGATGCTACAAAACCTTTTATCATCCATACCGGAAAAATCAGGACCACCGTACTGGGAACGACATTCAACATTCGCGCATACCGTGCCGACACCGCTGTTACGGTTACCGTAACCCGTGGAAAGGTAAAGGTAGAAGAAGGTCCACGGATGCTCGCCATCCTGCTGCCCGACCAGCAGATTTCCTGGCGGCCGGCAGCAAAGCAGCTGCCTGTTGAACATGTAGATGCCACAGCGGTCGTCAACTGGAAAAATGAAGACCTGATCATGGACGACATCAGTCTCGCTGAAGCTGCCGTCCTCATCGAAACACGATACCACCTGAAAGTGAAGTTTGAAAATGAGCAGGTAAAATCCTGTCGCTTTACCGCTGCTTTCTTAAACCGCAACGACATCCAGCAGGTGATCCATGTGATCGCCGCAATTACAGGAGCTGAACTCCAATTAAAAGACAACCTGATCACCATCAACGGACCGGGATGTTAATCCACCACCTAAACCAAAACAACCAGATGAAAAATAAAGCCTCTCCGCCCTACTGATCCATGAAAGACCATAAAAAAAGCGAACTCCGGTTGCAGCCGGAGCTCGCCAATGGGTCTTAAATTTTTCTTTGATTCAAACCTAAACCCTACGCAATGTATTACATTTTTACGCGCTATGCAAGCCGGTGCGTGCCGGTATTTTATTCTCCGTTTATCAAAAAACTAAGATTTTTTATGAAAGTAAACGCGATCATGTTAATGTTCATTATTTTCGCGGCCAGCAGCCTCATGGCCGCTTCGGGTGTTGCACAGACGCTGAGCGAAGTGAATGTATCTGTCAGCGTCAACAATGGGACACTACGCAATGCTTTCAGCCAGATTGAACAACAGACCGACTTTAGGTTTGCCTACCGCAATGAGCTGATCTCTGCCTTCAGAAACCTCAAAATAAACGGCCGCCAAAGGTCTGTAAAAGAAACCCTTGATGAGCTGCTCAAAGGAACTGGCATCAGCTACAAACAACTCAACAACAGCATCATACTCTTTGAGACGCCTTCCACGGCAACACAACAGGCAGTACTCCAGGAAACCATAACCGGTGTAGTCCGGGATGAGAAAAACCTGCCCATGCCAGGCGTATCCGTGAAAGTCAAAGGACAAAACAATGGGGTAACCACCGACGGGGAGGGACGCTTTTCTATCTCTGTCGCCGATAACACCGTATACCTGCTGTTCAGCTATGTGGGTTATGAAACACAGGAATATAAAGCTGCATCGAAACAAAACATCAACATCAGCCTCAAGCCTGATGTAGGTACGCTCGATGCCGTTGTAGTCATCGGTTACGGCACCACCACCAAAAGAAACAACACAGGGGCAGTATCTTCCATTACCTCAAAAGACATCTCCAGCCAGACCATCTCCGATCCCATTGCTGCACTGCAGGGTCGCGTGGCCGGTTTGGATGTTACCGGTACCTCCGGATATCCCGGCGCGGCCTACAGTGTTCACCTGCGTGGGATCAACTCCATCCTTGGCGGACAAGACCCGTTGTACATTGTTGATGGTGTGCCCTTCATTTCCACTCCATTGAACCAGTTTACGGGCGCAAACGGCAATACGAGCCCATTGAACAGCATCAATCCTGCTGATATCGAACGCATTGACGTGCTGAAGGATGCTGATGCGACGGCAATTTATGGATCACGGGGTGCCAACGGAGTTATCCTCATCACTACAAAAAAAGGAAAAAGCGGAAAAACCAGCGTTGACGGTAAAGTATATAGCGGCGCCTCTTTTGTCAGCCATAAGGTCAACATGCTCAACACCGAACAATACCTCGCCCTGCGTCGAGAGGCTTATGCAAACGACGGGGTTACACCAACACTGGAATCGGCACCGGACCTCCTGGAATGGGACCAGCAGCTGGACAACAACTGGCAGGATAAACTGATGGGCGGCACCGCAGCGATGACTGAAGCACAGCTGTCTTTATCCGGTGGATCTGAACAAACCAACTTCCTCTTCAGCGGTACTTACCGTACGGATGGCACAGTAACACCTGGCACGCAGGATTATAAACGTGGTGCCATCAACCTGAATGTCAACCACCAGTCGGTAGACCGTAAGTTCAACATCAATGCATCTGTAAAATATGTATCTGATCTGAACAAATCTTTCATCAGCGACTTATCGCAATACTTCAACCTACCGCCAAACTTCCCGGTCTATGCACCTGACGGAAGTTTCTATTGGTTCGGCAACTCGCAAAACCCCATGGCGCTGTTTGAACGTGGTTATGAATCCTCAAACAAAAACCTGACGGGAAATGTGCTGGCCAAGTACAACATCCTGGAGGGCCTGAATGCCCAGCTGAGCCTTGGATACAACCGCATCTCCATGAACCAGACCCAGACTTTGCCGGAACGCTCCTTCAATCCGAATACCTACACCACCAGCAGCGGCCTCTATGGGAACAATGAAAGGAACAACTACATCGTGGAACCGCAGCTGGACTATAGCCGCAAAATCGGAAAGGGTACCTTAAGCCTGCTTGCGGGAGCTACCTTGCAATCCGCCATCACCGAAGGTGCGGCCACTACAGGAATCGATTTTGCGAGTGATGAGCAACTGAACAATCCTCATGCTGCAGTCACACTGGAATCGAGGAGTTATAACTATACCGACTACAAATACACCTCTGTTTTTGGTCGTGCAACCTACAACTGGGATGAAAAATACATCCTGAATGGTACCTTCAGGCGTGATGGATCCTCACGGTTCGGTCCAGGAAAGAAATTCGGGAACTTTGGTGCCCTTGGTGCCGCCTGGATCTTCAGCAATGAATCCTTCCTGAAAGATCATCCCAGCGTCCTCAGCTTCGGAAAGTTCAGGGCCAGTTATGGGACTGTGGGTAATGACCAGATCGGCGACTACAATTATTACGACAGCTGGTCGCCTACCAGTTTCCCTTATGCGGGGTCTGGAACACTATACCCAAGCAGGTTCCCGAATCAGAACTACCAGTGGGAAGTGAACCGTAAGTTTGAAGTGGCCGCAGAACTGGGCTTTTTCAAAGACAGGATCCTCCTGAATGCCAGTTATTACCGCAACAAATCGGGCAACATGCTGGTCAACTATGTGTTGTCCTCACAGTCGGGCTTTGAGTCCTACATCGCCAACCTTCCGGCAGAACTTGAAAATAAAGGTTTTGAGCTGGAGCTGACCACGAGCAACATCAATACTGAGCGCTTTAAATGGAACACCTCCTTCAACCTGACCATTGCCAGGAATAAATTATTGAAGTATCCCGGACTGGAAAACTCTTCCTACGCCAGAACATACTTCATCGGACAGCCAATTAACGTTACCCTGGGTTACGTCTCTACTGGGGTGGATCCAGAGAATGGCTATGCTACCTTCGCCGATCAGAACAATGATGGCAGCATAGATGAAGAAAATGACCAAATCATCCTAGGCACAGTGACGCCCAAATTTTATGGGGGTATGCAAAACAGCTTCAGCTATAAAAACTGGAGCCTCGACTTCTTCCTTCAGTTTGTGAAACAGGAAGGTCCCTTGCTCAACTATGGCTACCAGTCGACGCCCTACGGCTTCTTCGGAAATAAAGATGTAAGTGCGCTGGAGCGATGGACCACACCTGGACAAACAGCCAGCATCCCGGGAGCAACCGCCGATGCGGGCTCCGATGCGTATGCCGCCTATAGCCAATGGCGACTGTCGACGGCCAACTGGGGTGATGCTTCTTTCATACGTTTAAAAAACCTTTCATTACGATACAATTTAGGAGCAGCAACAAAAAACCTGAAAATCAGCAACCTGACAGTATTCGTCCAGGGGCAGAACCTCTTTACCATCACCGGGTATAAAGGCTTCGACCCAGAGACCAAGGGTACAGCACTACCACAACTTACGACCTACACCGCCGGCCTGCAATTTTCATTCTAACCCCTGAAATTTAACATCATGAAAGCATTTACATACATCATTATAGCGGGTCTGATCACCTGCACCAGCGCATGCAAAAAATTCGTCGAAGTGGATGACCCAAGGACAGAACTGGCCTCCGGGACGGTCTTTATCAACGATAAAACGGCTACCGCAGCCATGGTCGGCATCTATTCAGACATGAACGGATTTAACTACCAGTATGCCAACATCGTCACCATGTTTATGGGCGGCATGAACGCCGACGAATTCACGTATGCCCTCAGCTCCACTGCGGAATGGGAAGAGTTCAAAAACAACCGTGTGCTACCCTCAAACAGGTTTGTCAACGCGCTATGGGCAGAACCCTACCAATACAACTACCGTGCGACGGCCGTCATTGAAGGAGTTACCGCCTCGACGACCCTTAGCCCTGCCGTAAAAAACCAACTGCTCGGTGAAGCAAAATTCCTGCGCGCCTTTCTTTATTTCTACCTCGTCAACACCTTTGGCGACGTACCGCTGATCCTGAATACAGATGTACAGACCAACACCAATCTACCAAGAACACCAAAGGAGCAGGTTTATCAGGCAATCATTGCAGACCTTACGGAGGCGAAGTCGCTCCTGAGCGTCAACTATCCGGAGAGTGGAAGAACACGACCGACCAAAGGTGCAGCGACACTGCTGCTTGCCCGTACCTACCTCTACACAGGAAACTACGCACAGGCAGAAATCGAGGCCAGCGAAGTCATCAGCAATAGCAACTACGAGCTGCTACAGGGAAATGACATGAACAAAACCTTCCTGGCCAACAGCCGCGAAGCCATCTGGCAGCTGCAAGCGGTCAATACCGGCGGAAGCAGGAACACCTGGGAAGGCTTCACCATGACACCGGCGAGCATCACCGCACCTGTGGCCTACTACCGGCTTACCAAAGGGACGGGTGGCCTCGTTGAGGCCTTCGAGCCGGGCGACCTGCGCAAAGCCAACTGGACAGGTGTTTATACCACCACGGCAACACCTCCGCTGACCCATACCTATCCCTACAAGTACAAGGTAAGGACAAATCCGGCAGGCGTTACGGAGTATTCCATGGTGTTGCGCTTTGCCGAAGCCTACCTGATCCGTGGGGAAGCCAGGATCCAGCAGAATAAACTTGCCCTCGGAATGGAAGACCTCGATGTAATTCACAAAAGAGCAAACCCTACAGCGGCAGCACTGCCGGTACCGGCGAATGTCGCCGCAGGAATGCTTACCGTAGAGCAGGAACGGCGCGTAGAGCTGTTTACTGAATGGGGCCATCGCTGGTATGACCTTAAACGGTGGAAAAGCGTGACTGGCGACAATGGCAAAACCCGTGCTGATGACATCCTGCAGCCACTGAAGGCCGCATGGAAGTCTACCGCCATCCTGATGCCCATTCCGGCGGATGCCATGAGGACCAATGGCAAGCTGGTTCAAAATGAAGGTTACAGTCAAATTACAACACCATGATCAAAAGATATCTCCTCCTGATCTGCCTTGCAACTGCTTTCCAGCAGTTGCAAGCACAGGTCGTCGACATACAGCCTTCGCATCCACAACGCGGACAGCTCCTCACCATCACCTATCATCCAGATGCAGAGGGGGCGAAAATCAACAGTGATGCCCCGCAGCCGTATGTCAACTTTAGTTTTTCACGTTTTTACGAGCTGCCAACGCAGCTGCAGATGCAAAAAAAAGGCAACAACTGGGTAGCCTCCTTCATCCTGCAACGTTATGCTACTTTTGCCTCATTTACCATTAACAGCGGTAATAACATAGACCAGCCTGCCGCCCATCAGCATTATTCCTTTGCTGTGTATGATGGCAATAAACGTGTAAAAGACAGTTATCTTCATGAGTCCTACAGCCTGCCCTCACAATTGGGTAAAGCTGCCGATCTTCCCCAGCGACAACTCGGGCTCATCCACAAAGAGCTCATTGCCTTTCCGGACAACTATGAAGCCCGTCTGCGTGAGAAGGCCATCCTGATGGGCATTGCGAAAACCCCTCAGGAAAAAACAAAATACCGCAATGAGGCGCTGCAGATCATTCACGCTCGCTTTGAAGAAAATCCATCTGTGGTCAGCAACCTGAATAAAGTCACCATGGGCTTTCTGATGATCGGCGAAAACTCCAGGCTCGATTCCATCCGCAAGGTGGTGCTGCAGCGTTTTCCAAATTCCGACCTCGCCAAAGATTACCGGACCTCGGCAATCCTTAAACTTCCTGATACCGCCGCCCGCATCACTCCGCTGGAGGCTCTGCTCAAAGCTGGTGATGAAGCGGGAGAAGAAGGCTCTACAGCCATCCACGACCTCCTCTTTCAATATTATGCTGCTGAGGGCAACGCCACAAAAGCACTGCTCCATGCCAGAAAAAGATTGCAGGAAGATGGCCCCCAGACACCGAAAAACATCCTGGAGATCGCCTCCCTTCTTACCGCCAACAAGCTGGCGCCCGACAGCGCCATCGCTTATGCCAATACCGCACTTGGCATGACGGACCGCTGGCCGGTAGGGATCATCCGTTACTTCCCTGAATTCGGACATATCCCTTCTTATGTTCCGGACAGCGTAAGGACGGCAACCATCGCCGAAGCCAAATCAGAGCTACTGTCACTCATCGCACTCAACTACCTTTACAAAAAAGATAAGGCAAATGCACTAAAATACGCTGCAGATGCGACTGCAGCAGGTTACAGCAAGGCAGGCCTGATGAATGCCGCTTCCGTTTATGCACAAACGGAAAACCCAAAACAATCTTACGAGACATTATGGCAATTGCTGCTCCGCGACCCATCAGATACCGTTGCGATTCAAACAGCAAAGGTTAGCTTCCTGAAGTTTAATCCTTCCGAAGAGGAGTTCAACACCAAAATTAAAGGGCTGGAAACACTCCGGAAAAATCAGTTGAAAGCTGCGCTGAAAAAACAGCTCATGAACAAACAAGGATTGGTGCTCAACGCCTTCACCGATCTTCATGGAAAGCCCGTCAGCAAAGAGATGATGCAAGGAAAAATTGTCATCATTGACTTCTGGGCTACTTGGTGTATCCCCTGCATGGAAGAAATGCCGTACCTGCAAAAAGTCTATGACCAGTATAAAAGCAACCCGAAGGTGATGTTCATGGTCGTCAACAGCGGCGCACGCAACACCATCAAGGACGCTCAGGGCTGGGCAGCAAAAAACACAAAATATACCTTCCCCCTATATTTTAACAATGACCCAAATATCGGCGAAAAGATCGGCTTCAACATCATCCCCACCATCGCCGTGATTGACGGTCAGGGACTCATGCAGTTCCGTACCATCGGCTTTGAAGGTGCTGAAATGGAGCATAAACTCTCCGCTCAGATCGAGGTGCTGCTGGAGCAATAGATTCGCCTGTGGAAAAGCTCACCTCAAAGACAATACAACAAAAAACCCCGCTGCAGCGTAGCTGCAGCGGGGTTTTTTGTTTTTCAGGTCGCTAAAAAACTATTTTATCACAGACACCGCCTTATTCTCGGCACCTACACCCCATACTGTTCCGGGTTTACTGCCCATCGTAATTACAAGGGTTCCACCCTTGGTAATGTTCTGGTGGGAGATGTACGTTTTATTGTGCGTCACCCCATTCAGCGTCATGCCATTGATGTATTTGTTCTGAGGCCCATTATTTTTCACAACGATATGAAAGCTTTTATTGCCCGCAACTTTCAGCGTGGCCTCGTTCACTACAGGGCTACCAAATACATACTGTCCGTTTGCAGGGTTTACAGGGTAGAAACCCACAGCAGACAACACGTACCATGCTGACATCTGACCTACATCTTCATTCCCGATGATGCCGTCCGGTTTGTCGGTATAGAAGTCATCGAGGATAAACCTGACTTTCTCCGCAGTTTTCCAGGGCTGCCCGGTGTATGCATACATATAGGTCACATGGTGACTCGGCTCATTGCCATGCGCATATTGTCCGATCAACCCGGAGATGTCGTTTGAAGCCTTATCACCCATGTCGCCTTTTGCAATGAACAAGGAATCCAGCTTGTTGTTAAAGGCCTGCTCACCACCCAGCATCTCTGCCAGTCCTTCTACGTCCTGAGGCACAAGGAAGGTATATTGCCAGGCATTTCCTTCTGTAAAATCGCCATGTTCATGGATCGAGATGAAAGGTGTGTAAGGCGTCCTCCAGGTGTTTTCAGACAAGCGGCCGCGCATAAAACCAGCTTTCTTATCGTAGTAATTCCTGTAATATTGGCCCCTTTTGCTGAAATAAGCATAGTCATCAGACTTACCCATTTTCTTTGCTACCTGCGCCAGGCTCCAGTCGGCAATTGCATATTCCAGTCCCATAGACACCGACTCAGCGGTGCTGTCGGCAGGAATGTATCCCAGCGACTTCACAAATTTCGTTCCCCTGACATCCTGCATGGCCGTGGTTTTCATCGCCTCATAAGCCAAATCCACATCAAACCCTTTGTATCCTTTCAGGATGGCATCGGCAATCACGGGCACGGCACTGTAACCCACCATACAGTTGGTTTCATTCGCCATCAGGTGCCATACCGGCAAACTTCCCTGTTGTTTATAAATGGCCAGCATGGAGCTGATCATGTCGTTGGTATGTTCCGGGTGGATGATGGTCGACAATGGGTTGTTCGCCCTGTAGGTATCCCACAGAGAAAAGGTGGTCACATTGTTAAAACCTTCATTCTGATGTACTTTTTTATCCGTTCCCCAATATTCACCATTTACATCGTCAAAGGTCGACGGCGCAATCATGGTATGGTACATTGCGGTATAGAATTTTTTCATCTGGCTCAATGAATCTGCCTTGATCGTGATCTTTCCCAGTTCCTTGTTCCATGAGGCATCAGCGGCTTTCACTACCTGCTCAAAATCCCATCCCGGGACTTCTGTTTTGATGTTCAGCGCAGCATTGGCAATGCTCACCGGCGATATGCCCACTTTAGCATAAACTACTTCCCCTTTTTTCGTGGCAAAGCTCAGCACGCCTTTTACCCTGGTGGCCTTCAGACTGGTACCCGGCTTCAGTGCGGTGCTGTCATAAACCGCAAAGTCCCTGATGTCTTTGGAAAATATAGCCTTAAAGTAAATCCGCTGATCTACCGCCCAGCCTTTGGAAAAACGATATCCGGTAATGGTATTTTTGTCGACTTTCTCAATGTAAGTTTCTACAGGCGCATCCCATCCGATGCCCTCCTGAAGGTCGATGATGATGTTCGACTGGTTGGATGCCGGAAAGGTATACTTGTGCATTCCCACACGTCTACTGGTGGTGAGCTCTACATCAATGTCATAGCGTTGCAGGCTTACTTTATAATAGCCTGGTTTGGCAACCTCAGTGCTCCTGTCAAATGTGGAAAGAAAACCGCTTTCAGGATTTTCTGCTGTTCCTTTATTTACCTTAACAGGCCCTGTAGTCGGCATAAAACTTACATCACCGAGGTCACCTATCCCCGTGCCACTCAGGTGAGTGTGAGGGAATCCAATGATGGTATTGTCCGAAATATGGTATCCCGAACACCAGTCCCAGCCTTCAGAGATGTTCTCTGGCCCCAACTGCACCGCACCAAACGGCACATTGGCCCCCACAAACACGTGTCCGTGGAAACCAGAACCGATAAGGGGGTCTACGTATTGGGTTAAACCGGTTTGTTTCTTCGCCTTTGGGGGAGTTCCCTGACTAAAGGCATTGTACGTTAAAATCGAAGGGAGAACGGCTAGAAAAAAAAGCTTTTTCATAATTGATTTCAAATTCTGTGTGAAGCGACTAAGATAAAAAAATATACACTAAATCGTTTCAACATCGCAGATTACCTGATCAGCGTCAGCGAACCGCTCAGCGATTTCAGCATGAAGTCTGACTCCTGCTGTCGCTTGTAATACACTTTACCATCCGCTGCCAATGCGAAAACTGTAAGGTCATCCGTCGTAACAATGACTTTGAGCATCTGAATTGCAGAC
This sequence comes from Pedobacter sp. BAL39, assembly GCF_000170795.1. Taxonomy (GTDB): domain Bacteria; phylum Bacteroidota; class Bacteroidia; order Sphingobacteriales; family Sphingobacteriaceae; genus Pedobacter. The sequence goes on from NZ_ABCM01000001.1 coordinate 127,293, forward strand.
AAAAAATTACCTTCAGACCGCAGCTCCATCTGGCCACGTGCTGTGACCCCAAGAAAGAAAATGATGACAAATAGGAGAGACTTTAATTTCACGTTGCAATTTAATGCAATTCGCGAAATTGACGGCAAAAAATTATCGGCGCTCTACGAATTTATGAAAAGTGCTTTGCGCACCGTCGCCTTTTTTATTCTGGTAAAGAAACTCCAGTTCATCCTTCTCAAATTCTGTAAAGAAATCATCCCAGTCAATTTCCTCCAGCTCATTCTTATGCTCACTATGTTTTGGGAAATGAATTCTCAATAGGGCGCCACCTGCCTGGCTTGCGTCTTTTACTTTTGCAGGAACACCGCCACGTTCCACTGTCCAGTCTTTAATCTGCTGGTGATCTGTTGTCTGATGTGCTACGCTCATAACATAAAATTAATAGTTCAATTAAATAAACAGCTATAATAATAAATTAGTTTAAAAATTATTGTGTTCAGTCTGTTCAGTTCACATTCGAGAGAACCGACACTATTTTAAGGACTTAAATGAAACTTTGTAACGACCATGGCTGTTAATGTCTTATGGAAATTACAGCACTCATCGCCCAGCACATCACAGATGTTCACGAAGGCAACAACTGGACAGGAACCGACGTTAGTTCCGTACTTCAGGACGTCACTCTGGTCGAAGCCACTACAGTAACCGCCGCCTCCGTCAATACCATTGCCGCCTTACTGCAGCACCTCACCTACTGGAACAGGATCATGGTTCAGCGCATCGCCGGAATCAAAGTGACTATTCCGGACACCAATGGCTTTGATGTCCCGGCACCACAGAATGAAACAAGCTGGGAGCAGATGAAGGACGACAACATCTCTTCTGCCCGGGAGCTCGCCGATGCCATCCGCAACTTTGATGGAGCTAAACTGCAAAATCCTATCCTTCCAGGTTATTCAACGGCTTACAAAAATCTTCAGGGCAGTGTAGAGCACATCCACTATCACCTCGGACAAATGGTTATCCTGAAGAACCTGTTGAGGTCTTCATCTGAAAGGTAGTTGAAATGATAGGCGATCTATGTTTTCCCTGAGCTCCGGAATTGCAGCGCTCAAATGTCTGGCGACATCAACTGTAGCGATACCCATAAACAAAAATCAATCCTGGTCCACTCTACTGCAATAAATATTAAGTCAGCTGTACCGCTGACTTATTGTTTGATAAACCTGATGGAATAGCGTTTTCCTCCCTTTTTATAGCAGCAGCGGATTACTTTTGGCAGCTCATCATAAAACTCTTCTATGTCAGTCAATACAAACGTATCTCCAGCGGCCGCTGAAGAAGTTTTGTAAGCACTGAATTTCAACTGCCGGTCTTTTCCGACAAACCCCTGATCGGCAATAAACAAATCTTTCTTTTTCCTACCAGCCTTCGTAACCATTACTTCTGATGCACCAATATATCCGTCTGCAAAAGTCAGCTTGATTTGCTGACCATTAAACCGCGCAGCATAAGGAATGGTCTCATAAGCCTTCTGACTATAAGCAGCCACAGGCAACAACAAACTAAAAAGCAATACTAAACGTCTAACGCGAACCATAAGCTTCAAAAACCTTAAAGTAACCATAAGTATTTGAAATAGAACAACAAAAAGACAGATATCCGCTTTAACTTAAACCTCAACGTCATTCCTTGCAGTCAACAACTGCAGGGATATTTTTTTATATATTTGAGTTCACACTAAATCGAATTAACGAGAATGAGAACCTACAAAAGAACCCTTTTTTACCTGCTGACGGCGAGCCTGCTCTCCTCCACAGCAGTTAAAAGCCAGACCACAACTTACACAAAGTACGTCAATACCTTTATTGGCACCGCACCGCTTACCGACCCAAAGATCCTGGGTTATGAACTCCCTGAAGGCTGGCGGTCATGGGCCGGACTCACCTTTCCCGGCAGCTCCTTACCCAATGCCATGGTGCAACTGAGCCCGATCACAGAATACGGATCAGGGGCAGGATATGAGTATGAAGATGATACCATCTATGGTTTCACGCATACCAATAAAGGACACTGGAATTTATGCAACCTGCCAATATTACCAATTTCCGGCAGTGTCAGCGGCAACAAGTTCGGATCTAAATTTTCACATCAGAAGGAAAGCGCGGCACCGGCATTTTACCAGGTTTACCTCGACGACTACAATGTAAACGTCAGCCTTACCTCCACCCTGCGCTGCGGATTCCATCAATATGAATACAAAAACCATGAAAACCGCAGGATCCTGTTCGACCTTGCCAAAGCAAACAACAGGATTTCAAACTGGAACATTGAACAGGTGGGCAACTCTGCCATTCAGGGATACCAGCAAACAGGTGAAAAAATATACTTCTATGCCACCCTCAACGATAAAATTGAGAAGCTGGACATCAGCGAAGTGGGAAAACGTAGTGGTCATGCCATTGTTCACCTCGCCAATGGAAGTAAAAATCCTGTTGCACTGAAAATAGGTATTTCTTTTGTCAGCGTTGAAAATGCACGTCAGAACCTGGAAAAGGAAATCGGCAACAAATCCTTTGACCAGATCCGAAAAGAGGGTAACCAACAGTGGGAAACACTCCTTTCGTCCATACAGGTGAAAGGTGGCAGTCAGAAACAAATGCAAATGTTCTACTCCTGCCTGTACCGATCCTTCCTATGGCCCGCCCTGCGCAGCGATGTGAACGGCGAGTATACGGATGCCAAACACCAGGTGGTAAAGGCAGATTTCAATTATTACACGGAGCCCTCGTTGTGGGATACCTACCGTAATAAAGATGTGCTCCTTGGGCTCATCTCGCCGCAGGTCACACTGGACGTCATTAAATCCATGAAAGACGTTGGCGACAAAACGGGTTTCATTCCTACCTTTTTCCATGGCGACCATGGTCAGTCGTCCATTGCCGGTGCTTACCTGCGTGGGATCGATCAGTTTGACATCAAAGGCACCTACCAGATCCTCCTGAAAAACGCCAATGTTTCTGGTGGCGCACGTCCTCACATCGCAGAGTATATTGAGAAAGGTTTCATCTCTGATGCAGATGTCCCGAATCCGAAGGTAGAAACGGTCGCCAGCGCCGGCGTGTCAAAAACACTGGAATATTCATATGACGACTACTCCCTTGCTCAAATTGCAAAAAAACTTGGAGACACCGCCAACTACCGGATCCTCATGGCGCGATCCAAAAATTATAAAAACATGTTCGATCCTTCCACCAGGTTTATGAGAGGAAAATTGGCCAATGGCGACTGGATCAAACCTTTCAACCCGGAGTTCCCTTACTATGAATACATGTACCGCGAGGCCAACGCATGGCAGGTATCCTTCTTCGCACCTCATGACATGCCGGGGCTGGTAGAACTCTATGGTGGAGCAAAAGGCTTTGAATCCAAACTGGACTCCCTGTTTACCCTGCCCTGGAACCCCAACTACATCGCCAGGAATGTGGAAACCATGATCGGCCAATACTGCCACGGCAATCAGCCAGACCATGAAGCGCCATTCTCCTATTACTTCATCAACAAACCTGAGAAATCGCAGAAAATCCTGGATACGATATTGAATACATTATATGGTATCGGCGACGAAGGCCTGGCGCTTTGCGGGATGGACGATGCCGGAGAGATGTCGTCCTGGTACGTTTTCAGTGCCCTCGGCCTCTATCCTTTCTCTGCAACGGATCCCGAATATATCGTCAGCCTTCCGCTATTTGAAGAGGTGAAATGGAGAACCAGCAATGGCAAGTACATCACCATTAAAAAACCAGGAAAAGGACGTAAACTAACCGGTATCAAAGTCGATGGCAAAAAGAATGACGGCTATTTCGTACCTCATGATCTTTTCAAAAACGGCGGCAGGATCGAACTCAGCAGTCAGTAGCCATCAGACATAATCGCTATTCACCAACCAGATGTATCACCGATAAAGTGATCAGATGTATAAAGAATCAGGCAAAAAAACAGCTCCCGGGAATCCCGGGAGCTGAATAAAATAATCAATAGAGCGTCTATAAAAAACGAAAAGCTTTGTCGATTACCAGCCGTGATTCTGCTGATACAAACCCTTGCTAAAGTTGATTTGGTTTAGAGGTATCGGAAGGTACTCATCGCGGTTCTTCTTAAAGAATGCGTCCTTTAGATGGGAAGCCCGGTTTTTTTCCACGGTAAAATAGGCATTCAGGTATTCCGCAGCAATGCCCCAGCGTACCAGATCAAAAAAGCGGTACCCCTCCATCGCAAACTCCATCCTGCGCTCATAACGCATGGCCTCCCTTGCAAATTCCGGTGTCCAGGTACAATTCACTCCAGGCTGATAAGTGGAGATCAGGTAATTGGAACTGCTCCTTCCATCAGCTTGTTTCAAAAGAGAAACACTGTTCGAAGCACGGGTCCTCAATGAATTGATAAGTGGTAAAGCTTCCGTATGTCTTCCCAATTCAATTAATGCCTCCGCCTTAAACAGCAACACATCAGCATACCGGATGATCGCCCAATTCTTGGAACTCGACATAAATGGCGGGAATTTCTTGAATGATGGGTCGTCTGGCGCCACAGTTTCTTTCAGGCTCATAAAACGACCATAAATCTGCGGAGCACGTGTCCAGGAAACCTGGAACAGAAAACCTTGTTTGTATTTGTAAGGATGTCCGGGGATGGCTACAGAGTGGTCCAGGCGGGGGTCAAAAGTGTTCGTCTGGAAGTTATCCCCTGCAGCAGTATTCACATCATTGAATGTATTAAACATTGGCAGACCTGTGTTGGCTGTTTTGAAAGCATTTACCAGATTCTGGCTTGGCGTATGAAAACCGCAGCAGCCATATTCCACATTCATTGGATAATTCAGCGAATGGCCATTATCGGCACGTCCATTTGGCGTGCCGTCATTGATGGAATATTGGATGGCAAATACCGATTCCAGCCCATTTTCAAACTGTGAGAGGAAGTTGTTTGCATAGTCTGCACTCAGTGCATATTTCCCGGATGTAATGACCTCATCACAAAGGGTGTTCACTTCAGTGAGCTTCGCCTGATCCATGTTGGTGACATTATTACTTTCATCCTGTACATAGGCCTGGTACAACAGCACTTTTGCCAGGTAAGCCTTGGCAGCAAATTTGGCAGCGCGACCTTTCTGTGGCTGATCTGCCGGCAGGTTATCGGCAGCGAAACGGAAGTCGCCGGCAATTTTATCCCACAACGCCGCATCCGTCAGCGCCACATTGGAAACCTTGTCATATTCCGTTTTTGGAATGGTCTCGTCGATGTAAGGCACATATTTAAACAGAATTTTCAACAGAAAATAAAAGTGACCACGAAGGAAACGAAGTTCCGCCTGACGGGTGGTCTTCTGTGCAAAATCATCACTCATAGCGTTTACACGCGCTAACGCGTCATTTGCACGGCCAATGGCCAGGTATAACCTGAACCAGGTCACATCCGCATTGCCAATGTCTACCCTATTCAGGGCAAAGGTCTCATAAGCATTAAAATCACCCACATCCCCGGGGCCATCACCACCTTTGTAGGCATCACCACTGCGGATGCTACCGTAAGCCCACATGTTGCTGTAAGGCGCCGCCCAATAGTCGTTACCTAACGATGAATAGGCGGCAATAACCATCTTGTCGACGTTTTCGGGTGTGTTGAGGTCTTCCGAAGAAACCACGCCCTGCGGTTTCTCATCCAAGACTTTGGAACAGGAGGCCGTCATCATGCAGAAGAATGCGCCCATTAATAAATATCTTTTCATATCTGATGTCTGATTAAAATGAAACACTAAAGCCCAGTGTGCTGATCACTGGAATCGGGTAACCATTGCCGGGATTTTCCGGATCTGTTGCGGTATAACTTTTCCCCTTGATGGTAAACAGGTTACTTGCCTGAACAAAAACCCTTGCCTGCTGAACCTTTTTAAAGACATTCTGCAGGTTGTAGCCCAGCTGGATGTTGCGCAGCTTCAGGTAAGATCCATTCTCAAGGTAGTAGGTAGAAAAGCGCCCTTCATTGTTGCGGTCTACCAGCGTCAGTGCCGGAATTGAGGAACCTGTATTTGAAGGTGTCCAGGCATCCAGCGTCCTTACTCCCCAGTTTGCCCCAGGCTGTAGTGAGGAGAAGTCGGTCAATCCTTTATAACTGTTACTTACATCCACCCCTTGCACACCCTGCAGGAAAAACGAAAAGTCAAAGTTTTTGTAACGCATAGAGGTATTCAGTCCATAGATGTATTTAGGGTCACCGCCACCGATATAATCCCGGTCCAGCGGATCGATCACCCCATCCTTATTCAGGTCTTTATACCTGATCCTTCCGGGAGCCTTACCCGGCTGGGCAGCATGTGCATTCACTTCGTCCACAGAGTTGAAGATCCCATCAGCCACGTAACCAAAGAAAGAGCCGATCGGTCTGCCCAATATATTTTTATCCGTTCCATTTCCAGCATATGAAGTCAGGATTTCTTCAGGCAGCTCAGTGATTTTATTCCTGTAGGTAGACACATTGCCGGTTAGCGTAAGGGAAAAATCCGGACTGACCTCTTTTGTCCATGACAACAGCAACTCCAGTCCTTTATTCTGCATGGAGGCACCATTTGCATACCTGTCACCTCCCTCGCCAATGACAGCCAGGTAGGCAGGTTTGATCAATATATCTGAAGTTTTCTTCACGAAGTAATCCAGTGATCCGGAGATCGATTGATCAAAGAGCCCAAAATCAAGTCCGAAATTTGATTGTGTTGTCGCTTCCCATTTCAGGGTTGGATTCCCTTGTTGGATCAATGCAAAACCCGAGGGCAGTTGACCGGTATCTTTACCATCAATGTCGTAAGCTGTTCCACCATCAAAGTTACCGATGGCGTTTGTACCATAGACTGCCGAATATAGGGTATAGGTTGCATTGTTGGCAATCTCCTGATTTCCGTTCTGTCCCCAGCCGTAACGCAGCTTCAGGTCAGATACAAACGGAACGTTCTTTTTGATAAAATCCTCTTCGCTTAATCTCCATCCGAGGGAGAAGGCCGGAAAGACCCCAAACTGGTTTTCTTTCCCAAATCTGGAGGAACCATCGCGACGTACGGTGGCGGAGAAAAGATATCTGTCATTATAAGAATAGTTGGCTTTGGCAAAATAGGACAGTAGCGCACTGCTGGTTCCATTTCCGCCGTTGTCCTTATTCGTAGAACCTGCGTCAAGGTAGGCATAGTCCATGTTTTCAAGTGCAAGCCCCTGGCGGAAGCCGCTATGTCCCTGATAAATAATGTCAATCTGCTCATGACCGGCAAGGAAATCAAACTGATGTTTTTCTTTCTTCAGCGCATAGGTCAGCGTATTCTGCCAAATTCTGTTGCCCTCATAGTTGCTGTTGGTATTGACAGCATTGGATGGGTCAGACAGGAAACCTGAAGTATAGGATTTGCGCAATGTCCTTGCATAGTTCCCGTTGTAATCAATCCCGTAACTGGTCCTGAATTTCAGACTTGGGATGATCTCCAGGTCGGCGTACACATTACCAAATACCCTCCAGAAATTGTTGTAATTCTGCTTGTTGTCCCCAATAAGCCGCATCGGGTTCTGACGGTCGGCCATACCTGCTGCCGGTCCTCCCCAGCCACCATCAACCGTATAGATCGGTACAATTGGAAATACGATCAGGGAAAGATTGGTGATGTCTCCTGTAGGGATCAGCACATCTTTTTTGTAGGTGCCCGACAAGTTTTCGCCAATCGTCAGTTTGCCATTGAGCAGATGATAGGCGGAATTGATCCTGCCAGTAATCTTTTTATCCCTGGTTTCCTTAATGATGCCCTTGTTGTCAAAGTAACTCAAAGAGAAGAGGCTGTTTCCTTTTTCATTGCCATTGGCAATGCTCAGGTTGTAACTCTGGAGCAGGGAAGTTTGCGAGATCTCATCAAACCAATTGGTATTTGCCGACCTCATTGTTTTCGCACCATCAATATATTCAGGGATGATTACCTGATTTAATAAGGGATTGTTAAAGTCATTGTTCCAATCGTACTGATATATCTGATTTTGATTGGGGTTCGCGCCATCGTTTACGGCGGCCTGCCAGTAAGCACGGCCACGCCCTTCAGCGTCGAGTGTCTTCAGCTTGGTATTGTAATACTGGAGCGATGAAGAAGCATCAAAATCGACCCTGCTGTAACCCGATTTCGCTTTTTTGGTGGTCACAATGATGACCCCATTGGCCGCACGGGATCCGTAGATCGTGGCCGATGAGGCATCTTTCAATACTTGTATTGACTCAATATCATTCTGATTCAATTCCTGTAGCCCTCTTTTGGTAGGGATTCCGTCGATCACATACAGCGGATCGTTATTACCAAGTGTTCCAATCCCCCTGATGCGTACACTTGCACCGCCGTCCGGTGCACCGCCAGCGGTGATGAATACGCCTGGAATACGGCCTTGCAGCGCACGGATCGGGTTACCTGCAGGGATATCTTTAATGTCTTTCACACTTACGACCGACACGGCTCCGGTGAGGTCTTTTTTACGTTCCTGCTGATACCCGGTCACTACCACTTCGCTGAGGTCTGTGGTCGTCTCCAGCTGTACATTGAGCGTATTTCCAGAGGGAATAGCCAGACTTTTCAGGGCTGCACCAGCGTAAGCAAAGCGCAAGGTCTGCCCTGTAATTCCGGCAATACTATAATTGCCTTCTTTATTGGTTTGTGTCGACTTACCAGTCTCCACCACCGTCACCGTCACTGATTCCAGCGGCAACATCTGCTGGTCGGTCACCTTTCCCGAGATTGGCCTGGACTGTCCGTATCCTGTAACAGACAGGAAAAGCAGCAGGCTGCAAAAGATTAAAATTTTGTTCATATGTTTAAGTTTATATTTGGTTTTACATTCACTTCTCCCTCATCACTGAAGGCAGAAGTTGAAGATGATCGTCCCTGTTGCCCGCTCGCATATGGAGAGCTGGCAGGCGGGAAATTGGTAGAATTACAGCCCCTCCTCCAGCTGTTCCAGAGAACGCCCTTTCGTTTCCGGCATCATGCGCCATACAAAAATCAGCTGCAGCACCATCATGGCTGCGAAAAATAAAAAGGTATGCCCCCCACCCAGTTTCTCGGCGAAGTAAGGGAAAGAAAAAGCAATCAGCGTTGCCATCACCCAGTGTACGGAGCTGCCCAGCGTCTGCCCCTGTGCACGTACCTGGTTAGGAAAAATCTCTGAGATGAACACCCAGATCACCGCACCCTGCGAGAAGGCGAAAAAGGCAATGAACAACATCAGGCAGAGGGGAATGATAAATCCACTCAGGTTATTGGTATAAAAGGCAAAAGACACCAGCAGCAGTGAGGCGATGAGCCCTACCGTACCGATCTTCATCAGCACCTTCCGCCCTACACGGTCGATGAAATTGATGGCCAGCAGCGTAAAGATAAAATTGACAGAGCCGATGCCTACCGTCGAAAGCAATGACGAATGTGCACCCAGTCCGGCCATTTCAAAAATCCTTGGTGCATAATAGATGATCGCATTGATACCGGATACCTGGTTGAAAAAAGCAAACAGCACCGCCAGCATCACCGGTTTCCTGTATCTCGAAGAAAAAAGGTGGCCTGCAGCTTTTTCTGCCGCGGCATCCTCCAGGGTTCCGCCGCCTGAATTGCCTTTAACGATGGCTGATTTCTGGATCTGTGCCAGCTCCTCTTCGACGTTCAGTGGATTGATGATCTGTAAAACCTTACGCGCCTGGTCGATGGCGCCCTTTTTCAGGATCAGCCAGCGTGGGCTTTCGGGGATGGTATAAATGAGCACCAGGAAGATTACTGAAGGTACAGCCTGCACACCCAGCATCCAGCGCCATGAGGATTCGCCGGTCTGACTGATCAGGTAATTCGAAAGATAGGAAATCAGGATTCCCAGCACTACATTAAATTGGAAGAGCGCCACCAGCCGCCCACGTCGGTCGGCCGGTGAGATTTCCGAGATGTATATCGGTGCAGTCACACTGGAAACCCCTACCCCCAGTCCGCCAAGAAAGCGGAATGCAAGGAAACTTGGCCAGCTGGAAGCCATTGCGGTTCCTAATGCAGAAAGCAGGAAAGCAAGTGCAATAAAGTATAAGGTATTCTTACGTCCGAACCTGTCGGAAGGCCCCGACCCGAGCAGCGATCCAATCACTGTCCCAATCAACGCGATGGAGATGGTCAGCCCATGCTGAAAGACATCCAGGTTCCAGAATAATTGTATAGAGCGTTCGGCACCGGAAATTACGGCAGTGTCAAAGCCGAATAAAAAACCTCCCAGAGCCACAACAATTGCCCAGGTGAAGACAGAAAATTTTCCCATTGAATTTATATTTGATTGAAGCTAAAGTACCGCCAGTTCCCGCTCCGGGCTTAAAAAAATGTATCATAAACATTAAATTTTAAGCAAAATCAAAAACAAATCAACATACTGAAAAACAATAAGATAACTCAAAATACTACACCATCGTGAGCGGATATATTCAGTATTGTATCTGCTATTGTTAAACCTCGTTACATGAATCAGCCTGCATTTAATGCCGGCCGCCCTCCCGCATTTTGATCCTGTACAGGATTTAGCTAAGTTTATCACTGCTAACCAAATTTTTTCAAGCTGGTCATGAACTTACCTTCAAGATATCTCCTCCTTTTCATCACTGCATTGCTCAGCTTCAGCTGTAACCAAAAACAAGAGAAACATGCCTACCTTATTGGCTTCTCTCAATGTGTAGGTTCCGATCTATGGAGAAAAACCATGCTTGATGAAATGAAAATGGAACTCTCCCTGCACCCGGGGGCAAAGCTGGTTTATGCGGATGCCGACAACAACAGCAATACACAGATCAAGCAGGTGAAAGAAATGCTTGACCAGGGCATTGACCTGCTCATCATCTCGCCGAATGAAGCGAAACCCCTCACCGAAATTGTCGAGCAAACCTATAGTGATGGTATCCCCGTCATTGTGATCGACAGGAAGACGACTTCTAACCTGTATACCTGTTATGTGGGGGCCGACAACTACCAGATTGGTTATATGGCCAGCCAGTATCTCGGCAATACCATCAGCGGACCGGCAAACATCCTGGAGGTCATGGGCCTCCCGGGATCGTCACCCACCATTGAAAGAAATAAGGGCTTCAACGACGGACTAAAGAAGTTCCCCAACCTGAAAATCAAAAGCCAGGTGTACGGCGACTGGATGAAACCGAATGCGGAAAGACAATTGTCAAAAATCTCAGACCAGCTCAACGACATCGATGTGGTTTTTGCTCATAATGACAACATGGCCTTCGCCGCCCAGTCGGTATTCAAAAAACTCGGTATCGCCAGTCAGGCTAAATTTATAGGCATCGATGCCACCCCCGGCGCGGGCGGCGGACTGCAGATGATTTCCAATGGGCTCATCGATGCAAGTATGCTGTACCCTACAGGTGGTAAAGAAGCCATTACCACAGCCATAAAAATCATGGACAAAATTCCGTTCAGCAAAGAACTCATCCTGCCTTCACTGGTCATCGACAGCAGTAATGTCCGGTTGATGAACATGCAGTGGGAAAGGATCAAAACGCAACAGAAAGACATTGAACGCCAGCAGACACTGCTCGAAGAAATGGAAGAACTGTACAACAACCAGCGCTTTATCTTCAACATCCTTGTGGTTGCCCTGGTGCTGACCGTCATCTTCGGCGGACTGGCCTACCACTCGCTGACTGAAAACAAAAAGATCAACAAAAGCCTGGAGCAGAAAAATGAAGAAATACTGAATCAGAAAAACCAGCTCATCGCCATCTCCGCGGAAGCAAAGGAAGCGACGGAAGCCAAGCTTAATTTCTTCACCAACATCTCACATGAGTTCAGGACACCGCTTACGCTGATCCTTTCCCCTCTGGATGACCTACTTGCCAACGAAAGTCTTCAGGCCAAAGCAGGAAAAAACCTGCGACTGATCCATAAAAACTCCATCAGGCTCCTGCGACTGGTTAACCAACTGATTGATTACCGCAAGATTGAACACCATAAACTCCAGCTGAATGCCTCAGAGAACAACCTGATCAGCTTCATCAAAGACTCCCTGGAGCTGTTCATGCCGATCTCGGCCAAGAAAAACATCGACCTTCGCCTGCTCCATAAAGAACGCGAACTGATGGCCTGGTTTGACATGAACCTGATGGACAAGGTGTTCTTCAACCTGATCTCCAATGCCCTGAAATTCACTGCCGAGCATGGCTTTATCCACATTACGATCGACAAACATGAAGCGGAAAATACGCTCTATATCCACGTCAAAGACAATGGCATCGGTATGGAACCAGATGAAACCACAAACATTTTCAACCTCTTTTACCAGGTGGAACGTGGCGCAGCACAGGGCTCAGGTCTGGGCCTGTGCCTCTCCAAAGAGCTGATGCAACTGCACAAAGGTGATATCCTCCTGAACAGCAAAAAATGGGAAGGCAGTACCTTCACCATCATGCTCCCGCTGGGCGACCAGCACCTGCTGGAAAATGAAAAAACATCCAGTCCTTCTGTTTATGTCCCACTCTTCAACCAGGTCAACTTCAGTACGGACGACCTGAGTAAAGCGGAAACAGAAGTTCCCAAAAGCCCCTTCTCTTATGTAAAGGAGCAATCGCTACTCATCGTGGAAGACAATCCTGAGCTGCTGCAATACCTGGTCGACAAGTTTTCCCCGGACTATGAGGTCTTTACTGCTGATAACGGTAAGATTGGCATACAGGAGGCTTATGAACATGTACCTGACCTCATCATTTCCGATGTGGTCCTTCCTTTGTTATCCGGAAATGAACTCTGCAATCAATTGAAAAGCGACATCCGGACTTCCCACATTCCGATCATCCTGCTTACAGCCAAGGGAAGCCTGGAGCAGCAGGTAGAAGGCATCAAAAACATGGCAGATGCCTACCTCACCAAACCTTTCCATGCGGAGTTCCTGATGGAAAATGTAAAAACACTGATCCGAAACCGGTTGGTCCTCAAAGAACACTACTCCAGTGAATTTCAAACGGAACGTAAGATCCCGATCTCCAGGTCTATTGACAAAAAGTTCGTTAACGACTTTGCTGGTTTCATTGAAAACAACCTTTCCAACGAAGACCTGAACGTAGATAAGATCGCTAAAGAGCTCGGCCTCTCCAGGGTACAGCTTTATCGCAAGATCAAGGCCCTGATGGGATGCACCATCTCCGAATATATCCTCAGCAGAAGGCTCAAAAAGGCCAAATACCTGCTGATGAATGAAAGGTACAACATCTCGGAAATCACTTACATGGTCGGTTTTGCTTCAGCAACGTATTTTTCTACAGTATTTAAAACTAAATACGGTGTCAGCCCGAGTGAGTTTAAAAAACAGTTGTAGAGAATAAAATTCCATTTATCATTCTATCTTTGAAAAAAGATAATTCTCATTCATGAAAAGTACCTTCAAAAGCCTGTCAGTACTACTGATCACCTTTCTTTCACTGAACGCCTCCGCACAGAATAAAATGCAGTCATTGGACGAGTTAGTGAACAAAACAGACCCTGCATGGCCATTGGTACTCGAATGGATCGACTCCGCAAAGAATAAAGTTGAGGTGCTCATCTATGATCCTGCTGCAGCCAGAACAACCTTATACAACACACAGGTATCCACCTACTCCACCCTTGGTGCGGTCATTTACAACAGCGGCGGAATTATGATTGATGGTGGCTGGATCAGGATACTGGGTTGTGGAAACCCGCGACTGACGCGTACGGTTTCGGAATGGAACAAGGGCAAAACCATTATGGAATTTGGTGATCTCCCTGCATACCTGCTGGTTGCTGATGATGCTGCAGGTGGATTCTTCGCCATCAATTATGGCGCCTTCGGGGAGGATACCAAGGCAGTCTACTACCTTGCGCCAAATAGCCTGAAATGGGAGTCTATGGGATTAGGGTACACTGAATTTCTTCAGTTTTGTTTCAATGGAGACCTTGCACAATTTTACAAGGGACTGAGGTGGTCTACCTGGGATAAATTCATCGCTTATCTCGACGGCAACAAATCCTACAGCTTCCGCCCCTATCTGTGGACGGAAGGTGGTGTCGATGTAGAGACCTGCACCAGAAAGCTGGTCACCACTGAGGAACTTTTCAAATTCAACATCAATAAACAGAAAGAGCTATACATCAGCGGCAATGCCGAAAAGCAGTAGAATATTATGAACCACTGACCTGCGCGTCCTGCGAATATCGCACAAGCCATAAATTAAACAATTGTCATCATTCAACACAAAAGTTAAAATTTTGTAAGAAAGCCAAAACTATTTACTGGCCAGACAGTTGTACAGATACCTATGAATGCGATTGATATGAAAAAAATACTTGTGGTGGATGACAACCGGGAGATCCGTGAGGTCATCACATGGCTGTTAGAGATGGAGGGATATATCGTAAAAGGCCTTGACAACGGCCGCGATGTAGCAAGCAATATCGATGAATTTACTCCTGATCTGATCATTTTAGACGTCATGCTTGGAGATGTGGACGGCAGGGACATCTGCAATAACCTAAAACACCAGGAGCTAACCGCAAAATTGCCGATCATCATGATTTCCGCAAGTCACGATCCACAGCGGTTATTGAGAAAGTCATGTCATCCAAATGATTTTCTGCCCAAGCCGTTCGACATCCAGTGCCTGCTCGACAAAGTTGAGTTTCAGCTGGCAAGTTGAGAAATCAATGCCCTCCTGTTTTTGACAAGAGATTGATCACCAGCACACCGGCAACAATCAACGACAGGCCAATGATGGCGTATACATCGGGGACCTGTTTGAAAACAAGCGCTCCTATTGCCGTAATAAAAACAATCCCTACCCCCGACCATATTGCGTACGCTACCCCAATCGGAATCGTCTTTGTGGCAATGCTCAAAAAATAAAATGCAGCGACCATCGCCAACACCACAATGATACTTGGACCTAACTTTGTAAAACCTTCGGACTTTTTGATAAAGGTGGTGCCGGTGAGTTCACAGATGATGGCGAGAAACAAAAACAGGTAGCTTTTCATTTTGATACTTTAGCAGCGCTAATTTATAACAATGCGCTGCTAATTTATAACAATAACCTGCTCAGTACGCCAAAGTATCAAATAAAACGAGTATTTATATCGTCTGGAGTACCCCACCATCTGCGCGGACTGCGGCGCCATTGGTGGCGATGGCCAGCGGACTGGAAAGGTATACCGCCAGATTTGCAATCTCCGGGCTCTCAATGAAACGCTGCAACAGGGATCCGGGATTTAAAGTTTTCATCAGGTGAGCTTTGAGTTGTTCCGGACTAATCTGCTGCGCCTCAGCAATCTGGTTTACCGTGGCTGCCACCCCGTCGGAATAAGTCGGCCCGCCAAGAATGGCATTCACCGTTACTGATGTATTTTTAGTCATCTGAGAAAGTCCCCTGCTCACTGCAATCATTGCCGTTTTTGTCATTCCATAATGGATCATGTTTTCCGGGATATTGATGCCTGCCTCACTGCTGATAAATATGATCCTGCCAGAGTTTCTTTCCAGCATCTTTGGCAGCAACACCCTGGAAAGGCGTACGCCACTCATGACATTGACCTCGAATATCCGCATCCATTCTTCGTCCTTCAATTCGGCAAAGGGTTTCAGCTCAAAAATCCCGACATTATTGATGAGGATATCAATTTCTGGCAATCCGCTCAACAACCGGTCTACCTGTGTCACATCACCAAAGTCGGCAGCAATCCCTGTTACATCTGCTCCCGGCAACTCATCCCGCAGCTGCTCCACCGCAGCGCTCACCTTCTCTGCTGTCCTTCCATTGATGATCACTTTCGCCCCTTCCATCAAAAGCTGCTTTGCAATAGCAAAACCAATACCCTGCGTAGAACCACTTATGAAAGCGGTTTTTAATTTCAATTGTAAATCCATAAAGTCTATTTTATTTTTGTACTGATCACTACAAAATAGGATAAAAAAAATCAGCTGATGATTTCCAGCTGCATGTCAATCTGCTGACGAAGGACCTTTGCATCAGGATACATCCTGCGGGTCACGTTTAATCCATTCCAAAGCGTAATCAGGTAACGTCCAAGCACCACCGGATCAGTTTGATTTTTTATTGTACCTTCTTTCTGGGCCTTTGTAATTGCCGCAGTATACATTTCCTCTACTTCCTTTAAAACAGTTACCGCTTCCTGTTCAAGCGCTTCATCCAATGATGCCATTTCAACAACCGTATTGACAATGATGCAACCTTTTTTATGTGTCTCCAGGTCTGCCACGGCCATGCTCCGAAAGAAATCCCTGATCAGTTCCATCGGCTGTTCAGCGTGCTGAAGCCTTTTTTTAAATTCCTGAAAAGCTGCTCGACGCTGCAAGATGGCTTTTCTAAAAACTTCCTTTTTGCCACCTTTGAACGCGTTGTAAAAGCTGCCACTGCCCATACCCATCGCTTTGAGCACATCTTCCAATGAAGCCGCAGTAAACCCTTTGGTCCAGAATACCTCCTGAGCTTTTTGTATTACCTCTTGATCATCATAAGCACTGGGCCTGCCTCTCATCTGAATTTCTATTTTTGTATTGATCAACACAAAAATAGAAATAAGAATGGAATTCTCTGCTATTTTTTTCTATGTGATACCGATTACAGCTTCCAGGCTGATAAGCTTACAGACCCTAATATTCCCTGCTCCTACAAGTAAGATTATGGTTCCTGATAAGTCAACTGCTTTAAAAATGAAAATTCCGACTGATCAATCGGAGGCCGATAACCAATGAGCAGGCAATTGCGGTAGATTAAATTCGTTTGCTTAACCATCATTACGACCTTTTGATCAGTAGACAAGCCATTGAGATCTAACGAGCTGAGTTCCTGATAACGCTTTTTGTCGACCCTGCGATACCTTTCCTGATCTGCTTTGCTGATGGTTTTCAGAGCCGGAAAAGCCTGGGCTTCTTTCAGCTCCAGGTCGGAAGTCAGCAGATATGCGAAGCTGGTGATCAGATTTTTCCTGTTGGAGATGAACTGCTCCACAGCCCGTTGATCCGCGAACGCAGTATCCCCATACAACTCTAGTTTTTTTGAACTCCTATCTAAATACACCAACCTGAAAGGCGCCTTACTTTCGCTTGTAACCAGATGCATCACACTTCCATCAAAATAAAAGAGGTCTGGTGCAGAAGTAGGCAACAAAGCTTTTTCAATCTGATAAGGTTGCCCCATGACATGATAACCGGAAACTTCAATCTGATTTCCGTCAATTGTAACGGTCATCAGGATTTTGGTCAGCTCCCAATCGAACATCCTGTAGGTACTGCGCCCCTGCGCTGACACCTGCTGACAGGAAAATCCGAGCGCCGTTACCAGGAACAGCAGGATGAATAACGGTCTTATTTTCATAATTTCAATTGGTTTCATTAATGTTCAATTTAAAAATGAGGAATGTTGAATTCAAAAATGAGGTAAACAATGACAGGATCAGCTGCTTTTACGCTCTGACTTCAGCCAGACCAGTTTCCCTGATTTATCAAACTGATAATAATCCTTATGCCAACCCGCCCCACCCCGGCAGGAGGAAGTCAGTATTTTCTTTTTTGCATCAATTTCCACATTACACAAACCGTCGCAAAGTCTTTTGCCATTCGCAGGTAAGCTTAAAGGACGAAATCTTTTGCTGAACGGGTCAAAAAGAAAAATATCAAATAAACGGTATACGCCCTGTCCAAAATCAGGAGAAGAAAAAGAGATGTCGTCGAAACCATCAAAATTGTAGTCCGCAACCAGCGTCTGCCGGACACCGCCATCAGGAAGCGGAGTCAGTTCCTTTTTGACAATGGCACCATCGCCGTATCTGATGCTGAGTAGATCATCCTCCACAACATTAAAGCTGAACATCGCCTGATGCAGCAAGGCCTGGTTTTTACCGTCAAATGGAACACTTTCCTCAACAATTTTGAACTCCGTCTTTTTATGGTCGCTGCCCCTGATGTAATAGATATCTTCAACTGCGCGGTAACAAATACTCAGGCCATATTCTCCGGTGACTTTTCCATTGTAGACCTCTTTCCATTTGAAATGATGAACATCCTGCTGTCCACTCTCGCGGTCCGTGGTATCCAGCACGCTCGACTTCAGCTGAAGCGGGATGACGGCTGTTTTGCCTTTGTACCGTACAAAAGCTGCTTTCCCATGGCCTACCCAGCTCATCGTAAACTCGATCGGTTTGGCCGTAGCTTCTGACCTGAACGTGAAAGGCTGTGCATATGCAAAGAACGGCACTATAAAAAAAGAAAAGATGATCAGGTTTAATTTCATTATATTTTGCAATTTCATGCTTTAGTTGATGGTTGTCATTCAGGGCCAACTGAGCCGAACAGTCTACTTATCTTCACAGTTATACTTACATCAGCTACCAAGGTAAGAGAACGAGCAATTTAGTTTGATACAAATCACTATCTGCTGCATTGTACAAGATAAATGCCAGTAAATTTCGTTTATTCGTGTTTGCGTCTAACCATCACAAACATGTCAGGAAACCCATTAAAATCGAATTTGGACTCTACAACAAACCATACTGTTTCAAATAAAATTAGTTTTGCATCGTTTCCTATCCACAGGTCTAAATGAAACTAAAAAGATTACTCAAAAAAACAATGATCATCCTATTCATCACCATTGGTATCATCGCAGCAGTTACCTATCTATTCCTGCAACAAGCCTCTTTTGGAACTGCCCCTTCGGGTGCGAGACTGGAGCGCATCAAAAAGTCGCCTCAATATAAAGATGGCGCATTTCAGAACCAGTCGCCCACCCCTACGTTTACAGGTGGCGGAACCTTTTACTCGGTGATGGTGGATTTCCTTTTCGGCAAACACGAGCGCAAAACGCCCGATTATGTCTTGCCATCTGTGAAGCGTGACCTCAAAGTGACACCATCAGCAAAACCGGAGCTGACCTGGTTTGGCCATTCCTCTTACCTGATCCAGATCAACGGACGCAACGTCCTGGTCGATCCTGTATTCAGCGGAAGAACCTCTCCTGTTAGTTATGCAGGAACAAAAGCTTTCAACGGTGCAGACAGTTATCATGTGGAAGATATGCCGGCAATAGATGTGCTGGTGATCACTCATGATCATTATGATCACCTGGATTATGAAACCATCAAAAAGCTGAAAGACAAAGTAGGCATTATTGTCACCTCCCTGGGGGTGGGCGCTCATCTGGAACACTGGGGAATTGCCGCTGATAAAATCAAGGAGCTGGATTGGTGGGAGAGTTACGCTGTCGACAGTGAAACCATTTTCACCGCTACTCCGGGCCGTCATTTTTCCGGGAGAGGATTAGTGCGCAATAAAACGTTATGGTCGTCTTTTGTTTTTCAGTCCAAAGATTACAAACTCTTCCTGGGCGGAGATTCCGGGTACGACCATCACTTCGCGAAGATTGGTGAGCAATATGGACCATTTGACCTCGCCGTCCTCGAAGACGGCCAGTACAATCTTTTCTGGGCAAACATTCATATGATGCCTGAAGAAACTGCAAAAGCGGCCAAAGAGCTGAAGGCAAAGTTATTGCTTCCCGTGCATTGGGGTAAATTTTCTCTCGCTACCCATGCGTGGGACGAGTCCATCCGCCGCGTACTGAAAGAAGCCAAAGCACTGAACCTTCCCGTTACCACTCCTGAGATTGGCGAAAAGGTGGTGCTCGACAGCATCCTGCCAAGCAGCCATTGGTGGGAGCAAGAACTCAAAGAATAAAAACGACTTAACTCTGTATAGCTAGTTCAGGACTAGACAAGAACTGTACAAACGATAATATAAGTCCACGTTGAGTCCACATTTACTGCAGGTCAAGAGCAGGTATTCCCAAGAATAC
The DNA here is from genome assembly GCF_000170795.1 of Pedobacter sp. BAL39. Taxonomy (GTDB): domain Bacteria; phylum Bacteroidota; class Bacteroidia; order Sphingobacteriales; family Sphingobacteriaceae; genus Pedobacter. The sequence goes on from NZ_ABCM01000001.1 coordinate 147,195, forward strand.
GTGGACTCACCATTAATTTATAGTCTATTTGCTATTGATTTATTATCTCGAGTGCTTATATTTGCCCTAGAGATTATACATCGTTAATACTGATCTTATATGGGAATTGTAAAAGGTAAAGTCATTACCGGAGCAGTAGGTCCGGTAACATTTAGCTCCTGGAGGGATATCCAGGTAGTTAAACAGCGCGTATTCGACATCAAGCAAAGCATTGCGACTAAAAATGTTTCTACCGTATTCGGTCTGGGCAGCAGGTTCAGCGCCATCCTTCGCAAATGGATGTACCCGATTCATTTTATTCATGACGGGGCCATGGTCAACCGGATGACCAAGGCAATGACCGCAATCCTGCTCAAACACCGGGATAAAGCCACCGGGAACTTTCATTTCCTACCTGAGAGCTTTAAGCCATTGGAAGGATTTGAGCTCAATGAGTCCTCCCCATTGAAAGAAAATCTACATGTATTGCCACAGGTTAATCTTCAGGAAGGGAAACTGACCATAAGCATTCCTGAGTTCGAAATCAAAAAAGCCCTTAAATTTCCTACAGAGGCCGATCAATGCACCATCATTGTCTCCGTATACATCGCTTCCCTAAAAACAAAAGACGAATGTAAGATGACTGCAGAGCAGACAAAAACCTTCTCCGTAGACTGGTCTGACCAAAAATCTACTGCAATGGAATGGTCGTATGATGTTCCGGAAGGCTGCTATTGTGTGACCAGCATGGCACTACATTTCCACAAACAATGGTCTAACCTGCAGGTATCTTTAAACAGCAAGTCTTTCTGCCCGGCAATGATCTGTAACTTCAGCATCAACCCAGGAGAGTTTAAGGATAGACCTGAAAATTTTAAAAAAGCACGTTTTGCATTCGTGGACGATGAATATCCTCCGATCACTAAGAAAAGCAAAGGGAAAAAGGCGGTGTCTATAGTCTCTGAAGATAATAAGGCTTTAACATATAAACAGAAAGGAAACAAAAAAACAGCTATAAAAGAGGGCTCCGATCAAAAAACGACAAGCAAAAAGCAACTATCGAAAAATAATGGTAAGCCAACTTCTTCAGCTGTCGAAAGCTTAGGAAATGATGCCTTGCAGCAGGAAGTAAATGAACTGAAAGCCAGATTGGCTGATATGGAAAAGTTGTTGTCAGCCCAAAAGGAGAAGGTTACACCCAGGAAAAATATAGTGGAAGAAACACTTTATCAAAGTGAGACTATTTCAGACAAAAACATTACTGATCTACCGACAGGGGAGCTAACCATCTGGAAAAAAGCGTTGAAAAACATCTCATCTCATCAACCGATCAGCCCTTTCAAACAGAGTCTGGTAAAAATAAGGGGAAAACCGGCAGCATAACCCATTGTCCTGCCACCGGTTAATTTATTTCATTAAGCAGTTTTCAGACCTGCGGATTTGCGTTTGTACAGGAAATGCACAGCCAGTGTTAAAAAGCTGAAGCCAAAGCCAACCATCAGGACACCATTCCAGAGCCACTGCTGCCAGGCGATTGCCGTCAGATAGGTACCAAGGGCACCTCCAACAAAATAGGAAGTCATATATACGGTATTCAACCTGTTGTTTGCTTCAGGATGGAGTGTAAATATGGAGGATTGGTTCATGATGTGTAGTGCCTGCATGGCTGCATCCATTACGATAACCCCCAGGATCAGTCCGATATAGGTGTTGCCGATGCCATAGAAGATGAGCCAAGATGCAATAAAAGCAAGGATGAGATACAGCGTCAGCCGGAAATAAGGAACTATCTTCGCGATTCTTCCGACCAGCGCTGCTGCCAGTGCGCCGGCCATCCCGATGACACCGAAGGAGCCTGCAACGCTGCTACCCGCAAAAAATGGAGGCTGTTCAAGATGGTATACCAGTGAGGTCCAGAATGCACTGAATGCGGCAAAAGCAAAGGCACCACGGAAGGAAGCAGCCTGCAGCACGGGCTCTGTCCTGGCATAATAAACTACAGACTTCATCAGCTTCAGGTAGGTACCTTTATATTCAGGATATACCTCTGGGAGCTTCCATGCAATCATTCCCCAGAGCACCAGAATAATCACCGCAGCAATGTAAAACATCGTTCGCCATCCGTATAATTCCCCGACAATGCCACTGAGCACTCTTGATCCTAAAATACCAATCAGCAGACCACTCATTACAAACCCGATGGACTGTGTACGTTTTTCAGGTGTGGACAAGCTGGCGGCCATTGGGACTAACAATTGCGGAATGACCGAAGTCAACCCAATCAGGAAGCTAAAAGTATAAAGCTGCCAGATGGATCTGCTCATGGCCATCCCGATTAGCGATAGCAGTATAAAAGCGAATTGAATCATGATGAGTCGTTTTCGTCTTACAAGGTCGCCTAATGGAACGATCGTGAATAGCCCTGCAGCATAGCCGACCTGGGTCATCATCGCGATCTTCCCTGCACTGGCAGCGGAGATGTGCAAATCATTTGCGATGAGGGAAAGCAGGGGTTGATTATAATAGTTATTGGCTACAATCAGGCCGGATGAGATCGCCATGATCCAAAGCACTGCCGGTGTTAAGGTATTTTGATTTGAATTACTCATTTTTTGATTCATTTTATTTTTTCTTTCTGTTGCTCAGCACGCAGACAGCGTACCTGCTTGCTTAATTGCTTGCTGAACAGTACAAATATCTGCGACAAAAGGTTCACTGCTGATGAACTGGTTTAAGAAAACAGGTTAATCTAGTTCAATAAAAATTTGCCGGTCATTGTTTTATCACGAGGCTCCTTTCACCTGTTCTCAGGTCTTTTTACTTCCCATACGTTTTCTCAACTTGGAGAGGTATTCAGTAGTCATTCCTAAAAATGAGGCCAGCGTATATTGAGGAACACGCTGGGCCAGCAAAGGATATTTATCAAGAAAATCTCCATAACGTGCTTCAGCAGTTTTGGTGAGGTTAATAATGATTCTCCGTTGTTGATAGGCCAGTCCGCGCTCTGCAATGATCCGGAAGAAGGTCTCGAATTTAGGATTCTGCGCCTTTAGTTCCTGCTCTTTAACATGAGACAGACGTAGGGCAATTGTATCCTCCAGGGCAGTAACAAACATCGTGGCAGGCTGCTGGTATAAGTAGCTGTTGTAATCCGTAATCCACCAGTCTTCAATAGCAAAAGAAATGGTATGTTCCTGCCCATTCTCTGCGGCAACATAGGCACGCATGGCACCTTCCAAAACATAATACCGGTAAGGGGCAGGGAAATCAGGCTGAATGATTGACTGTCTCTTTTTGACAACTACTTTCTGAAAGGCAGAAAGGAGCGCTTCAGCCTCTGGCGGACTGAGTTTTACAAATTTGTTTACATAGCTGATGATTGCCGTTTCGTCTCTCATGGACCGAGTTTAATTTTAGTAACACCTGTTTTTTGCGCCGAGTAGATTCCGGGACGACCACTACACCAGTACGCAATAAAACAAGCCAGTGCAAAGAACAAAAGATATTGGATGCCAAAAAGTTCAGCCCCCATCAGGGTGCAGGCAAAAGGTGTTTTGGTTGCTCCGGAAAAAACAGCAATGAATCCCAAAGCCGCAAAAAGGCTTACCGGCGCGTGCAAAACGACCGACAACACATTGCCCAGGGTAGCACCCATATAAAATAATGGTGTCACTTCCCCCCCTTTAAATCCAGTTCCCAGTGTGACAGCTGTAAAAATATTTTTCCAAAGCCAGCTCCAGGTATCGGCTCCCCCGATCTGAAAGGCAGCAGGAATGGTAACAGCACCCGGGTATTCACTTTCCACTCCAAGTCCCAGGTAATCTGGTTTTCCCAGCAGGGAAGTCATTAAGATGAGAACCGCAGCCCCAAAGACAGGAATCAACCATTGGACTCTGATCATTTTTATGGAAAAGGCTTTAATCTGATGGATCAAAAAAACAAAAAGATAACTAGACAGGCCGAAACATACTGCTGAGAAGGTAATTTTCATGATCAGTACTACGTTCACAGGATAGTAGGCAGACAGGAAGTTGCTGTTCGTGATGATGGGGTCGATGTGGTAGGCAGTATGATGAATGCCACAAAGTGTCACTGACAGGTCGCCTATGAAACTGGCGATCAATGCGGGTAACAAAGCATCGTATTTCATCCTACCTATGGTAAGCACCTCGATGGCAAAGATAGCGCCGGTAAGTGGCGTACCAAAGACCGCTCCAAAGCCCGCGGCAATACCAGCAGTCAGGATGACCTTGGTGTCAGCTTCATTTAGCTTAAACCAGCGTCCGAACAAACCTGCAATGCTCCCCCCAATTTGTACAGCAGTACCCTCTCGTCCTGCAGAACCACCGAATAGATGTGTCACAATGGTAGTCATCAATACTATAGGTGCCATCTGTATCGGAACACCTCCCCCAGGTTGATGGATTTCTTCAATGATCAGGTTGTTGCCTTTTTCAGAAGACTTACCCACGGATTGATAGATGAAATGAATGAGAATGCCCGAAAGGGGTAACAGATACAATAACCAGGTATGCTGAAAGCGAAAATGAGTAGCCCAGCTCAGCAGCCACATAAACAGTGCGACAACCGTGCCGATGGCAACAGAAACAGGGAACAGCATGAGTGTCCAGCGAACGAGATATTTCAAAATATTATTTTTTTTCACCTGCAGCAGTTTATTTCTACTGGCTTCATTGCCAATAGTATCATTGCAGGCGCCATCAGCTTCTAAAAGCGGTTAAATTGGAAGGACACCATTTCCCTTAGGCAAAAATAAGGTTGCAGTTCCAATATTCCAATAAAGAGGCTCATAAATCGACCAATACCATTTTTTTATTATTTTCGCCACCGGATTATGCGAAAGAGAATCAGACATCACGTAAGAAGAGCAAAATACATCATCTACCAGGAAACACTCATCGACTTCAAGGAGCATTTATGGACATTTATCGGTTCATTCCTGGGAATTGGCATCATTGGGTTCATCAACAGCAAATACTTCAATGCTTATGACAACCTGTTTATGATCGGCTCCTTTGGCGCTTCATCCGTGCTGATCTACGGGGCGATCAACAGTCCTCTGGCGCAACCCCGCAACCTTATTGGCGGCCATGTAGTCTGCGCAATCATCGGTGTTACGATACACAAGCTGATCCCTTCAGAACTATGGCTCAGTTCTGCAATCTCCGTTTCGTTATCTATTGTCGCAATGCAGGTAACCAAAACCTTACATCCTCCGGGAGGTGCCACCGCGCTCATTGCCAATATTGGATCTGCAAAAATCCAGTCGCTAGGCTACTTTTATGTGTTGAGCCCTGTCCTTTCTGGTGTACTGATCTTATTTCTGGTTGCTGTTGTCTGCAATAATGCAACCTCACACCGCAGCTATCCAAAGAATAAAAGCTGGTTTAAATTCTGGAAAAGAAAATACCATCGCCATCAAATGAAAAAAACTTCCTGACACTTAGTAAGGCCAAGCCCTTTGAGACTTTTCAAGATCCCGAACTTTCTCTTTATCTTAGAAAAGAATCCTGAATTATGAACAATGCTGATGTGAAGTTTTTCATTTCTCAGGCAAACTACTCTGTCTCTCAATTGTATTTAGTGCATCAACCATTTTCAAACGATATCATTTATAACATGAAAAGTTTAATCATTTTGACAGCAGCAGTGCTGTGTACATCAATTTCCGGAATGGCTCAGACCTTAAAGAAGGTCAGTTATGTGGATGGCAGCCAGAAACTAAGCGGTCTGGTCACCAAAAATGCAGGTAAGAAGCTTCCCGGAGTATTGATTCTTCCCGCATGGAAGGGTATTGACAAGGAAGCAGAAGATGCGGCGCTCGCACTTGAAAAACAAGGCTATATCTGTTTCATTGCCGACATCTATGGCGAAGGAAATACTCCGGCCGATAATGCTGCCGCGGCAAAACTTTCGGGCAGCTACAAAAAGGACTATAAGGCTTACCAGAAAAGGATTGAGCTCGCTTTGGGAGAATTGAAAAAAGCAGGCGCCAACGAGCAGAAGCTGGCGGTGATCGGTTACTGTTTTGGAGGTGCCGGTGCGCTGGAAACTGCAAGGGCGAACTTCCCGGTACAGGGAGTAGTTTCCATCCATGGTAGTCTTGCGAAAGATGCAGACCGGCCGAATGGGCCCTTAAGACCTAAAATATTGGTAGAAAATCCTGCTGACGACCAAAGCGTTACGCCTGAAGTCATGTCAAATCTGGTAAAAGAAATGAACGAGGGCAATGCAGATTGGCAAGTCATTACTTATGCACATTCTAAACATACATTTACAGATCCAGCATCGGCGGACTACAATGAAATCATGGCTAAAAGAGCCTGGTCGCATACACTGTTGTTCCTGAAAGAAATTTTACAATAACCGATTCAAGGAAAAAACGAGCAGTATCAGCAAGCATTTGACATACATTGAAATGTATAAAGGCATCAGAAAGATAAATCTGATGCCTTTACTTTGGTGATCCTTTTATACTGTGATGCATTTTATTCACGTGATGCGACGCTCCAGCCCACCATCCCTCCGGGCAAAACAGGATGTTGTGTTCCTGCGCTTCCCGATCGGTGTGGAACAGCCTCAGGCAGCCTTGATTTACAAAATAAACGTTCCTGCAAACCTCATCTGCCTGAAGTAAAACCTCATTCTTCTTCACCTCTCGGTGTTGCAGTCCGGCCAGAACCTGTCGCTGTTCATCTTCATGAAGCAGAATGTGCATGGCAAAGTTGCGTAGGATCAGGTCGTACATGGTAGTTTCTTTATAAGGGTTACATCAGAGTGGCAAGAAAAAGCTCACCAGCTTCGTGATTTTAAGTTCGTCATTAAACTCAAAATAATCAAAACCTTCACGGCTGTTATCAGGCAAGTCCACTTTCCAGGTATAGCGCCCTACGTGGTGGTGGTGCTCCGGAGCAATCGCGATGGAAAACTTACGGATGGGATAAGCTTCCAGGGAACCTTTTGCAAGCCCACAAATGCCCTCCACACCTGTGATGTTTTCAAAATCAGGATCTGTATAAGTTGCCTCCGCAGACCAGCATTTTGAAAATTCCCTTTGAAATTCCGCTTCACTATTTCCGTTCCAGGCATTTACATATTGCCCGATCATTTCTTCAACTGATGTCATCATGTCTTTGTTTTTTGTTTCTACAATTCGTTTGTTGATACAAAATTACAGCATGGTATCCGCGATAAAATTAATGTACTTTAATAAATGAAAAACAGCATTGGGTAAAATCAGCAACGGGTGAAATAAGAAGCAACGAATGAAATCAAACGGCTACTGCTTAACAAACACAAAGCTGGAACTGGAATAACTGATTGGCACCGTCTGGTCGAAATAAATCCTGCCGAAGGTATTTTTGATGATCCCCTCACCCATCATTAGCGTATCCCCTTTTTTCAATAATGCAATGGGTTTTCTTTTCCAAAGCTTGAGTTTATAGTGTTTATAACTGTAATCGCCAATGAGGGTATCCCCCTTTACAATACCCTGTACATCACCGGAATCTTTATAGGTCTGATCATAATTGATCTGCAGCACGCCTTTAAAGGTGCTTGGTACGATGTCAACGGATAACCTTGCGGTATCCAGATTTTTAATGGCAGTATATCTGGCCTGGGGTTTTGCAACTTTGGGTGTATCACTGAAACAGCCACATAGGAAAATTGGCGTCGCCAGGACAAACCACACCATACTTTTTTTAGATCTCATCATTGTTTTTCCAACCATAAATGTAAGCCATCAGATTGGGAAAGAGAAAAAATGATTAAGTTTGATTCTGTCGCGCGCCACTGGATTTTGTGATGCCAGTATCCCCTATATAACAAAATATTCACCAGTAACCAACGGTACAGCCAATGACAAAAAGGACGACTATCCTGATCGCTTTCATTCTCCTGAAATTCCTGTTACAATACCTTCTGATCAGTCCGCAGTATGAGCTGCAAAGAGATGAATACCTACACCTCGACCAGGCAAATCACCTGGCCTGGGGATATACGTCAGTCCCTCCTGTGACTTCCTGGATTTCGTTCATCATAAAGCTCTTAGGAAATTCCGTATTCTGGATCAGGTTTTTTCCTGCAGTTTTTGGCGCGCTGACCATCATGATCGTCTGGAAGACCATTACCTTCCTGAAGGGCGACCTCTTCGCCTGCATACTGGGGGCAACGGGTGTATTATTTTCTGTGCTGCTGCGTTTGAATATCCTTTATCAGCCCAATGCCCTGGACGTCCTTTGCTGGACCACATTTTACTACGTGATGGTCCTTTATATCGGTACAGAAAAGAAAAAATGGCTGTTGGTAGCCGCTCTTGTTTTCGCCATAGGTTTTCTGAATAAGTACAATATCGTGTTCCTGCTGCTCGGCTTCCTGCCCGCCATCCTGATGAGTCCTCAGCGCAGGGTATTTAAACAGCGGTCTTTCTATCTGGCACTGTTCCTGGGACTGATCCTGATTTTTCCAAACCTGATCTGGCAGTATCAGAATAACTTCCCTGTGATACACCATATGAAAGAGCTCTCTGAAACACAACTCATCAATGTTAAAATTGGGGATTTCCTGGTTGCTCAACTGTTTTTCTTCCTGGGCGCGGCCATTATCATCATTGCCGGCTGGTACGCTTTGCTGCGCTATCCCGCGTTTGCAGCATACAGACTATATCTTTGGAGTTTCCTCATCACCCTTTCCATATTTATCTATTTTAAAGCCAAAGATTACTATGTCATCGGACTCTACCCGATTTACATCTCCTTTGGTGCTGTTTACATGGAGCAGCTCCTTCAGACCGGATGGAGAAGATACCTGAGACCTGTAGCTATTGTTATTCCTATCCTACTTTTCATTCCGATGTACCGATATTTCTTCCCCAATAAAAGTCCGGAAGAGATACTCAGGAAACAAAAAAGATATAAGGAGCTGGGATTCCTTCGCTGGGAAGATGGAAAGGATCACGAACTGCCGCAGGACTTCGCCGATATGCTCGGATGGAAAGAGCTGACGCGTAAAGTCGATTCGGTATATTCCAGGATTCCTGCCCGGGAACACACCATGGTGCTGTGCGACAATTATGGTCAGGCGGGTGCCATCAATTATTACACAAGACAAGGAATCAAGGCAGTATCATTCAATGCGGATTATATCAATTGGATCGATCTTAGCCATCCTTACGTCAACCTCATCCGTGTAAAGACGAGCGGGGACAGCCATGACGAGCTGCAAAAGACAGCGTCAATTTTCAATGCCGGTTTCATTGCCGGATCAATAACAAACAGATTTTCCAGGGAATATGGCACGACCATCTTCGTATTCCGAAATGCAAAAACAGACATCAACAAAAGAATTGCATGGGAAATCAAAGAAGAAAAAAGGTGGTAAAGCCATCTTTAACAACAATTGATTTTATAAATTAGCAACCATGCATATAAAAACCATCATTTTTGACCTGGATGGCACCATTGCCGATACCCTTCCACTCTGTATTGCGGCCTTCAAAAAAAGTATAGAACCTTTGTTAGGGGCTGAAATCAGTGCCGATCAAATCATTGCCACATTTGGACCTTCAGAAGAAGGAACCATCCGTCAGCTGATTCCAACACATGAAAAAGAAGGAGTTGAGGCTTACCTCAGCTTTTATCAGAAGCTGCATGAGATGTGTGGGTCGGCTTTTCCAGGCATCACTGAGTTACTGGAACTACTGAACGCTGAAGGCGTTCAATTGGCGATGGTTACAGGTAAAGGCATCCGCAGCACCATGATCTCCCTTGAACAATTCGGTTTGTCCGAATATTTTGAATATCTGGAGACCGGTTCCCCTGAAGGGCCAAGCAAGGTAAAAGGGATTGAGCGCATATTAAAGCGTCTGAATGCAGATCCAAAATATACCATCTATGTTGGTGACGCACCGAGCGATATTACCGCCTGCAGAACAGTTGGCGTGCCTATCGCTGCAGCAGCCTGGGCTTCTACGACCAATGCAAAGGAGTTGGAAGCATTGCATCCGGACTGGTTGTTTCCTACTGTTGAATCCTTCAGAGATTGGCTGATTCCGCAGATCTAATCCTGAAAGTTATCGGGGTGTCGGAACTGGGTTTAACAACCTCAATGCATTAAATATCGCCTGATGCGTAACGGTAGCATGATTTTCATCCGGCAGGTAATCGAAGTACACCTCAACATTCTTACCTTTTTTGGTCCTGATTTTTTCCGCAAGCAGGTTGGCATCCACCTCCATTACACGAGGAGCCTCAGAAGGTGCAAGCCCCTCCTTGCCTACGCCAATGTAAATCCTGGTCTGTTGTTCAAACCCGGGCTTAAAAAGCTCAGTATTGACGCTGAGCAGCGATCCATTGTCCCACCATAAACTTGGACTGATGATGATGTACTGGTTGAACAATCGGGGTTTCTTCAACAGGATTTCCGTAGCCAGAAGACCACCAAGCGACTGCCCTATAATGGTCTTCGAAGCATTCACCCTAAACCTGCCAGCGATGTAAGGTTGTAATTCTTTCTCAATGAAACTGATAAACGCTGCCGACTTACCGGCAGTGTTATATCTCTTTTTATCTGCCTCTACATGAGTAGGATAAGTAAAATCTCTTTTCCTATCGATATTGGCGATGCCTACAACGATAGATTTCGGCACCCTATTGATCCAGGGGAAGTTGTTGAACTGATAGAGACCTGCCACGTGGATAAAATCCTCATCTGCCGAACCATCCAGCAAATAAACTACCGGATACTTCGTAGTGTCGTTCGCATGATATCCCTCTGGCAGATAAATATTCAATATCCGCCGCTCTGAAAGCACCTTCGACTCAAGTTCCTCCACCACCCCCAACGCAAACGGTTTTGACTGATGCTGACTGGACCCTTCCTGGCCAAATGCAGTTATCGCAACCAATAACATGAAAATGCAAATCGTAATAACTCTCATAAATAGCGAATATAGGCATTGAGCGCTATTGTTCCATCCATTTCAGAAAAGGCTGCGACTTCATCTTGCTGACCACAATTTTCTCAGGAGTCTCGCAGCTGGTGCTCACAAAGAGCTTGCGGTTGAAATAATGTTCGATATTCTGGATGGCCTCCCGGTTGACAATGAACTTCCTGTTGGCACGAAAAAACTGTCCGGGGTTCAACATAGACTCCATCTGCTCAATGGTATAATGAATTGGATAACTTCTCCTGTCAGAGGTACAAATCTGCACCACCCCATTTGATCCATATACAAACTGAATGTCAGCAACCCGGATCGGCAGGATTTTTTCCTTGTAATGGACGAGGATATTTTGCTTGTAGGTCACATCCATTTGTGTCAAGACCTTGTTCATGTTGGCTTTACGCAAGCTGTCACTCACCAAATGCTCTTTAAAGCGGGTATATTTCTCCAGGCTTTTCTGTAGTTTTTCCTCCTCCAACGGCTTCAGTAGGTAGTCAATACTGTTTGATTCGAAGGCACGAATGGCATATTCATCGAATGCGGTGCAGAAGATCACAGGGGATTCTGTCTGCACCTCCTTGAAAACCTCGAAGCTCAGCCCGTCACCCAGCTGAATGTCCGAAAAGATAAGTTCGGGTGCTGCATTTTCTTTAAACCAGGAAATGGCCGAAGCGACAGACGCCAGAATGACTTCTACCTGTATCTCACTATCCAGATCCTGCAACATGCCTTTCAGCTCCCTGGCAGTTTTCGTTTCGTCTTCTATTATTACTACTCTCATTTTTGAAGTAAGGGCAAGGTAACTGAAAATTCTCCATTGTCCTGTACAATACTAACGGTTTTACCTGATAACAGTTTATATCGCTCCATGATATTTTTCAAACCAATCCCTGTGCCTTCTTCCGCAACTTTTTTAGGCTGAAAATTATTCTTTACCGTTAAAGCAGGAGTATCATCTGTCATGATGGTAATCTGCAACGGCTGCTCGGGAGAGATCATGTTGTGTTTGATGGCATTTTCAATCAGCAGCTGCAACGATAATGGGGGGACTTTCATCTCCATATAATCCTCAGAAATCTGGAGGTCTACCTGTAGTGCTTCCTCAAACCTTTCATTCATGATGTACAGGTAAGAACGGATGAAACTGATTTCCTCCCTAAGGGGTGTCAGGTAGTGCTGGTTAAAGTTCAACACGTAACGGTAAACACTTGCCAGCTGTATCACATAGTTTTTAGTGGGCTGATCGGTAGCGATAGTCTTGAGTGTGCTCAGGGAGTTGAAGAGAAAATGCGGACTGATCTGTTGTTGCAAAGAGATCAGCTGTGCACGAAGGTGCTCCTGTCCGAGCATCTCGTTTTCAAGTTTCGAATTCTGCAAGGCCGAATTGGTATGTGTGCTGTAAATAACTACGTAACAGATGAGGCTCAGGAAAAAGGATCCTGTAAGGTGCATCCTGGCGACAGCAAAGGTAGAGAAGCCAATTTCCTTTCCACCAAGTATATTTGGAGGCAGTAATAAGTAGATCAGATACCCTAAAGCAAATGTGGCCACCATCGACAGCAGGTTACTTAAAATATACTTCCCGTAACTTTTGAGTTTTTCAAATTGATGGGTAAGGAAGTAACCGTGAATCATCCAGGAGGTAAACACGATGATGAAAAGCCGGAACGAATAGTTCAGATACTGCCACCAGACTACATTTCTTGGTACATCGGGACGCAGCAGGAGTGTGCTAATAGTAAGGATACCTACTACAATGATACACCATTTGATCTGATAGGTTTTATACATGAGACAAAGGTATCCTAAAATATCAAAACCTTCCGGTTACGGGATTTCAAAATGGACAAATTGAAGGCTGAAACGGACATCTGCCACGGGTATGCAGGGTTAGCTGGCGCTTAGAAGTAGCAATTAGGGTATAAAATTGCAATTACTGCATCAGCTCAATACGCGGATGTTCGGCAATAATCTCCAGGATGACATCAAAATAGGTCTGCCCGTCGCCGCTCTCCAACGCCGCTAATTTCTCTTCAAAATGCTTTTTATTGTAAACAGAATCTGGGCCCAACTTCTCCAGATAATAAGCTTTGGTGGCAGCATACCCCAAAGCTTCCCTACTCTGTTCCATATCATTCCATAAGAGCCGTGCAGACTCACCACCCTTCATATCGCCTGTGGCACGGTAAAGCAAATCATTAAATGCGTCAAGACTGTTACCTATTTTCCAATCGTCCTCTACCACAAACACACGGTTGACTTCCTCATAAAATGAAACGATGTCATGAATGTGGCTGCCTTCGATGATAATTTCTTTTCCCATGCCCTAAAGATAGCTTTTTCAGTGAAACCCGCCATCAAATCCGCTGCTCTTTCAGCCATCCTCATGACCAAGCCTGAATTCGCAACTGCCAAATTCCTGCACCTCATGCTGGTAGTGCGTAACTAGTAAGACAGTGGTCTGCTGTGCGGCAAACAAATCCTTTAAGCGAACCATCATGCGCTGTTTAAGTGCTTCATCCAATGCTGAAAAAGGCTCATCCATCAGCAGCACAGCCGGTTTTGTAGACAGTGCACGCAGGATGGCAAGACGTTGCTGTTGTCCGCCCGACAAGCGCTGCGGTTGATTTTTACGGAAAGGTTCCATCTCGCCAATCGACAACAGCTGTTCGATATACTCCTCATCCCTGGTCCCATAACGCAGGTGCTCCTCCACGGTCATATTCGGAAACAAGGCGTAGTCCTGAAAAACAAATCCCACCTGACGTTCCTGAATGCTTCTGGAATATTTAGTTGCAGCATCAAACCAGGAGACCCCATCCACACGGATATTTCCATGCTCCGGTAGTACCAGTCCGGCGATGATTTTCAATAACGTCGTCTTGCCCACACCGGAGGGCCCTGCAATGCGGGTAATGCCCCTGGATGGAAAGGTGGCATTTACCTGGAGTGCTTCAGTACCCCGGTAAGTTTTTATGCGTTTGGTGACATTGATCTCTATCATTCAAAGGGGCTTTTGATGGCTTTTCTGTTCAATACAAAGACAGCGAGCACAATGGTGAAAGTAATGGCAAAGAGCAGGAAAGCATAATCGTTGGCAGAGGCGTAGTCCATCGTTTCCACAGAATCGTAAATGGCAATGGAAGCCACTTTAGTAACACCAGGGATATTCCCACCGATCATCAGTACCACACCAAATTCTCCGAGCGTATGTGCGAAGGTAAGTACCGCAGCGGTGAAAATGGAGTATTTGATATTGGGCAAGAGGATGTAAAAGAAGGTCTGCAGGCGCGACTTACCCATAGTATATGAAGCCTCTGCAATTGAACGCGGCAGTTGGGCAAATGCCGACCTGAGGGGGCTGATCATGAACGGAAGGCTGTAAATCAGTGAGGCAAAGACCAAACCTTCAAAAGAAAAGACCAGCTGAAGACTCAGGTACTCCTGTAGCCATTTCCCTAAAGCATTATTCGGACTAAAGGCCAGCAACAGGTAAAATCCAAGTACAGAAGGAGGCAGCACCAGCGGCATGGTAATGAACGCTTCTACAATGATCCTGAACAGAGATTGTTTGCGCGACAACCAGTAGGCAATGGGAATCCCGATCAGTAACAGCAGAAAGGTGGTCAGCGCAGCCAGCTTTAGACTGAGCCATATCGGTTCCAGGTCCATATGGTTATTTCTTGATCAAAGGTAAACGATATCCGCTGCTGCCGATGATTTTTCTTGCCGCGGCAGAGCCAAGGTAGTCGACAAATGCAGTAGCCTCTTTGAGCTTTCCCTTTTTTGCGTAGCTCAGCAGAATGGCTGCCTGTGCAATTGGCGTGTAACTCTTCAGTTCTACCCTCGTCCATTTCAGGTGCGACTTATCGATATTCTCATAGAGAAAAGCCTCCGTGGTGAAGCCAATAGTTACCACCCCAGTTTGCAGGTAAGTATTCACCTGGGAGATGCTTTCACCATAAACCAGCTTCGGCCGCAGCCCGTCCAACAGTTGGTAATAACGCAGGCTTTCTTCTGCAGCTTTTCCATAAGGTGCCGTTTTAGGATTCGCGACGGCCACTTTTTGGAATTGTGTTCCCCTGATGAGCTGTCGCCAGTTCCTGATGTCAGCTGAGGTATTGCCACAAACAATGAGACTGCCTATCGCATACACCACCGGCTTTTTTAAACCCAGACCTGCCGCAAACAGCTGCTCCGGAAATTGCGTGTCTGCAGACAGAAAAACATCAAAGGGAGCACCGTTCATCATCTGCGCGGTCAGCTTGCCTGAAGCACCGATGATCGCCTCCGTTTCTATTCCTGTGCGCTTCCTAAAATCCGCCTGCAGCTTTTTGATCAGTCCCTGCGCATTGGCAGCCACAGCAATGCGGAGCGCCTGCGCAGATCCGCTGTGCATATTGGCGACAACGAAAAACAGCACCATCAACCCTACCCTGAATTTGATAAACTTCATCATTCTCGCTTATTTGGCAAATTCAATCCTAAGACTGGTGACCTGTTTAATGCACCTTGCAGGTTTTTTCTCCCCTTCTACAATGATCCGGAAAGGGCCATCTGCAGCAGGCAAAGGCTGCCCATCTACCTGATGGGCAAGGATGACCTGCCGGTCTGTAAACTCCGGATCCAGCTCGGCCAGGGCAAAGATCACCTGGTAACCATCGCTGGCCTCTGCCAGCATGAACTTCGTCAGGTTTTCTCCACGAAGGTCCTTTCCCAATGTGACACCGGAATTTGACAACAACAGCGACAAGCTCACGCCTGAATACAAATGATCTTTACCATCCCGGTCTTTCCTTCTGACTTCTATTTGTTTAAATGCCTTCAGGTCCTTTATACCCAGGCTTAGTGCAGCACCGACCTCCCCCGAAATCTTGACAAGGGGCTCATTACCAGTCTGTGCATGGAGCAGCGCCGAAGGGCTACCCATCTGAACACACCATATCAGGGCTAAAAGCAAAAGTTTTTTCATATTATTTTAGTTTTCTTGTCGTCAGGAAAGGATTAGAGAATTCTGGGTTATTGATAAATGATGTATCCGTAAAGGTATGCAGAAAAGCAATCAGTTCCTTCTTCTCCTGCACACTCAGCCTTAACGAATGTGCTCCTTTGACGTTGGATTCATTTTGCAAAAAGCTGCTCAGGGCGTCCGACTGCTCAATGTGCTCACTGTAGTGTTCCACCACTTCCTCCAGGGAGTCAAACCGGCCGTCATGCATGTAAGGAGCAGTAAGGGCTATATTTCTCAAGGTAGGCACTTTGAACCTCCCGCGGTCTGTGTCCAGACCGGTAAGGCTGGCCCTTCCCGGGTCTTTTGACACCAGATCCAGTCCGTTGTTATGAAAAAGCTCCAGGTAGTTTTTCGGGCCACCGTGACAATGTGCGCAATTTGCACCCCGCAGGCCGCGCCCAGGATCCGGAGCGGTGTTGAACAAGACCATCCCATTCCGCTCTGCTGTGGTAAGGGTGTCGGAGTGCTGCAGGTAATTGTCGTACCGGGAATTTGAAGAAATCAGGGAGCGTTCAAACTGTGCTAATGCCATAGCGATCCGCGGGCCTGTCACCTTCTCCTCCCCAAATACGATTTTAAACAGAGGGGGGTAATCTTCCGTAGCCTGCAATTTGGCAGCTGAGGCTACCAGCGACTGTCCCATTTCGTGAGGGTTCGTCATTGGGAACACTGCCTGATCTTCCAATGAACCGGAACGGCCGTCCCAAAAGAATTTCCTTGTCCACAGCAGGTTGGCAATCGACATCGCATTGCGGTCGGTGGGAAGACCATCGACACCAATGCTGAGTTTCCTGCCATCTGTGAATGCCTTTTCCTGCATATGACAACTGCCACAGGAGATGGTATTGTTTGCGGAAAGCCGGCTTTCATAAAAAAGGCGGCGACCAAGGTATACTCCCTGTTTTGTCGTCGGGTTATTGGCCGGCACCTGGATGCGGTTGCCGAAATGAGCAGGATAGCGAAAAATATACTCCCCCAGAGGCACCTCATCGCAGGCAACCCACGATAGCAGTCCTCCAATGAAAAGTAAAAATATGATGTTTCTCGCTGCTGCCATCTAGTTCACCGCTTCTGTTAAAATTAGTAATTGAAGATCAGGTTTGCAAAGAAATTCCTTCCCATCTCAGGATATCCCTCCACCAGGGTGTAGTTGCGGTCAAAGACATTGTTGACTCCCCCTTCCACTGTAAATCCTTTTGGAAGCTGGACGTTGGCTTTCACATTGGTCAGGTAAAATGCGCCCGAAACCGTTCCATAACTGGTACTGTAACGTTTGGAATTGTATTCCTCAGAAGCCATCAAGTAAACCTTCGAAATGGGGGTATATTTTATAGATCCAAAAACCTTGTGTTTAGGCACATCGGTAAAACGTACTGCCGCTGTGGAAAGGTTGCTCCTGACCATATACGTGTAATTGGCGTTGGCGTAAAGTTGCGGCAGCACAGGATAAGCAACTGCAAACTCGGCACCGTAGTATTCCGCTTTACCTACATTCTGGATCTGCGACTGGTTTACGTTGGTTACCGGGTCGATACGCACGTTGTTCACCATCTGAATGGTATTGTTCAGCTTGCTGTAAAAGCCGGAAACGTCCAGTGATAATTTTCCATCAACCAGGGAATGATAACTCAGGTCGTAATTCAGCGCACGCTCGGCCTTCAGGTCCGGATTCGGGATGGCGGTTCCAAAACGGTAGGAATAGCGGTCTTTGATGGTGGCAAACCTGGTTTTACTTGCCACTGAAAAGCTCAGTGTATGGTTTGTGCTCAGGTCATACTGCAGCAAACCCTGCAGGTTCCAGGCGTCGTTGCTGTTCGCGGGAAGCTCAGAGATCGTGTTGTTGGTGTATTGCTGCGCCTGGGTGCTTTTCCTGTTGTTGTAAGACACTCCTCCGTTCACTTTTAAAGCTGCAGTAAGGTGATAAGTATCTTCGATTGCAAAATACAGGTTGTGATCTGCACTGCGCCTTACCGGTTCACCGACATTGTTTTCGCGGTGCACATCCTGTTTGAAATGACCGGCGATGCTAAAGCTGTTGTTGGTGATGTCGGTATTTTCAAAAACAATACTGCTTCCCAGGGTATAATCGTCGTAATGACTGGTGAAAGCATATCCCCTGGTCATTGCATTATAATCGCTGTTGTCATAGCTGTCCAGTTGATTTACAAACCGATCGTAGTACCAACGGGTTTTGATGACATTCGTTTCGTTGATCTTGTTGTTGCTCAGCGCATATATCCCCTGTGTGTCCCATTTGGGCCACTTCCAGTAGCGCGGGTTTCTGAAGAGGTTGTTCTGCTCATCCGTACCGGCATAGACAGGATTCCCTTTACTGCCATGGTGGTAGTTGTAACCGATCGCGTACTCCTGGGCGGCAGTAGGTGTAAAACCAACCTTTCCACTCAGGTCGAGGTCTTTACTTGCCGAATTGTTGCGACGGCCACCATCTTCATTCGCAACCGCGGAGAAGTCATCAGATAAAGGAAAAAAATCCCTGCTGAGCTGCGATGCAGAAAGCTGGTAATAGAATTTACCCGCATTCCCACCGATATTGGTATTGAGTAGGTAGCCGCCACTGAGGTAACCTGCCGTCGCGTTCAGCTCAAAAAGATTGCCAGGCTTACGGCTCACCAGGTTAATTGCGCCGCCTTCGGCATTCGGGCCAAACAGCATGGAGGAATAACCCTTTGCGACAAGGATCTCGGACAGGTTAAAAGTATTGTAACGTGCAAGGTCTACGTAACCATCGTAGGGAACATATAAAGGGACCCCATCCAAATAAACCGGCACTTGTCGCAGGTCAAAACCCCGTACATTGACCGCAGATTCATTCCTGGGCCCTACTGATGTCAGGGTGATGCCCGGCAGTAAATTCAGTGCATGGGAAACATCATAGCGGTTGTGCAGGTTCAGCTGGGTCGTATTCAGCCGGTTGGCACGTAAGGAATCCCTTAGTCCAAGGATATTTACCTGGCCCAGTTGAAATACCCGCTTGCTGGTGTCGCCGGCCTGGCCGTACGAGCGGTTATCAATTGAAAATAATAAGGAAATAAAAAAGGATAACAGGAGTAAGTGTTTTCTCATAAATGATGATTTAGCTTACAACAGCAATAAGATGCCATTGGTTGGATCAGTTGACAGACAAATTTAATAACATCAGGACATCAGAAATAACGAAAATCAAACCATACCTTACGAGATTCAAATCATTAGAAGATCCAAAACCTTGGAAGATTCAAAGCATTGGAAGATTCAAAGCATTGCAAAAAAAGAAATCAACTTTAATAAGTTTAGCCCATCAATTTCGGAAAAACAATACGGATAACTGTTCCCTGGTCTGAACAGATGCTGAACCTACCCTGGATCTGCGAGCTGAGTCCCACCATCAGATTGATGCCCAGTGAGCTGCAGCCATCAACATCAAAATTTTCCGGCAGCCCTTTACCATTATCCCTGATGCTGAGTTCATACTGATCGTCTTCTGTTTCCACCATGGCAATCGCGATGCGTGGCAACTCCGTATCCGCAAAGGCATATTTGATGCTGTTGGTAATCGCCTCATTCAACATCAGCCCGATCGGCACCGTGACGGTGGTGTTCAGATGGGCTTCCACCAGGTTGAAGTCGAACTGAATGCCCTTATCGGAATGGAAGGAGTCGCAGATGCTGTGCACCAGCTCTTCAATATAAGCCTGAAAGTTAACGGTCGAAAGGTCGTTGGACTGGTATAGTTTATGGTGTACGATAGAGATGGCCTGCATCCTGTTCTGGCTGTCCCGGATGGCAGTGCGGGCTTCGCTTGTATGGAGGTAAGCAGATTGGGTATTCAATAAACTGGAGATAATCTGCAGGTTATTTTTCACCCGGTGATGGATTTCTTTGATCAGCCATTCCTTCTCGCCCAGCAAGACATTGAGCTGCTGGTTCTGGTCGTTGATCTCCTTCTGTTGGTTTTGAAGGTCGTTATTACTGCGTTGTTTTGCGCGATAAAGGTAAATCATCAGGCCGGTAATCATGACCGATGCAAACAGCCCTGTGCCGATGAGTTTTTTCTGCAGCAGCTCCTTCTCAAGGTCACTGCGCTGGAGCGTATTCCTGTTGCGGAGCACCAGATTTTCCTTATCCTTTTCTGCTGTCTTAAATTGGATCTGCAGTTCTTCCGTTTGTTTTAGGCGCAAGTGGTTAAAGACAGAATCGGTGATTCCTTTAGCAGCCTGGAAATGTTTAATGGCTTCGAGGTAGTTGCCCGCAGCGGAATCGGTTTTGAACTTAAACTGGTAAGCCGAGGCAAGTGCCGTGGTGGAGATCATCTCCCGTGGCGCGGAAAGCACTTTTGAAAGGTAATAATCGGCTTTTTTATACTCCTTTTGCTGGACAAAAAAGGCCGCTACAGACTGATAGATCCAGTAACTCCCGAAATCTTCCTTCCCTTGTGGTTTCGTAAGCTCAATCATCTCCATGTAGTTCCTTTCTGCCAGCTCCGGCCGGTTCAGCGCCGCGTAACAATCGCCCTTCAGCATGAGGACAAACAGATAGTTGGAGGCATCCGGGGGATGGACTCTCATCGTCGCTTCCAGTTTTTTCAGTACCAGTGCAGCCTTTCCGGAATCGATCAGCTCCCGGGATACGGTACGGTAGATGCCATATGGATAGTGAGGTTCATGCGCTGAGTTTTCCAGGCATTTGCGATACCAGGCCATACTTTCTTCTCTTTGCCCCATGGAAGCACACAATTGAGCAAGACTGTATTGCATAAAATTAAGACTCAGGTCGGTGCCTGTAGACTCCGCATGGGCTACCGCGGCAATGCCATATTGCATCGCTTTTTCAAATCTCGCCTGATGGGTCAGTACCGCCGACAAAAGGTTGTAGGTAAACTGCAGGTTTTTGTATCCTGCCCGGGTATACTGCTGTAACACCTGTTGTAGCTGTGCCGCGGCAAGATCAAACTTACCACGCCGCAGGTTCACATCGGCAATTTCTTTCCTTGCCCAGATCGCGAGTGAGGTGTCTTTGGCTGTTGCGGCAAGCATGGCGCCTTTCAGAAAACACTCCGCAGTTTCTGCTTCGGCGGGCCCTACAACGCTGGCCCTGGTAAACCACAAACGGGCTTCAATGGCAGGTTGACGCTGCGCCTTGCAGAGGCTGACCAGCTTTGTGAAAAGCTGATCAGCAGTACGCAGGTCGGTTCCCCTTTCTACCAGCAAATGATAACTGTAGAGTTTACTGTTTAAAAACAATACCGGCATACGGTGGCTGCTGGCATAAGACTGGGCTGCTGTCAGGCAGGAATCGGCAAAATTCAGATCTGAGGCTACCCCACCGTCTTTCTCCAGAAAATGTTTGCCCATCAGCAGATATAACCGGCAGTACAGTGCTCCTGAAGCCCCCGCAGCCATTTCCCTGACCGCGGTATATTTCTTCTGGAACAGTAGCGCAGTAGCCCTCAGCACCTCTGCATCTTCCCTTCCTTTCTGATAGCCAATCATTTTACTCACGTTCTCTGCGGCCCTGGAATAGTATAACGCAGAGTCGACATAGCGGTTGTAGCTTTTGTTGTAGAGGTAAAAATTGCTGATCGTCAATGCCAGGCGTACCCCTGCAACATCACTTCCTGATTTGGCATACCTGTTCAGCAGCTCGGGCAGCGCATTTTTATAGTCTAATTGTGCCTTGGCAGCGCATCCGCAGGCAATCAGTAGTATCGTACAAAAAACGCTTACCGTGGCGTTCCTAAGTTTGGTCATGATCAAGAGGTCATTTGAAAAGTATTACAGCTGCGATCAGTTTTCAGCTGATGAAAGCGATGATGATGCTCAAAATCCGCCCCAAACATATTCAACTGAAATACAATAAATTAAAAACGAAACGACAACCATCACCGACGATATATCGTGAAATTATGACAGTTCTGATTTTAATATCAATTCTGATTTCAGCGGCAGGTGAATATAAAAACGGGATCCCAAACCCGGTTTACTTTCAAAGCTGATCCGCCCGCCTTGTCGCTCGATGTACTCCTTGCACAATACCAGTCCCAGGCCCACCCCTTTTTCGTTGTTGGTACCGAAGGCAGGCTCTGCTTTGATGGAGAAAATCTTATCCCATTTGTCCAGAGGAATGCCATTTCCGTTGTCGCTCACCGTAATCTTACATTCTTCAGCCAGCAGCTTTGCATCCACATGAATCTGCCCGCATTGTGGGGTAAACTTCACGGCATTGCTGATCAGGTTACGCACTACCAGCTGCAGCATGTCTACATCTGCCAGTAACTTAAGGTCATCAGGGATGGTATAACTCAGGCTGATGTCTTTCTTTAGTGCATGGGTTTTTTCCATCTCCAGGGTGCTCCTCAACACCGAAAGCAGGTTTACGTCCACAAGATGTACTGCAGGCCCTTCCATCTGGGATTTCGACCAATGTAACAGGTTAGAAAGCATTTCTACGGCATTATTCGTCGACTTGAGCAATTCCTTTTCCAGAAAGGGACGGTCGGCGCTGTCCAACACATCTTCATTGAGCAGCTCCAGATATCCTTTGATGTTCATCAGAGGCGTACGCAGGTCGTGGGAGATGATGGACATCAGTTTATTTTTCTCGATATTGCTCTGCTCCAGCAGATCTTTCTGCACCTGCACCTGTTCCTTGCTGACCTGTACCGCCAGTGTTTTTTCTTCGGTAGCTTTGCGTTCCACATCGTAACTTCTCCTGATGTACCGGATGATGATAAATACCGCAAGAGCAGGGATTGGAAATGCCGTCACACGGTCAATGAACTGTCCTCTACCTACACTGAAAGGGTATTGAATCAACTCAGGATGGTAGTACTCCACCAGGTGTAAGATCAGGAACACACCCACATACATCAGCAGCCACCTGAGGTGCTGATGGTAGGGTGAGATGGACAGCACCAATAGCAGATAAGCCGGCCAGATGAGATCTGTAGCGCCATGAATGCCTGAATTGGTGAAATAATTAACACCGAAGATCAGCACTCCCGCCAAAGCAAAGATGGTGCTGCTGTGTGTTTTGCCCAGAAATCTGGAATTGTAGTATTGATAGGAAAAGATCAGGCTTAAAACTGCAGCAGAAAGAGAACCAACATATAAGCCGGCATACAGGTTATAAGGGACATAAACGCAGCCCAGGAAGATCAGGCCAATTGCAATAGAATGGAAAATCCTGCTCTCCAATGGGAATACAGCTGTACTCCCAATCAGCTCAGGCCAAAATTTAGTTCCCTTCCTAAGAGAATTAAAATTAATACTGCTGAAGTTTAATTTTGGCATGAATTGATGAATAGGTCCCCTGGTATTCACAAAGAAATAGATAAAATACCGAAAAGCAGAATAGTTAACACAAAATATTATAAAAAATAAAGGCCTGACGCAACGCCAGACCTTTGATAAAATGTGATCATTATTTGTTTATCTGACTGCGGTTGCTTCCAGTTCCACCTTTAAGGTTTCAAACAGCCCGGTGACTTCGCATACGGTACTGGCTTGCTGGATGCCATGTCGGGCTACCCATTCCTGGAGCAAGTCAAAGCAGGTAAAAAGTTCAGTGGAGGAAGTAGTCAGGATATTCAGGCGGACAATGTTTTTACACTCGTAACCTGCTTCAGTGATGACCTGTTCCAGGTTTTGGATGGCAAGTTGCAGCTGTGTTTTCATGTTGCCGGTACTCGATGTGCCATCGGCTTCCACTGCCGCCTGTCCGGCGCAATAGAGTGTGCTTTCCACTTGTCTGACTTCAACAGCCTGCACGTAACTGCGTTGATCCTGCCACTGCCAGGGGTTGATGATTCTTTTTTCCATGTTGTTTTTTTTGCTGACGAGGCTTTCATCGGCGGCTACTTTGGCTGTCCTTTCCGGCCTCATCGAATTACTGTTAATTGTCGACAGCAAAGTTGCAGGCTGCAAAAGGATTTTTAATGTGAAAAACCTCACAATTTTCAATTGAGGAATGTCACACTGGAATCCATGTTTTAGCACATGATTTGGAAGTTACGAAGTTGGTAAAGAGAAATAGTCCGGCGGGTATCTGCTCAGGAAGACAGCCTGCTCAGCGTCTCACGGGACACCCCAAGATAAGCAGCCAGATGGGTCTTGGGCACACGCTGGATCAGTGCGGGAGAAGATTTCAGCAATTGGTCGTACCGCCCCTTCGCACTTGAAGTCAGCAACGACATGATGCGCCGCTGTGCTCCGATATTGCCGAAGTGTGCCTTTTTAAGAAAGAAATGTTCCATCTTCTGCAGACCAGAACATAGTTTTTCGTAGTCTTCCAATGTGAGGCAGAGCACTTCGGTATCTTCAATACATTCCAGCGACATCGTCGCTTTGCTTTTTGTGAGGTAAGCCAGAAAATCACTTTCCCACCAGTCTTCCATCGCAAAAGAAATGATGTGTTGCTTTCCGGACTCCTGTGTATAAACAAGCTTCAGAAGTCCGGAAACCACATAATAAGAATATTTGACGCTTTCACCCTCCTGAATCAGGAACTGATGTTTTTTAAACTTTTTGATCATAAAATGACCACGCACAAATTCAAACTCCTCATCGCTGAGGGGTACCAGGTGTTCGATATGTGCTCTTAGCTTTTGAAACATGAACGTTTGAGATGCGGCAAAGATAGGAGTTCAAATGACAAAGTACGAGCGTAGGGAAGACTTCATAGACATCTATCATCTCATTTCAAAGCAGACAGCAAAAACAGGACAAAAGCTTAAAACTTAAGAACGGCGTTAATTTTCTTCAGCGCATGGATATCCAGGAGTGGGTTCCCCTCCAGTACCAGCAGATTTGCACTTTTACCAGGTTCAATAACCCCTATATGTTTTTCCTGTCCGATGACCCTTGCGCCGACCATTGTTGCTGCCCGTAATGCATCTGCATTGCTGAAACCGCATTTCTCAACAAAGTAGCTCAGCTCGTCCAGTAAACGGGGATAAGCACGGTCAGTGTCAACAATCTGATCCGTTCCTGCGGCAATGGCCACTCCCTGTTCATGTATCCGCTTCAGCAATGGAAAAATCCAGGGATTGCGGTCTTCAGACACACAAAGTGTGGCATCCAGGATTGCATTTTTCTTTTTCATTATTTTACAAAAAGCATCAATGTCCAATGCAGCGATGACACTGTCTTTATAGGCCTGGGGCGTTTTCCTTTTAAAAAACAGGCTGTCGGTGGTCAGGTTTTCCAGCATATACACATGTGACACCACTTCCACACCTGCATCAACGACTTCCAGTGGTGTTGCCGGATACATCATCAGGTGTCCCCATACTTTCAGGTCCTGGGCTTTCGCGGCCTGGACGACCTTTGGCAGGAAATGCTTGTTGAAAGAATGGTAGAGTTTAAGCCCCGTGGCGCCGCAGGCTTTCGCCGCAGACATGGCACTATCCAGGTTTGTACCTGGAACCACCAGCTGCTCCCATGGCGTATATGGCTCGTTCCGGATGTGCATGTCCCTGTTGTAATACCAGTCGCCCGCCATAAATGAAGAAAAGTAAACATCAGGCCCTTTCCTTTTCCCAGCCCTGATTTCCAACTGGGCTTCATGCAGGGCAGCACCGTCACCCCCGGCATCCCTGACGGCAGTAATGCCATGAGCTAACAGGTATTCCAGATGACGGTAAGTGTTTTCCATGTTGTTTTTCCTGTTGGCGGTTAGATGAACATGCGCATCAATGAGACCTGGAATAATGAACTTCCCGGTAAGGTCCATTACTTTTGCGGCTTTCCATATTTTTCCGGAAGCACTGACGCTGATGATTTTACCATCAGCAATGACCACATCTTTTCCTTTGATGAACTTACCGCGTTTCACATCGAGCACACTGGCATTCTTCAATACCAGCAACGCAGTATCTCCAGGTACTGTTGCATATTCCTTTTGTGTACCAGATATTGGTTCATTTGATGTAACAGATCCTCGTTCATTTGATGTAGCGGATACCCGGAAAAAACCGAGCAGGCACATCAATACTATCGTATATTTTTTCATGATGATATTTAGTTTAATGACATTTGCATTTATGATGATAAATAAAAACGCAGAGGCATCCACCATCTGCGTTTTCTAATTAAACTAACCTAAGTTTAGTCCTTATCAACTTTGGTATCCTTATTCAGAAAGTGACATTCGAAACAATTCCGACAGGAACGAGGTCAGTTGCTGACCTCTAAGTTTTGTGGCCACGATCTTTCCCTGAGGATCAACAATACAGTTGAAAGGAAGGCTTTTTACGCCGTAGCTGTCAGCGACAGATCCATTCGTTGAGCGTGGATCATTTACCTGTTGCCATGTCAGTCCGTCTACCGCTACAGCCTGCTTCCAGGCACTGCTGCTGGCATCCATAGATAAGCCCAGGAACACCATCTTGTCGCCCAGCTGCTGGTTTATTTTTTTTAATAAGGGATGTTCAGCCCTGCATGGCGGGCACCAGCTGGCCCAAAAGTCCAGCAACACGTACTTACCCCTGTAGTCGCTCAGCCTCACTTCTTTTCCATCTGCATCCAGCAGTACAAAATCAGGAGCCGTTTTTCCAGGGGCAATGGATTTTTCGGTATCGATAAACTGTTTGATGCGTCTCGCATACACGGTTTTTCTCCCTTTATCAGACAGCAGCGCATAACTGATTGCCGCCCTTGATCTGTTGGCATTGGTCACGTAACTATCTATGATCGCCAGTGCAGCGGCTGTAGAACTACGGTGTTCCACAACAAAGCTGCGCAGCAAGCTATCCTTAGCTTGCTGATAGCTACGGTAAACAACATTTGTGGTGTCCTTAAGTGTCCCACCTGTTTCCTTCAGCTTTTTACGGTAATTTCCTGATAGGATCCCACTGGCATTGCTAAACTGATGATAGATAGAATCCTGAATTGCGTGGGCAATCTTCATCCCAACAAACTGTTCCAGATTTCCCGATACCTGTATCGCTGTGTTCTCTGCTACAAATATTTTAATCTGTGCATTTGCCGAGTTGCTGAGCGTGCAGATTACGGGTTCCGGAAAATGATGCCTAAAGGTAAAGCTGTTTGCCTTGAGCATCACAGAGTCCATGACATCCCTGCCTGCATAGTTATAAGACAACCTGATGGTGGTACCGTCCTTACCGTTAAGCTTTCCGGTCACCGAAACTTCTTCGGCTTTAAATGACAATGCCGAAGAAGTAACCATCAGTGCAGCTGCGATGACCATTTTATAGGTATGATGTAGCTTAGCCATGTTTGCTGGTTTTTAATAGTTTAACCCTGGGATTGGAGATTCATCCACAATTTTATCCAACATCTGTTTCAGGTATTGCAGGTGGATTTTTGTATCCTGATTTTTAGTTCTTGCAATGCCGGCATTAATGTCTGTACGCAGTTCTTTCAAATGCGCAAATGCCAGTGCTTTCACGTTAGAATACAGCAACACTTCAGTTGGCGTTACAGAAGCCAGAATGTTGTCTGTAGACCCTTGTAAGGCAAAACGTTTGTTGTACATCGTGATGATGCTGCCCACATACATTTTTTGCAGGGCCCTACGGTACTCATCCGCAGCGGCACCTGTTGAAAGTTCTGTGAAAATGCCTTTTTTCAAATCTCTCAACCATTCGGCTGGGGAGTAAGCACCGAGACCATTATCCCTTTGGTTCACAATCATGCGGAACAACCTGCTTTGCGAGGTTACTGCTGCCAAAACACCCTGTTGTACTTTCTGAACATCATTGAAGCTGTATCCCGGATCAATCTTATTCAGGATCTGTTTATCCAGTAACCACTTTGGCGTAGTAAATACCTGCTCGTTGAAGTATTTCACGGCTTCCTTTTGTTTCGCCAGACTCACTGCCTGGTAAACCGCTCCTGGTTGATCGTAAGTCTTCTCTGTAGTCATTACCCCACCCATATTTTTCATAACGTGGAACGCATAACGGTCAAACTGACCTACCGCTTCCTTGTACATGATTTTGAGGTTGGTGTAATCTTCACCATCCTCCCTTGTCCAGTTGATCAGGTTGGGAACAATGCGTTTCAGGTTTTTGATACCATATAAACTTGCCTTGATGGCATCATCACCAAGATCTTCAGCTTGCGAACGAGGATCATAATCTTTGCCTTCGCCACCGAACCACAAACGTTTGTTATTGGCCAGACTGTCTTTAGTGACGGTATTCAACATTTTACGTTCCGCTTCAGCATCCCTGGCGTCCAGCATCGGGCGATAGCCCCACTGAATTGCCCATTTGTCATAATCGTTGATCCTTGGGAACAGTCCTTTCTCAGTGATGTTATCTTCGGGCTGCGCCACGTAGTTAAAACGTGCATAGTCCATGATTGACGGCGTATGGCCATGCGCTTCCACCCAGGCTTTGTCACGTAGTTTTTCCACAGGAACCGTGCTGCTGGCCCCCATGTTGTGGCGTAGGCCAAGGGTATGACCAATTTCATGTGAAGACACAAAACGGATCAGCTGCCCCATCAGTTCATCATCAAATACATTTTTACGCGCTCTTGGATCCACTGCCGCACATTGGATCATATACCAGTTGTGCACCAGGCTCATCACGTTGTGGTACCAGCCGATGTGGCTCTCAATGATCTCACCTGTTCTAGGATCAGCGACATTAGGGCCGTACGCATTTGCTTTCGGCGACGCAAAGTAGCGGATGACAGAAAAGCGTGCATCATCAAGGCTCATGGTAGAGTCTGCTTCCGGCCATTCTTTACCTACAATGGCATTTTTAAAACCAGCCTGCTCAAAAGCCTTCTGCCAGTCGTTGATACCGGCGATCAGGTACGGGCGCCATTTTTTAGGAGTTGCAGGGTCGATGTAATAAACGATCTGTTTTTTAGGTTCCACCAGTTCTCCGCGTCTGAATTTCTCCATATCTTCATCCTTCACTTCCAGTCGCCAGCGGTGCACAAACACTTCTGGTTTCACCTTTTGCTGTTCGTCCGAAAACTTATAAAATCCGCTTGCAAAGAAACCTACGCGCGGATCGAAATAACGCATGCGCATCGGTTTCTCAGGCAACAGGACAAAGGAGCTGTTCATCTCCAGTGTCACTACTCCCGCTGCTCTGGATGCTGGTAAGGAGCCTGCTGCAGAAGAATAGGTACGCACAGATTTTACTTCTGTGTTGATCGGAAAACTTTTCACACTGGATATAAAAGAACGGTCTGGCAGCTGACCAGCTAAACCATAACTTTTCTTATCCTCCGGGCTGAACGCAAACAAGGGATTCTCACTGAGGAGAAACTCCGTCACATCGATCACCATTGCTGATGAGTCCTTACTTAGCGCTTTCAATGGGAAAGCCGCAATAATAGGGTTCAGGTTTGAGCTTTTCACGGCCCTGGAGATCATGTCTGTTGAATCTGCAGCACTCACCAGCGCTGAAACCCTTAAAAACAGCTTGTTATCAGGACCTTTCTCCCAGTAAATCATGTTTTCAGCAACTTCCTCACCGCCGTAGTTTCCAGCACCTGGAGTAGATCCACTCAGGCGGTTGACCACGAGTATATCTTTTCCCAAGAGTGTTTTAGGGATTTCGAAGTAGTACTTCTCCGCTACCTTATGGACGGTCATGAGCCCCTTTTGCGTCACAGCCTTGGAAGTAACTACCTCACTATAAGGCTTGATCGTACTCTTTGCACTGTCTGCTTTCAGCTTCGCTGCATTTGCCGAAGCGGCAGTGGCAGCAGGTGTTTTCGATTTCGATTTTTTAAATAAGCTACAGGAGCTGGCGTTCATCGCAAGCAAGGCAGTAGCCAACACCAGGCACTTTTGCCTGGTGTTAGGGTTGAATATGTGTTTTTTCATGTTTCTGTTTAGTTGTAACCAGGGTTTTGTACCAGGTTAGGGTTGGCGTCAATTGCTGCAGTTGGGATAGGCAGCAATTTCGATATTGGTCTGTAACCGGTTTTCAATGTTTCCAGCACCACATCTGCCTGTCCGGTTCTTTTCAGGTTGAACCAGCGGTGTGACTGCTCGCAGAAGAATTCCTTACGTCCTTCCAGCAGGATCTCGTTGATCAGGGTAGCCTGATCGGCAGTGGTACTTTCTGCTGTTTCTGCGCGTGAACGGATCACGTTCATGTCGTCCCTTGCACCAGTCAGGTCTGCTCCGATTCTTGCCTTTGCCTCCGCCCGGATCAGGTATTGTTCAGCAAGACGCAATACCGTAGGTGATTCCGCAACTCCTGCTGCAACGGCATCGGCCTGTGTCGTATACTTATATTTGTAAGGGAGCACCACCTCAAGAGCGCCAGCCCCATAGACTCTCATCCATCGCTGAGGACGCAGATCGCTGTTGCTGTAAAGATTGATCAGGTCGTCACGGATATCAAACTGAGGAGTAGCATTAAACGCGGGCAGGAATGTTTGCGCTTCAACAGTATATTGGTTGATGACATTGATGGGCGATGACATCTGCCAGATGCTTTCGGCATTATTTTTCACCCAAACGCCAGTAGCCATATCGGCGGCAGGAATGATACTGAAGAGGCCCGAGCTGATGACCTCAGTAGCATTGCTTTCCGCAGCAGCATAGTTCCCGGTAAAGAGACTGACCCTGGCCAGCAATGCCGCAGCCGTCAGTCGGTTTACACCCAGCCGCGAACCCGATGTTGCAGAGTAGTCTGCGGGCAGGTCCGCTTTTGCAGCGGTCAGGTCAGCGATGATCTGCTCATATACCCTTGCCACTGTCTCTTTAGGAAGAAATGCCGTCACCGTAACATCAGTGGTCAGCACCAACGGTACATCCCCAAAGGTATTGATGAGGTTAAAGTAACAATAGGCCCTGAAAACTTTTGCTTCAGCAGTAAATTGTTTCTTCACACGGTCAGACGTTCCCTGATATTTTTGTAGTCCTTCGATGATGGAATTTGCACGATAGATGGTGGAATACCAGTCCTGGAATATGGTGGCCTGAAAGGTACTGATGGAGGTATAGGAATTGTTATACACTTCGGAGTAAGTTGGATTGACACCGGTGTAGATGAGATCATCCGCAAAGAGTGCATTGTATACTGGTGTATAGGTACTTTGCGTGGCCGCCTGTGCCAGGCCGGTATACATTCCAGATAGGGCACTAGTAGCGAGTTTATCCGAGGAGAACACCAGCTCATTGGTCACCTCATTCAGGGGTGGGTCGATTGCTACCATTTTCTCGCAGGCAGATAAGGCCATCACTGCGATTGCTGTACAGCCCAGAAATATTTTTTCAATTGATTTTAACATGACTGATTTTTTTAAAACGTGAACTGTAAACCTGCAACAACGGTGCGCAATGGTGGGGTGACGATTCCCTGGGATTCCGGATCATAACCTTTGTAATTGGTGATCGTGAAAAGGTTTTGCGCCTGGGTGAACACCCTGATCTGCTGAGCATGAAGTTTTGACACCCACTTTGTGGGCAACACATAAGATAGGTTCACATTTTTCATCCTGATGAATGAAGCATCCACAATATTGGCATCAGAACCTGTCCAGCTGCTATAACCAAAATACGCCGGTCTTCCGTTGGTGCCTGCGGTACCAGCGGTAACCAGGTAATCCTGAGATCCGAGGGCAAGGTATTCATCCACTACACTTGTTGCCATGTTGTACATGTATCCAGGAGGATAAAAGGAAGCAGCAGCCAGGCTCCGGCCACGTTGTTTAACAAATTGAAACGTAAAATCAAGGGTCAGTCCTTTATAAGTAAGCGTATTGGTCAACCCGCCGAAGAAGCTTGGGTACGCACTACCAACAAAATAACGGTCGCCGCGGCCAATCTCAGAAAGTCCCGTAGTCGGACTAGCTGTTCCACCTACACCATTAAAGTCAGTGAAGGCAGGCAGGTTTGTTGCGGGATCAATACCTGTAAACTGGTAAGCATAAAACGAACTGATTGGGCGTCCCACCAGGTAAGTGGTGTAGTAGGAAGTCTTTTCAATATTCGGGAAGGACAAAAGCTTATTGGCATTTTTACTGATGTTAAATCCGGAAGTCCAGGTGAACTCCTTGGTTCTGATGTTGGTGCTGCTGATGGCCAGCTCCACACCTGAGTTCTGCACTGTTGCAGGCAGGTTGCTCTGGTAGCTGGTAAAACCGGTCTGTGCGCTTAGCGGGTAGCTGATCAGCTGGTTGCCGGAGCGGTTGCGATAGTAATTACCGGTCAACGACAACCTGTCGTCGAAGAAACCCAGCTCAAGGCCTACTTCCAGTTTTTTAGTTGTCTCCCATTGGAAGGCTGCATTGGCAATCCTGCTTGGATTCAGGCTGGACACTCCATTGTAGGAGGCAGTTGAAGCGGTAAAAGATTCCAGGTATTGGTAATCACCGATTTCATCACTTCCTACTACACCGTAGCTACCGCGCAGTTTACCAAAGCTAAACCAGGAGAACTTATCTTTCAGGAAATTTTCTTCAGAGAAC
This sequence comes from Pedobacter sp. BAL39, assembly GCF_000170795.1. Taxonomy (GTDB): domain Bacteria; phylum Bacteroidota; class Bacteroidia; order Sphingobacteriales; family Sphingobacteriaceae; genus Pedobacter. The sequence goes on from NZ_ABCM01000001.1 coordinate 179,560, forward strand.
ACCCATGCCGCGCCGACAGAGCCGAAGTTACCGAACTTCTTGTCCGGACCGAAACGTGAAGAACCATCTCTTCTGAAGTTAAGGTTCAGGATATATTTATCTGCCACATTATAATTTATACGTCCAAAAACAGAGGCATATTTATAATCTCTCGAGGAACTGCTGGTAGATACCGTCGTTGCCGAGCTTACATTTCTGAGGAAATCGTCAGAGCTGAATCCCTGTGCACTGGTATAATATGGTTGTCTTGATTGTTTCGACTGGTAGGTGCCGCCCAATAGTGCACTCAATGATCCTTTCCAGATTTTACGGTTGTAAGTGATCTGAGGTTCAACGATATAGTTGTTCGCATAAGTATAAGCATAGCTGGCCGTTCCTGATACAGGTACCGTATAGGCTGTGCTCAACGACATGAGTGGTCTTAATACGACCTGGTTCATGTCGGTCTTGCTATATCCAAAAGTAGACTTGATGTCAAGACCTTCGAGGATGGTGTACTTCAGGTTTAAACTTCCCAACAGGTTACTTGAACGGTTATCATTCGTCTGATACAGGAACCCATAAGGGTTATTTCCGCCTACCCAGTTCAGGGATCCGTCAGCTTTATAGATGGGGAAGTTAGGCGCAAGGCTATAAGCATAGTTTGCCAGTTCAGTAGAAGAGATGTTGTTTTTGTCGGTCGAGTAAATGGCGGAAAATCCAACGTTAAACTTCCTGTCTATGGAACTGTGGTTTAAGCTGACATTTACTCCTCCCCTTTTATAACCCTGATCACCTGGGTATACGTTGCCTTCCTGGTGGTAAGTACCGCTCATGTAAAAGTTGGTATTGGCATCACCTCCTGAGACGTTTGCCGTCACATCATTCGTTCTTGCTGTTCCTCCCAGCAGTTCGCGCTGCCAGTCGGTACTTGTATTCTGGTCCCAGCTAACCAGGTCCGGCGCATTGGTTGCCGAAGGTGCTGTTGGGTTGGTCGTACCATTTGCAAAACCTTTCCTTCGAAGGGCCAGGTATTGTTCCGTATTCATGAGGTCAATAAAATGGCCGACTACAGAAGCCCCGCTGGAAGCATTTACGTTAAACTTTGTTTTACCCGCGGCACCTTTCTTAGTAGTGATGAGCACGACGCCGTTCGCACCACGTGATCCATAGATTGCGGTAGCATCGGCATCTTTCAACACTTCAAGGCTTTCAATATCCGAAGGGTTGATCGTGTTCAGCGGACTGGTATTGCCTTCTGCGGATGGCAATACGGAAGTGCTTGATGAAGCGGTATTGATGGGTTCAGAAAGAAAAGGCACACCATCAATAATGTATAAAGGACGGTTACTTTTACCAATGGAGTTGGCACCGCGGATCTGTACATTGATCCCTGCACCAGGTAAACCATTGGTCTGTGTGACCTGTACACCCGGCATCCTGCCCTGAAGCGTCTGCAAGGCATTGGTAACCGGTTGTTTCTCGATGTCTTTTGCAGTGATGCCTACCTGAGAGCCGGTGCTGGTCCTTCTGGTGGTAGTACCGTAACCAATTACCACTACTTCATCCAGTTTGGCCGGGTCGGGTTTCATCTTTACCTGCAGGTCGATCTCTGCATTAACGGTCGTTTGATACAAACGATATCCGATGAATGAGAACTCCACTACAGTACCGGGCGCAGAAATCCCAAGGGCAAAACGGCCCTTTGCATTGGTGGTAGTAGCCTGTCCGCCTGTTTTGGCTTTCAGCGACACTCCTGGCATGGGTTCATCATTCTCATCCAGCACAATCCCGGAGATGACAAAGCCCTGTTGACTGGAACTTATCTTCGGTTCCTCAACAGGAGCCGTAATTACAGGCGATTCCTCTTTTTGTCCTTTGGACCTGATGACCACAAACTGGTCGTTGATCACCTCGTAAGTCAGGTTGCTGTTTTTAAGCAGATAAACCAGCAGCTCCTTCACTTTGATGCCATTGTATTTACCGCTGAATTTGGTGTTATCTTCTTTAATCTGGTTGTTGTAGACCAATCGGAATTTTGCCGATGAAGCCAGATCAGTAAGGGCTTCTTCAAGTTTTTGGTTAGTAAACTCTATAGACACCCTTTTCTCCATCAACTGTGCATTCACAGGAGCAGACCAGCTCAGCTGAACAGCCACAACAATACCTAAAATCTGTATCAGTGAAAATTTCATAAGCTTGGTGAATATGGGAAGCGCATTTGCTGCGAATACTTCGTGGTTGGTATGTCGTTTGGACAGTGCAAAGTTTATTGCATAGACTGGCCGTTTGAACAATTTATTGTACATTTGTTTGGTTTTAGTAGTAAAGTAAAAGGCTTCTAAATCTTCACAGCAGGGTGTTTGCAGCACGCCTGCTGTTGCTTTTATAGGTGGTTAGTAAAGTTTAGCTCATGAATTACATCCTCCTCCTGTAAGGGTAATTAGGTTTTTGTTGATCGAGTATTGTGCGTTCAGCACTGCCGAAAGAACTTTCAGGGTATTGTCCAGCGACTGATCGGTAACATCAGCAGAAAGGAAACAATTCTGATAGGCATCTTTGCCGGCGTTGATTTTCACATTAAATTTCTTTTCAATACGCAACCGTACTTCTTCGAAAGGTGTATTCTCAAAGTTCATGTCGTATTCTGTCCCGTTGAGGATGCTGACCTTGTCAGTCGCCGGTGCAGCGACAATCTGGGCTTTTTCTGCCGGGTTGTTTACAACGAATTCCGTACCTGGGGTAACCACCACAGGTTTATTGTTTTTAGCAGATGCGCCTTCCGATGCAGGCAATATGGACACCTTACCGGTAAGCACCGTCAGCCTGAAACTTTTGTCGGCCTCGCTGATGTTAAAGCTCGTCCCCAGCACACGTGTAGTGTAAGCACTGGTGCGGATGACGAAGGGGTGTTTTTTATCCTTGGCGACCTCGAAAAGCGCCTCCCCCCTTAATGTAACGTTTCTGGTGCTGTCACTGAATTTGGAAGGATAATCCAGGTGACTATCCCCTTTAAGCCACACGATGGACTGGTCTGGTAAGTGTATTTTTATGATTTTCCCTGCAGTGGAGCTTTTGGCCATCATCGTCGGCGCGGTGCTTACGTGCTCCTGGTTAAAAACAAAGAAACAGGCCATACCAATGACAGCGATAGAAGCCGCAACGGCAAGATATCTTCCTATTCTGTATTTCGGCTGAGGGACATTGATTTTGCTCCTGATGGAGTTGAGGAGTCGTTGTTGCAGATCCGCCGGGCTTTTGTCTTTAAGGTTCCAAACCGGAGCATCTTCCGACACCTCAGCATACCAACACTCCAGCCTTTCCATTTCTTCAGGGGTGATGGTATTGTTCAGCAGCTTACTGGCAAGAATTTCCTTTTCTGATTGATTTTCGTTTGGCATTTCCCTCTGATTACAAACATATAGTGTAAAAAAAGGAGCAATACCCTTGGTCGGAATGAAAAAAAATATTTATTTCTTAAAAAAAAGCCCGAACAACCACAAAAAGCAGAAAAGAAAGCATGCTTAAATTCTCTTTAATGAATTTCAATGCTTTTGTGAGATGCCCTTCCACTGTTTTTTTATTGATCTGCATATTTTCGGATATTTCCTGAGCGGTCATCCATTCTTCCCTGCTCAAACGGTATACCATCTGGCATTTTTCGGGGAGTTGCACAACAAGAGTTTCAATTTCTCCACGGATTTCGGAGAAGTCAAGCCAGTTTTGTGTGCTGTGGTCGGCAAGATTGTGGTACATCTCCCCTTCTATGGGCACCGCGTTACGTTTGCGCCGTTCCGCCAGACGATTGTAAATAGTATACTTGAGTATTGAGGAGATATAGGTAGCAAAGCTGTAGCGCAGTTGCCGGTCGAGGCGATGTTCCCAAAGCTCCAGAAACACTTGCTGCAGCACCTCCTCAGCCTCCTCCTGGGAGCCGAGTTTGTAGTAGGCCACCTGCAGGAGCCTGTCCCAATACCTGTTGTACAATACGGTGAAAGCCCTCTCACTGTCCTGCTTCAGCAGATTGACCAGTTGCTCATCCGATTCATCGCTTAGCACTTTCATTTCCCCAGTTAATAACTCCTAAGATAAGGCTTTATATTAAATTAACAATAAAGGTGGTCTTCTTGCCCGTTGAGCATTGCAAAGATATTGCAATCATACATTGCTAATATTTGATTTATTGCCCATATTGGACACCTAAATCTCCCGACCTAACCTTAAGCATGAAAAAAATCAACAGCTGTGACATTGAAAATTGTTTCTTCTGCCAAAATGTACTACCAGAATGGCTTCCTGCTGTGCTGGCAAACAGGAAAAACTTCATCGCCAAAAAAGGTGAGTTGATCATCAAAGAAGGTGATCCCGTAACCGGTGTTTTCTTTGTAACCCAAGGTGTTGTAAAAGTTCACAAAAAATGGGGCGACAAGGAGTTGATCTTACGCTTTGCCGACCAAGGAAGCATCTTTGGTCATCGTGGAATAAATACCAAAGATGGTTTATACCCAATTTCTGCAACAGCACTGGAAACCACAACGCTATGTTATGTTGACATTGATTTTTTCAAAACTACCATAAAGGTAAACCACGATTTTGCCTATAACCTGCTGATGTTTTATGCTGATGAACTACACACGTCAGAAAAGAAAATGCGTGATTTAGCATTGATGCCGGTGAAGAACAGATTAGCCGTTGCTTTATTCCATTTGCGTACACAGTTCGGCATCAATACCGAAGACTGCATCAATATTACTTTAAGCCGACAGGATCTTGCCGCCTTCACCGGCGCCACCTACGAAACCGTTTTCAGAACCATGAATGAGCTGATACAGGATGAGCTGATCGGTTTAAAAGGAAAAGAAATCAGCATTTTGAATGAAGAAAAACTATTCGCACTGACCCAGGAGGCCTCATCACATCAGAATTTATAACCCAAACCAACACCGGGGTGCCAGCTGCCATTTTTCAGGCTTGTCTTCGCATTGTAATACACAGGCAATTGAATGGCGACATGGCGAAAAGCGGCAGTTAAACCGAAACCTAAAGACGGTGTGACTGTCGAATTTTTAGTAGCACCAGTAGGCACCTGGTCTTCTTTAATGCGTAAGCCCGGCAGCAGCCCAATCATCAGGGAATATGGTTTTTTACTCCATTTAATCCCAGGGCCGGCACAATTGATGTAAGCACCATTATTCACATACCCCGCAACAATTACCCCCTCAAAAAGCACTGGTTTTGTTTGAGCACGCGCAGAAAAAAAGCACAAAGAGAGGCTAAAGCAGCTTAGCAAAGCTGCGAAAAGTCTAGATTTCATCATTATTCTGAAATTTAAATACTGGTATTGGGAATGGCTTCGCCTTTCCTGCTGTGTGTATAGTAAATGGCCACCCCGGTAAAGAGCAAACCTCCGATTAAATTGCCGGCGGTTACAATCAGCTGATTGTACAACCACCATTCTGATATGTTGACTTTTGCACCAAACAACATCCCTGCTGGAATGACAAACATATTGACAACAGCATGTTCATATCCGAGCGCAAAAAATATAAAAATGGGAATGCCTGCGGCAAACATCTTTCCTGAAGTCGATTTGGACGTCATGGCCATGACCACCCCCATACAAACCATCCAGTTGCATAGTACAGCCTTGATAAAGGCAGCAAACAATCCTGCAGATCCATGAGCAGCATAACCGATCGTTTTTTTCTCAGCAGCTTTTACCAGCATCTCCTCGATGGGTCCAAGCACTGAAATGGTGCCCATTTCTGAGGAAGCACTCCAAAACAAAAAAGCAAACAGCAAGCTTCCGATCAGGTTACCCGTAAAAACCCAGAACAGGTTTTTAACCATTACTGATGCTGAAATTTTCTTTTCAAACCAGGCCAAAGGGATCAGCGAAAAGCTCCCGGTAACCAATTCCAGTCCGAGGATCACAATAATGATAAAACCTACAGGAAAAACAAGCGCACCGGCCATACTCAGCTTCGCCTGCGAGGCAGCCAGGTTTGCTAAAATTACGGATATGGCCAACAGGGCCCCGGAGAGGCATCCCCTGATCAGCAGATCCTTTACCGGCAATGCAGCTTTTGTAGTTGCGGCGCTCATCATCGCCCCGGCAACTTCTTTTGGTGAGACGTAGTCCATGGCTTATCGTGTTGATTTTAAGGCGATATAAACAGTTCCGTTTTCTACTTTTACCGGGTACGTTTTGATGGCGCATTCGTCACCATTAAGGCATTCTCCTGTTTTAAGTGAAAAATTCTTCTTATGAAAAGGACACGCCACCTTAGGTTCGTCGGTGAGGGTCCCAATCATTCCGCGACTTAAAGCCATCTGCTTACGATGGGGACATTCATTTTGCGTGGCGTACCATTCATTTCTTCGGGTGAAGTAAAATAAGGCAATTTGTTCCTCACCGCTTTTTACACAAACACCTCCGTTTTCCGCAGCGTCTTCAACTCTGCATGCGGCCATCCATTTTGTAGTTTCAGTCATAAAGATAAGTTTAGGGTTCTATTTTTTTTGATTTAGCTTAAGCAATTTTCCAGTCGGGAGTTCGTTTCTGACCACGCATCTCTACAAATTCAATACTTGGATCCTTCTCCTCCGGTGAATTGACAAAATGAGAAAACCTCTTCCGGATTGCCGGATTTTCCACTGCTTCTTTCCACTCACATTTATAGGCTGCTATTAAACTTTCTATCTCTTCTTCCCATGTTGCTGCCATTCCAAGACTGTCATTGACGACGACATTTCGCAGGTAGTCCATACCACCTTCCATTTTATTCAGCCAGGTGGCGGTTCTTGTTAGAGGGTCTGCCGTGCGGATATAAAACATCAGAAAGCGGTCAATATATTGGATACAGGTATCACTGTCCAGATCGGAGGCCAGCAGCAGTGCATGTTGGGGTTTACTACCACCATTCCCACATACATACAAGTTCCAGCCCTTCTCTGTTGCAATGATACCAAAGTCTTTACTTTGTGCTTCCGCGCACTCGCGTATACATCCGCTTACAGCTGATTTGAATTTATGTGGAGCTCTGATTCCACGATACCGTTCTTCAATCCGGATGGCAAAACTTACACTGTCATGTAAACCAAACCGACACCAGGTACTTCCTACACAACTCTTTACAGTCCTCAATCCTTTACCGTAAGCATGACCACTTTCAAAACCTGCAGCAATCAACTCCTCCCAGATTAACGGCAGATCATTTAGATGGGCACCAAACATGTCGATCCGTTGCCCGCCTGTGATTTTAGTATAGAGGTGATATTTCTTTGCCACATTGCCGATCACAATGAGTTTATCGGGAGTAATTTCACCCCCCGGAACACGGGGAACTACAGAATAGGATCCCCCTTTCTGGATATTGGCCAGAAAACGATCGTTACTATCCTGAGCGGTATCATTTCCTTTCTTCAGGATCATTTCATTCCATAAACTGGCAAGTAATGACGATACTAAGGGTTTACAAGTCTCGCAGCCATCACCTTTACCAAGTTCAGTCAGAACAGTATCGTAGCTTTTCAGCTGGTGAATATGAATCAGATCATAGAGTTCCTGCCTGCTATATTGAAAATGTTCGCAAACTACATTCCTGAGATATTTACCCTGAGCCTTCATGGTATGCAGCATCAGGTCTTTTACCATAGGCATACAACCGCCGCAACCTGTCCCTGCCTTTGTACATTTTTTGATATCGTCCAGATTTTCACAACCACCTTCAGAAACTGACTTACAGATATCCCCTTTTGTCACGCCTTCGCAACTGCAAATCAACGCGCTGTCGGGCAATGCAGTGATGCCGGCAGCCCCATCGTTTTCAGCACTGCGAGTCCCCATTATCAGTTCTTCAGGATTTTCAGACAATAAGATCCTGTTATTGGTGGTTTGCAACAGCATATTATATGCTGCTGCATCACCAATTAATATACCTCCTAGAAGGTACTGCCCGCAATTACTTATGTTTAGCCTTTTATAAATGCCCTTATGTTTATTTTCGAAGATGATGGTTCTGCAATCGGGCTCCTGAATAAAATTATCACCGAAGCTGGCCACGTCTACACCTATGAGCTTCAGCTTTGTGCTCATGTCAAAACCGGAAAATGTTTTATTGTCACCTGAAAGATTCGCGGCAAGGACTTCTGCCATATCATAACCTGGAGCCACCAGACCATAAATCTGCTCCGCATGTAGTGCACATTCCCCAATAGCGAAGATGCAGGAGTCATTGGTCTGCATCCTGTCGTCAACAACGATACCTCCCCTGGGTCCGGTGATGATACCACAATCTTTGGCAAGTTCATCACGGGGTTTTATGCCTGCAGAAATAACCAGCATATCCGTCTCCATGACAGATCCATCGGCAAATTTCATTTCGCTGATGCAGGCCTCACCTGCTATACTGGTGGTGTTTTTATTAAGATGAATTTGAAGCCCTAGCGCCGTAAGCTTCGACACCAATATCCGACTCCCTGCAGGATCAATCTGTCGCGGCATTAATCCAGGAGCAAACTCAATGATATCCGTTTGCTCAATTCCCAGATCTATCAGTGCCTTTGCAGCTTCGAGCCCCAATAATCCACCACCTATAACAGAAGCCTTCTTTGCCTTTTTAGCGTAAGCCTTAATCAGGTCCAGATCATCAATGGTGCGGTAGACAAATACCCCTTCTTTTTCAATCCCAGGGATGGAGGGCACAAAGGCTGCGGATCCTGTGGCAAATACTAAAAAATCATAACCGTGATTGATTCCAGATAGGTCCCGAACAGTTTTATTTTCCCGGTCGATGCTCACAATCGGGTTATTTAAATAAAGTTTGATGTCTAAATCATGATACCAATTTGCGGTAGACAATGATAAATCTTCTTCATCTTTCCCATTAAAGTATTCAGACAGATGAACACGATCATAAGCCCTGCGTGATTCTTCACCAAATACAATCAATTTGAAAAAATCCGACTTCGACTTAAGTTTTTCACAGAACTTATAGCCAACCATCCCATTTCCTATCACAATAACCCTTGGTTCTCTCATAATTTTTATAGTTTTTAAAGATTATCACTAAATATTTTCAACGAAACACAAAACAAACCTATGAATACTGAGAAAAGACATATAAACACCATATAAATAGACAAAATAATGCATAAAATGACTTTTGATAGTCAAATATATGATATGAAATTCAATACTTGCAATATTTATGATAAATATCATACAATAAACATTATATTAGATGTTATTAATTAGATTTTATCATAAAAAACATAGAATAACACAAAATATGAAGCTAAAAAACAACGAAACAGAATTATTTATCATCGGAGGAGGACCTGGAGATCCGGAATTACTCACAATTAAGGCATTTAAAATCTTGAAAAAGGCACAAGTAATCTTATATGACAATTTGAGCAACAAAAAACTGCTGGATATTGCAAAAAAAACATGTAAAATGATATATGTAGGAAAACAACCTTACGGCATTTGCACTCCCCAGGAAAAAATCAATGAGCTGATTGTAGAAAACGCCAAGAAATATCAGATTGTAGTACGCCTGAAAGGTGGCGACCCTTTTATATTTGGGAGAGGGTTTGAAGAATTGCTATTCGCGGAGGCTTATGGCATTAAAGCACAATATGTTCCCGGAATCAGCAGCATGCAGGGAGCAGGTTTTGTTGATATTCCGTTAACGCATCGTGGTATTAGTGAAAGCTTATGGATCATTACCGGCACAAAAAAAGACGGGAGCCTTTCCGCCGATTTGAAATGTGCGATGCAAAGCTCCGCTACCGTCGTCATTTACATGGGAATGAAAAAGCTACGGGAGATTTCCGACGCCTATCAGCAATCAGGATTAGGATCTACTCCTGCAGCAATCGTACAACATGCTACAATGCCACATCAGCAACATGTTGTTTGCAATGTAAAAGACCTATTCGAAATTGCTACCAGCGCCAATTTGAGTCACCCGGCAATCATCATTATAGGAGACGTAGTCAAAGCAAGAGAAATCCTTCTCGCGCAACACCTTTGTCAGGGCAGAATTGCAGTTTAATATATTTAGTAACTATAACATCCCGTTGTTACCTCAGACTTAAATATGGCTACTGGATTTACACCAGCAGCTTTAAAAAACTGGACACATCAAAAAGAAAAACACTAAAACACAAGCCTGCTGAACAGGAACTTATTGCAGGTAAAAAGTCTGACTGAAAGCACCGTTTACCGCACTATCCCAGGCTTCTACCCTCATCCATTTTCTGCCTTTAAGCTTTGGCCGAAACTGAAACTGCTGTTCCCCGAAAGCTTTGGTATGTGTAAGGTCCATTCTTTCACGGTAGACCTTTTCCCCATCTCCGGAGATCACCTCCACGAAGTTCATCGGGAAGGTCCAGCTGAGCTTCAGGTGCATTTCAGCTGTACCATCTGCATTAAGGCTCAGTGTTTCCCCTGATAGTTTACCATTTACCTTTAGCTCATGCATCAGCACCTCACCTGTGGTGCCGAAGAACTTGCCGTGCTGCATGGCATCAACCACAGGTTTCCATCCGTCATTATATGCCGGAATCTGGTCCATCATCATGTAATTAACATTCATGTGGGCATACATCTCGTTTTCCTGGGTGATGGTAAAGAGATCGGCTTCGGTAATGACCGTTTTCTTTTCCCCCCAGTTGTTCATATCGTCCAGCAGGTCAAGCACGCGATTGCCCAGGCGTGGTTGCGACAGATCCGCAGGCATGGCTTTCCAGGCAGCTCCCATAAAGCGGTCGGATTTGAAAAAGTCTTCGTGATTATAGATATCGGGGGCGTTCACCGAACCTTTGGTACGGGCATGTGCCGTCCAGGCGAGTCCCTGTTCTTCCTGTAACAATTTTAGCATATCTTCTTTACCACCAATGTGATAAACCTTTCCAAAGCCAGGTCTGTCCTCAACAAAAGGCTGCTCCCTGTTTCGTGACATGATCCAATAGACGGGCTTTGGAAAAATCTGAAGCCAGTGGCCACCGAAGAACTCATTGGGCTCCTCCCCTGGCATCAGCAGAAAATCTTTATCCGACAAGCGTTCACATTGCTCAAAGAGCGCTTTCAGCTCCCTTAGCCTTAACGAGTCCGGTCCTTTAGGATGCGCCGTATAATGGAATTCACCAAGGTGTACCATGTCTACGCCCAGGCGTTTGAACACTTCCACAAATTCTGGTTTTTCGGGGATTGGTTTTCCAGCCAGCACCACATTCATGATGAACTCATTATGAAAATGACTTGACATGGTTTTGAAACCCGGGATTTTAACGTAACGGTCCGCATTCGTAAACTTTTTGATGGCGGTAAAGGTTTCTGCATTTCCTGTATTGTTGATCAGGCAGAAGAAATTCAGGCGTTGCTGAGAGCCCGGAGGCGCATTGAACCAGGGTACGAAACGTCGGTCACCTTCCAGTTCCTGGCGGATGCCGATCCCATAACCATCCAGCATTTTCCGGTAGTTCTTTCCGTGCCAGATAAACTTGAGGTTGAATGCTTCATCCAGCGGATAAAAATATTGGTGTGGCGCGGGGAATACGGCCAGCGTCCCACCCTTACTGCGGGCAGCAATGGCGCGGTATTTCACCTGCAGGTTTCTTGCGGTATCGCTGTAATTGACAGCATTGGATTGCAGTTGATCGGAAGTATTGGTCCAGGAAAGGTCGTTCCATTTTTCGGTTCTGCTGATGAGTCCCGAATCATAGACAATTGCGGTAGCATCAGCTTTGGTGGACATTACCGCAGCGATGTTGAACAGCGGGCTTCCATTATAGAAGGTAACCTCCAGCACTCCCGAAAAGCGGTCGGCGCTAAGGTTGCCTATGGTGACTACAGTACGGCTGCCGACAGTCTTCACAGCAATACTTTTCTTTTTTAGTAGGATTGGAAAGGTTTTGAAGGGACGAAGCGGCACTTTATCGAAGAAGATGTTCCAGCCATTCTGTGACATCAGGTCCCGTTTCCCAATACTCAGTAAAAATGCGGCATCGAGATCTTCCGATACGGTAACAGGTGCAGTTTTTGTCCCAAGCATAATGCGCCGGAATAAGGGATTGTTGCCAGATAGATCAAACTGTACCTTTCCGAATTGTTGTTCGCCGGCGGGCCAGGTAACCTCTACCATGTTGTTCTTACTGGTGACAGTTGCTTCAGCTTTCGGATTAAATTGGCTGGTGTTCAGTTTCAGCTGTGCTTGCGCCATTGCTGCTGAGATGACCAATAGGGTCATCATCATGAGGGATCTTAGGTTCATATCTGGTTGTTTACTGATCCAAAATACAATATTTATATGAAAAATCGATTTACTAACAATCAAATCGTTACAAAAGACCAACACCAATCAACCACAACCGGTTTTTTTTCACCACTAATACAGAAATCCAAACAGCCACAATGGAATTTTATGACCAAAGCCGTGCTCAAGATCGTCGGCTACGATGAAAGCTTGCTCCTGACCTTGTATTTGTCTTCCGGATTTATTCCGGCCGCCTATTTCCGTTTCACAGAAGAAACGTTTTTAACCACAAATCGTTTCTTCTGTGAAACGATTTCATACCAAAAGTGTATCATATGAGAAACGTTTTTTAAACAATTGCACTTCGTTTAATCCAGTTTCACGACTGAGCTCATCCTGACAATCGCAAAACCTACTACAGTTCAATTTGTTATCTTCATATCTTTCATTAAAATATTGCCTTATGATATTAAAATATCTTGTTGACGAATTTGAGCATGAAGTAAATAGCACGCGCCGGCTACTACAGATGGTTCCTGAAAAAGATCTGGATTACCGTCCATCAGAAATCTCCTGGACGATGGCTGAGCTTGCCCAGCACATTGCCACAATTTACTATTGGTATGTAGGCACGCTTACGAAGGATGTTTATGATATGGCCGATGACCATCTGGAGCGCAGCGAAGCAAATGACATCAAAGCCACCCTTGCACTTTTTGAGCGCAACGTGGAACTGGCCAGGGCCGCCTTAAACTCATTGACAGAAGAAAAACTACAGGATCAATGGACGATGAAATTCGGTGAGCAGGTTTTACTTGGCCCGATGCCAAGGGGTATCGTATCCCGTGGATTTTTGTTCAACCACATTTATCACCACCGTGGTGAATTGATCGTTTATCTCCGTGCAACAGGCAATAAGATACCGGGAATGTATGGCCCGACCTATGAGGAGAGTCAAAAGGCCTAAATAGAAAAGCGTCTTCTGCCGCAAAGCTGAAGACGCTTTTCTCATTTTGTCGCTTGTTTCATTTTAAGGAATGAGTCTAGCCTCACGCAGCTGCGAAAACAGCTTATAAAATGTCTCTTCAGTATCCTGATAAACGGTAAATCCAAGTTTTCTGCTTTTGGACATATCCGTCATCACCTCAATAGGTCTTCCCAGATCAAGGTCAGTATGCCATGCTGTCGCTAATCTGCCCAATGAAGGTTCCTTCAGTTGAAATTTCCTGGCGATTTGTTTCCATACGTCAATATCATTTGCCATTTCGGTTTCGAGAGGTTGAATACTTCCGTTGAAGCCTTTCGCCTCGATTCCGAAATAGTCTGCCAGACGATACCACAACCTACTCCAACGAAACACATCTCCGTTGACAACATTAAATGCCTCGTTTTTAGCACTCTCCGTTGTGGAGGCCCAGATCAGATGCGCTGCCAAAACAGAAGCATCGGTTACATCCGACAAGCCATTCCATTGTGCCGAGGAGCCGGGCCAGATAAACGGCCTATTGGTTTCCTTACAGATCGTAGCATAAACAGCAAGCGTCGTTCCCATGTTCATCGCATTTCCAACGGCCTTGCCAATCACCGTATGCGGTCTGTGGATGCTCCAGGAGAAACCATCACGTTCAGCTGCCCGATAGACCTCATCCTCCTGAGCATAGTAAAAGTTCTCAAGATCCAACCTTGGATGCGATTCCCTGAGTGGGGTTTCCGGTAAGAAGCCTTCTTTTGCGTAAGCTTCGAATGGACCTAAATAATGTTTTAAGCCAGTCACCAACGCCACATGTTGCAGGCTTTTCTTTTCAGACAATACATCCAGCAAGTTGCGAATCATCAATGCATTAACTCTTATATTTTCAGCTTCTGTATCATTGCGCATCCATGTGGTGAGGTATACATGTGTAGGTTTCACTTCAGCCAGTGCCAACCGGAGGCTGTCGACATCCAGTAGGTCTGCAGCTATGGGTTTCAGCAATTTATTATCTGTATTTGGAGTACGTGCCAGGCCATAGGTTTCCCAGCCGGAGTCCATCAGCCGTTCAGCAAGGTTAGCCCCTGTAATTCCGCTTGCTCCTACTACTAATGCTATTTTTTTCATGGTCTTTTATTTTCAACAAAGTTATGCGCGCCCCGGTTGCCGGCGGTTGACTTAAGTCAAATAATGCAGTTGACTTAAGTCAAGTGGACTTGCATGAAGCGGGCAGCCATTCTTGCGGGGAAAGAAGTATCTTTGTTAACCCTAAGATTTAGCAACAGATGATCGAAGTTCTTTTCAGCCACATTCAGGACAAGGTATCGCTTAGCGACGACGATAAGACTGCAATAAAAAGCTTCTTTATACCTAAGCGACTAAGGAAACGGCAATATCTGCTTCAGGAGGGCGAGGTGTGCAGGTGCCTTACATTTGTGGCCAAGGGCCTTCTGCGCACCTATAATGTGGATGAAAAAGGCGATGAGCACATCAACATCTTCGGGTGGGAAGGTTGGTGGTTATCTGACTTCCGCAGTTTTCTGTCCGGAGATCCTGCAGTGTTCAACATCGACGCCATCGAAGATTCCGAACTCCTCATGATCTCCAGGTCAGACTATGAAGAGCTAACGCTCAGGGTGCCCATCATGGACCGTTACTTCCGTATTCTTTACCAGAATAGCCTGGTCACGAAGGAGCGCCGTTTAATGAGCGCAATCACCCATACTGCTCAGGAGAAGTACTTAAAACTGTCGGAGTCGAATCCGGAAATCATTGAGCGTATTCCTCAGCACATGGTTGCCTCTTACCTGGGTATCGCAGCCGAGACATTAAGCCGCATCAGAAAAAACCTGGTTACCCGAAAGTAGCCGATTACATTGAGGAGTACTTCTTTGGTTTCATGCCAATATGCTGCTCGAAAACTCTTGAGAAATGGCTGAGGTTAGTAAATCCAAGTTGGTAACCCACCTCAGAAACACTGAACCGCCTTTCCCTGAGTAGTCTTGCTGCCTCCTGCATACGCATAGATTGAAAATACTCAAAGACGCCTTTTCCGAATGTCTGGTTAAACAATTTTCTCATTTTGGGCTCGCTCATACCTGAAGTCCTGGCGAGCGCAGCAATGTCCGGCGACTGGTCCAGCCTGGTCTGCAGTTTTAATTTGACGGCATATATCGCCCTGATGTCGTCGATGTGCATGCTACTCGTGGGCAATGCCTCTCTTTCCATCAGCAGGCTAAAGATAAAACAGAGCAGCTCTTCACATTTCAACTTGTAATACTGATGTTCCAGACTTTCCGGGACCTGCTGATGGATGACATCACTGGCAGAACGGATCATTTCCTGAGAAATACCGGTTTCAAAAGCGAAATTCTCTTTACCTTCTAAAATGGTAGCTATAACGGGATGTTGTATGTGTCCGAAGACCTGCCTCAGGTATTGTCGCGGAACTCCGATGATGATATTGCGGAATGAGGTGTGGGAAGGCATGGTAAGCTTCGACGAAACGGCATGCATGCAGATGAACACACTGGCTTGTTCTGCTGTCAAGGTCTTATCATTTTGTAGCGGAGCCGGGAAGATGCCATTCAGCGAGAATATCACATCTTCCTGCCCTTCGGCGAGCTCATTGGTTCGTTCCAGCTGAATTTCTTCCTTCAGATGGTAATCGCGCACCAACATCCGCAGCCCATTTTCCCAGGAGAAACCAGTGATGTAGCCCCCACCCTTACTTTCCGGAATGTAGAAGAAACGCCCTTGAATTGTCGCGCCTATGGCCCGGGCAAATTCCTTCATGATGCCGGATCCGTTTTTATCAGTAACCGATATTTTCATTTACGACTTTAATATAGACATTTACAATGATTTCAGCCGTAAAAATAACATTACTTCTCCACACCTGATAGTTAAATGAGTCGAATACCGGGGCTATATCAGCGGAAAATTATGCTGCCACATGCACGTTGCTGACCGTTTTTGACAGTCGGAAGGCGGACAGAAGATAGTAAAAAGCTCCGAAGGCCGCATAGCCAGCCAGGCTGGTGATGCCCATTGTGGGGTCGTGTGCCAGAACAATAAAGGAGGTACCACCGAGCAGGGACTGGCCACCACTGATCATCATAGGCCATTGTCCGCCCAATAGCTTACGGCGTCGAAATCCAAGGATCAGCTGAATGGCACCAGTGAGGATGGCCCAGACACCAAAGACGATCAACGCCTGTGGCACACCTTTTTGCAGGGCTGCGGCTACCGCAATGGTAGTAAGCGCGCTGATTGCAGCATTTACATATTGCGGTGTTCTGGAATTACCGTTCTGATTGGCGCGAAGATCGAGAAACGTACCCAGCACATCCCAGGCCGGGTAAACGATGAAAAGCGCGGTAGCCAGGCCCATGGAGTTTTTAGAAAAAAGGGCAACCAGGAGAACCCAGATGATCGAAAATCCAGCACGGGTAAAATAAAGGTTTCTTAATGATCTGGCAGTTTCTATGGACTGACCATTAGCCGCTGCATCGGTAGTTAGTGAAGATGACATGATTTGAATGTTTAAGTGATTACGGTTCAAAGATGCATAGTCCTTTGACGCCGGATTTTCACTTAAGTGAAAATGTCAACAATATTTTCATCGATCTCTTCCACTATCAATCTCTGTTAGTTGTCAAATCTCTTTTTGAAAGAAAAGTCTGGCTGACGCATCTCCATTTCATTTTTTCGGGTTTGCAGCTGCGCCTCTTTCGCGTAACGGAACATTTTCCGCTCGTAGTCGCTAATGGCAGCAGTGATGGTGTCGAAGTTTCCTTTGGTCAGGTTGCCAGCCAAAATCAGTGCATCCATCATTCCGGTATTGACGCCCTGGCCTGCAAAGGGCGGCATCAGGTGCGCGGCATCACCAATAAGGGTGATGGGTAGGCAGCGATCGGTCTTCCATTTCTTTTTCAGTGGGAACATTCTGGTTGGCAAACCCCAGAAGGCAGAGGTGGAGCGGAATAACTGCTGGTAACCATCTCCCCAACCAGAAAACCTACTGGTAAGTAACGTACAAATCATCTTTGTATCCTGAAAATCCAGTCGGCTTTCAATTTTCCATTCTTCGGGCGTACTAAACATAACATTGTAGGTCAATGTTCCATTGTTGTTCGGATTTGCAACCAGGAGATTGCCATCGGCCGCACACATCAGGATGTTATTGTTACAAAGCTTAATGAATTCCGGGCATCTCATTTCAGGTTGTATCACTTCCCCCTGTATAATCGTCGTTCCCGTAGATTCAATGGTCGCATCAACTACCCATGCTCTTAATTTGGACATTCCCCCATTGGCAGCGATCACCAGATCAGCCGCTACATCAGGTTGATTTTCAAAATGCAACAGCCACTGATCCGTTTCCATCTCAATTCCAACTAATTTACTATTCCAGAACACGGTGTTTGTTGTTAGGCTGTCGAGTAATATGGTCCTTAAATTGTTTCTGTTGATCTCAGGATTTTGCTCGTCAGGTTCTTTGGAGAAAAACACTTCTCCATGTTCATCAGCCAGCGTTCTTCCCATTGGTATTGCCATCGCATAATACTGTTCCAGTAATCCTGCATTTTTCATCGCTTCCTGTCCGGAATGCTGATGAAGATCCAGGGTGCCACCCCATATTCTTGCCAGGGGATCTTTGTCTCTTTCATAAACCGAGACGAGCACCCCCTCTTGTTGGAGTAATTTTGCCATGATGAGTCCTACGGGTCCGGCACCGATAATGGCTATTCTTTTATTCTTTAGTAACATGAATTTATATTTCTTGATGATGACACAAAAGTGTTAAGTATCTTAGAAACAAAATAATCTCATTAGCCACAAAAATAGTCGCAAAAGACTTTTATGGACACAGAAAAATCACAGACAGAACCAGGTATCCTTAAAGTGCTTGCTCATTTACTGGGGACAGGTGTAAAAAACAGGAGGCTGGACATCCCCCCGGCTTACGGCACTGGCTACTGTTCAGGATTTATTTTCAATGAGCAGATCCGGATGGTGATTATGGATTATGAGCTGAAAGAAAATTTGTCTGTTGAAAACCCCGATTGGAATGATGCGATGAGGATGATCCTTTTTAAGTTTCAAAATGTCCTACCTCAGGCCGGATCTACTTCTGAGATGGCATTTCTGCAGGGAGCAGGATCTTTTCCTGAAGTAGCATCACCATCAAAAGATCAGCAATTAAAACGGCTCCCTTCGGTATTAATCACGACCAGCAGTGTGAATACGGACGTCATGATTCCTGTGCACAGCAATACGTCCACCATCAATATAGAAATCGATGCCAACTATCTGAAAGGCTTATTTGGGGAATCAGAAAAATCGGTCGTATTGCAGAGTCTGCTGCAGAATACAAAACCGTTGTTATTTGAACAAGCCATTTTTCCTTCATTGCAAAGAATTGTGAATGAAATAGTCACGGAATCCATTGACAAGACTTTTGAACTATTTTTCATGAAGGTAAAAGCTGAGGAGCTGATCTGCAGATTACTGATGGAACTGGAGAAGAGGGATGAAAAAAGGCTTTATCCCTTGAATTCAGATGACATACAAACCATTTACAAGGTAAGAACGCAGATGCTGGAGCATCTGGAAAGAACACCGGTTATCAAAGACCTGGCAGTCCTTGCAGCGATGAGCCCCTCCAAGCTGAAGCGTTTATTCAAGCAGGTTTTCGGCAACAGCATTTTCAATTATTATCAGGAGTTCCGGATGAAAGAGGCCGCCTCGCTATTGAGCACAAAAAAACTATCCGTTTCAGCGGTAGGTTATCAATTGGGATTTACGAATCTCAGTCATTTTTCAAGGATCTTTAACGAACATATAGGGATGAAACCAAAACAATACAGCAAGTCTTTAAATTAAAAGGATTGTATTTATATTAACTGCACCAAATATTACAGATGAGAAAGATATTGATAACGTTTGTTTTACTATGCTCAATAATACAGCTTTCAAACGCACAAACGACAAAAAACAAAGCTGCGAAATCGGTACTGAAGAGCGACAGTGTATGGATGTTGAGCTACTTCCGTCAGCGCTATCCTACCAGGATTGAGATCAATGATAAGGGAGAAACGGTGGAGGTACCACTGCCGGACCCGATGTTGAGCGCTAAACTTCACATCGCATTATCCGCAGACGGCCGTCATTGGAACGCGCTGAATGGCAACAAGCCCATATGGGATCAGTTTATGCGTGATCAGTACCTCCATCGGGGCGTGGATGGCCTGTGGCGGCTCATCGCCACGGGAGGCGCAGGCGCAGAGGAGAGAAAAAAGTCCGGCCCAAGTGTAACTTATGCTACCTCAAAAGACCTGGTGCACTGGAAGTTTGAAAAATACATACCCCTGATGAAGGATGTCAAAGACGAGTCTGGAGAATTTGTGGGGAACATCTGGGCGCCGGAATTTTACTTCGATGCCGCAACAGAAGAATATACTATTTTCTGGTCGTCTACATTTAAAGATGCGGGCTGGAAAGAAAGCAGGCTGTGGTACTGCAAAACGAAAGATTGGGAAACCTTCAGTCCGGCGAAAGTAATGTTTGCCCCGGCATATTCTGTAATTGATGGAACGATTACGAAACACAAAGATGTATATTATCTTTTTCATAAAGAGGAGGAGTTCGGTGCAAAAACCGGGGAGCGCAGAGGCATTCGTCTGGCCACATCGAAGAACATTGAGGGGCCCTATGAAATTTATAATGGCCCCTTAAATAAAGGGCAGATTGCCCCTACCATTACTGAGGGACCAAGCATCATGAAAGATCCAGTGAAGAAAGGCTGGCTCCTGTTATACGATTACCCCATGGTGGATCAGTACGGCATCTCTTCTTCTCCGGACTTCTTTACATGGAAGATCGAAAAGGATGTATCCATGCCTGACGATGCCAGACATGGCAGTGTTTCAAAGATATCGGCGGAAGAGGCAGACAGATTGTTAACCGCCTTTCCCTGACGGCAGGAAATATTCTCCATAACACAGTTGCTTGTCGTTGCCAATCTAGCCGGACTAGTCGTAATTTTAAAACCGGCGCCTATTGATGTATCACCGTGACATTACTTTTGCTGGAAATAACAGAACAGAAGAACTGATCACCCCAACAATAGCTACACTAAATAGAATTACGATGAACACCAGCAGCGAAGTACGTCACGATTGGGCTAAGGAAGAATTACTATACATTTACAATAAACCATTGATGGAACTGGTTTATGAGGCCGCCTCAGTGCACCGGGCCTGGCACAAAGCCGATGAGGTTCAAATATCTACGCTACTCTCCATAAAAACAGGAGGCTGCCCGGAGGATTGCGCTTATTGCGGGCAGGCCGCGCGTTATCATACAGACATTAAGGTGCAGGCACTCTTGCCTACCGAAACGGTTATTGCCCATGCCCAAAAAGCGAAAGACAACGGATCATCACGTTTTTGTATGGCAGCAGCCTGGCGGGAGGTGCGCAACAATGGTGATTTTGACAGAATTATCGATATGGTAAAAGGGGTCAACAACCTGGGTCTGGAAGTATGCTGCACGCTCGGTATGCTCAGCGAAAGCCAGGCCCAACGACTACAGGAAGCCGGGCTGTATGCGTACAACCACAACCTGGATACTTCTGAAGAATATTATGACGAGATCATATCTACAAGAAATTTCGAGAACCGTATCCTGACGATCAACAATGTGAGGAAGGCAGGAATTACAGTATGCTCAGGAGGGATCATTGGATTAGGAGAATCTCAGGAAGACCGTATTTCGATGCTCCTCACACTGGCTAATATGGAAAAACATCCGGAATCAGTCCCAATAAATGCGCTGGCCAGGGTTAAAGGAACTCCATTAGAAAACAATCCGAAAATAGACAGCTGGGAAATGATCCGTATGATCGCGACTACACGTATTGCGATGCCTGCTTCAATGGTGCGTTTAAGTGCAGGCCGTATTGAGATGACGGAATCGGAACAAGCATGGTGTTTTATGGCAGGTGCAAATTCTATTTTTACAGGCGAGAGGGAAACGCTTTTGGTAACGCCTAATCCTGGGGTGTCAGAAGACATGCAGATGCTGAAGACCTTAGGATTGAAACCAATGGTATTGGAAGAAGGCAAATAGGATCAAATGGTACTCTAATTTGATGAGCTCAGGTTTTATCGTTTAGCAGGAGCAAATTTCATATTATTTTGCTCGTGCTAAACGACAGAATTGTCATTTGTAACAACAACAGAAATCGGCTTATTTTCCTTGCTCGATCTCTTTCAGGCTGTTCATTTTCTTGTACGCCAGGAAGCCTTTTATATCCTCGAAGTGTTCACGAACACGCTTGTTTCCAAACTCGAATACCTTCTGGGCCAGGCCATCCAGGAAATCACGATCGTGGGATACCAGGATCAGGGTGCCATCAAAATCCTGCAATGCTTCTTTGATGATGTCTTTGGTTTTCATGTCCAGGTGGTTGGTCGGCTCATCCAGGATCAGTACGTTTACTGGTTCCAGCAACAGTTTGATCATCGCCAGGCGGGTTTTCTCCCCTCCGGAAAGGACCTTTACCTTTTTGGTGGTGTCATCGCCACTAAACATAAAAGCACCCAGAAGGTCTTTGATTTTTATGCTTCCGTTGCTTAACGGAATCTGGTCAATCGTTTCAAATACAGTCAGATTCTCATCCAGTAATGCGGCCTGGTTCTGCGCAAAATAGCCGATCTTAGCATTGTGACCCACTTTTAAACCACCTTCAAAATCGATCTCGCCCATGATGGCTTTGATCATAGTCGACTTACCTTCACCGTTTTTACCGACAAAGGCAACCTTCTCACCACGTTCAATCACCATGGATGCTTTCTCGAATACTACATGATCGCCGTATGCTTTCGTTAGCTCTTCCACAATTACTGGGTATTGACCCGATCGAGGTGATGGTGGAAACTTGAGGCGCAAGGCCGAGGTGTCCACTTCGTCGATCTCAATGACTTCGAGTTTTTCCAGCATTTTTACCCGCGACTGCACTTGAAGGGTTTTAGAATACGTACCCCTGAATCGATCTATGAATTCCTGATTATCGGCAATAAAACGTTGCTGCTCCTCGTAGGCTTTCAACTGATGCACGCGCCGGTCGGCGCGCAGCTGCAGGTAGTGACTGTATTTGGCTTTATAATCGTAAATACGGCCCATGGTCACCTCAATGGTGCGGTTGGTGATGTTGTCTACAAAGGTACGGTCGTGGGAAATGACTACCACAGCCTTTGCAGAGTTGATCAGAAAATCCTCCAGCCATTGAATACTTTCAATGTCCATGTGGTTAGTAGGCTCATCCAGCAAAATGAGGTCTGGTTTCTTCAATAAGATTTTTGCCAGCTCAATTCTCATGCGCCATCCGCCCGAAAACTCAGAAGTCTGGCGATTAAAGTCTTTACGTTCAAAGCCCAGACCTTTCAGGACTTTCTCCACCTCCGCATCATAATTGACCTCTTCTACCGAATAAAACTTCTCACTCAGCTCAGAAACACGCTCAATTAACTTCATGTAATCGTCGCTATCATAGTCGGTCCTGACAGTTAGTTGCTCATTCAGCGCGTCCAGCTCCTTTTGCATCTGGTACACCTCCTGAAAAGCCTTTAAAGTCTCTTCAAATACGGTCACATTGTCCTGCGTTAGCAAATGCTGGGGTAAATAGGCAATCACAGCATCCTTCGGACCGGTTACATTACCTGATGTGGGTTTTATCGCATCAGCTATAATTTTTAAAATGGTCGACTTACCCGCACCATTTTTACCCATCAGGGCTATTTTGTCATTCTCGTTTATCGAGAAGGTTACATCACTAAATAAGGTAGTTCCACCGAATGAAACGGAGATGTTATTTACATTAATCACAAAAAGAAGGTATTAAATTGAGCGGCAAAGATAGTGGAATTTGATATATTATGGGGTATTCATGGAATCCATTTCCTGCTCATATGCCACTAGATCCTGATACACCAATCTCACACGGAAACCGTAACTGGTAAAGCGGCGCCATTCAACTGCCCCATCATGGTAACAAATACCTCTAAGGATTTGTCGACCATAGCCCCACCTCTTTCACAAAAGCACGTTGTGGTAACTTAAGATTGTTGACTACCAAAAAGGCTAGATCATCTGGCTGAAGCACCTTCTCCTCGTTACCATCTGTAAATTTCGCATTCAGCGTCATCTCAGTAGCAATTGTACTTGGATTGACAATTGTCACCCTGATATTTGATTTCCTTACCTCCTGCATTAACGATTCCGTAAGGTTGATCACTGCAGCTTTCGATGCGCCATAAGCACTCATTTTGGCTGAGCCTTTCAAGCCGGCAGTTGATGCAATATTGATGATGTCACCCTTGCCCTGCAATAATAGCTGCGGCAAAACTTCGTGCACCATGTAAAAAGTCCCCAGAACATTTGTTTGGATGACTTCCTCCCATTCCTCAACAGGAAGTTCCAGAACACCGCCCACCTTCAATATTCCGGCATTGTTGATCAGTATATCTATCTTTTCCAGCTCTTCTATCAACGTTGCCACCGCCGAGCGCACTTCGGTAAGTTTGCCGATATCAGCCTTCGCATAATGCACCTTGACCTGCGGGTGCAGTCCGCTCAATTCCTTTTGAAGGTTTTCAAGGTCTGCCAGAGTCCTGCCTACCAGTCCGAGGTTTACCCCCTCAGCCGCAAGAGCCATCGCCATTGCTTTTCCCAAGCCTTTTCCGGCACCTGTTATGATGGCCGTTTTTCCTTTTAATGATTGCATTTTTAATTTCTTTAGACGCCGAAGTTCATTCTACCCTCCTCTTCATGTATGATGAAAAGGAGAGTTCTCATGAATAGCAATACCTTGTTGTTGTTATTTACCTAGAGCCCCCCTTATGACCAGAAATGCGGAAACTGTAAACACAATTAAATAAATCACTGCCAGCCCTGTATTCTCAAATCTTAAAGTTTCAAAATCGAATTGTTTGATCAAAGTTACACCTAAAATGATTGCCACAATAAGAAGCGTAAATGATACCGCCTTTTTCTTTTCCATGTTATTTTGTTGTTTAGTGTTTTATGATCAAGTCAATTGATGTCCCTAACAGAATTGCGACCAGCATAAATGTGATCATTCCTAAGAGATAGGAAACAAGGGCTTTGAGGAAGCTTGCAACTTTTTTCTTATCGAAAAACTGACCGATTGCCCAGGTACAGTAGGCAAACCCAACGACCCCCGCTGCGGTCATTAAATTAAAATGCGTAAGCCCTTGAACAAGTGCAAACACAGTATAAATCAACATCCCCATGCCCATCACGAAGCACAGAAGGATGAGAATCTCAAAAAAATTGTATTCGTACTTCCTAAAAAAGAGCTTCAGGTAAAAAGCAATAAAGACGCCCATCAATATATTTGAATAACCATAGTGGCTCTGAACCCATTTAAAGATTAAACCGGTTGTGGATTCTGCGGTCTCCTCAAACCTCATGTAGCCATCTTCAATATGAAAGTAATGATTTACAAGGGTATAAACCAGCGAGCTGACAATAATAAAAATGATTGGCTTCACAAGCCGGCTTCTGTTTTCAGTCACAAAGTGCCTGATATTCTCGCCTGGTCTTGTCAATAATTCGCGGATGGTATACAATATTCCTTTTTCGAAGTGTAATACGTGTTCGATCTCGTGAATGATGTAATGTCCATTAATCCGTTTCAGGTGAACAGGCTGACCGCAGTTAGAACAGAAGTTCAAGTCTACTTCTGTGTTGCAATTTTTACAATTCATATTTTGTATGTGAGTCATTAATCAGGGTCGGTGATCATCGCGGCCAACATTCAAATATAGTATATTCAAGGTATTCATCAATCAGCATTTGGAAATTTTCCCTAAACAGCGTGAGGTAGATGGATTGACCTGACCAACGTTGATTTACTATCTTGACCCGTTATCTGAAGCAGATAAGTAATATGAGACAAAAAAACCGGATTCGGTATAATCGGTTCCGGTCAGTATCCTTGGCTTAAACTCGAAATTTAAAGACGATTTAGTCAGAATCGGTATTACGTTTCAAAAAACTAGTGTTAATTTTTATCAAAGATGTTCTTCCCTCTGAAAAGATCTGCGTACGTAAAGACACGGTCGACAGTAAGTCTTAGAAACCCCTTAGTTACGCGGCGCTTATTACGGCCACGGTCGTAAATATTCATTTCAAATTCAGCATATATACGATACCTATCCTTATCAATTTGTTCTTTCTTGGTAATTTTGAAATGAGCATCATTCTGTAGATTGGGATCAGAAGAATCATCAAAAGTATGTTCTGGCATACAGGTGGTCCCAAATTTATATATAACAAAAGAAACCCCATTAATTGAATTGGCACTTTCATAGTCTACTGCAAATTCCTGCTTACCGGTATCCAGAATGTCTCTAATATCTTTTAAATACCACACCCTCCCTACAGCATTCAAGTCCCTCACATGAGATGCCTTACCGAAGGTTATAGTTATGTCACCGCTATCATCTGAAACATCAAAGCCTCTCTGATAACTAAAATAAATAGAATCAACTGACGAATAATAAGATTGAAGACCAATCGTTCCCCAAGCCTTCTGGCCAGCTAAAGGAATATCCGACAATTTCATATTCGCGCCCTTGTTTCCTACACCTACTAAATTTGAATGATTTGATTTATAAGCTCTTCCGTCTACTTCGAAATAGATACTATCAGCTAGCGTTATAGGATTAGGTTCAGGTTCATTGGTTTTAAAGTTATCTTTTTTACAGCCTGTAAAAAAGAATAAAAACATCGCTGTAACCAGAATAACGCGAAATATGTTTGTGAAAGTTGATCTCGATAAAAGAGCCGATTTTAAGAGGTTAATAATACGCATGGATTAAATTTAATTTTGACAGCGAAGATAGAACAATTAACAAAATCAAAAAAGCCTTCGATTTTCATCGAAGGCTTTTAAGTCGTACCCGGAGCCGGAGTCGAACCGGCACGGTTTCCCACAGGTGTTTGAGACCAGCGCGTCTACCAATTCCGCCATCCGGGCCTTTGCTTCCTTAGCGGGTTGCAAATGTATAAATTGAATTGATAATTACAAAGAATTATTTGAATTTTCTTCACCTAGCTTTTTCTCCACCCAGAAAGGCGCAAGCGGGATCAAGGAAGCCAGCCCGAACAGCAGGACCTTAGTGAACTTCCAGGCATATTCCTGCCAGGCCATGATCAGAAAGATGATGTACAAAACAAACAGTAAACCGTGCGCCCAGCCGCCATATTTCACAAACAATGGCATATCGGCCCAGTATTTCAACGGCATCGCTATAAACACTAGAAACACGAAGGAGATCCCCTCCGCTAAAGCAACCTTTCTAAAAATGGATAATGTAGTCATATGATGGTTTTGGATTTTCACTAAAGCTTCACAGCTTTAACCCCAAACATAGCTTAAACAAACATTGTAAAAAAGCAGTAACCTACTTTTTTACAATGCTGTAACACCTAAACAGATGCAGAAGCTTTGACGATACTTTCCCGGAGCCGGTACAGGTATTTATTTCGATAATATAAATCTTTGATCTCAGCGAGCACGTGCGCCTGTTCCTCTTCATTCAAAGCATCAAAAGAGACAGTAAGCGCATCAATGCTGGCAGTCAAGCCTGCCTCTACCCCATCCACTTCCTTTTTAAGCTCTTCCAGGCGGACAGCGTCCGGATCAAACTGAAGATCCATCAGCGTTTCGTTGATGTCCATCATTTCCATCAGGAAATCCTGAGGCAGTTTGTAGCCCTCCCCTTCCTGTAGCATGCCCTTCAGTTCAAGAATGTACTGTAGACGTTTCTGAGGATGACCAAGCAACTGGTAAGCCTTATTGTTCAGCGTACTCAGCTCCAGCACCTCCGATTGTTTCTCCTCAGATTCGTTGATGTAAAAATCAGGATGATACTTTTTGCTCAGCTCATAGAACTTCTGTTTGATCACAGCAGCATCAGGATGAAAAGTAACCGGCAGGCCATAAAAAGCGAAATAATCAGTCATTCTTACTATTTAAAGAAGGCTTTAAAAATATCATTCCCCAAAACGAACACCATCAGCGACAGCAGCATCACAAAACCGACAATCTGTGCACGCTCCATGAACTTATCGCCCATTGGTTTTCCTTTGATCATTTCCAGCAATAAGAACACCACGTGACCACCATCCAGCGCTGGAATAGGCAACAGGTTCATAAATGCCAGTGCAATCGAAATAAAACCTGTAGAAGCCCAGAATCTTGCCCATACCCACTCACCACCGTAAACTTTACGTGCGATCTCTACAGGCCCTGAAAATGCCTTATTTGCTTTAATCTTTCCGGTTAATACCTTCCAGATTCCTTTACCATTATCGCTGAAAGTTTTCCAGGCCTGCCCCGCACCAATAGGAAGCGCTGCGAAGAAACCATATTTGATGGTTTCTTCCTTGATCTCATTCACATTGAAACCGATGCCTATCGCACCTGCTGTATCCACAGGGATGGTAAAACTCTTCAATTCTCCAGCACGTCTTACGGTAATTAAGGCAGGTTTTCCCTTTACCTTACCCACCTGCTCACGCACATCAACATTATATTTTACAGGCACATTGTTCACCGAAGCAATGACATCACCTTTCTGAAGACCACCTTTTAATGAATTTCCAAATACACTATCGATCGTGGAGCTGAGCAAGGGTGCCCTGCTGATGAACTCATCAATACCCAGATCAGAAACTTTATTGAGAATATTATCAGGGACTTTCACATCAATAGTTTTGCCGGCGCGCGCAACAGTCAGCGTAGTATTGTCCAGCAATACATTGGAACTCATGAGCTCATCAAAACGCAATACCTTTTTGCCATTTACGGCAATGACACGGTCACCTTTCTGAAGACCGATTTCCCGACCGATAGATCCTGGATAAATACCATTCTGCACGGAGCTGTTCGGTATATAATTTTCACCATACTTGAAAGTCAGCATCCAGAAGATAAAGATACCTACAATGATATTCACGACCACACCTCCAAGCATCACAATCAGACGTTGCCATGCTGGTTTAGACCTGAACTCCCAGGGCTGTGCAGGCTGGTTCATCTGCTCAGTATCCATAGATTCATCAATCATCCCGGAGATTTTTACATAACCGCCAAGAGGCAACCATCCAATACCATATTCACAATCCCCTCTTTTGAAGCTGAACAACTTTACGCCCCAGGCATCAAAAAACAGGTAAAACTTCTCTACTTTAATCCCAAAAGCACGTGCCGCCAGGAAATGCCCCAACTCGTGTAAAATTACCAGTATCGATAATCCCAGCAATAACTGGGCGGCCATAATCAATCCACTCATATCTTTATCTTAATGTTTTTATTTTAAATTTTGATTGTTAAAAGTCTACTTTGTTACTAGTTCGTCAGCAAATATACGTGTATGTACATCCGTTTCTAAATAATTATTCAGTCCTGGTTTGGCGATGAACTGAATCGTTTCCATACATTCCTCGATCACATCACTCATCTCCAGAAAACCGATTTTATCCTGTAGGAAGGCACTGACCACCACTTCATTGGCTGCATTTATGATGCAAGGCATGTTCCCACCTTTACGCAAAGCAGTATAGGCGAGGTCAAGATTTCTGAAGGTGGAAGTATCAGGTTTGTAAAAATTGAGCTCCGGATAATCAATAAAATTGAAACGTTCAAAATCCGTGCTTATTCTGTCTGGATAGGCCATGGCAAAGTGAATGGGAAGTTTCATATCGGGAAGCCCCATCTGGGCTTTCATCGAGCCATCATTAAACTGCGCAATGGAATGGACGATCGACTGTGGGTGAACAATCACATCAATCTGGTCTGTTTCCAGTCCGAAGAGCCATTTGGCTTCAATCACCTCCAGGCCTTTGTTCATGAGGGATGCCGAGTCGATAGTGATCTTGGCACCCATCACCCAGTTTGGATGTTTTAGAGCTTCCAGCTTGGTCACATTGGCCAAAAAGTCCCGGTCTTTTCCGCGGAAGGGACCTCCGGAAGCAGTAAGGTAGATTTTCTCCAACGCCTTGTAGTCCTCGCCTACCAGACATTGGTAGATCGCAGAGTGCTCGGAGTCCACAGGGATAATGGATACACCATGAGTTTTGGCAAGGCTTGTAATCAGGTCTCCGGCAACAACCAGTGTTTCTTTATTTGCCAGCGCAATGTCGGCCCCCGCCTCAATAGCGGCAATGGTCGGTTTCAGACCTGCCGAGCCCACAATTGCGGTCAGCACGAGATCGACACCCGACAATCCCGCAGCTTCAGAAATCGCCGCTTCCCCGGCAGCCACACGAATGTTGGTACCTGACAATGCCGATTTCACCTGTTCATACAGGCACTCGTCACCAATCACGACCAGCTCCGGCTGAAAAGCCCGGGCCTGCTCAATCAGCAGGGCACTGTTAGACTGCGCTGTAAGGGCAGCTACCTTATATAGTCCGGGATTGGCGGCAACTACCTCTAAGGCTTGGGTTCCCACAGAACCAGTAGCGCCTAAAATGGATATATTTTTCAAATTGTAAAATTTCTTAAATCGTCTGCAATCTTCCGGTCGTTCGACAAGCGGGGCACTTTATTCTGGCCACCAAGCTTACCCTGCGTTTTCATATACTGTACAAACGCATCTTTCTGAAGGGAACGGATGATCAAAGGCTGTAGTATTTTACCCTCAATGAGGTCAAAATAGTAAATATTCTTCTTTTGCAAAGCTTCATCAACCTTTTTGCTGAAGCCTGTAATGTCTTTTGGAGGGTTTGAAAACTCAATGAACCATTCATGATAAGGAAGTTCCCCTGCAGGAGTGCTCACCTGGGGTGCCACTGTAAATTCTGTGATACCGACACCTTCTTCATTGGCCACAGACAACAAGGCATGTTCGACTTCTTCACCAATCACGTGCTCCCCAAAAGCGGAGATGAAATGTTTAATCCTGCCTGTCACCATAATCCGGTAGGGATTTTTGGAGATGAACTTCACCGTATCACCGATGCTGTAACCCCACAGTCCCGCATTGGTGTTCAGGATCAAAGCATAGTTCACATCCAATTCCACCTGCCCCAGGTTCAGACGTGTAGGCTTATCGTTGTAATACTCATCGGCAGGGATGAACTCATAAAAGATTCCCGCATCGGCAAGCAGCAGCATACCTTTGTCCCGCTGACTGTCCTGATAGGCAATGAAACCTTCGGATGCAGGATAAGTTTCTATGGTATCTACCTTCCTGCCGATACTGGCCTCAATCTTTGAACGATAGGGTTCATAATTGACCCCTCCATATACAAAGAGACTGAAGTTTTTGAAAATATCCTTGATTTGTTTTCCACCCGATTGCTCCGTAAGCTTATCAAAATACATTTGTACCCATGGCGGAATTCCCGAGATCAGGCGCATGTCCTGATGAATGGTTTCCTGAACAATTGCTTCTACTTTGTCCTCCCAGTCCTCGATACAATTGGTTTCATAAGAAGGCAACCTGTTTCTCTGAAGATAGGCCGGTACCAGATGGGCAACGATGCCAGACAGCCTGCCTACGTTAATGCCATTTTTTTTGCTCATGACCGGGCTGCCCTGCAGGAAGATCATCTTGCCGTCGACAAACTTTACGTTTCCGGTTTCATGGATGTAGGTAAGCAACGCATTCCTTGCCGCTTTGATGTGCTCAGGCATTGATTCTTTGGAGATGGGAATGTATTTAACGCCCGAAGTAGTGCCGGAAGTTTTTGCAAAATACTGAGGTTTCCCCTTCCACATGACATCCGGCTCCCCATTCACGACCCTGTCGATATAAGGGCGTAAATCTTCATAATCACGGATTGGCACTTCTTTCTTAAAATCCTCATAAGTAAGGATGGAACCGAAGTTATGGTCCTTTCCGAAGGCTGTATGTCTGGCGGTATCGGTCAGCCTGCCCATGATCTTCTCCTGAGCACCCACTGCATCTTTTTTCCATTTATTGATGCGCCTGACAACAAGGGCTGCAAATGGTTTACTTAATGCCGCTTTTAATCCCATAAATATGTTTAAACTATATTATGAATAATGTCTGGCTCCGCATCACCTGTATAGTCGCTCACCATCTTCCTGTAAGCTACAGTAAGCGCAACAGCGGTTAGGGGCACAATAATAAAGGAGATGAATAAGATCACCACAATAATGATGTAAAGCTTGCCAGGCAGAAACACATCGTTACCACGCAGGTAACCATACAAATACCCGAAAGCACCCAATACAGCTAAAAGGATCAGCAGTTTGGTAAAGTTGCCCTTGGTAAGGGCGAGGCTCAATTTAATGGATACCAAAGCCTGCGTGAACAGCAAGCCGATTACCTTAAACACCCTGCCTATAAAGGAGCCCGTTGTTTTGGAGAAGCTGATCTCCGTAAACCTTAGCTTATTCGTTTGTTTGTCAATGATAAAAAAAGGAAAGAATGACAGCCTCAAAAATGCCACAAATGCTGAAAGGAAGCCAATCGCCAGGAAGATATTAGAGATGAGGTTGAATGTCTGCTGTCCCACCGCAAAAATCCGGATCTTTAACATAATGTAAAAAACCAGGAAAGGAAGGAATGCCGTTACAAACATCACCATCAGAACGATACCCATAAAGGAAAGCGATGCGATCAGGAAGGTCATGATCTGCAATCTCGTAGGAATTGTATGAACGATCATCACATCTTTCTCCTCATCGTCCAGCAAGTGGAAGATGTAGCGGAAAAGGGTGAGGTTCAGCGTAAAATACAACAATACAAACACCACCAGCATAAAGAGGCTCAGAAAGAAATCGATCTCTCCCAGCAGACTGGACAGAATGGTGGATGCCATTGAAGTAATGAACATCAGAAAGCACAGCGTAGCAATAGAGAAATAATTCCTCCGGGTGACGGCCCATGCTTTAACAATCACCTCATTAACGGTAAACGTACTTTCTTTTAAAAAACTTATCATTGTTGTTTGAATACTACTCGCTTAATAAAATCCTGCATGAAGCCAAGCCCATAGGCTGTCAGCTGGATGAACGCTGCAATCACGCTCAAAAATGCAACTTTTATTGACTTGTTGACCTGCCATGAATGAAAAAAGTTCAACATTAGAAATAACAGCAGTATAAAGTTACACAAATACGCCAAAGGCCAATACACAATATTGATGATTAACGTGAACATCACAAAACAGGTGAATGCCGCAGGAAAAAAATGTACCAGCTTCAGCTCTGAGGGAAAATGTTTGTAGATATTGATGCGTGCACGTCCAAAGAAGTGCAGCTGTTTGTAAAACTGCGCAAAACTGGTGCGGCGTTTATGAAAAACTTTCGCTGCCGGGATCAGGCCAATTTTATACCCACTTTTATGGATGCGAATGCTGTATTCAATGTCTTCCCCGAGTCTGGTGAGGATAAAACCTCCAACGTTCTCCCAAACCTCGCGCGACACTCCCATATTGAAACTCCGCGGATGAAACTGACCCATGTGTTTTTTATTGCCCCTGATGCCACCGGTAGTAAAAGGTGAAGTCATCGCATAGCTGATGGCCTTCTGCACGGGCGTAAAAGTCTGGTGTGCCGCATCCGGACCACCATAGGCATCCAGATTGTGGTCGAAAAGGTAATCTTTAACCGTTTCCAGATAATCCCCGGGGATCAGGCAGTCGGAATCAAAAATGACAAAGTAATCACCTTTGGCCCGCTCAAAACCATAGTTACGGGCAAAGCCTTGCCCTTCATTGGGTTTAAAAAAATACCTGACGTCCAGTCGGTCGGCATATCGGTCTACAATTACCTTTGCATCATTTTTGGAACCATCTTCAATCACGAGTACCTCAAACTGAAGGTAAGTTTGCTTCGTGAGTGAGTTCAGCAGTTCGTCAATCTCCTGCGGACGGTTGTAAAGTGGAATAATGATAGAGAAAAACATGCTTAGCGAATTTCTTTTTCAATCAGGTACTGGTTGCGTTCCGGTGCATTCCTGGTGACCAGCTCGGCCACGAATCCAGTAAGGAACAATTGAGACCCCAGGATGATGGCTACAAGCGCAATGTAAAACAAAGGCTGATCGGTAATTTCTCTCTTATAAGGAATGGAGGCAGCGATGTGGTATAATTTTTCTCCGATCATCCACAATGCCATAAAAGTACCCAGGAAAAAGCTCAGCACGCCCAGAGATCCGAAAAAGTGCATTGGTCTTTTGCCGAACTTGCCGACAAAAAATATGGACAGTAAGTCCAGAAATCCGTTGATGAACCGGCTGAGGCCGAACTTCGTTACCCCATATTTCCTTGCGCGGTGTTCCACCACCTGCTCCCCGATATTTTTAAAGCCTGCCCATTTGGCAATCACAGGAATATAACGGTGCATCTCCCCATAGACCTCAATGGTCTTTACCACATCCTTACGGTAAGCTTTCAGACCACAGTTGAAGTCGTTCAGCTGAATGCCCGACATGCTGCGTGTTGCGGCATTGAAGAGTTTCGTGGGGATGGTTTTGGTGATTGGATCGTAACGTTTCTTCTTCCAGCCGGAGATGATGTCCATCCGCTCCTCTTTCAGGCGGCGGAAGAGTTCGGGAATTTCGTCAGGGCTATCCTGCAGATCGGCATCCATCGTGATGACAACATCACCTTCAGCGGCTTCGAAAGCTACGTTTAAGGCTGCAGACTTGCCATAGTTCCTTCTGAACTTGATGCCTTTTACCGCCGGGTACTGAGCCCTTAAATCCTCAATGACCGACCAGGAAGTATCTGTACTCCCGTCATCCACAAACAGCAGCTCGTAAGAGAAGTTATTGGCTACCATGACCTTTTCGATCCAGGCAGTCAGTTCAGGAAGAGACTCCTCTTCATTATATAAAGGAACAACAATAGAAATATCCATGATTTGATAACATGCTAAAAAAAGCAACGTGCAAATTTCATCATTAAAAATGAGAAATTCACACGTTGTTAAATGATTATATAGGCTTTAATCTTCCGTAGTTGGTTTAAACAATGGCGGATTCTTCTTAAGTATGGCGGCCATAATCAATGCGATGATGCCATATATCGCCAGACCTACACCGAAACTGGTCACCACATTTTTAGGGGTAATGCGCAGCCTCTCTTCCATATTTCCACCCTGGGCCAAAGCCTCTTCAATCTGTTCTTCCGTTGCCCCAAACCTAGCCATCATGCTACGTTGAGATTCCTCAATTGCTACAGCAGCTTTTTTGGGCAATTCAGGATCTATTACCGTCATGAGGACCACGTTATATACCGTAGTGACAGCAGCGAGGATTAAAGCTATAATCAGGAATGACTTAAATGCATCTCCAAAAGTCCAGAAACCTCCAAGCTCCTTTCTGATGGACGTACCGGCATACACCAGCAGTCCGATGAAAACAACAAATGAGAACAGTTGCACCAACAGACTGGTATATGGTAACACTGGATCAATAAAATGGATCACCAACGATAATACGAGCGTCACAATGGCAATAATTACCCCGTTTGTTGCTGCCATTGTATTGAGTGTCTTTTTCTCTCCTAAAGTTTTCTCTTCCATAGTAAGCGTTATTTTTAGTTTTTGTTAAAATTAGCAATTAGTGTGTAAACGGCAATATCAAATTCTTTATTCGCACTGAATGAATTCAAATCGGCAATCACTTCTTCGCTTACTTTTGGCTGATGGAAAAAGGCCATGAAAGGAACGAACAGTTCTTCCATTTCCTCAGCAATCTCTATCATGCCGGCATGGCTGACGATGTCTTCAATCGAGGTCTCTACCAGTTGCTGGTTGCTGATGAGGTCTTCATAAATGTGGAACTCATCCTGGAATTCATCTTCCTCAACGAGCAAAAACTCTTTCAGGAAATCACCCAGCTCAGGTTTGATGCGCTCATCATGACACTCATTGATATACAGAAGTAGGTTGAGCAGCTCAGTTCCTCTTTCTATAGTCTCCTCCTCAATGTCAGCCCATTCATCCGATTCCAGGTAGTCTTCTTCCAGTTTCTTTACATCATTGGCAAAAAAGTTGATCATCAGCAGATCGAAAAACACTTCTCTCAATGGTTCAAATGCAGGATATTCGTTGAAAGCTTCGTCAAACTCCTCAACCTTTTCCAGAAAGCCCAGGTCTTTACTGAAAATCTCTACCAATCTTTCTTCCAACTGAAGGGATTCATTTCCTGATACGACGGCAAATTTATCTAATGACGCGATCAGCGCGGTTTTTACATGATTATCCATATGCTTGCAATTGTTTGTTATTGTATACCAGTGTTACTTTACCGGTCAGTTTTTTATTTAACAGTGGGGTATTTGATGATTTCGAATAGTTGTTCGCCAGCGTGTAGTCCCAGACTTCTGCAGGGCGGTACATCGTAAAGTTAGCATTTTCATTTTCAGCAATCACAGGTACGGGCAGGTTCAGCAATTTCCTCGGGTTGATGGACAGCTTCTCTGCGATCTGGGCGGCATCAAGCCCTGCTTTGATCAGCAGTGGAAGTACCGTCTGCAGTGCAATCACACCGTAAGCAGCAATTTCAAACTCCACCGCCTTAAATTCTATTTCCTGCGGGCGGTGCTGGGAAACAACAGCATCAATGACCCCATCTTTCAATCCGGCAATCAGGGCACGTACGTCCGACTTCCCGCGAAGCGGTGGTTTCACCTTATAGTTGCTGTCAAAGTCGTTCAGCAGTTCTTCCGTCCATACCAAGTGGTGTGCAGCTACATCGCAGCTGATCTTTAATCCGTCTTTTTTTGCCTTTTTGATTAGTGAGACAGCACCAGCAGTAGTGATGTTGCTGATGTGCAGGGGTGCATCGTGATAGGCGGCCAGGAAAATGTCCCTGCTGATGTGCATTTCTTCAGCAAGGGCAGGTACCCCTTTCATACCCAGCAGAACACTCGTCTTGCTTTCGTTTACCTGCGACTTTCCAGAGATGTATTTATTTTCAGGGTGCACCATCAGCAACCCATCGAAACCTTTGGCATATTGCAGGGCACGGCTCATGAAGCCATCATCCGTAAGAGGCTTGCTGCCATCAGAGAAGGCCACTGCACCGGCAGTTTTCATATCATAAAGTTCTGCCAGCTCCTTCCCTTCCAGGTCGCGGCTCACAGCACCTACGGGCAATACATCCACCAGGTTGCCGCTGGCTTTATTGATGATGTAGCGGACCTCCGCTTTGGAATGTACCACCGGACTGCTGTTCGGCAATACAGCCAGCCCAGTAAATCCACCCGCGCGTGCAGCAGCAGTGGCTGTATCTATATCTTCTTTCGTTTCAAAACCCGGATCTCCGATGGAACAGTTGAGATCGAAAAACCCCGGCGACAATACCGCTCCTGAGCCATCGAACACCTTTTCACCATCCGCAGACTTTAAGTTACTGCCAATGGTCGTGATCTTTCCCTGGACCACACGTACATCACATACTTGTTGGTTAAACGGACTGTTGGGATCGGCAATGGTTACTCCGGTGATAAGAAGATTCATGATGTTTGTATGTTTTTTGAATTATTAAAAAATCGGATCAATAGTATTTCCAGGGCTAAAAAAACAACAGCCAAAATTAGGGAAAGTTTCCATAACTCAATGCTGTTATTTTTTGCTTGTATATTCATCGACAAGGCGTCTTTCTTAGAATTGTAAACGGATAACTGCTTGCTGTCGAACAGCGCTTTCATGTTATCTTCAGAGGCATAATGCATATCCGACTCCAGCCTGTTATCATTAAATGCGACAACCGCCAATAGCGAATCCGCTTTGCGGAGGTCATAAAAACCCGACTGGCGCACCTGATCGGCAATATATAGCAATGTCTGATCAGGTGTCTGGCGTACATCCGGAATCACTTCTACGGCATCCGCCTTCAGGATGAGGGTCTGATTGTTACCCAGATTGACTTTCGGTATCTCCAATGTGCTGCTCTTCCCGGTAGTATAATACAAAGGGGGTGCCTTGAGGCTGGAAAAAGCAATCTTAAACATCATCGGTACAAACACCGGGTGCCTGCCCAGGTTGCTGTCTTTCGGATCCAGGGAGACTGCCGACAGATAGATTTTCCCTGAACCCAGACCGTATTGCGCAAAAAGAAATTCATTCAATGGCAGTTTCAGGATGTCTGTTCTCGCTTTCTGATTCTGGACTTCGAAACTGAAATGACGTTTTACCAGTGGAAGATCCATATTGGCAGGAATCTGATCGAATACGTCTTTAAACAAAGGATGTTTCAGATCAATACTGCTGCCTATTCCCGTCCCCACATTGAGCTGCCTGATGGAAGGGAGCGACAACGCATTCAGGAAAGCAGAGTAGGCATTGGCATTGGCATCGAGGTTCGGAAAAATGACCACCGATCCTCCGTTCTGCAGATAGCCCTTGAGTTGTTCCGCCAATCCGGATCCCGGCTCTTTAATTCCGGAAAGGATGATGAGCTGATATTCAGGAAGTGTGGAGTATTGGATATTTTCCTCCGGCATCTCTGTCAGCTTAAAATAAGGGTCGGCCGCATATAGCGACGGTATAAAATTCTGTACCGCATTACCGGTAATGTTGAGCACCTTCATGGAGGTGTTCACTTCAAAACTGAAGTTCATGGCATCATCGAAAGTCAGAGGAAAATCCTTGATCTGTAATATCCCCTTCTGCCAGCCGCGCTGCAGTCCTGCAAATGACAGGGTATCGTTAACGGTCTTACCCGCATCAACCTTCGCGTTGCTGAGCGCTTTCTGTTGCCCGTTTAAGGTCAGGCGCAATGGTACATCCGCAGCGTCCTCCTCCCCATAGTTGTGGAGCTTGACGACAAGTTGTTCTGGTTGATTGGGCTGATGAACTGGCGACAGGCTCCAGATGCTGTCCACTGCAATATTGGGCTGCGGGTTCGCATTCAGCTTGATTAATGTATAACGGATATCGTTTCCAGTAGTGATTTTCTCCGTCCCCGCAAAACTCTGCTGGAAGTCAGACAAGAGGTAGGCAATCTGGTTTCCATTGGCAGCTGCAGCTCCCTGCATGCGATTGACTACCTGTTGCAGGGTCCGTCCTGCAGCGGAGATCTTTACCTCCTCCAGCAGCTGCAAGAATTCTTCTTTATTGACCAGTCGCTGGTGTTTACCCTCAAAATCATTCGTGATCAGCTGAAACTGGTCGTTCAGTGGATAGGCAGCAACGATCTCCTTTGCTTTACGCAGTGCTTCATCCAGCAGGCTTCCCTCCTGGTTGACGGTTTCCATGCTGTAGGAGTTGTCGATGTAAATGCTGACCATATTCCGCTGCCCGACATTGGTCCTGTGGTCCAAAGGAAGGTAGGGCCGGGCAAAGGCCATCACCAGAAAGGCAACGGCAAGTATGCGGCACACCAACACCATTCGGTGTTTGAGTTTTTCGCGCGAAGAATTCTGTTCGGTGGCTGCCTTCAGAAACTGAACGTTACTGAAGTAAATCTTCTTGAATTTCCTGAAATTAAATAAGTGAATTGCAATAGGAATGGCTATTGCCAGCAGTGCGAAAAGAAAACCTGGGTATAGGAAATTCATTAAAAACCAAAGGTAGGACTTTTACATGAATTTCTGCATAGCTGTCCATAAAGTTTCATCTAAACGGTACACATCCGGCCGGAACTCTATCTTGCCATTCTGCGACCAGGCAGTGACGTAGTTGATGATCAGTGGGACCGGCTTTTTCGTGCCGAACCATTTTGGTTTCAGCTGAAAAGCATTGAGTGTATCTGCTTTTTGTGCAAGTTTCTTACGGTAAACATTCATTTTTGTGGTATCCAGCGGTGGTAGGTTCACCTCCATGCGCAGTTG
The DNA here is from genome assembly GCF_000170795.1 of Pedobacter sp. BAL39. Lineage (GTDB taxonomy): Bacteria > Bacteroidota > Bacteroidia > Sphingobacteriales > Sphingobacteriaceae > Pedobacter. The sequence continues at coordinate 218,635 of NZ_ABCM01000001.1, forward strand.
ATCATACTGATATTTGCTACCCACCAGCTTCTCGGCAAACTCCAGCGGGCGTTCCACACGCACGCAACCATGACTGATGGCCCTGTTGGCGCGGCCGAAAGCCGTTTTATTATTGGTGTCATGCAGGTAAATGCTCGAGCCATTGTCGAAAATAAACTTGAACTTACCAAGCGCATTTCCCCCACCGGATCCCTGCTTAAACTGGAAGGGCAGTTTTTCCCTCGGATATTTGTTCCACTGGATGGTATCCGGATCGTTCACCAGCTTGCCCTTATAATAAACGTTGATGTTGTTATTGGAGAGGTAAAAAGGATCTTTACGTGCCATCCAATAGATCTCACTGCGGGCGATACTCACGGGGATATTCCAGATCGGGTTCACTTGAATGGAGTTCAGCTTACTGTACAATATTGGTGTCTCATGATTCTTGGGCTTGTCGTCCAGGCTTTTCGTCTTCAGGTAGGTCGCGATTTTTTCCTTGTAGTTCGCCTCCCTGGCACCCCCAACACATACTTTCATATGGCTCACGGTATCCTGTTTATTAAACCAGGTGAGTGAAAAGTCGGGGATATTGACTTCTACATATTCATTGCCCATGTCGGGCAGTTTCCACCTCAGGCGCTCCATATTGATGAGGATGGTCCTGGCAGAGGCAGAGCTACCCAGCCCCCCTGCTTTTAAAGCTGCCAGCTCCTTTTGTAAGGCCAGGTATTGCCCCGATGAAGGCTGAATGTCCCGCAGCAGTTTCGCCAGGTCTTTTGTGGCCAGCAGCTCCGACATGCCGGAGCTGTCAGGTCTTTTTACCGGCACATAATACCTGGAAAGCAACTTCCTCGGATTGAGACTGCCATAACTGACAAAGTTATCATACTTGATGAGTGATGCTGCAGCACTGAGTTCGAGGTCGGCAATCAGCGGGTACACTTCCTGAATGGACTTAAACTGATCCGCCTTCAGCGTTTGTAGCAGCTCCGCTAATTCTTTGGCATGAAATATTTTAGGGTTGAAACCATGACGGTCGCTATGCAGCAGATACTGCTCCAGACTATCCAGCTGTCCGGACACAAAAAACTGCGTCACCAGGCGCGGCTCATAGTTGACATTTACGTAGAAGTTCCTGATGGTGTTGGGATTGGAGACCTTTCCTTTCAGGGAATCAAGGTGTGTTCTAAACACTACATTGTAGGCTGCCGTATCAAAATTTTTATAAAGTTTGCGATCAAAATGTGCCGACAGGACTAGTCCGACCTCAGGTGTTTCCTTAAACCAGGAACAGGCATTTATGAATAAACTAAGGGGGATCAGGACCAACAGCGCTTTCCTCACAGGGGTGGTATTTATATACAAAATCAGAAGTTAATTTAGTTCTTTACAGTACATTTTAATCAAATAAAATGCCATATATATTTTGATTTGTAAATTCAATCTATATATTTGCAGCTCCTCAAGATGCTAGACATTGTTGATTAAGGACTTAAAAATAAATTATGACTCAATTTTTGAACCATCACTTACATTTGCACCATCGCCTGTTGGCGATGTATATGTAATGTTTTGTACTTCAAAACTTGTTTCCGACCTATTTTCCTGTTCATTAATTTTACAATTTAACTCCAAAAGCATAATTGAAAACGCTAAAAATTGCTATCCAGAAATCGGGTAGACTTAACGAAAAATCAGTAGAAATTCTTAAGAACTGTGGTTTATCATTCGAAAACTACAAAAGCTCACTCATTTCCACAGTAACCAATTTCCCGCTGGAAATCCTCTTCCTAAGGGATGATGATATTCCTGAATATGTGCAGGACGGCATTGCCGACCTGGGTATCGTTGGGGAAAATGTGATCGTGGAGGCTGGTGCCGATGTGACCTACCTGCAACGTCTTGGTTTTGGAAAATGTACACTTAAGATTGCTATTCCTAATGAAAGCCCGATTACCGACCTCTCCGAGCTTGCCGGTAAAGCAATTGCCACCTCCTACCCTGTCATCCTTGAAAAATACCTCAAAGAAAACAATGTTGATGCGGAAGTAAGGACCATCTCAGGATCAGTAGAAATCGGTCCCGGACTCGGGCTAAGTGATGCCATCTGCGACATTGTTTCCACTGGTGGAACGCTGAAGAGCAATGGCCTTAAACCATTCTCAGAAGTCATGAAATCTGAAGCGATCCTGATCGGCAAAGCAGGCTCCGAGCTGATCCCCGAAGTACAGGAATTATTGCAGCGCATCATGTCCGTACTGCGTGCAAAAGAAACAAAATATGTAGTGCTGAATGTGGCAAAAACCAATCTGGAAAAAGTAGTCAACCTGCTGCCAGGAGTGAAGAGCCCTACTGTCGTGCCTTTGTTTGATGAAGACTGGGTAGCAGTACACTCGGTCATTGCGGAGTATGACTTTTGGGAAAAAATCAATGCGCTGAAAGCCGCAGGTGCAGAGGGAATTGTGGTCATGCCGATTGAAAAAATAATCGCATAAACACAAAAACAGTCGTTAACTATTAGTTAAACATAAACCATAACACATTGAAAATCTACACCTATAAGGATTTATCTAAAGATGAGATAGCGTCACTCTGCCTGAGGCAGCTGGAAGACGACATCAGCATTCTTGACCGTGTAAAAAACATTGTTGACCGTGTAAAAGTGGAAGGCGACAGCGCATTATTTGATTATGCAAGTCAGTTTGACCAGGTAAAGCTCGACAGCCTTTTTATCGAAAAGGAAGAGATCGAACAAATAGCGGCAGGCATTCCTGAAGATGCAAAAACAGCCATCGATACCGCCTACAACAACATCAAAGCATTCCATGCCTCACAGGTAAATGTGGAAGATAAAATTGAGACCATGCCCGGTGTCACCTGCTGGCGGGAATCGCGCGCAATTGAGCGTGTAGGCCTCTACATCCCCGGCGGATCGGCCGTATTGCCGAGTACCTTCCTGATGCTGGGCATCCCCGCCATGCTCGCCGGATGCAAGGAGATTGTAGTCTGCTCTCCTCCTCAGAAAGATGCTAAGACCAACTGTTACCTTGCATACTGTGCCATGAAGCTGGGCATCAACAAGATCTTCCTCATTGGCGGTGCACAGGCAGTTGCAGCGATGGCTTACGGAACAGCAAGTGTACCCAAGGTACACAAGATCTTCGGTCCGGGCAACAGATACGTCACCCAGGCCAAGCAGCTGATCCAGTCGTCAACCATGACTGCAATCGATATGCCCGCAGGGCCATCCGAGGTTTTAGTGCTCGCAGATGAGACTGCCAATTCGTCATACGTCGCCTCAGACCTTTTAGCACAAGCAGAACATGGCGCTGATAGTCAGACTGTTTTAGTAGCTACCTCATCAGATTTCATAGCTAAAACCTTAAAAGAAATCGAAGCACAGCTGAAAGCATTACCCAGGGCAGAGGTGGCAGCGAAAGCCATTGCAAACTCTTATGCGGTATTGGTAGACAGCCTGGAAGAAGGGATGGCCTTCAGCAATAGCTATGCCCCGGAACACCTGATCTTATCAACGAGCAGCTTTGAGCAACTGATCCCTCAGATCAGCAATGCAGGTTCGGTATTCCTCGGCAACCTGACGCCTGAAAGTGCCGGCGACTACGCCTCGGGCACGAACCATACCCTGCCCACCAGCGGTTTTGCGAAAGCCTACTCAGGCGTATCGTTAGACTCCTTCATTAAAAAAATCACCTTCCAGCACATCAGCATTGAAGGTCTGCAAAATATAGGTAACACGGTAGAAGTCCTTGCATCCGCAGAAGGTTTGCAGGCACACCGTAATGCAATCACTATTCGTTTAAAATCATAAGATGGATATCAATAAGTTACAACGCGAAAACATTAAAAACCTAAAGCCTTATTCTACGGCAAGGGATGAATATAAAGGGCAGGCCAGCGTATTTCTGGATGCCAATGAAAACAGTTACGGCTCCCCACTGGACCAGCCATTCAACAGGTACCCTGATCCCCTGCAGCTTGACCTAAAAGATGCATTGAGCAAAATTAAAGGTGTGCCGATAGAGAACACTTTCCTGGGCAACGGCAGCGATGAGGCCATCGACCTCCTCTTCCGTGCATTCTGCGAACCTGCAAAGGACAATGTGGTGATTCTCCCGCCAACCTATGGCATGTATGAGGTTTCTGCTAACATTAACAATGTGGAGGTGCGTAAAGTGAACCTGCTCCCCAACTACCAGCTGGACCTCGATAAAATTGCAGAGGCTGTTGATGAAAATACCAAGTTGATCTTCATCTGCTCTCCTAACAATCCCACCGGCAACTCCATCATCCGTACAGACATTGAAACGGTACTTGCCAACTTTAGGGGTCTGGTGGTAATTGATGAAGCTTACATCAACTATGCAAAGCAAAAAACCTTTATCCAGGAATTGACAGAATACCCAAACCTGGTGGTGCTGCAAACTTTTTCCAAAGCATGGGGATTGGCAGCGTTACGTCTGGGAATGGCTTTCGCTGCCCGACCTGTCATTGATGTATTGAATAAGGTTAAACCTCCTTACAACATCAACCAGGCCACCCAGGACCTTGCTCTGAAAGCATTGGCCAACATAGGACAAGTTAACGACTGGATTAAAACCACGGTTGCCGAGCGCGACAGCCTCAGCGAACGCCTGCTGGACATCCCTATGGTAAAAAAAGTGCACCCTTCCGATGCCAACTTTATACTCATTGAGGTTATTGATGCGTTGAATACCTATAATGCATTGGTAGACAAAGGAATTATCGTCAGGGACCGCTCCAAAGTCACCCTTTGTGAAGGCTGTCTGCGAATCACCATAGGAACAACCGAAGAAAACCAGATCCTTCTGGAAGCACTACAATCGATCAACTAAACATCATGAAGAAAGTATTATTTATAGACAGGGACGGCACGCTGATTATTGAACCTGAAGACGAGCAGATCGACTCCTTTGAAAAACTGGAGTTCTACCCCCGCGCATTATATTATTTGTCAAAAATAGTAAAGGAGCTGGATTATGAGCTCGTGATGGTGACCAACCAGGACGGCCTCGGCACAGATTCCCATCCGGAGCCGAACTTCTGGCCCGTGCACAACTTCATCATGAAAACTTTCGCCAATGAAGGGGTGGAATTTGCAGAAGTAATCATCGACAGAACCTTTGCGCATGAGAATGCACCTACACGTAAGCCCAATACAGGCCTGCTGCAGCATTTCTTTGCTGAAGGTTATGACCTTGCAAATTCCTTCGTGATCGGCGACCGGATCAATGATGTTATTCTCGCTAAAAACCTGGGTGCAAAATCCATCTGGCTAAATAATAACGAGACACTCGGTGCCAATGAAAACCTGGAGAAAGCCGCAGCATTGTCTGAATACATTGCCATTGCAACGAAAAACTGGGAAGACATCTACACCATGCTGAAAGCAGGCACCAGGACTGTACACCATGAGCGCAATACCAATGAAACCAAAATCAGCATTGATATTGACCTGGATGGTACTGGCAAAGCGCATATCGATACTGGCCTCAATTTTTTCAACCACATGCTGGACCAGATCGCACGCCATGGCAGCATTGATCTGAAAATAAAAACCAACGGCGATCTCCATATCGACGAACACCACACCATCGAAGATACCGGAATAGCTCTGGGTGAAGCCTTTGCAAAAGCCATCGGCAACAAACTTGGACTGGAACGGTACGGCTTTTGCTTGCCTATGGATGATTGTTTAGCACAGGCAGCGATCGACTTCGGTGGCAGGAACTGGATCGTCTGGGAAGCGGAATTTAGCCGTGAGATGGTTGGTGACATGCCTACAGAAATGTTCTACCACTTTTTCAAGTCGTTCAGCGATGCTGCAAAATGCAACCTGAACATTAAAGCGGAAGGCGACAATGAGCATCACAAAATTGAAGCGATCTTTAAAGCCTTTGCAAAAGCAATTAAAATGGCCATAAAACGCGACGCGGAAAAACTGGTATTACCAAGCACGAAAGGCGTATTATAATGATTGGAATCGTAAACTATGGGGCTGGAAACATCTTCTCCCTGACTTCAGCACTGGAAAGGCAACACCTGGACTACGGTATGGTGAACACGGAGGCAGATCTGGATAAATATACCCACATCATTATTCCGGGTGTAGGACATGCGGGCGCTGCAATGGCCAAGCTGGAACACACAGGCCTGGTAGAGCCCATCAGAAAATTAAAGAAGCCGGTGCTGGGCATCTGTGTAGGCATGCAACTGCTTACAGACCATTCTGAGGAAGGAGATGCCGAAATGATGAAGATCTTCCCCCTGAATACGCGCTTATTTAATAAGGATCAGGGGATTAAGATCCCGCACATGGGATGGAACAATATTGACCATAAAAACAATCCCCTTTTTGCAGGTGTTGAAAATCTGACACAATTTTACTTCGTCCATTCGTACTTTATTGAATATAACCCTACTTTTGACATCGCTACTGCAAACTATGGCATGCCATTTTCTGCAGCAATACAAAAGGACAATTTCTATGGCGTTCAGTTTCACCCGGAGAAATCCGGAATCGCCGGAGAGCTTTTATTAAAGAATTTTTCAAACTTAAAATACTAAAATGTACATCATTCCAGCAATTGATATTCTAGATGGGAAAGTGGTTCGCCTTAGAGAGGGCGACTATAACCAGAAAACAGTTTATGACGTTTCCATCGCCGAAATGATCGAAACCTACCGGTCTAATGGTACAGAATTCATACATATTATTGACCTGAACGGCGCTAAAGGCGACTTCAGCAATCAGGCTGCCCTGTTTGACATCATCAAAAAAACAGACATGCGCGTGCAGTACGGCGGCGGTATCCGCACCATCCAGCAGGTAACAGACCTTCTTGATGCCGGTATCCACCGCGTCATTGTAGGCACGCAGGCCATCACCAACCCTGACTTCCTGGAGGAACTCAGCAAAGAGGTAGGCAAAAAATATGACTATGCCAACCGCATTGTCATTGCCATTGATGTGCTGGATGAGGTCATCAAATATTCAGGATGGATGGAAAGTTCGCCAATCAAACTGATGGACTATGTGGATAAATGCCTGCAACTGGGCTTCTTCAGGTTCCTTTGCACAGACATCAACAAGGATGGCAAATTAGGCGGCGCTGCTGTCGACCTCTATAAAAAACTGCTGGAGCACTCTCCGTTCATTAAACTGATCGCCTCAGGAGGCATCAGCTCTATGGCCGACATCGAGGAGCTCGCCAACCTGAACATCCGCTCGGTGGTGGTTGGAAAGGCGATCTATGAAGACAGGATCACGATTGAAGACATCAAGGACTGGAACCTGAAGCAAATGACTTCCCTCTAGGCCGATGCTGAGTAAACGTATCATTCCATGTCTGGATGTCAAAGACGGCCGGACCGTAAAAGGCGTGAACTTCATCGATCTTAAGGATGCCGGTGACCCGGTGGAACTGGCCTGGCAGTATGCACAGCAGGGCGCCGATGAGCTGGTATTCCTGGACATCACCGCCACGCATGAACGCCGCAAGACCATGATCGAGATGGTGAAAGCAGTTGCCAAACAGCTGAACATCCCCTTTACCATTGGAGGGGGCATCACGACCATTCAGGATGCTGAGGCGTTGCTGAATGCCGGCGCCGACAAGATCAGCATCAACTCGGCAGCAGTAAAAAACCCCTCATTGATTGAAGAGCTAGCAAGAGCCTTCGGTGTGCAGTTTGTGGTGGTTGCCGTAGATACCAAGCTGGTGGAGGGCAAAAACATGGTCCACCTGAACGGCGGAAGGCTCATCACAGAACTGGAAACCGAGGACTGGATCAAACGTGCCGAAAGCCTGGGTGCCGGAGAAATCCTCCTGACTTCGATGGATCATGATGGCACAAAACAGGGCTTCGACTGTGGCCTGCTCAACGCCATCACCCAAATGATCAACATTCCTGTAATCGCCTCCGGCGGCGCAGGAAAGGTGGAACACTTTACCGAAGTATTTGAAAAAACCGGCGTAGACGCCGCACTGGCGGCATCGGTATTTCACTTTGGTGAGATCCCTATCCCAATGCTCAAACAAAAATTAAAAGACCACAATATACCTGTAAGGTTATGAATATAGATTTTGAAAAAACGGACGGACTTGTTCCTGTGATTATACAGGATGTACATACCCTGGAAGTTTTAATGCTTGGTTACATGAACCAGGAAGCCTGGACAAAAACCAATGCAGAAGGCAAAGTAACCTTCTTCTCAAGGTCTAAACAAAGGCTGTGGACAAAAGGTGAAGAAAGCGGTCACTTCCTGTTTGTCAAAGAAACGCACATTGACTGCGACAATGATACGATCCTGATCAAAGCCTCTCCTGTGGGGCCTACCTGCCACACGGGCAGCAGGAGCTGTTTCAAAACCAACTACAATCAGAACTTCATCTTCGAGCTGGAGCAAATCATTGCAGATCGTTATGAAAACCCTGTGGAAGGCTCCTACGTGAACAAACTGCGCAGTAAAGGCATCAATAAAATCGCGCAGAAAGTGGGTGAAGAAGGTGTGGAAACAGTTATTGCCGCATTGAATGAAACTGACGAAGAATTCATTGGCGAAAGCTCCGACCTGATTTTCCATTTACTGGTATTGTTGAGAGAAAAAGGCAAAACGCTGTCTGAGATTGCACAAAACCTGGAAAAAAGACATCAGAAATAAATGTTGACGCATATACAGACCCTTAGCGGACATCAGAACCCGATCTATGCCCTTGCTCTTGCTCCTGCTAAAGACCATTTCTTTAGTGCTGGTAACGATAAAGGTGTCGTAGAGTGGTCGTTGGAAAGCATGGCCTTCCAAAAGGTACTGGTACCTGTGCAGAGTTCTGTATATGCTTTACATCGATACAAAGACTGGCTGTTTATTGCGCAGCGTAGCGGCCTGATCCTGGTTTACGACCTGCCGCAGCAACTGTTGGTGGCGACCTTGAACCATCACAAAAAGGGTGTCTTTGACATCAAGACCATCCCCCATAAAGATGAGCTCATCAGCACCGGTGAAGATGGCATACTCGCCGTATGGTCATTAAAGGATTTCTCGTTCCTGTATCAGTTTCCCGTAATCAGTGATACGGTCCGCGTGATTGCCCTGAGTAATGATGAGCAGGAAATTGCACTCGGTGCCAAGGATGGTGTCATCAGAATTTATCGTGCTGAAGATTACAGCCTGCTCAGGGAACTAACGGCACATAAAGGACCAATTACCTCGCTTCAGTATTCACCTGAGGGAGATCACCTCATTTCTGGCAGCAGAGATGCTCAGCTAAAGGTATGGGGCCTCCCTGACTATGAACTGATCAACAACATCGCCGCGCACATGTTCGGCATTTATGCCATCGCCTTTCATCCCACAGCCCCCTACTTTGCCACCTGCAGCCAGGATAAAGGGATTAAACTCTGGGGCAGTAAAGATTTCAAGCTTTATAAGATCCTGAGCCTGGAGAAAAATACGGAAGGCCATTCTCACTCCATCAATAAACTCATCTGGAGCCATGATGGTAAATACCTGATCTCCACCGGAGACGACAGACAGGTCATGGTATGGAAGTTCAGCTTACACTAGCTAAAAAGATAAAGATTGCTTAAATTGGGATGACTAAATATAAGTTATGCCTAAAGAACATCAATACCTAAGCAACCTGACCTGGACTGGAAATAAAGGATCGGGCACGATGGATTACCGCTCTTATGACCGAAGCTTCAGTATCTCCATTCCCGATAAACCTGAACTTCTCGGTTCTTCTGACTCTGCTTTCCTTGGTGACAAAACCAAACACAACCCGGAAGACCTGCTGATCTCCTCTATTTCCTCATGTCATATGTTGTGGTTCCTACACCTTTGCGCCGAAACTGGCATCACAGTATTGGATTATAAGGACAATGCGACGGGAACGATGACTGAAAATTCGGACGGCAGTGGGCACTTTACAGAGGTCGTCCTCCACCCTGTAGTGCTGATCTCCGATGAATCACAGGTGGAGCAGGCAAACAAGCTACATGAGCAGGCCAATAAGCTGTGCTTCATTGCCAACTCATGTAACTTCCCTATTCGGCACCAGCCCAGCTGCAGTGCGGAAAAAAGCTAGATAATGCACATCCATTGCCTAAATTCCGGAAGACTAGTATAAAGCATATTTTAGCTGATGCAAAAATGTGGATGAAAACAATAACTAGCCTAAAAAAACCTTTTGATAATCCTCAGCTTGTGGGTGTACCTTCCAAGCTCATCGTTATAGATCCCCTCCTGGTCCATCCGGTCTATCCTGACCTTCCCGGAAGCATGGATGATTTCTGAATCGCTCAGCATGATACCTACGTGTATAATGCGCCCTTCTGCATTGTCAAAGAACGCGACATCCCCGGCTTTCACTTCCGGCAGGAAGTCTACAGCTGTACCTTGTTCTGACTGCTGCCAGGCATCCCTCAGGAGGGCAATGCCATGTAGCCTGAAAACCACCTGCGTGAAGCCCGAACAATCTATCCCAAACAACGTCTTCCCTCCCCAGAGATAAGGCACGTTCTGGAAAAACAAGGCAGTGTCCACCAATTTGTCGGGGCTCGTCAGCATTTCTTTAGGATGAAACATCACCCGGTATTTTGTATCGCCCAGATAGCAGACACCATCTTTATACAAAGGAAGACTACTGCCCGGAGAAAGAAAGTACTTGCTGCCGGCATCATCCATCAAAATATTGGCGAGCTCTGCGGGAACAAGGTAGCTAGTTTCAGCAATCTCTTCAAATTGTGCCTGCGACAAAGGGGCGAGCTGCTTAAAATCTACCCATCCTTCGTAACCATCGTAAACGTTGCGCACCTGCCGCCATTGTGCATCGCGGCCGATCACCATGACATGTTCGCCAAAAAGCAACTGAGAAACGATTTCAGCACGGTCGGACGCCGAGACCCTGAGCGGCGCTACAGCAAGTCTGCAGATGGCATAATTATCTTCCATTTATAGATAGTTTTGGACGGCATAAATGTAGTCATCACATTTTAATAAGTAAACGATCTATAAACTTTTGAGGTCTTATTTTGTTTTATGAGTACATACAAACTGTACGATCATGAACGTCAAGAAAATTTTAATTGCAGTAGACAACAGTACCTGCTCAGAAAAAGCAGCAAGAACGGGTTACGATATCGCCAGGACTTTCAGTGCCGAAGTGGCTTTGGTCAACATCATCGAGCCTGTACCTGCTACCATCAGCCCGGATCTTACTCTTGCACCGGTATTTCTGGAGACTTACGACAATAGTGAGGAGAACAGTCATCTTTTGCTCAGGGAGATTGAAACGAAGTACAGTCATGGCATTACCACCACTTACCTGAGTGTGCTCGACAGCCCTGCTCATGGTATTGTGAAACAGGCAGAAGAGTGGTCCGCCAGCCTGATCGTTATCGGTACCTATGGACGCACCGGATTATACCACTTTCTGATGGGAAGTGTAGCGGAAGAAGTTGCACGTAAGTCGACCTGCCCGGTGCTGATTGTACCGAATAAGTTTGAGGATAAAGAGCAGGAATCACCTGTTTTATGATCAGACTCAGACTTAAGTTAGCGAGAAACTAATAAGACTCAATATAATTAACAAAAAAAAGGACGCCTGTAGCAGGCGTCCTTCAATATTTTATATCTCGTACTACCCTATCCTTCCTGATGTAACCAGGCCTTCTTAGCCAATAGTTCTTCTTCAGTCTCGCGGATGTCTTCATCATCAACACAACAGTCAACCGGACAAACGGCTGCACATTGAGGTTCATCATGAAAACCTTTACACTCTGTACATTTATCGGAAACAATATAATAAACCTCATCAGATACGGCGTCCTGTGATGCCTCAGCATCTACTTCAGAACCGCCAAAATCGATAATTCCACTCAAATTGGTACCGTCGGAGAACCTCCAGGCTGTGCCCGCATCATAAATTGCATTATTTGGGCATTCAGGCTCACATGCCCCGCAGTTAATACATTCGTCTGTTATTTTAATAGCCATGTCTTCGTCTATATCTATTGCATAAGATTACCTTTGCAACTGCAAATATAACACATAAACTTTAAAATTGTTGAATTATGCCTACCCTTACTGCTGAAAAACTAATTATTGCATTCCGTAAACTTGGCGACTTTATCAAAAGTCCTGATGAGCAGTTCAGCAATCTGATCCTGTCTGCGGCCAACAAAAATGCGTGGTTCACAGCAGACGAAGTAAAAAAAGCACTTCGTGGCCTGGAGCTGATGCTCAGCGCTGAAGACCTTGATACCTGGTTCAAAGACATACAGATCAGCAGCAAGCCAAAGAAAGTAGGACTGATACTTGCTGGCAATATCCCCATGGTAGGCTTTCATGATGTACTGTCTGTCCTTGCTACCGGCAACATCGCACTGATCAAATTGTCTTCTTCGGATGACCAGCTCCTGCCTGCCCTGCTGCGTGAACTCATCAGTATAGAGCCGCTCCTGGCAGACCATATCGTCTACGTAGAACGGCTGAAAGATTTTGATGCTGTGATTGCAACCGGCAGTAACAATACTTCCCGTTATTTCGATTATTATTTCGGAAAAGTACCCAACATCATCCGTAAAAACAGGAACAGCATTGCGGTCCTGACCGGTGAAGAGCGTAAAGAAGAATTGGTACAACTGGGGCATGATATCTTTGACTACTTCGGCCTGGGCTGCAGGAATGTTTCCAAGATCTACTTCCCGAAAGGTTATGACATCAAAAACTTCTTTGAGCCTATTGAAGGTTTTCAGCCCATCATCCACCACTTCAAATACAACAACAACTACGACTACAATAAATCCATCTACCTGGTCAACGCTGCCACGCATTTTGACAACGGCTTTTTACTGCTGAAAGAAGATACAAACTTATCTTCTCCTCTCGCTGTTCTTTACTACGAGGAATATGAGAACCTGGAAGGCATGACCGCAACTCTGGAGGCGGAATCGGAGAAAATACAATGTGTGGTCAGCGCTGCAGATTTAAAATTAAAAAACGGGGTACTGCCTTTTGGACAGAGTCAGCAGCCCCGTTTATGGGAGTATGCAGACAACGTCAACACAGTTGATTTTTTAAACCGTCTGCAGACCACATAAATTATTTATCCCTCTATTTCTCATTTTGAAATACTATTTTTGAACGAAATGTATGTAATTAAAGTAAAAGGCATTGCCAAAATCCCTGACTATGTGCAGCTGAGGGACGAGAAGTTCACTTTGCTCGCCTACTTCAGGGTAGACCGGCCGGACAAATCACTGGATAAGCTGGGACTGGGAGATAAACTCCCTGCCATTATGGATTTTGTGAATGGTTTGCCTTTCGGACAAATTGCTAAATTAGATATTTAAACATGACAGGAAACGCAGTAATCAATTTAGGGAAAGTAGATGTCTTCCAGCAGAAGCATCTGGTTTTATCCAACGTAAACTTAAATATAGACAAAGGGGAATTTGTATTCCTTATCGGACAAACCGGTTCCGGAAAAAGCAGCTTGCTGAAAATTATTTATGGCGACCTGAATATCGGCAATGGTGATGGTCTTGTTGCTGGTTTCAACCTGAAAAATATTGCCGACAGGGACATTCCCTTTCTACGTAGAAAGCTGGGCATCGTATTCCAGGATTTCCAGTTGCTGGGTGACCGCACGGTCGAGAAAAACCTGGAGTTCGTACTCAAGGCTACGGGATGGAAAGATGCCGCCCTGATCACTGAACGCATTAAAGACGTCCTGGAAAAGGTAGGCCTGCGTTCCAAGATCCGCAAGATGCCCCACGAACTTTCCGGTGGTGAGCAGCAACGTGTGGTGATTGCCCGCGCCCTGCTGAACAACCCCGAGATCATCCTTGCTGATGAACCCACAGGTAACCTTGACCCTGATACCTCCGAAGAGATTGTGATGCTCCTGAAGCAGATCAGCCAGAGCGGCACTTCGGTATTGATGGCCACGCATGACTACCACATCATCCGTACCTTCCCTTCCAGAATCATAAAATGTGAAGGCGGGATTGTGCATGAAGATGCACAAATCGTGTAAACAAATAATGACAAAATATTCTTAATCAGCCATTCTCGTCAGTTATATCCAAAGAAAACTGACAGCATGGCTGAAATTTTTTATTGGCAAAACTTTTGAGTTTACCACCAAAAATTCTACTATACCATGTTTAGCAAGAAGAAAACAAACGACATCGAAGATCCTAATCTGGAAAATACTGCTGATGAGCAGTTGAAAAACGAGCAAGCCGACGAAAGCGCAGATGCCGCCACAACTGAAGAAGTTCAACCTGAAATCTCAGTTGAGGAAAAACTACAACAGGAAGTTGCTGCATTAAATGATAAATACCTGCGTCTATTCGCAGAGTTCGACAACTATAAACGCCGTACCCAAAAAGAGCGCGTGGAGCTGTTGCAGACTGCAGGCAAGGAAGTGGTAGTTTCGTTACTTCCGGTACTGGATGATTTTGACCGCGCCAATAAGGCGATGGAAAATGCAACCGATGTAGCACCGATCCTGGAAGGTGTGGCATTGGTACACCACAAGCTTAAAGGTGTACTGGCACAAAAAGGTTTGAAGGAAATGGAAAGCAAAAACACTGTTTTTGATACTGACCTTCATGAAGCCATCACGAAAATACCGGCGCCAAACGAAGAATTAAAAGGTAAAGTTATAGACGAACTGGAAAAAGGATATACTTTAAATGATAAAGTAATCCGTTTTGCCAAAGTCGTTGTAGGCAGTTAATATTTTATGAGCAAAAGAGATTATTATGATGTGCTTGGCGTGGCCAAAAGCTCATCCACCGAAGAGATAAAAAAAGCCTACCGTAAGCTGGCCATTAAATATCACCCGGATAAAAACCCGGATGATAAAAGTGCTGAAGATAAATTTAAGGAGGCTGCTGAGGCTTACGAGGTTTTGAGCAACCCGGAGAAGAAACAACGTTATGACCATTATGGCCATGCGGGTGTTGGAGGTGCTTCAGGTGGCGGCTATGGTGGTGGCGGCATGAACATGGAAGACATCTTCAGCCAGTTTGGAGACATCTTCGGTGGCGGCGGCGGCAGTCCTTTTGAGAGCTTCTTTGGCGGCGGCGGACAGCAGTCACGTGGCGGCCGCAGGGTAGCAAAAGGTACCAACCTGCGCATCAAAGTAAAACTTACCCTTGAAGAGATCGCCAACGGCACAGAGAAAAAAATCAAGGTCAACAAACAGGTGACCTGCAAGACCTGCGACGGCACGGGAGCAAAAGACCGCTCGTCAGTGAGCACCTGTAAAACCTGCGGTGGCAGTGGCGCGGTACGCAGGGTGACCAACACCATCCTCGGTCAGATGCAGACCACCTCTACCTGCCCTACCTGTAATGGCAGCGGCTCACAAATCACCTCTAAATGTACTTCATGCCATGGCGAAGGCATCGTTCGCGGTGAGGAAACCATTACCATCAACATTCCTGCGGGTGTAAGTGACGGCATGCAGCTGAGCATGAGCGGAAAAGGTAACGCAGCCCCTAATGGTGGCATACCGGGCGACCTGATCATCCTCATTGAGGAAATCCCTCATGAAACCTTAAAACGCGAGGGCAACAACGTGGTATATGACCTGCATGTATCCATTGTGGACGCTGCCCTGGGTTATAGCGCTGAAGTGCCTACGATAGATGGAAAAGCAAAAATCAAAATAGAGCCTGGTACACAAAGTGGAAAGCTCCTCCGCCTTAAAGGCAAGGGTATCCCTGAGGTGAACTCCTATCACCGTGGTGATGAGATCATCCATGTGAACATCTGGACACCGAAAGCACTGAGTGCCGAGGAGAGAACAATCCTGGAAAAACTCAGAGACTCCCCGAACTTCAAACCTCAGCCTGGAAAAAATGACAAAAGTTTCTTTGAGAAGATGAAAGAATACTTCGAGTAAGAACATAACGGTTAAGATCAGCCACCTTCGGGTGGCTTTTTTTATGCCAAAACTTTACGTTAGATCCGTTGTTGTCTGCTTAACGATTGACTATGAAAAAACTCCAACGCACAGTATACCTGCTTTTATTTTTTGTCCTCCTGTTTACAGGTTTATATTTTGCAGCAGAATTCCTGATCCCTGTAGCCCTGGCAGCAGTATTCTCCATGTTATTCATCCGCCTGTGCAACTGGCTCGAAAGTAAAGGCATGGGAAGAGGGCTTGCCTCATTTCTCTGCATATTACTCTTCGTCCTGACCGTCGCCGCGATCGTACTTCTGTTGTCCTGGCAGCTCAGCGGAATGGTGGAAAACATGGATGACATGAAGAAACGACTGACAGCGCTGTTGAGTAACCTACAGCAATGGTTTCAGCAGCAAGTGGGCATCAGCCCTACACAGCAGGAGGAGCTGGTTAAACAGCAGGGCCAGTCGGCAGGCAGCGGTACCGGCAGTATGCTGGCGAACTTTGCAGGCAGCATCATGGGGATTCTCGTCAATACCATCCTGGTGCTTGTATACATGTTTCTTTTTCTTTTCAACCGCAGCCACATCAAGAAGTTTATCCTGAAGCTGGTACCACAGGATGAGAAAGGCAAAGCAGACCTGATTGTGCACCGCGCGGGGAAAGTATCACAGCAATATTTAAGTGGGCTGGGTGCCATGATTGTGGTCCTCTGGATCATGTATGGCATCGGCTTTAGCATCGTTGGTGTAGAGGGTGCACTCTTCTTTGCGGTCCTCTGTGGCATACTGGAGATTATCCCTTTTGTGGGCAACCTTACAGGAACTTCACTCACCGTGCTTTCCGTCGTGGTGCAGGGCGGCGATTCCAAAATGATCATCGGTGTCCTGGTCACTTATGGACTGGTGCAGTTCCTGCAGACCTATATCCTGGAACCGCTCATTGTCGGCGAACAGGTCAACATCAATCCGCTGTTTACCATCCTCGTCATTGTGCTCGGTGAGATGGTTTGGGGTATTGCAGGAATGATCCTGGCAATTCCTCTTCTGGGCATTGTTAAGATCATCTGCGACCACATTCCCGAACTTCAGCCCTATGGCTTCCTCATCGGCACGGAAAAACAACGACAGCGAAAAACGGGACTGATTGACAAGCTTAAAAGTATTTTTACTAAATCTTAAGCTTTTGGCGCCCCATTGACGATATTCGCTGCCCACAGCAGATACAAATCCTTATGATGAAAGCAGCAGCAATAGACCTTGGCACCAATACCTTTCACCTCATCATTGCCGCCTACGGTAGCAGCGGGGATCTCGATATTTTATACAAGACCAATCAGCCGGTACGCCTCGGTGAAGGCAGGCTCAATGAAAACATCATCATCCCGGAAGCTTTTGAAAGAGGTCTTGTTGCACTGGAACAGTTTGCTGAAGAAATCAGAAAATATGGCGTTACCACGGTCAGGGCCACCGCAACCTCCGCAGTGCGCAGCGCTGCCAACGGGCAGGACTTTGTAAAAGCAGCAAAAGAACGTTCCGGCATCACCATTACGGCCATCAGCGGTGATGAAGAAGCGGAATACATCTTTAAAGGAGTCAAAGCAACCGGCGTTATTGATGAAACCTCCCTCATCATGGACATCGGTGGCGGAAGTACCGAATTTATCCTGTGTAATGAAAAGGAGTTGTTATGGAAGAAAAGCTACGACCTTGGTGCCGCGCGACTGATGCAGGCATATTTTCATTCTGATCCGATCAATAACGAAGACCAGCTGCACATCAGCACGCACCTTTATACGCAGACAGCCACACTCAGGGAGGCCATTACAAAACATCAGCCCAAACATCTGATTGGCTCTGCAGGCGCATTTGAAACCTTTGCAGGAATGCTCGAACCGGAGCTTAACGTCAAGTTGTTAAAGTCCCATCCCATCCACATAGACGCTTACCGACATCTTTCTGCAACATTTATCAATTCCACACATGCAGAAAGAGCAGCCATGCAGGGCCTGATTCCTTTGCGGGTGGACATGATTGTGATGGCCTCTTTACTGACAGATTACATCCTCCGGATTTCAGGGATCCAGAGGATCAGCCTTTCTACCTATGATTTAAAGATGGGCGTACTGTACAGCATTGCTGAATCGGAAGGCGGCTCAACCAACTAGCCCAGCCTATCCAAAGAAATCAGGAAAAACTAAGACATGCCTTAAAAACCTGATAGGGCTTTATATAATTTCTCTGTGGGAAGTCCCATGACATTAGTATAAGAACCAATGATTTTCTCTACGGCAACATAACCCAGCCAGTCCTGGATGCCATAGGAACCCGCCTTGTCAAAGGGCTGATGGTATTTAATATAATAATCAATCTGTTCCGGGCTGAGCACATTGAAAAACACCTCTGTAACATCATAGAAAGAGCGGGTATGACCATTCAGGGAGAGGCTAACCCCCGTAAACACCTGATGGTTCGTTCCTGAAAGTTTGGTCAGCATCTCCACAGCATGCAGCTCATCTTCAGGCTTGCCAAGGATCTCTCCATTATAAGCAACAATGGTATCTGCAGTGATGACAATGGTATCCCTGGCATCGTCGACAAACGCTGCCGCTTTTTTCTCCGCAATGTACACGGCAATTTCTGCAGGAAGCAGTGTATCCGGATAGCTCTCATCCACATCTTTTAATACCACCTTGAAGTTCAGGTTCATGGCGGTTAACAATTCCTGGCGGCGTGGCGACTTAGAGGCGAGTATGATGGGGAGTTGCTGTTGATACATATCTTTAATATTAGAGTTGATCTGAAGCCACAAAAGTAGGCAATTTGAACTGCCCAGAAAAAATAAAAGCGGCCGTAAGGCCGCTCTCATTATTAAAGATGTCTGGTTTAGTTATTTGTCTTTTTTTCTTCCAGGTCCACCGTTACCCATTTTTTTCATGCGTTCCTGACGTTCCACTTTCCAGGCAGCAAATGTTTTCTTCTGGTCATCATTCAACAGCGCATTTACTTTAGCCTCTGCATCTTCGTTCGATTTCATCATCGCCTCACGCATCGCTTCCCTATCGCCGGTTTTCTCTTCACGCAATTTCACCATTGCATTGGCCTGCTCCAGGTAAATGGCAGATACCTTTGTTTTCTGATCTTCAGTAAGACTCAGCTTCTCTGCCAGTCTTTCTGTTGTTTTTTGTGCTCTTTCTTCAGGGCTTGGCATCTTACGACCGCCGTCTTGTGCTTGTGCGAATGTCATTACACTGAATAACAAACCGCAAATGATCAATACTTTTTTCATGTGATTCCTTTTTTAATTTTAGAAACTTCAGGAGATACAAAGTCAACCCTTTACCTCCCAGGTTTCATTTATTTAGCTGTGTTTTGTATGTTTTAGAGGAGGTGCAGGCGAAGAAGTTTAACGCTTAAAAGTAACATCACCGTTACACAAAAGACAAGGACACAGGTTGGTTATGAAAGTGTGATTGGGGAATCAGTTATTTGCCGGAGTCCGCAGCAGATGGATGTTCATCAAACCATTGCTCCTGCACGCGCATGGTCTTTTCAATGATATCACGGACTGCCATCCGGCCACCATTGTAAGGGGAAACATATTCAGAGATGGCCTTAATTTCAGGCACAGCATCCGCCGGACAAGTGGGCAGGCCAACCAATTTCATCACTTTAAGGTCCGGAACGTCATCCCCCATATAGAGCACTTCGTCGCTGCCAATGTGATATCGATCAAGAATGTCGTGGTATACCTGTACTTTGTCGGACACCCCCAGAAAGACCTCTTGAATTCCAAGTCCTTCAAAGCGTTTCTGCATAGCCTTACCCTTTCCACCGGAAATGATGCAAACGCGGTATCCACGTTTTACGGCCAGCTGAAGCGCGTAGCCGTCTTTGATGTTAAAAGTCCGCAAAAACTCCCCCGAGTCCGAGGCCAGGATATCCCCGTTTGTCAACACACCGTCGACATCAAAGATAAAAGTGGAAATTGCTTTAAGTTTTTGCAGAAACATGGTTTAGTCTTGGTTATCTCTCCATTCGTAAACCCAGGCCGACTGGATTTGCTCCAGGTGTCCTTCATTACTTTCTTCTCTGGTGCCCTTGAAATTAGGAAGTTCAAGTACCCATTCTACCAGTTCAGTAAACCTGATGCGGTAGATTTTAGCTTCATTGAATTCATCGCCAAACTTCTCATAAAGTTCCTGTGCGATGTCTTCATGATCGTTCCAATAAATTGGCAGTGCAAACTTATCCTGCATAGTATGTTTTTGTTTTTAATTAATGGCCTAAAAATTCAGATTGATCAGGAATGGTCACTTCGATGTCACCACTGATCACTACACATTGACATCCCAGACGGGAGGTAATCTTCGGGCGTACGGCCCTGTCGATGAAGTCCTCTTCTTTGTCAGAGATCTCCTGCAGGTCGTCCATTCCTTTGTTTACATACACATGGCAGGTACTGCAGCCACATACACCGCCGCAGTTGTGCTGCAGCTCTATTCCGTTGTCAAGACATACTTCAAGTACCGATTCGCCGCTGGCGATGGGAAGTTCAACCGGTGACTTGCCTTGCTCTTCAAAATTTATTTTTAATTTATAAATACTCATAATTTCCGTCAAAAATAAGCACCAAAAACCGCAATTACACGATTAATGTGTTTTTTTAATGCTATTACTCAAAGTTTCATAGATAGCGGCCAGTTCGGGCCTATCCATTAACAATTCTTTATGTCTGTTCATCGTTTGCTCATCCCCTCTGATGGCTGGACCGGTCTGCACACTGGAGGGCTCTGCATGCTGAACTTTCGCTGCAGTCTCCATAATCAAGGGCTTCAACAACTCAAAATCAAGTCCTGCCGCCGACAAAATATCCGCGCCAATGGCATACATATGGTTCACAAAATTACACACAAATACGGCCGACAAATGCAATACTTTACGCTGAACACTATCAACATCATATACCAGCGGACTCAGCAGCTCAGCAACGGCCTTTACCTCTTTCAACATATCCCCATCACCTGCTTCCACACATAAAGGTACATTTGAAAAATCAAGCGCTCTGCTGCGCGAAAAGGTTTGCAGGGGATATAACACGCCATAGCGCGACATCCCCTCAAGTACAGACATGGGTGTCGCACCCGACGTATGTACCACCAGTCCTTTTATATTTTTAAGTATGCTGGAGACCGATGCGATGGCATCGTCCTTGATAGCAATCAGATAGAGGTCTGCATCAGGGGAAATCAACGCTGTATCATCAATAGCCATAGCGTCGACCTCATCAGCAAGCACCTGCGCGTGTTCCTGATGTTGACTGTACACCTGCAGGATCTCGGCATTGCTTTTCTTCAGGGCCAAAGCAAAATGCGTTGCTACATTACCAGAACCGATACAAACTACCTTCATCTGCAATTGTATTAAGCTACTTTGGCCTCTTTCTGTCTTCTGAAAATGGAAAGCAAAAATCCTATCACCATCACAATTGTTCCCACCCAATACAGGTTGATGTAAGGGAATTCAATCGATTTAAACACCACCCAGTCTTTTGCCTGCTGTGGTTTTTCAAATACCTGAAGCTCCACCTGATGCTCATCGGGAAGGATCCGGGTAAACCTGAAGCGCAGTCCCAGTTCATCAATATTGCGGGCAAAGTCGAATGTGTTGTTTCCTTTGATCAGGAAGATCGGCTCTGTTTTATAAACTTTCCCATTGACAGCTACCTCCAGCGGCAGACCCACAGCGATATCATCAGCTGCGATCACCAGGTTTTTAGCTTTCGGTTTGTTGTTCAGTGCTTTCACCGTCAGGATACCACTGCTGGTGTGAATGGTATCACCGATGCTCAATTTGACAATCCTCGGTGCTTTAAAGTTCTCTTCCTCACTATGGCCTTCATGATCTTCGTGCGTTTCCTTTTTATCAGGTGCACTCGTGATGTGGGTATATACATCGTAGGTCAGGTAGTGTTTGGTATCCGGCGAAGCAATCAATCCCATTTTTTCATTGACCTGTACATGGGGGTTCAGCTCAAAATCCTCCTTCAGTTTCCCTCCCTCGCCATAAACCTTAAAGTTTAATTTATAATAGGTATTGGGCGCAACTGTCGTATCACTCACGTAAGTCACCGTATATTTACCCATTTTCTTAGGCTCATTTCTGTAAAGTACGATGTTCTCACCCGGCTTTTCCACTTTCTCAAAGTCCTGTACAGGAATAAAGTTCGATGCATTCAGGGAAATGGGCTTACTCGTGGCCGCGGCAACTAATGCGCCCAGCAGCAGCAAGGCGAATCCCATATGGGCAACTGCCGCACCT
The DNA here is from genome assembly GCF_000170795.1 of Pedobacter sp. BAL39. Taxonomy (GTDB): domain Bacteria; phylum Bacteroidota; class Bacteroidia; order Sphingobacteriales; family Sphingobacteriaceae; genus Pedobacter. Next base: position 240,905 of record NZ_ABCM01000001.1, read on the forward strand.
ACCAGTTTTTTCTTGCCACCAAAAGCCAGGGAAAGAATCCGGGCATTAGCCAGTATTGCAAATACACAACTGAAAGTCAGCAAGATGTACATCAGGTTGTGGTATACATTTGTCAGGTATACAAACCCTCCTGTAATCAGCATCGCAAAAACAATCGAAGCCACAAGCGCACTGTAAAACTTACGGATATCAGTACGTTTATACTTCATAAACTGTGAGAATCCTGAAATGACCGTCACCAGAACCGCAAAAGGTGCCTGCCATTGGTTATAATACTTTATCGCATCTATCGGAGGTGCAAATTTAGTCCCAAAAGCAGCATTAAATACCGGCACCGATGTGGAAAAGATGACCTGTATACAGGCAACAGTGATCACCAATGCCCCAAGGAACATCCAGAACTCCCTGGAATAAGTCTCCTCGTCTTTATTGGTAATCGGCAACTCCTTCCATCTGATGATCATCAGCACCAGCGGGATGACCAGGAAAACGACATTGTAAAGGATCAGGTGACCAAACATGCCCAGATCAGTAAAAGCGTGGACCGAGGTTTCGCCAAGGATTCCACTTCTCGTAAGAAAGGAAGCATATAGTACCAGGACAAAGCTAAGCAGGATCAACACGATGGCTGTAAAAAAGGAATGGCCTGTATTCTTGAAGGCAATCATGACATGGATACCTGCAATCAACGTCAGCCAGGGGATGATGGATGCATTTTCTACCGGATCCCAGGCCCAGAAGCCGCCGAAGTTCAGTGCCTCATACGCCCAGAAAGAACCCATGATAATGCCAGTACCCAATACCATAACGGCAAACAACGTCCAAGGCATGGCTGGTTTGATCCATTCTTTATATTTTTTTAACCACAATCCAGTTACGGCATAAGCAAAAGGAACAATCATACTCGCAAAGCCCAGAAATAACGTTGGCGGATGGATCACCATCCAGTAATTTTGCAGCAAAGGGTTCAATCCACGTCCATCTGTAATGAATTTCAGGTAATTTTTATAGTTTTCTACGTCAGCAAATACTACCGGAGCCATCTCTTTTAGGTTTACCGCTTCGCGGAGCAGAATAAAGGGAGAACTACCGATGCGCTCGCCAAAGATTTCGACACCAAGCAGCATTGAAGTCAGAAAGGCTTGCGACAAAGCAACCACTGTCATCACACCATTCTCCCAGGTTTTTGCTTTCCAGATCAGGATACCCCCCAGCAGTGACTGCCAGAAGGCCCAAAGCCAGAAGCTTCCCTCCTGTCCTTCCCAGAAGGCAGAAACAATATAATGTACCGCCAGCTCTTTGGAAGAGTGGAAGTATACGTAGTAATATTCATTGTTGTGGTTCAGGATGAGGTAAAACAGGGTTACGCCGATCCCAATGACGCTGAACCAGTTCAGAAAAAAGCCAACACGGCCGATGCGCTGCCAGGAGTGGTCATTACTGTCTTTATTTTTTGTAGCAAAAAAATAAGCGATGGTCGAGAGCAGTGACGCAGCAAATGCTAAAACAATAAAAAATTGACCGATTTTACCGGGCAGGAGGTTTTCTCCAATAAATTGTATGTCCATTAAATTATTTATCTTGTTTTACCTGACCGTCCTTATTCACTTCCACCAGCTGATCATTGTATTTAGAAGGGCATTTCATCAATATTTTAGAAGCATAAAAGACATCCTCTTTCATTTTACCTATCAGCACCAGCTTTTCAGAACGTTCAAAATCCTGTGGTTTAGCACCGTTGTAAACGACCTTACTCAAAGACCCATTGGAGTCTTTCATGTAAAAAGAAAAGTGGTTTGCATCTTTCTGGGCATCATAATACATGCCCATGGTCTTTTCCCAGTAACCCATTACGTGAAATTCACGGGGATCTTTTGCAGCTTCAGCAAACGTCGAATAGTTACTTGTGCCGGCATTCAGACTGATTAAAAAACCTACGCAAATGGCTATTGTGATTAAACCAATAATTGCACTTTTCCTCATGATAGTTAATAAAATTTTTAGACCTTGGCAAAGATAAAAAATATAAGTACCTAAACTCCAATAGCCCTGTGCAATTCCATTTGTAAGCGATTTATTGATAGTTCTCTGACAAAGACCTGTATAAAACTTTGAACACCCTGTATAAACTTTGTGTTCCGAAGATATTAGCCCTGATATTCAGGTTTGATCAGCGCCGGCATCACTTTCTTCAGTTTTTCCACCTTCGGTTTGGAGACATTCCGGATGTACGTATCCAGCTGATGACGTTTGTAATAGTCCTGGTGCTCCGTTTCCGCAGGATAAATCACCCGAAACGGCAGCACTTCAGTCACCACAGGCATCTTTCCAGTTATTTCTCCCTGCACCTCACGCATGACCTTCGTGATGATGTGATATTCTTCCGGCGAACGAAAAAAAGCAATCGAGCGGTAGTCCGTACCGACATCCGGTCCCTGACGGTTCAGCTCCGTGGGATCATGGGCATAGAAAAAAACCTTCACCAGCTGCTCAAAGGTAATGACCTTAGGGTCATAATACACCTGCACAGATTCTGCATGACCGGTATTTTTAGAAGATACCTGGGTGTAACTCGGATGCTCCGTCGTCCCACCGGCATACCCGCTGATCACCTTGTTCACCCCTTTCAGCTCAACCATACATTCCTGCATCGCCCAGAAGCAACCGCCAGCGAAGGTAGCTATGGCCTCTCCTTTTTCCGGAGAGGAGATCACCGCAAACCCATTCCTGCTCTCCAGGTGCTGCCCCTCCACGCCACCAAGGCACCCTGAAAAAAACAACATCACCAATCCCGCAGCAATCGCTAGCCACCGGCTGAGCACTGACACACCTTTATCCCCTTTATACTCAAATTGCTTCGGCTCCATCTTCATCATTGTTTCTTCCCTGCAATTTACGTGCAGACCGGCAGTTAAAGATGAAAGCCTCCGTTTTAGAGGCAAAATCTGACAAAAAAAAGACCGGCAGTTGCTACTGCCGGTCCCTCGCCTTGAAATTTATACTTAGTTATTAGAATCCCATGTGAATTATGGCCATACACCCAGGTTCATGTAAGAAACTGCAATTTTATCAATAGAGCCTACGAAGGCGGCTGTCCGCAGTGTCTGCACACCTGGCTTGGTGATCAGCGTTTCCCTGATTTCATGGTAAGAGTGAATCATGGTATCCTCCAGGCCGGAATTTACCAGCTCCATCTCAGACGCACCTTTTACGATCATCAGGCGGTGTTCCGCGGGAATGCTTTTTCCGGTTACACTTTCCAGTGTTTTGATCAGGTTCGCATTGGAGTTTTCTGCGTAACGGTTTTCCATACGGCCAAAGGCGACGTGCGACAGGTTTTTGAGCCACTCAAAATAGGATACTGTTACCCCACCGGCGTTACAGTACATATCAGGAATGATGATCCCACCCATTTCAGTGAAAATCGCCTCTGCTTCAGGGGTGGTAGGTCCGTTCGCACCTTCAGCAATAATTTTCGCTTTCACGTTTCTTATGTTTTCTACCGTCAGCTGATTTTCAAGAGCCGCAGGCACCAGGATATCGCAGGGCTGCTCCAGTCCGTCCATGGAATTTTTAAATTCCTGAGCACCAGGGAAACCAAGAATAGATCCGGTCAGCTTGCGGTGTGCAAAAACCTCATCGATGTTGAGGCCATTTTCGTTGTAGATGGCACCTTCAAATTCACAAAGACCAACGATGGTCGCACCGAACTCGGCCAGGAATTTCGCGGAATGATAACCTACATTTCCCAATCCCTGTACAATGACCCTTTTATCACCTAAACCAGCGGTAAAGCCCAGCTTCGCCATATCTTCAGGCACATTGACACATTCACGTACGGCATATGCCACACCGCGTCCTGTAGCCTCTTTACGGCCACGGATACCATGCAGTGCGATGGGTTTACCCGTCACACAACCCAATGCATCCAGCTGACCAGGGTTCATGGTCATATAAGTATCGGCAATCCAGCTCATTTCACGTTCACCAGATCCATAATCAGGAGCGGGAACATCGATACCGGGGCCTATAAAATTCTTTTTGATGAGTTCTGTAGTGTAGCGGCGGGTGATGTTTTCCAGCTCAGCCACGGTATAATTTTTAGGGGTAATTTTAATCCCACCTTTGGCACCACCAAAGGGAACATTCACGATCGCACATTTGTAAGTCATCAATGCCGCCAAAGCCATCACCTCGTCCTCATTTACCATTTCACTGTAGCGGATACCACCCTTTGTAGGGCTCATGTGATGAGAGTGCTCCACGCGCCATGCATCAATCACTTCAAATCCATTCCCCCTGCGGATAGGGAACTGAAAACGATACACACTATTACAAGCTTTGATTTGGGTAAGTAATCCTTCAGGATGTGAAGTAAACTGTGCGGCACTGTCAAAATTCTTACAGACATCTGCAAAAAAATTGGTCTCGTTTGCTAAATTAGCCATTAGTTGTTTTTTATGAATTGAGTAAAAGTTCTTATTCTTTACGGGTGCAAAATTGCAGTAAAAAAAATCATTTATGCAAATCTCAAAACCCTTAGTGTAACAGGCACACCATCACCGGCATAACCAAAAAACACCCATTCTACCACGCGAACAAAGAACAATAGTAAATCGGTTTAAACAACAAATAGAACGCCTTTTTTGTTGAATTTTTTTTCAGAAAACGACATCATCAGGAGATGGCTTTTCAGCCAGATCCCAATCTTTTTACACATAAAAATATTTTTATATTTTTTTACACCCTCCGAAAAAACAAGGAAAACAAGGCGCTCAGGTCAACTTTTGAAGATTTCACCCTATTTAGCAGAGGTTGTATTTCCGCTGACGATGCAGACACCAAGTCAGGTGTCTCACCATCTGAAAAGGAAAAGTACCAGACTCAAAAAAGCCCAGCCATTCGATTACGTTAAATACGCTCATGCAGGTATGGTTGCCTTTGGAACCGCAAATCAGGATCTCGTAACTCCGCCCGTCCGCATCACGATAATCCAGACGGTCATAAATCGTCAGCAGGTGTTTGAAGATCAGGTTTCTTAAATGTCTGTATTTTTCAAATGATATGAGCGTAGTATCGTCCACACCTATATCTGGGTTGATGTTGTGGTTCATAACTCAAATTTACTAAAAATATTAGCAATAAAAATGAGTGTTGAAATCTTATTTGAAATTCTGTGACCTGCTCTGCATCGAAAAACAGATTGGAAGTAAAATATACAGATTTCCAGCAAGCGACAATTGAAATCAGGTAGGCAACGATTAAATGTAAGGTAAGCAACAACTGAAAGTAGGTAAATACGATTAAATGCTAATCAGCAACGCTGAAGTATGGTGCTTTCAGAAATCCCTCAGCTTCCAGAAATGCACCAGCCATTTTAAAACGCCATCAATCGAACGTACTTATTTTTCCAGGTTGCGTTTTTCGATCTTTTTCAATCTTCTGTCCAGGGTAAACAAAAAGATGAGCAGGCCGAGAAGGATCAGCACCGCACAAGCGACCACCACATAAATCTTTCCTGAAGCATAGACATCATCAGAAAGAGAACCACCTTGCTGCTGAGCAAACAACTGTACGGTCAACATCAGCAGGAAAAGGGTAAGGGCAACTTTTTTCATAAAATTAAGCATGTTTTTTTTCTAAAGAACGTAATCTGTAAACGAGTGTATAAATCCAGTATCCGATCAGGATCCAACCCAGGCATGCCGGGTAAAAGATCATTCTCATACGGCTGTCCAGATCATAAGCATTGAAGCCCGGATTGCCGCCATTCCCAGGATGCAGTGAATCTGACAGACGTGGAAGTACGAAAAGCAGCACCACCATGATCGGGAACGCAAAAATATTATATATGGCAGCAATTTTTGCCCTTTTCTGCTCTTCATCAATTGCATTACGCAAGATGAGGTATGCGAAATACATCAATATAGATATGGCCGCAAAGTTCTGCTTCACATCAAAACTCCATGCCTGACCCCAGGTAAATTTTGCCCAGATGGCACCCGTAATTATTCCGAGGACACCGTAGATCACCCCTACATTTGTGCTTTCCACCGCTTTCAGGTCGTCTTCAGGATTGCCGCTGCTCAGGAACCTCACGCTGTAAAACACAGAAATACTGAAGAGCACGATCATACCAAACCACATTGGCACATGAAAATAGAGGTTGCGGATACTCTCATGAAGGATGGGCAGCTCAGGCGCCTTCGATAAAAATCCCCAAATAGTAGAGTAGATCACCAACAGTGAAGCTAATATCTTCCACCAGCTTTTATACATTCAGTTTAATTTAATTTGGTCAAAGGTAGGGAAATCAACGTAAAAAAGCATCAATCTCTCCAAAGAGAGGGAAACAGCAGTAAGGAAACAGCCATGACCAGTGCATTAATGACCAGCAGCAGGCCGATTTCGTCGTAACTCACACTTCTATCCAGGCCGTCAATAGCATTCTTTGTCAGCTTGATGAGCACGATCAGCACGGGAATGATCAGCGGGAAACTGAGGATCGCCATCAGCATACCGCCATTTCCGGCCTTGGAAGCAATGGCAGAAACCATGGTAAATATGGTGGAGAAACTCAGGCTGCCCAATATCGTGGCCACAATATACAATCCCAGGTCTGCCGGCACATAGTCAAAAACCAGGGTATAGAATGCCAGCGCAATCAATGTCAGCAGCATCATCAGCATGACATTGTAAACTGTCTTTGAGATGATGAGTGCAATCGGGCTGGCAAGGGTGTAGATGTACAACTGCCTCCCTTTACTTTCCTGAAGAAAACTTTTGGATACCGCATTGATGGAAGCAAAAAGCATGATGATCCAGAACAGGGCATTCCAGGTGATTTTATCAATGCTGATAAAGGAAAGAAAACAGACGAACACCGTAGAGACGACATACAATAAAACTCCATTCAGCGCATATTTGGAGCGCCATTCCAAAAGCAGTTCTTTACGGATTAAATATTTTACCTGATTCAGTAGCAGCATGAAGGTGTAAAGATAAAGGATTTGAAGTACTTTTAAGGAAGAAATAAAACAGGATATGAACCAGTATGTCGACATTATCATCCGCAGTCTCTCCGTCTATGCCTTTATGCTGATTGCCATCCGGCTGACGGGCAAGAAGGAGCTTTCACAACTGAACACCACCGATGTAGTGCTCATTTTATTGATCAGCAACGCCGTCCAGAATGCGATGGTGGGCAGCAACACCAGCCTGCTTGGCGGGCTGGTTGCAGCAGCAGTATTATTTGCACTGAACTACCTTCTGAAGAAACTCATGTTCAGAAGTGAAAAGTTCAGGGCACTTCTTTCCCAGCAGCCGGAAATCCTCATTCATAAAGGGAACCTCGATTTTGCCAAGCTGGCGCTATTGGGCATCACCAACGAAGAACTGCAGGAAGCCATGAGAGAACATGGCATTGAGAAATATAAAGATGTGAAGCTGGCCATGCTGGAGGTGGATGGCAACATCAGCATCATCAGTGGCTCCGAGCAGCTTAAGCAAACCCATTACAAGCGTAAAAGACAGCACAAGACGCTCGGAGAGCTGAATTAAAACCCTTATACTGCCGGTTTTTCCGGCATTGGATTGACGACAATCACTTTCGGCTTCCGCACCGTGAGGAGTGCCAGGATCCCCGCGAAGACCGGCAGCCATCCCCATTTATATTTGACCAGGCCGGATGCCCGGTTGATCAGTCCCTTGAAGTGTAAAAACCCAAAGGAACCTTGTGTTTTGAAGTAGATCCCCACAAAGGTGATGGCAACCAGCACCACCGCAGCCCATCCGGCAAACCTGATCAGGCCTGCTTTTTTAGTAAGGGAACCAAGTAAAGCAATGACTACCAACACATAAAAAGCAATCGCCAGCCGCTGGTCGAGGTCAAAATAGTTCCAGTTGCCCATGATCGGTACGCGCAGGAGTGGGCAAATGCCACCTACAGCCATCAATACAGCTCCAATAATACCCTGAATTCTCATGACCATTAACGTTTCATGTCAATACCCATCTTATCAGCAAAGTGTGCACAGTAGTCGCGCAGATCTTCGATGATCAGTTTTTCACCTGTAGCCTTCAGGAAGCTGTCTCCCATGGTCTGCAGCGTCTCATAGAAAAACCTTTTCATCTCATCAACAGGCATATCTTTGGTCCACAGGTCAATGCGCATGGAGTTTTTATAGTTGTGGTCCCACAGGGCGAGCATCATCGACTTCACAGGCACCTGCTCCTGCGTTTTAGCGTCGGTAGATTCCCAAAGGATATTGTCAGGAACATTATTATCATCCAGTTCTACGGTGATTTTTATTTCTGCTTTTTTCATTGAATGTGCTTATCTAGCTGAATATGTATAAATTGATTAAATGGCTTTTTTAGCTGACGCTGACCTTGATGATGATGATCAGCAAGACAGTAAAGAAAACGAAGAAAGATTCCAGGATCCAGATTTTTTTCAGCTCCGGCACAAACCGCCTGAAGATCTGGTCAGAGATAAAAGCAATCACAGCCACTAGGAAACTAAATCCGATCAGGATCCCTGAAATATTGAGGTACATTGCTGTTCCCCGAGGTTTGTTGTCCTCAAGCAGCAACAGGACGGCAATCGTTAGGAAGACCGCAGACACAATATTCAAAGGCGTCAGTTTTAGCTTCAAGGATACTCGTGTTTTTACTTTTTGTTTTTGAATTTCTTTTTTTTCCACGCAGGGGTTTTGTCCCTGTTTTTTGCTCTTTCTGCTGCCGCGATGGAAGCCGCATGTTTTTTCTCATGGAAAGCACCCTTAAAGGTTGGATCTTCCTTACGCTTCTGATCGTCAATAGCCCTGTTGATGGCCTGACGTTCCTCATAAGGCGTCTCCTCCACGAATACTTCCGCTGGCAAAGGTACAACAGGAATCTCTTGCCTGATTAATTTTTCTATTTTCTTAATGTAATATTTTTCGGCATCCGTGAAGAAGGTCAGTGCATCCCCTTTGGATAACGCACGACCTGTACGTCCAATGCGGTGTACATAATCTTCGATGATGATGGGCACGTCGAAGTTGATCACATGGCTTACCTCAGAAACATCTATCCCGCGGGAAGCCACATCAGTAGCCACCAGCACGCGGATATTCCCTTCCTTAAAGTCGTTGATGGAGTTGATGCGGGTATTCTGTCCTTTGTTGGCGTGGATTACCCTTACTGCATCGGCCCCAAAACGTCGCTCAATAAAGCTGAATATGTTATCGGCCACCGTCTTGGTCTTACAAAAGATGATCACCCGTTTGAACTCCTCATCATTTTTCATGAGGTGCTGCAGGAGGTTGATCTTCGTTTTGAAATTAGGCACCTCATAAAGCGTCTGCGTCACTGTCTGTGCCGGTGTTGCCTGCTCTGCTACCTCTACAATTGTCGGATGTTTGAGAAAGTCGCCGGCAATTTTCTGCACCAGGCTACTCATCGTTGCGGAGAAAAGCAAGTTCTGACGTTTGCGGGGCACCACTTCCAGTATGCGGTGGATGGAGCCTATAAAGCCCATGTCCATCATTTTGTCGGCCTCATCGAGTACGAGGAATTTCAGGTATTGCGTGTTGATATGTCCGGCAAGGTAAATGTCCAGGAAACGTCCCGGTGTAGCCACGATGATGTCCACTCCTGCTTTGATTTGTTCAATCTGCGTTTTAGGTCCTATTCCGCCAAAGATCACCACAGTACGCAGGTCAAGGTAAGTAGAAAACACCTTGATGTGTTCTGTAATCTGCATCGCCAGCTCCCTTGTCGGGGCGAGGATCAGCGCACGTGCGGAGTCCCCCTGTGCATACTTCAGCTGCATCAGGATCGGCAGGACATAGGCCGCAGTTTTCCCTGTTCCTGTTTCAGCGATACCAAAAAGGTCCTGTCCTGAAAGTACCGGGGCAATGGCTTTTTCCTGTATCGGCGTAGCAACAGTGAATCCTGCATCTGCTACTGCGTTTAAAATCTGTCGGTTGAGGTTAAACTCTTCAAATGATTTGGGCATTTTGCAAATATACTATTATTTATAGCAGCGCCGGTCATTTTTTCCATACCAGCGCGCGCAGGGCAACTGTTTCATGCTTCTTTTTTTCGTTCTGCAGGGCTACATTAAAGTCCAGAAAGATGCCATATCGCAGCGCGTGCCATATACCAAACCTGTAAATCATAGGATAGAATTCCCTCTTTATTTATGAAAATGCTATTTTTAGCGCAGCATAAACACAAATAATGAAAAGAAACCTATTTTCCCTCTTATCCCTCCTGATGCTGGGAACCAGCAGCCTGCAGGCACAGGAACTCTACATGCCAAGAAACATCAGGATGGCCTATGATAAAGGCACACGGGCCATGGATGGGCGCCCGGGAAAAAATTACTGGCAAAATAAAGGGAAGTACAACATGACCATGAGCGTTGACCCTATTACCAAAACCGTCATCGGAACAGAAACCATCAGTTATACCAACAACAGCCCCGATACCCTACGCCGGATTGCACTGCGATTTGTCAACAACATCCACAAACCTGAAAACCCAAGGTCAGGAGCTGTAGGAAAGGACTTTCTGACCAGCGGACTGAACATTACCCAGTTCAGCAATGCCGGGCAGACTTATAAGCTCAACAGCGATGGCTGGGGAACCGTGGAAACCCTGCCACTGAAAACACCGCTAAACCCCGGACAGACTACGACCTTCGACATCAGCTGGAACTACCCGCTGTCCAAACAGAGCGGCCGCGAGGGACAGTTGGACAGCAGCACCTTTTTTGTTGCCTATGCTTTTCCACGCATTTCCGTGTATGACGATTACAATGGATGGGACCTTATCCCACATACCGACAGGGCAGAATTTTACAATGATTTTAACGACTATGAGTTCAGTGTAAAAGCACCGAAAAACTACGTAGTCTGGGGAACCGGCGACCTGCTGAATCCGGACGAGGTGCTGCAGCCTAAATTTGCCGCGCGACTAAAAAAATCATATACCAGTGATGAGGTCATTTCCATCGCCAATGCAATGGAGATGAACAGCGGAACCGTAACTAAACAAAATGAATGGAACAACTGGAAGTTCAGCGCAAACCACATCACCGACATCACCTTCTCGGTCAGCAATAAGTACATCTGGGATGCCGGCAGCGTTGTGGTCGACAAAAAAACCAAACGCCGCGCCAGCCTGCAGTCTTCCTATGACGCAAAGGCAACCGATTTCCCCCATGCTGTCGACTGGAGCAAACAGGCATTGGCCTGGTTTTCCAACAACTGGCCAGGCGTGCCTTACCCTTTCTCCAAGATGACCTCCGTACAGGGCTTTGCGGACATGGAATACCCGATGATGATCAATGATTCCACAACTCCCGACAATGAGTTTTCGCAGTTTGTGCTCAACCACGAGATTGCGCATACCTACTTCCCTTTTTACATGGGTACCAACGAAACCCGTTACGCACACATGGACGAAGGCTGGGCCACTACCCTGGAATACCTTATTGCCATTGACCAGCTAGGAAAAGCGAAAGCCGACGAAAACTATAAAGAGTTCAGGGTAAAAAGATGGATCTTTGACAATTCCACGGAAGAAGATCAGCCGATTATCTCGATGTCAACACAGGTATCCGACCGGGGTTACGGCAACAATGCTTACGTGAAACCCTCCCTTGCCTACCTTGCCCTGAAGGATATGCTCGGTGATGATACCTTCAAGAAATACCTGCATGCTTACATGGAACGCTGGAATGGTAAACACCCCATCCCATGGGATTTCTTTTATACCATCAATGACGTCGCAAAGGAAAACCTGAACTGGTACTGGAACAACTGGTTTTTCAGCAACAACTATATCGACCTTACTCTGGCGCAGGTAAAAAACGAAGGGTTAAGCTACCACATCGACATCAAAAACACAGGCGGTTTTGCCGTTCCCTTCGACATTCAGGTAACGTATAATGACGGTAGCAAAGCTATTTTCCATCAGACACCGGCGGTATGGAAGACAAACCAACAGGAGGCAAGCATCAACATCAAGGCCAAAAAAGCCATTGCCAGCCTGTTGGTTGACGGCGGTATATTTATGGATGCCAGGCCTGCTGACAATAGCTGGAAAGGCAATTAACAAATATTTTATTTAGTTTTGACGACATGAATACCATTTTGATAAAAGCGGCCACAGTAGTAAATGAAGGCCGGATCTTCGTTGCTGATGTACTCCTGAAAGATGGGTTGATCGCAAAGATAGGCGACAGCATCGAGGCACCGGGCGCTAAAGAAATCAATGCCGAGGGACTTCACCTGTTTCCCGGAATGATCGACGACCAGGTACACTTCAGGGAGCCCGGACTGACACACAAGGCGGACATCTTCACAGAAAGTATGGCCGCAGTGGCAGGAGGCATCACCTCTTTCATGGAAATGCCCAATACGGTGCCCAACACCCTTACCCAGGAGCTCCTTGCCGATAAATATAAAATTGCGTCCGAGGTATCCCTGGCCAACTATTCCTTTTTCATGGGTGCCTCCAACAATAACCTGGAGGAAGTCCTGAAAACAGACCCCAAAAATGTTTGCGGCATTAAGGTGTTTATGGGCTCCTCTACCGGGAATATGCTCGTGGACAACGAACAGGTACTGGAAAACATCTTCAAAGATGCACCGATCCTGGTGGCCACACACTGTGAAGATGAACATACCATCCAACGCAACCTGGCATTGTATAAAGAAAAGTATGGCGACAACATTACGATCGATATGCACCCGCTTATACGTAGCGCGGAAGCCTGTTACCTGTCCTCTTCTATGGCTGTTGGACTCGCCAAAAAGCACAACACACGCCTGCACATTCTACACATCTCCACAGCCAGGGAAGTGGCGCTGTTTGAAAATATCCCGCTGAAAGACAAAAGGATCACCGCAGAGGCATGCGTACATCACTTGTGGTTTGACGACCGCGACTATGCGACTAAGGGCAACTGGATCAAATGGAACCCCGCAGTAAAAACGGAAGAGGATAAAGATGCCATCTTAAAAGGAGTGCTGGACGGACGCATTGACATCATTGCTACCGACCATGCGCCACATACCATCGAAGAAAAAGAGCAGCCTTACCTCCAAGCCCCTTCCGGCGGCCCACTGGTGCAGCATGCCATGCTCGCACTGCTGGAAATGTACCATCAGAAGAAAATTACCCTGGAGCAGATTGCAGAGAAGACAGCACACAATGTGGCGACCTGCTTTGAAATCGACAGACGTGGCTTCATCAGGGAAGGATACTGGGGCGACCTTGTCCTGGTAGATCTGAACGATCCCGTGAAGGTTACTCGTGCCAACACCCTGTACAAATGCGGTTGGTCGCCATTCGAGGGACAAACTTTTCAGGCAGACATCACCCATACTTTTGTATCCGGAAACCTGGCCTACCAGAAAGGTAAGTTCATGACCCATGAGATTGGCAAAAGATTAAACTTCAACAGGTAATGATATTGGCAAACCGCCCCAAAGTAAGGCTGTTTGTCCTGCTGCTCGTACTGTCGGCACTCATTTATGTCGCCGGCACGAGCAGCAGCTTTGTTGAACATTACTATTCGGACGGCAGCTACCAGTTTAGTGCTGTCTTACAACGATGGCTCAGCAGCCCCTTTGCTTTTGCGCTGGGCGACTTCCTCTACGTGTTCCTCATCCTTTATGTGCTGTGGAGCAGCTACAGGTTGCTCAAAACGCGAAAAACAAAAACAAAAGCCAGTCGCCGCGACCTCCCGTTCCAGGTGGCGAGCTTCATGCTCATCCTCTACCTGGCTTTCAAGCTGCTCTGGGGACTGAATTATTCCAGGCCTTCCATTTCCAGTCGCCTTGGCATTGCCGCAGAGAAATACAACACTGAACAGCTGCTTTCTCTTGCACGCTTCTTTATAACCCGCATCAATCAATCGCAACATATTGAAAAGCCTCGTTACGACATTCATACACTGAAGCAAAAGGCAAAGGAAAGCTACGACCTGATGCAGCGCAGGCAGGATTTTTTCAAATACACCTGCCCCTCTGTCAAACCGGTGCTGAACAGCTGGCTGATCACCAAGATCGGAATTGAGGGTTACTATAATCCGCTATCCGGAGAGGCCAATGTCAACATGATGCTGCCACGCACGGCCCTGCCCTTTGTCACCTGCCATGAAATTGCACACCAACTGGGCATCGCCCGTGAGGATGAAGCAAACCTGATCGGCTACCTGAGCGCAGTGAACAGTGCAGATGCTTTTTTCCGGTACTCCGCAAACTACAATATGCTGAGGAGCATCCTTCTGGAAATCCGCCGCCGTACTCCTGAACATTACCAGGAGATCTACGAGACCATCAACAAAGGAACAATTGCCGAGTTCAAAAATGACCGTGCCTTCTGGCAAAAATACAACAGCGACATGTATGGCTACATGGACGCTGCACTGGACAGCTTTCTGAAGCTCAACAACCAGCACAAAGGCACCGACAGCTATCAGGACATCGTCATCTGGCTGTACAACATCCACAAAAAAGAACTTGATCTGGAGGGTACCGGGAAAACATTACAACCTTAAAACAAAAATACCTCAAAACATTCCTAAATTTGCAGGTCTATGGCAAAGATATCCATCAACCTAGCTACAGGTTCTTTACAACAGGAAGAAATTATTGTTGGCATCGACCTCGGCACCACCAATAGTCTGGTCGCCTTTATCAACCCGGACAAACTTCCCCAGGTCATTAACGACACCGGCAAAGGGCTACTCGTACCGTCCGTTGTGCACTTCAACGCACATGGAGACACGCTGGTAGGAAATGAGGCTAAAGAATTTTTAATCACAGATCCCGCAAACACCATATTTTCCGTCAAACGTCTGCTAGGCAGATCCTATAAGGACCTTGCAGCACATCAGGATACTTTCTCTTATAAAATCATTGATGATGAGAACGACACTCTGGTGAAGATCAAGGCGGGGGATAAATTTTACACCCCGATTGAGCTGTCTGCGGAAATCCTGAAGGAACTGAAAGGACGTGCAGAACATGCACTGAAAACGCCGGTAAACCGCGCGGTGATCACCGTCCCGGCATACTTTAACGACAGTCAGCGTCAGGCCACCAGGGATGCCGGAAAACTCGCCGGACTGGATGTGCTGCGTATCGTCAACGAGCCTACGGCAGCGAGTCTTGCCTATGGTATTGGGCTTGATCCAAATAAACAACAGACCATTGCCGTATACGACCTTGGCGGCGGAACTTTTGACGTCTCCATTCTTGCCATTCAGAATGGCATCTTTGAGGTATTGTCGACCAACGGAAACACCTTCCTCGGGGGCGATGATTTTGACCGCGCCATTGTACATTACTGGATTGATAAAAATAAACTGGACCAGTCCACCCTGGACGCAGCAACCATGCAGATGCTGAGGTTGAAAGCTGAAGAAGCGAAAAAGGCATTGACCACTCAGAACCTGTTCAATGAAAAGATTGGCGACATCTGGTGCAGCATCGATAAACAGACCTTTCAGGAGCTGATTGCGCCTAAGGTTGCCGAAACCATGAACTCCTGTAAACAGGCCCTGCAGGATGCCGGACTGACCATTGCTGACATTGATGAAGTGGTGCTTGTGGGTGGGTCCACCCGAACCCCTTATGTCAAGCAGGCGGTTACGGAATTTTTCGGACGCCCGGCGCATGATCAGATTAACCCGGATGAAGTTGTTGCCCTGGGCGCAGCCATCCAGGCTGACATCCTTGCCGGCAACCGTTCCGACATCCTGCTCCTTGACGTCACCCCCCTTTCTCTGGGCATTGAAACCATGGGCGGACTGATGGACGTGATCATCCCCAGAAATGCAAAGGTGCCGACTAAGGCGGGCCGGCAATATACCACCTCCCTTGATGGGCAGGTTAACATGAAGATTTCTGTATTTCAGGGAGAACGCGACCTGGTGCAGGAAAACCGCAAGCTGGCAGAGTTCGAGCTTAGGGGGATCCCTGCGATGCCGGCCGGACTGCCTAAGGTAGACATCAACTTCATGCTCAATGCTGATGGCATCCTGACTGTTCAGGCCATAGAACTCCGTTCGGGTGTAAAACAGGAAATTGACGTCAGACCAAGTTACGGACTAAGCGACGATACGGTGGAAAAGATGCTCATCGACAGCATTACCCATGCCAAGAGCGATGTGGAGCAGCGCATGCTGATTGAAGCGAGAAGTGAAGGCGAACAGCTCGTCTATACCGCTGAACGTTTTCTGGAGAAGCACGGTGTTTACCTCACTGAAACCGAAATTACGGAAACAAAGAAACACATCGAAGCGCTGAAAGCTGCACTGGCAACGGCCCAAAAGGACGAGATCCTCAAGATGGCAGATGAGCTGAATGAATTTACCCGCCCTTTTGCGGAACGGGTGATGGATGTTGCGGTTTCTTCAGCCATGAAAGGCAAAAGCATCGACAAATAACCATCCTTTAACCGGATATCCATAGTATTACAAAGATGAGACCTGTCTTAATCTTTGTAATACTTTTTTTATGTCCTTTTTGCGCCGGTAGCTGGGGCTTCTTCGCACATATGCGCATCAATGAGCTCGCTGTTTTTACGCTTCCTGAAGGGATGTATACATTTTACAAGCAGAACCGCAGGTACCTTAGGGATCATGCCGTAGACCCCGACAAAAGGCGCTATGCAGACACCTCAGAGGCGGCCAGACATTACCTGGATGTAGAGCATTATGAGGTTTGCATCGACAGCATCCCGAGAAAGTATCCTGATGCGGTAAAGAAATATGGATTAAAGAAAATGAATCAGTCGGGCATTCTTCCATGGCAGATCCAGCAGTCCTACTATAAACTGGTCCGCGCATTCCAGCAGCGGGATTCTGCGAAAATACTGATCTATTCTGCCTACCTCGGCCATTACCTTTCCGATGCGCAGGTGCCGCTGCACACCACGGCGAACCACGACGGACAGCTGAGCGGGCAACAGGGCATTCATGCATTCTGGGAGAGCAGGCTGCCGGAGCTTTTCTCTGAAGATTATAACTTCCTGCTGGGCAAGGCGCAATACATTTCCGATCCGCTGGAAGAAGCCTGGAAGATGGTCAGCAAAACACATTTGCTGGTCGACAGTGTCCTTCAGCTGGATTCAGTATTGAACAGCAGCTTTCCAATATACCGAAAGTACGGATACTCTAAAAGAAAGAACAAGGTAGTTAAGCAACATACGGAAGGTTATTCACGGCTCTACCATGATTCCATGAAACACATGGTAGAACGGCAGATGCGTGAAGCCATACGGAAAACCGGTGCTTACTGGTATTCCGCATGGGTAGATGCAGGTCAGCCTACACTGAAGGGGTTTCCTCTTCCGCCAGTTCCTTCGCCTTGAATTTGCTTTTTACTGCGGCAAAGATTACAGGCGCAAAGGTTACTACGGCAATCGTAATGATGACGATGGAGAAGTTGTCACGGACAACAGGAATCTGTCCGAGTAAAAAGCCCGCGAATAAAAGACTTCCAATCCAGCCCAAGCCGCCAAGGACATTGTAATAGGTAAACCTTCCAAATGGCATTTTCGCCACACCTGCCACAAAAGGGGCAATGGTCCTGAAGATGGGCAGGAAGCGGCTGAACATGATGGCCTTTCCGCCATGTTTTTCAAAAAACTGGTGGGATTTATTGTAATATTCGAGTTTGAGTATTTTGTTGCCTTCTTTGAATACTTTCATACCGAGGAAACTACCCAGCTTATAGTTGAGGCTATTCCCGAGAATGGCTGCCGCACTGAGCAGCGCAAACATCAGCCAGATCTCCAGACCGGTATTTCCCTTCGCAATCAGCGCACCAACGGCAAATAACATAGAGTCTCCGGGAAGAAAGGGGGTCACTACAAAGCCGGTTTCGGCAAAAATGATTAAGAAAAGTATCAGGTAGGTCCAGGTTTTGTAATCACTAACCAGCTTCACTAAAGCTTTATCGGTATGCAATATAAAATCTACAAGTTGCGAGAAAATGTCCAAAGTCTTTTAAGTTTAAGCCCAAAAATAAAAATATCGCAGCAATAACCGCGATATTTTTATTTTTAGATTGTCATTTTAGTTATGAACAATGGAATAACCCGTCAGCTCGGTTGCCGTAGTACCACTGTACCAGACGGTATAAGTTTTACCAGCGACAATACCTGGGTTAACATTAGGTGCAGTAACGACGCCCGCAGCTGTAGTGGCTGTAGCACTGAACTGAACTCCGGCATCTACCTCATAATATTTTGATACACCTCCAAAAGCTAATGCAGTCTCCAATGCGGAACCGCCAACCGTAGTAATCGCTATCGAACTAGTGGTTGTTGGAAGAAAGCTGTCAATGTTGATAAACCTGACTTTAGCCTTTCCAGCAGCAGGTGCACTGAGATCATCGTTAATACCGGTAGCTAAAACTTTGTTATCCTGTGTCCTATAGTAGAAAAAGGTAACAACATCTCCTATAGCAAGTGTACCAGCATCAGTAGCATTGCCGGTTGTAGAACCTTGATCTGCAAAAATAAAGTTATTGTAACCTGACGTAATCGTCACGTAGTCTGAAGCAAAACCGTAACTAACAGTCAGTGAATTCAATTGTTGGCCATTTACATAGAAATTTTGGGGGTTAGACCCTGGCACAGCATTCACATACCTTACTTTGGCCTCTCCGGTTGGCACAGGATCCGGTTCTTTCAGACAAGAACTTAACACGGCCGTTAATAACACCAATAAAACGACAGGCATCAACCTGAAGGCTGTCGTTCGTTTAAAAAGATCATTTGAAAATAGTTTCATTTTATTAAGGGGGATTATAGAATACTAAATTAAGGTATTATATTCTAAATCAGTAAATAAAGATGAATAACTCACAAAATTAAATTCCATTTACGAATAGATCCATCCAAGACATTACGATATATCTTCAACAAAAATGCCCCTAAGAAAGCACGAAACTCTTTAAGGGCATTGTTTATAGTGGGTTTTTATACTAGTTGTAATTGTTGAGCATCACCGGCATCACCAGCATCAGGACATTCTCATTTTCGTCATTGGTCTGAGGGATCAGGAGTCCCGCACGGTTAGGTGTAGACAATTCCAGGGTGACCTCTTCGCCACTCAGGTTGCTGAGCATCTCGATCAGGAAACGTGCATTGAAGCCGATCTCCAGGTCTTCACCTTCATACTGGCAGCTCAGACGTTCATGAGCCTCATTGGCGAAGTCAAGATCTTCAGAAGAGATGTTCAATTCACTTCCGTTGATTTTTAGACGCACCTGGTGAGTAGTTTTATTGGCAAAGATGACCACACGACGCAGGGTATTTAAAAACAACGCTCTGTCGATCACCAATTTATTAGGGTTATTCGCAGGAATTACCGCTTCATAATCCGGATAGCGCTCATCAATCAAACGGCATACGAGGTTGATGTTATCAAATTTAAAAAAGGCACTTGTGGCATTGTAATCTACGGAAACATTGACATCCGTAGAAGGCAGCGCTGCTTTTAAAAGCGTCAGTGCTTTTTTCGGAAGGATGAAAGATGAAGATTTATCCCCTTTGCTGTCCATTCTTCTGTACCTCACCAGCTTGTGTGCATCAGTAGCCACAAAGGTGATGTTTTGTTCTGAAAGCTGGCAGAATACACCAGTCATTGCCGGACGAAGTTCATCGTTACTTACCGCAAAGATGGTTTTGGTGATGGCTTCGGTCAATACAGAAGCAGGAAGGTTTACCGAAGAGGCATTTTCCACTACCGGGATTTTTGGAAAGTCATCCCCATTTTCACCACTCAGTTTGTATTTTCCATCACCGGCACTGATCTCGATGGAGAAAGAGCTATCGTCGATATTGAAAGATACTGGCTGATCAGGAAGGGTTTTTAAGGTGTCCAGTAATATTTTGGCCGGCACGGCTACTTTTCCTCCTTCTTTGGATTCTACAGCTAAAGAAGTGGTCATGCTGGTTTGTAAATCAGTAGCAGAGATGGTCAGACTTCCGTCTTTTATTTCAAAAAGGAAGTTTTCCAGTATTGGCAGAACGGTGCTGCTGCTTGACGCACCATTTACCGTTTGCAAATGTTTTAATAACGTTGATGTGGATACAATAAATCTCATAGTATGATCTAGTCAGTTCTCAAAAATATAAAAAATTACCTTGCATACTTGTGCCTGCGGTAATAATGTTGAAAAATCGCGAATGATATCAACAATAGCAGCGGGACGCCGCAATTAATTAGCTGCCATTGCATTTTTTCCACACGTAAACGTGCTTTATCCAACAACCTGATCTTAACCTCTTTATTCCTCAGCGCGATCAAATTATCGGAATTGGTAAGGTAATCGGCGATGTTAAGCAACAGTGCTTTGTTGCCATAGTTCCTCTGCGTATAACGGTCAAATCCCAGCGGGAAAACCGAGCCGTCTTTGCTGCTGATCTGATTTTTAAACACATCCCCATCACCGATCACCACCATCTTGCTGGCTTTGCCTTGTGCCGGCAGCGTGAAATTACTGTTAATGCCTGCAGGAATACCGCGGTTTAAAAATACCGATGGGAAGCTACCTTCAATCAGCACGCCTATCGCCTTTTCTGTACTCGCATAATCACGTGGATCGGGCTGTTCTGCAACCATCTGCAGCGAGAGGAGCTTTGGAGCGCTAAAGACCTTGTTGAAAGGGGAAGAGTGCAGGATGACTGTTTTTGTAAGTCCCCGGACCCCTATCGTGTCTACCGTACTCACAAACTCCCCACGGACGGCATCAATATTTTTGACCAGGTTATGTGCCGTATCCGGCATCAGCAATGGGTAATATACCCATGGCGCCATCTGGATCTGACCTTGTCCGGGGCCCGCCATGCTCAATGGGATTTCTGTACAGTTCGCATCGGCAACCAGGTCATAGTTGACTCTTGCCCCATACATGAAAAGCATATCATCGAGGTTCAGTTTTCTATTGAAGGCCAGCTGCTCACCAGAGCCCTTGAGGCTGTCGAGATCCGCCCCCACCTGGTCGATACACCAGACTACACGCCCGCCGTTCATGACAAAATAATTCAGCTTAAATTTTTGGGCTTCGGAAAACTCCCGCTGTGGCTTAGCGATCACAAGGAGTTTCAGTTTATCCAATCCAGAGGCATCAATATCATTCAGGTTTACCCGGCCCACCTCATAACTATCTGAGAGGCTGCTGATGGCATCACTCAGCTGTACATCAGAGAGTTCGCCATTGCCTTCCGTAAATCCGATGCGCGGATGTGAGTTACTCAGTACCTGCTGGATGGCCGCCGTAAATATATATTCCAGATTCTGGATGGAATTATTGATATTTTCTTCGTAACTGCCTGTAGCGCCCATATTCTGCAGGAGCTTGACCGGCAGCTGTCTCGTGCCCGCGCTGACCATGGCCATCGGAAAAACCATCTTCTGAGCGAAACCAGCGTCATTTTTAATGTTCAACGTGGTCGGCTCTATTCCAGCCTGATAAAGCTGGTTAATGATCGTGTCCTGTTCCCCGACAGAATGGCCCGAGATGGGGTCAGTAAAAATCACTTTCAGTTCTTTTCCAGAGTACGCTTTATAATCAGCAAGCAGGTCTTTTGTCGCATTTCTAAGTCTTTTGAATGCCGCAGGAAGGTCTCCCTCCAAAAAAACGGTAATGGTAATTGGCTGATCTGCCTTTGTCAGAATCTCTTTTGATTTAGCGCTTAGTGTAAAACGATGCTCTTTGGTAAAGTCAATCCTTGTGTACCAGTACTGGGCGGCCACATTCAGCAAAACCAGCATCAGCAAAAAGAGCAATATGCTCACATATTTTGAATATTTTACCATTTCCTGCCTCCGATCACCAATTTTGTTATGCCGAGGAAGACCGCGATGAAACTTATAAAATAAATAAGGTCTCTGGTATCCAGCACGCCTCTGCTGATGGATTGATAATGCTCATTGACGCTCAGCCCAAGAAATACCTGTTCCAGGTTTCTCCAGGCAAACACCTGGCTCATGGCATCAAAACCAGTATAGGTAATGAAACAGATGAAAACGGAGAGCGCAAAAGCAATGACCTGGTTTTTGGTGAATGAAGAGGCGCAGATGCCGACCGACAAAAATGCGGTTCCAAGCAGCAGAAGACCAAGATAGGAGCCTATTACAGCCCCGGTATCGACGTTTCCTACAGGAAAAGCAAGCCGGGATACAGAAATATAGTAGACGATGGTAGGAACCAATGCAAAAAGCACGACTACAAGGCATGCCAGGTACTTGGCAAAAATGATCTGCCAGTCTGTTAGCGGCCTTGTTGCCAGCAGAATGTATGTCCCTTCCCTCCTTTCTTCGGCAAAGGACCGCATGGTGATGGCGGGGATCATAAACATAAACAGGAATGGAGCAAGGCTGAAGAAACCTGTCAGCTCCGCGTAACCATATTCCAGGATGGAGGTATCAGGGAAAAACCATAATAACAATCCACAGGCCAGTAAGAAAACACCGATGGTGATGTAGGCCATCATGGAGTTGAGCAGACTGAATAATTCCCTTTTAAATACTGCGTACATTCATTTCAGTTAATGACGCCGAAGTTAGAAAAATTAAAAATTATATCCGGCCCTTAGTCCAATAAAAGAATGTGTGCCGCCACTTCTGGCCCAGTTTTCATAACGCACACCAAGCTCTACAGAACTGCTGCCATTTACAGGAAACATCAGTCCAGCACCGGGAACATAAACAAATGCTGTTCCCGTTCCATTGCCGTCGGCAGTAGAAATGGAGACTCCTGTCTCCGCTGCAGCATATATATTTTCGGCGATGAAGTATTTCAATCCAGCCTTGATCGGCACAAAACCCTCCCTGTATTTGATGTTCATCAACACGGCCTGTTTGCCATGGAACCGTAGGAAGCCCACATTTCCGGTGATGCTCAGCCGCTGGCTTAGGGGGTGCTGATAAAAAAGCGAGCCACCAATACCATAATTGGCTACGTCACCAAAACTACCTGTCGGGAATGCCACATCAACGCCCAGACCAATTTGAGGAGATGCCAGTGGAACGCCAGTCTGCGCATTTACTTTTCCCCCAAGGCCAGCCAATAGCACTACAAATCCAATAAGGAGCTTATTTAATCTCGAAATCATAGGGCGATATTAGAAATTTAAGTTCAGGAATGCAATATTGCGCTGCAGTTTCAACCTATCGAGTGGCGATCATCATGTCGATTCCAGGAAAAGCTATACCCTAAACGATGCGTATCACCGGTCCATGTTCGGTCAGGGTTCTGATACTGTTCTGGACACACACACATCAAAGAGAGACTAAAGAGAGACTAAACAGAGACCAAACAGAGACAAAAAGCGCGATGTGCCCCTCTTTGGTCTATCTTTTGTTTCTCTTTAGTCCGGTATTTATTATGCTGCTTTACGGTCAGTGCCAGAACAAAGGCTATGGACAGGCCGAACCTCGACCCCAAGGATCTACATGATCTTTAGTTCAGCTTCCAGTTTATCCATATTCTCTTCATTTTTATCTTCAACAAAAGGCCTGATCTTATTACACTCTTCTGCAGTTCTAAAAACCTGTCTGAAAACAACTTTGGTTGTGTCTGAATCGATTTCTTCAAACGTGACGATGACGTCAAAAAGGGGCTTAGAAATTCTTGTCCAGGCAATCAGGAAAGGTTCTTCGATTCTGGTAAACTCACATAAATTCTGATAGTTCCCTTTTTCGGGACCGTGCATGGTGAAGTCCCACCTGCCTCCTACCTTAAAGTCGAATTCAAAAAATGTATTGCTGAAACCGGCCGGCCCCCACCAGTTTTTCAAATGATCTGGGTCAGCCCAGGCCAGGTAAGCCTTCGGCCTTGCTGCATTGACAATCCTGGAAGTCACGATTTCGAGTTCAGGATGAATGGATGGGATCTCTTTTTCCATGTCTTATGATTTTATATAAAGTTACATATTGAATACTAATTCTTTCAGACAAAACAACATGACTGGAATCAGCTTCATTCTGAAACCTGTATCCAACAAAAAAAGGGCTGCTCATTGGAAAATGAACAGCCCTTTCTAAATTTTTAAAAAATATGGCGGATACTACAAACCGAAGTTATAAGCCAATCTCAGGCCAATGAAAGAGGAGGTATTGCTATCTGCAGACCAACCTTCATAACGCGCTCCCAATTCAACAGCTCCTTTGTCAGAAACGGGGAACTCAACACCTACACCAGGAGAATAAGCGAAAGCGGTCGATCCACCATCTTCAGTTGAAAACGCGGCACCAAGCTCACCATTTACAAAAATATTTTCAGCAAGAAAATATCTGGCACCTACTTTTACAGGGATTGCTCCGCTATTAACCTTTCCAATGATAGGAAGATCTTTACTTTGAAAATTAATATACCCTGCGCTCGCTGTCAGGTTCAGGCTTGGCGCAACCGGGTGTTGATACTGTAACGATCCACCATAACCTAAATTGTAGACATCACCGAAGTTTCCAACTGGAAAAGCGAATTCTGCACCGATACCTAACTTAGGGCCAGACATGGCTACATCTTTTGTTTGTGCTGAAGCACTTGAGAAAGCGAAAATTCCTGCTATTGCGGATAATAAAAAGATACGTTTCATTTTTTTTGGTTTTTGCTGTTTAACGGATAAAATATCCTGAACATCTTAAACAAAAAGTCAGCCAAACCTAAAAAGTGTTTAACAAAAAACTTATTATCAATTAGTTAAAATTCTAAAAATATTTTCCAGCGAATCACCATTGTGTTCATTTTTAAGATCAGTGATGGATGCATTGGCAACAATTTTTCCCTTATGGATGATGATGACATCATCACAAAGCGCTTCTACCTCCTGCATGATGTGTGTGGAAAGAACTACAGTTTTGTCTTTGCCCAGTTTCCTGATCAGTTCGCGGATGTCACTGAGCTGATTCGGATCAAGACCCGATGTAGGCTCATCAAGGATCAGCACTTTAGGATCGTGGATGATGGCCTGCGCAAGTCCTACCCTTTGTTTGTAGCCTTTCGACAACATGGAAATCTTTTTGTGCTGTTCCATGCCGAGGCCAACCAGGTCGATGGTCTGTATGACTTTCTGTTTGGGATCCTGGAGCTGGTAGGTATTGGCTACAAAAAGCAGGAATTCCTTCACATACATATCCGCATACAAGGGGGTATTTTCAGGCAGATAGCCCATGACCTTGCGCAGTTCCAGGCTTTGTGTCTGTGTATCAAAACCGCAGAGTGAGGCTGTTCCGGAGCTGGGTTTCAGGTATCCGGTGAGCATGCGCATGGTGGTCGATTTCCCCGCTCCGTTAGGCCCTAAAAAGCCAAGTATCCTACCTGGTCTGGCCTCGAAAGTGATGCCATCTACTGCATGCTGACTGCCATAATGTTTTGCGATGTGATCTACCTGGATACTCACGTTATTTCTTTTTTAGGTATGCTGAACTGAGATTTTTATCATTCCTGTAGCGATCCAGTTCGATACCAGCTTCAGGAATGCGGTCGGTCGACAACACGTCGGCACCACCGGCAAAGAGGTTATAATAAATATTTTTATCAGGATTGGCCGCTGCCCGTTTGTCGAGGTTGCCCATCGTTCCCAGGATACAGATAATGCCCAGTTGATGAAGCTGATCAAAAAGAGCCTTTCCGGGCTCCGAGATACCCACAAAGGCGACGATGCGTTTGTTTGGAACGCCCATCGTGTTTAGTCGTACTAAATCTTCCATACTGCCCACAGAGGCCGAAATCATGAGATCTGGAGCCAGGCGATGAACCTCCGCAGCCTGTGTCGCATTATAAGTAATGACGATGGAGTTGGCTTCCGCTTTTGTATCGCGAATGCAGTCGATCACCCGGTCAAAGGGAACTCCTTTTTTGATATCTATCGTGAACAAAACCTTATTTTTGCCCCAAAGGAGCACTTCATTTAAGGTAGGGATTTCGAAGGAAGTGAGCTTGCCCTCCCCATCCTTCAGGCGCAGCTGCTGCAGCTGCGAATACATTTTTGCGCCGACAGGTCCTCTGCCATTGGTGGTACGGTCCAGGAGGTCATCATGCATGGCTACCAGGATAGAGTCCTTACTGAGGGCAACATCAAACTCGATAATTACCGGCTGATAACGGGTAGCATTTTCAAAGGTGGCGATACAATTTTCAGGATATCCTTTCATTGGCCCACCACGATGTGCACTCAAGAGCGGGTATCCTCCCTCTTTGGGGTTCAGCAGCTGACGAAGCGCTGTAGTATCCTCCAGAACAAGGCAATGCAGTTCCTCGTTGCTGCAGGAAACAAAAAAAAACGTGAAGCCGATCAGCAGCCACTTCAATTGATTCATGTCCAAAAGTAAGCATTTTGGGCATAAAAGCACAGCAGGGAACAGGATTGAAAACTTAAGTTCTCAAAAAGGAATGGCCGGTTTCTAAAATACAAAGCAGCGGTTTCTTAAAAGATTACGAGAATAAATAATCATCTTCAATATCATTCCTAATCTTATATATTTGCAGTATTATGGCAAAGAACACTAACGACGAACAATTTAAAAATGTAATCTCCCATGCCAAGGAATATGGTTTTGTATTCCAGAGCAGTGAGATTTACGATGGACTAAGTGCTGTATATGATTACGGACAATTAGGCTCAGAACTAAAAAACAACATCAAGACATACTGGTGGAAAGCCATGGTACAAATGCATGAGAACATTGTGGGCATTGACGCTGCAATCTTTATGCACCCTAAAGTATGGAAAGCGAGCGGCCACGTCGATGGATTCAATGATCCGATGATTGATAACAAAGAATCCAAAAAACGTTATCGTGCCGATCAGCTGTTAGAAGATAAAATTGCCCGTTATGAGAAAGACGGAAAAACAGATAAAGCAGCACAGTTGCAGTCGGACATGGACCAGGCCCTGCAGGCGGAAGACCTTCCGAGGCTGAAAACGCTGATTGAAGAACATGAAATTGCATGCCCGGTGAGTGGCACCAGGAACTGGACTGAAGTACGCCAGTTCAACCTGATGTTCAGCACCCAGTTTGGTGCCATGGCTGAAGGTTCTGAGGAAGTATATCTGCGTCCGGAAACGGCACAGGGGATCTTTGTCAACTTCCTGAACGTACAGAAGACCGGCCGTATGAAGATCCCTTTCGGAATTGCACAGATTGGAAAGGCCTTCAGGAATGAGGTGATCGCCCGTCAGTTCATCATGCGTATGCGTGAATTTGAGCAGATGGAGATGCAGTTCTTTGTGCGCCCGGGAGAAGATGCAAAATGGTTTGCCTACTGGAAAGAAGCACGTCTGAAATGGCACCAGGCATTGGGTACCCCGGCAGACAAATACCGCTTCCACGATCACGTAAAGCTGGCGCATTATGCCAATGCCGCTACCGACATCGAATTTGAGTTCCCGTTCGGGTTCAAGGAAGTGGAAGGCATTCACAGCCGCACCGACTTCGACCTGTCGCAACACCAGCAGTTTTCAGGCAAAAAGATGCAGTATTTTGACAACGACCTGAACGAAGACGGTAAACCCTATGGAAACTACATCCCTTACGTGATTGAAACTTCCATCGGACTGGACCGTATGTTCCTGCTTACCATGATCAATGCTTTTGAGGAAGAAGACCTTAGCGAGGGTGAAAAACAAGACAGCAGAACGCTGCTTCGCCTGCACCCATGCCTGGCACCAGTAAAGGTGGCCATCTTCCCGCTGACTAAAAAAGACGGGCTGCCGGAAAAGGCAAAAGAGATCATGAACAGCCTGAAGCTTGACTTCAACTGTATCTATGAGGAGAAAGATGCGATTGGTAAACGCTACAGAAGACAGGACGCCATCGGTACGCCTTTCTGCGTAACGGTAGACCACCAGACCCTTGAAGACAATACCGTTACTGTCCGCCATCGCGACAGCATGGAACAGCAACGTATAGAAATCGAACATCTGGAGACATTGATTGCCAGCAAGGTAAGCTGGAAAAACCTGCTTCACTAGTTTAACACATACAGCTGAAACCTAGGTTTTAGCTCATCCGAATCCCTGACTCCGGCAAAAGAAACAGCCGGCATCAGGGATTCTTTATTTTTGCCGGCATACCATCTGGCCTTCATTTTGCGTTAATGCCAATATGAAAATGACATCCATCATCCTTGTAGCTATCTTTTCCTTATTTTCATCCTTGAATGCGGCGGCACAGGACCCTTCCGATTCGTGGACTAAGGAAGAGCTGCGCATGGCCAATACTGCCGGTGATGCCAGTTACCTCACAGGAGAAGAAAAAGACATCGTCATTTATATGAACCTTGCACGCATGGATGGCGAACGTTTCTTTGAAACCTATTTTCAGGATTTCGTAGATCAGCACAATGAGGAGATGCGACAGTACAGCAATTACAGTGAAATGAGGATCAGCAGGACTGACAACTACTACAGAACGCTGCAAAGAGACCTTTCTGCTACAAAAGGACTTCCGGTCCTATGGCCTGATGAGGCACTAAGCATCGTATCCAGGCAACATGGGCGCGACATGAACAAAAACAATTTTGCAGGCCATAACTCCAGCGATGGCCGCACCGCCAATGTACGTATCGGGAAGGCCTACCCCAAAAGGTCTAATGCGGAAAATCTAGCTTTTGGTTTCAGATCCGGGTTGGCCAATGTATGCATGCTGCTGCTGGATAAGGGCGTACCCAACTTCGGCCACCGTAAGGTGATCCTGAACAGCAGCACCAAACTCAATACGGTGGGTGTCAGCATACAACCGCACCGCCAGTACCGCTACAGTGCCGTGATCGACTTCGTGGCCCGGTAATCATCTTTTACAAGTCATATTCTTAAACACGCAGGCTTTCAATGTTAATTTAGTATCAACAAATCATTACCAATACTTAAATTTGCGGCGCTAAATTCAAGACCTTGAAAATAAACGACGCAAAAGCAGTCAACCTATATGTGGCACTGGCTTACCGGTTTCTGATCTTATTATTTTTTTATACGTTATGCCGCCTGGGCTTCTACCTGTCCAATCAATCGCTGTTTCATGACATCACGGTTCCGAAATACCTGTACATCCTCTATGGGGGATTGAAGTTCGATGTTTCCGCGCTGATCTACATCAACTCGGTATACCTGCTGATGAATGTGATCCCTTTTTCTTTCCGTTACCGTGACGGTTATCAGCAGTTTGCAAAATGGCTTTTTATCATCGCCAACAGTATAGGCATCATTTCCAATTTCATTGACTTTGCCTATTACCGGTACACGCTGAAACGGACGACTGCCACGGTATTCAGCCAGTTCAGCAATGAGCAAAACAAATTCAAACTGCTGGTAGACTTCAGCAAGGACTATTGGTATCTTTTCATTCTGCTGATCCTCTTCATATGGCTGTTCATCAAGCTATATGATCGGGTTAAAATAAAAAAAGAAACCAACTTCAACTGGGCCACCGGCGTTTTCCACCTGGTGCTCATGCTTGGTATTGCGGTGCTTTGCATTACCGGCGTACGTGGTGGCTGGGGTTTTGGCACCAGACCGATTACGCTGAGTAATGCAGGTGAGTATGTAGACACCCCTGATCAGATGAGTCTGGTACTCAACACACCATTTGCTATTTTCAGGACGCTGAAGGCATCAAAGCTCCACCCCATCAATACCTTTGACCAAAAAACACTCAACACGATTTACAATCCCATCCATCAGCCGGAAGGAAAAGGACCGTTCAAGAAACTGAATGTGGTCTTTCTCATCATCGAAAGCCTGGGTAAGGAGCATGTGGGCAGCCTCAATAAGGACATGATGAACGGCAAGTACAAAGGTTATACACCCTTCATTGATTCGCTGATTGGGGAGAGTTTCACCTTTAGTCATACTTATGCGAACGGACGTAAGTCTATTGATGCCTTGCCATCAGTAATCACCGGGGTACCTTCTATTGCAGAGCCTTTTGTCCTTTCTATCTATTCTGGCAACAAAACGACCAGCATCGCGCAGCTGTTGGGGGAGAAAGGTTACGAAACGGCATTTTTTCATGGTGCACCCAACGGCTCTATGGGATTTTCGTCCTACACGCATCTCGCGGGCATCAAGAAATATTTCGGGCAGAATGAATACCAGAAAGAAGGGGACAGTGATGGTACCTGGGGTATCTGGGATGAGCCCTTTATGCAGTATATGGCACATACGATGAACACCCTGAAGCAACCTTTCTTCAGCAGTTTCTTTTCACTTTCATCCCACCACCCCTTCCGGCTCCCGGAGGAATACCAGGGAAAATTCCCCAAAGGACCACTTCCAGTACAGGAAACGTTGGGTTATACAGACATGGCACTGCGTAAGTTCTTCCAAACGGCGTCGATCATGCCCTGGTTTAAAAATACGCTGTTCGTCCTGTGTGCAGACCATGCTACGGTATCACATTTCCCTGAATATCAGACTACCCCAGGTTATTTCTCCATTCCGATCGTCTTCTATTATCCCGGCGGAGACCTCAAAGGAAAAACAGACAAGCTGGTGCAGCAGATCGACATCATGCCAACGGTGCTGAACTATTTAAATTATGATAAGCCATATTTTGCGCTCGGTTTTGATGCATTTAACAAAAGAACAGATAACTTTGTGGTGAACAACAACGATGGGACCTTCAGTTTTTATCAAGGCGACTACTTCCTGAGCAATGACGGAAAAAGAAACATCTCCCTGTATAACCTGAAAACAGACCGGCTGAATAAGATCAACCTGCTGAATGAAGAACCAGAAGTGGCAAAAGATATGGAGAAACACCTGAAAGCATTTATACAACAGTATACCAATAGAATGATCGACAATAAATTAACTGCCAGATAAAGCATGCGGAAAGCTTTATTGAAGATCATTGACTTCTTTTATCCCCCGTTTTCCAAATGGCTCCCCCTGCATACCTTCCGTTACCTGTTTTCGGGCGGAACTACGGCCGGCTCATCCATTGTCATCTATTACATTGTGTACAACTGGGTACTGCAGCAGAAAGACATTTATCTTGATGTTCCGGTATTGCCTAAAATGATTACGGCCCCCGTTGCAGCGCTGGCGATAGAGTCTGTGCTGACTTTCATCATCGGCTTCATGCTCAACAAGTACCTCGTGTTTACACAATCTGATCTGAAGGGGCGCATTCAATTGTTCCGGTATGCATCAATAGTGGCAACCAATGTACTTCTCAACCTGGCCCTGCTGAAACTATTGGTCGAGGGTTTCGGCTTTTACGCTACGCCATCGAAGATGCTCATCACACTGCTGCTCGCCGTTTTCAGCTATTTCTCGCAGAAACATTTCTCGTTCAAGGTTAAAAAATAACATCGGCGCCTGTGTGGAAGATTAATTTCAACAATAAGGCGCCGGGACTAACACCGAAATACAGGATTTCAGTAACTTGGCTGCAATACCAAATTCTACCCAGGTAATGAGCACATTTAATGATTTTAACAATCCTCATGTTGCAAAGCTGCCCCGGCATCTGAGGCAGTTTATTGTAGAGCAGCACTACGAAAAATATACGCCTATTGATCAGGCAGTATGGCGTTATGTGATGCGCCAGAATTACAGCTACCTGAAACAGGTTGCTTTTTATCCCTACATCAAAGGCTTGCAACGGGCGGGATTGAGCATAGAATACATCCCCGATCTGCAGACCATGAACGACAACCTCGGCAAAATTGGCTGGGGCGCAGTAACAGTAGATGGGTTTATCCCCCCTGCGGCATTTATGGAATACCAGGCCTATCATGTGCTGGTGATTGCAGCCGATATCAGGCAGATCAACCACATTCAGTACACGCCAGCACCAGACATCATCCATGAATCGGCGGGACATGCACCCATTATTGCTGATGCCGACTACAACAGCTACCTCAGCTACTTTGGCTCCATCGGCGCCAGGGCTATGTTTTCTGCGCGCGATTTTGAGCTATATGAAGCCATTCGTAACCTGTCCATCCTGAAAGAAGCGGTGGATGCCAATGAGGTGGAGATCGCCAGGGCAGAAAAATTACTGCAGCAGATTTCGGAAAACATGGGCGAACCTTCTGAGATGGCCCTACTGGGCCGCCTGCACTGGTGGACAGTAGAATATGGCCTGATCGGCACCCTTGAGGATCCCAAAATCTACGGTGCGGGCCTCCTTTCCTCTATCGGCGAGAGCTCCAGCTGTATGAAAAGTGATGTACCAAAGCTCCCTTATACGATTGATGCCATCAATCACCCTTATGACATCACCAAAACACAACCACAGCTGTTTGTGACGGAAACCTTCCAGAACCTCATCGATGTACTGGAACAGTTTGCCGATACGATGGCATTCAGGCGGGGTGGTACGGAGAGTCTGGTGAAGGCAATGGAGTGTAAGAACCCTGCTACTGCGGTTTACAGCTCCGGCTTGCAGGTTACAGGAATATTTACCGATATCGGCATTGATCAGGATGATCAGCTGACCTTCATCAGGACCAAGGGGCCTTCTGCGCTTGCTGCCGGCGACAAACAGCTGGAGGGCCATGGCAAACACGAGCATAAAGATGGCTTTTCATCACCAGTGGGCAGGCTTCTTGGGGCCACAGTAGCACTTGAACACTACAGCAACACGCAGCTGTTGGAGGCAGGAATAACCATAGATGAGCGAGCGAGCCTGACATTTGCAAGCGGCATCAGCGTACAGGGCATTGCAAGGTATACCCGTCACCATGAAGGTAAGCTCATCCTTATTGGTTTTGAAGATTGTACATTGAAAGAGGCTAACGGCAACGTCCTGTTCCAGCCGGAATGGGGAGTATATGATATGGCTGTAGGAGAAAAGATTGTATCAGTATTCAATGGTGCTGCCGACAAGGACGCTTACGAAGAGCTTACCCATGTGAGCGATCAGCATACCCACAAGGTTACCTATGATGCGGCCACGCAGGAGCTGCATCACATCTACCGGGAGATCCGCAATATCCGCGAAGGAAAGGGCGATGTATCCAGCCTGGGCGGTTACTTTGAACTGCTGAAGACCAGCTTCAGGCAGGATTGGCTGGCCTCGATGGAAATCCTGGAGATCCTTTATCATAAGGCGATCCATCCGCAGCTCGAAAAAGAAGTACGCATCTATCTGGAGCTCAAGGCTGCGACAGAAACAGAATACCAGAAACTCATTAACGACGGCTTACATGTGATCCAGAATCCGGTAAGTCAATTGATTACAGAAGAAGATTAAATGAACATTGTACTAACAGGCGCCAGCAGCGGCATCGGCTTTGAAGCTGCTTTAGAATTATCGTTACAGAACACCAATACGATTGTGTGCATCGCACGGTCCGCAGACAAGCTGCGCAAGCTCCTGGAGATTGCCAGAGGGATCAACCCGGACTGCAACTTGCTTCCGGTAGAATTTGACATTGTCAATGACGACTATGCGGCATTGATGCCCTTCCTGAAGGAACGGCTGGGGACAGTCGACATTCTGATCAACAATGCAGGGGCACTGATCAACAAGCCCTTTATGGAAACTTCCAGCGCAGAACTCTTTGAGATGCTGGAAAGCAATGTGATGGGCCATTTCAATATGATCAAACACCTGGTTCCCTTGATGACTGCAGGGAGCCATATTGTCAACATCGGCAGTATGGGCGGCTTTCAGGGCAGTGTAAAATTCCCCGGGCTGGCGGCCTACTCTTCCAGCAAGGCGGCATTACATACGCTGACAGAATGTTTGGCCTTTGAGCTTGCAGAAACTGGCATTAAGGTGAACTGCCTGGCCCTGGGCTCCGCACAAACAGAAATGCTGGAGCAGGCCTTCCCCGGATACCAGTCGCCGGTAATGGCATTTGAAATGGGCAAGTATGTGGCCGACTTTGCCCGTACAGGGCACCGGTTTTTCAACGGGAAAATCATCCCTGTGGCGGTAACAACGCCGTAATCATCAAGTTATCAACATTATACATGTGCTAAGGATTTTTATAATATCTTTAGCACATTGATATGAAAAAAGTCCCTGTTTTATTCATTGTCCTGGTTTTATGTGCTTTTACCGGTAAAGCACAAAATGCAATCCCGCTCCAGTATCAGGAGATGGTGTCCAACCTCATGAAACACCTGCCTACTGAGGCACCTTCAGAAGCAAGGTCCACCAACAGGCTGCTCGATTTTGCGAAGTCCATGATTGGCATCCCTTATCGTTATGCATCCAGCAACCCTAAGGTTGGTTTTGACTGCTCCGGTTTTGTGAGTTATGTATTTCAGAATTTTGGCTTCAGGGTACCACGCTCGTCAAGGGAGTTCGCCACAAAAGGTGAGGCAAAGAAACTGGAAGATGCCCGTATTGGTGATGTGATCATCTTTACAGGCACCAACAGCCGTGTTCGCCGCGCCGGGCATGTGGGCATTGTGTATTCCATCGATGGTGATGAGATCAAGTTTATCCACTCTTCATCGGGCAACAAAAAAGGCGTGACGATCACGAGCCTCAATGAAGGTTTCTACAAGAAGCGGTTCATGAAGATCGTGAGCATCCTTTAGTTCCTTTATAATAGTACAATCTTCAACGCATCCGCCACATTTCCATTTCTGAGGAGCAATTGCGCCAGCTCATGCAGTTCACGTTCACGGTTTACAGCATCGCCGATGGTGGCATCCAGCACCTCCTTGACCTGATGCATGGTGCGCATTGCGTCCACGTCGTCATCAGAAGGCAGCTCTTCCACATTTCCGAGGATGCCCAGGTCGTTGCCGGTGAGCACCATGGAATGCCTGACCTGTTTAGGCAGTGCATCGACGCCGATGCCCAGTGTAGTTAAAGGCTTGGCCACCTTAAACAGGTTTTCAGGTGTCACCCGGCAATACCAGTCGCCTCCCAGCCTTGCCACCAGGTCAATTTTCACCTGATCGATTTTGCCCTCCTCATCGAGGATGTCCTCATGGATGTGTATCCTTTTGATTTCTGCGAGGATGAGGTTTCCTGCGCCGGGGCGTTCACCGAGCTGAATGACCTCAGTAATGGTACATTCCATCTGCACCGGCGCTTCAGCCACACGCGGTGGCCTGACCAGATCGGAAGGCAGCATGGTAAATCCGGCTTTTTCAAACTCGTTAATCCCTTTCGCATATTCCGTGCTGCTGAGGCTCATCTGCTGCACCATGGAATAATTGACGATGTTGATGACACATTCTTTTACCTGGAGCACATTTTCCAGTGTATGTTTAGTCGTATTGTCCCTCACCCTACGTGCGGGTGAAAAGATGCACAATGGCGGGTTAGTACTAAACAGGTTGAAAAAGCTAAAGGGGCTCAGGTTTACTTGGCCGTCGAGGTCAATGGTCGTTGCAAAACATATAGGCCTCGGCGCGATGGCATACTGAAGGTAATTCTGCAGTTGCGCCGGGCCGAGGGTACTTACATCAATCGTCAGCATCTTATTTTTTCTTCAGATCAAGGATAGAGAATGTGGTATCGGCCTTCCTGATGGTGTTGCTGAGGTGGCCAAGACCTGTAATTTCCATCTCCACCACATCGCCATCCTGTAACCACTGAGGTTTAAAATCAGGCTCATTCAGCAATCCCGTGCCGTTGAGTTCCAGGAAACATCCCGTGCCCACTGTTCCGGAGCCGATCACATCACCAGGAAGAATGTCAGCACCATAGGCACATCGTTCTATAATTTCGGCAAAGGTCCAATCCATATCGGCCATGTTTCCCGAAGATACCTGTTGCCCATTGACCAGGCATTTCATCTCCAGGTTGTAGCTGATGCCGGTATGCCCAGACTTAGCCGCTGTTTTATAGACCTCCAGCTCATCAGGTGTGACCAGCCAGGGGCCGATTACGGTAGAAAAATCTTTCCCTTTTGCAGGCCCCAGGTTGAGCAGCATTTCTTCCATCTGCAGCGTTCTGGCGCTCATGTCGTTCATGATCATGTATCCGGCTATATAATCATCTGCCTCTGCAGCGGTGATGTTCCTGCCTTTTTTGCCGATCACAATGGCCACCTCCAGCTCAAAGTCGAGCTTCTGGAAATGATCAGGCATACATTCAATTTCACCAGGCCCCTGAATGGCATTGTGATTGGTAAAGTAGAAGATTGGATATTGGTCAAATTCGGCGATCATTTCTACTTTTCGGTTTCTGCGGGCCGCTGCCACGTGCTGGCGGAAAGCATAGCCATCCCTGCAGGAGGTAGGATGAGGAATCGGTGCCAGCAGTTCGTAAAAGGCCTCTTCTTTCGGCTGTATGTCTCCCGCTTTGATCTGTGCATCGATCTTTTTCGCACGGCCCATTAATTCCGTTCCTCCCTGCAGGAATGCATTCATCTCATCAGGCAGCAGTTTATCACAGGAATTCAGGTTGTAGATATGTCCGTTTACAAAAACACCCAGGTGTTCTATGTCTTCCGTTTTGTAAGATACAAGCTTCATATATTCAGTTATTTTTTATGACTAGTTCAAAGCTATAGAAAATAAAGCCAAAGCGGTAGATAAAAATATACCTGCAGATATATCTGTGGCAATGTTTGTTGATTAAAAAAATATTTCATTAATTTAGCTGACGTAAAAGATGAACCATCAACTACTATATCAGGATCAGGTTGCCAAACAAGCATTGGCTGCTTTCAGGTATGCGATGCTTTCCAAGCTCATCTTTGCCCAGTACTCCATATAGCATTCTACATAGCAGTTCCCGCTATTTAAGGTAAAACGTCTGCGACGTTGTTCCTGTTATCCTTACTATTCTAACCAAATCCACCTAAGTTATGCCTATTTATCATACTTTAGGAACCATACCCGCCAAGCGTCACACCATCTTCAGAAAACCAGATGGGGATTTATACGCCGAGGAGCTGGTTTCCACCGAAGGGTTCTCAAGCTTATATTCGCTTGTCTACCATTGCCACCCGCCAACAATAGTTAAGTCGTTGGGAGAGCCGTATTCTGTCGAGCCCAAAATTGCGCGCGAGAAACACCTGCGTCACACCAGCCTCATTGGCTTCAACATCAAACCCGAAGACGACTATCTGGAGAGCAGAAAAGCAGTACTGGTCAACAGTGACCTCCACATCTCCCTGGCAGCGCCGAGAAAGTCGATGACCGACTACTTCTATAAAAACAGTCAGGCTGACGAAGTGATCTTCATTCATGAAGGATCAGGAACGCTAAAAACGGGGTTTGGAAAGATAGAGTTTGCCTATGGCGACTACCTGGTGGTTCCTCGTGGGACCATTTACCAGCTGGAGTTCGATACAGCGCAAAACCGCTTGTTTATCGTGGAGAGCTTCAGCCCAATCCGCTCGCCAAAAAGATACAGAAATGAGTACGGCCAGCTGATGGAACACTCCCCCTACTGTGAACGTGACATCAAACGGCCTACAGACCTGGAGACCATAGATGCTTTCGGAGATTTTAAGGTACTCATCAAAAAGCAGGGCCTGATTTATCCATATACATATGGCACACATCCGTTCGATTTTGTGGGATGGGACGGTTTCCATTACCCGTGGGCCTTTTCGATCCATGATTTTGAACCGATTACAGGGCGACTGCATCAGCCTCCTCCTGTACACCAGACTTTCGAAGGGCACAATTTTGTCATCTGTTCTTTCGTACCACGTAAGTACGACTACCACCCCCTGTCTATCCCTGCGCCCTACAACCATAGCAATGTCGATAGCGATGAAGTATTGTACTACGTAGACGGCGATTTCATGAGCCGAAAAAGTGTGGTGAAAGGCCAGATCACTTTACATCCAGGAGGTATTCCACATGGGCCACACCCAGGTACAGTGGAGAAATCCATTGGCAAGGAAAAAACCGAAGAGCTGGCGGTCATGATCGATCCCTTCAGGCCGCTGATGCTCACCGAAGATGCCATCAACATTGAAGATGAAAGCTACCACAAAAGCTGGCAGCAAAACATCGAATAACCAAACATTCAACGACCATCCATACATTTCAACAGAAATCATGAGTACACAAACATTTGCGGAAAAGATAGCCAAGGCGCAGGATTTCCTTCCAATTAACGGAACGGATTATATAGAATTTTACGTGGGCAACGCGAAACAAGCTGCACACTATTATAAGACAGCATTCGGCTTCCAGTCGCTGGCCTATGCGGGACCAGAGACCGGAGTCCGGGACCGTGCGTCATACGTATTAAAGCAGGGAAAAATCAGGCTGGTACTGACTACCGCCATGAGGTCGGACCATCCGATTTCGGCGCATGTAAAAAACCATGGCGATGGCGTAAAGGTACTTGCGCTATGGGTCGACGATGCGTACAGCGCTTTCGAGGAGACCACCAAACGCGGTGCGCGACCTTACCTGGAGCCTGTCACCCAAAGGGACGAGCATGGCGAAGTGCGCATGTCGGGCATTTATACTTATGGGGAGACGGTGCACATGTTCATTGAACGCAAGAACTATACCGGTACATTTTTACCCGGATATCAGGACTGGAACAGTGAGTACCAGCCATCGGATGCTGGATTGCTGTACATCGACCATTGTGTAGGCAACGTAGGCTGGAACAGGATGAACGAAACTGTACAGTGGTATGAGGATGTCATGGGCTTTGTCAACATTCTTTCTTTTGATGACAAACAGATCAACACCGAATATTCGGCGCTGATGAGCAAGGTGATGAGCAATGGTAATGGTTTTTCAAAATTTCCGATCAACGAACCTGCAGAGGGGAAAAAGAAATCTCAGATTGAAGAATATTTAGAATTTTATGAAGGCGAAGGGGTGCAGCACATTGCTGTGGCAACAAAAGATATTTTGTCGACAGTAAGGCAGTTAAAATCTCGAGGGGTTGAGTTTTTAAGTGCACCACCTGAAGCCTACTATAACATGATGCCCAACCGTGTGGGTGAAATCGACGAGGAGATTGCGCAGCTGAAGGAACTTGGCATCCTGGTAGACTGCGATGAAGAGGGCTACCTGTTACAGATTTTCACAAAACCTGTCGAAGACCGCCCTACTCTGTTCTTTGAGATCATCCAGAGAAAGGGTGCACAATCCTTCGGTGCAGGAAATTTCAAGGCTTTATTTGAGTCGCTGGAACGTGAGCAGGAGCTCCGCGGAAACCTTTAAGGTCGCTTCCAGAAGCATTTTAATTTAACACCACAACTATTATTTCATAAACAACTGGGAACCGGGGCTGGAAACAGCTTCGGTTTTTTTGCATTGACGGGCTTTTCCGAACGCTTCAATTTTCAGCTTAGGCCGGTGTAAACCAAAAAAAATGACTATTTTCGGACTTTAGGACTACAAAGTTAAGCATGGATAAAAGCATCATCAGTAAGATAAAACTGTTTTTCATCAGGTTTGGAGCTGCATTTAAGTTGTTTCAGCATAATGATCCGCTACGTCTGGCTGGTGCAACTGCTTTCTTTGCAAACTTTGCCATCCCTCCAATACTGATCATCCTGATTCGGCTTTTTGGATATTTTGTTGACCGGAAGCTACTTGCGAACAGGCTTTTTGAGCGACTGGCTGATCTCCTTGACGACAGCAGCACGAGTCAGATCCGGCAAACCCTCATGAACATCAGGGCAGTTGACCACCAGTGGTATGCAACCTTGCTGAGCTTTGTATTTTTCATTTTCGTTGCTACGACATTGTTTAATGTCATTAAAAATTCCATGGATCAGATCTGGTCCATCGCCAAGAAACCCCATCAGGGATTTTTTTTTACGCTAAAATTGAGGGCGCGTTCCTTTATCATCATCCTGCTGGCAGGAATTCTCTTTTTTGTAGGATTGCTGACAGACAGTGTTCAGGCATTTATTGGCATATACCTCAATAATGCAGCGCCGACATTCGGGAAGTTTTTTCTTTCAATTCTAAATCAGTTGCTTTTTGTGGCAATTGTAACCATCTGGTTTACCATACTTTTTCGCTTTCTCACCAATGGCCGCCCGACCTGGGCATCTGCGATCCATGGGGGTATATTTACCGGAATCCTGTTCACCATCGGAAAATTTATACTGCGGATAATGTTGCCAATGAGTGGTATCGGTAACATTTATGGCACCTCGGGCTCAATTGTGCTGATCATGCTATTTGTCTTCTACTCTTCTTTTATATTCTATTTCGGGTCCTGTTATGTTAAGGTGTTAAGCGACGACAAAAACAAGCCCATACGACCAATCAAGGGGACGTTCAATTATGAGATCAAAGAAGTAATTAAAGAAGGCTAGCAAACACAAAAACGCTAATTAACAAACCTGTCGGGGCAAGATCTGCTCAAATCCCTGCATTTCAAATACGGCCAGTTTATTCAGGAGGTTATAATGGAGGGTACCAAAGAAATTGATCACACCATCTTTATTCCAGCCTTCGATACAAATGTTCTCCCTGACGATCTCACGGTGTTGTAAATTCTGGTCAGACAAAACCACCTCTTCGTCCTGAATACGGACATCATTCTGGTCGATAGAAAACTGTCTCAACAACTCTGCAAAGCTGTTTCCATTCAAAAGTAATTCCTTGATGTTCATAATTGTATAATATTAAGTTAGCATGGAATTAATCAACAATTTTAAAGCCAAAAAAAAAGGGTAAAACGTTTAACGTTTACCCTTTTTGCGAATTTTATTCGTTTTTTTTTGGCTTAGAACAACCTGTAAGCCAGACCTATAGTGAAAAGTCCTAATTTTTTAGCTGCTAAATCGTCTTTTCCTATTTTTGACAGTCCCTGTTCGTACCTGAGGTCAACACCCAGCTTACTGACATCCAGTCCGGCGCCGAACTGCCAGCCAACATTCTGATCTTTGAAGCGTCCACGAATGGCACTGCCCGCAGCATCTCCCAGAGATTGGTCATCATTAAGGATAAAGGAGAATACCGGTCCAGTGTTCAGGCGAAGTCCAATTCCTGCGGCACCTATTTTTGTACCTACTAATATGGGTACATCCAGACTGGTAAATTTCACTTTATTCTGAACCCCGTTGGCATCTTCCAACGTGGTATTTTTCCCCGAAAGGTAAAGTTCCGGCTGAAGATGGATCCCAGCTGCTCCGATACGTGCCCAGACACCACCATAGTATCCTGCTCTGTTATCGCTGCTGAAAGTATTTTCAGTGCTGAATTTAGATAAATTGACACCTCCTTTTAATCCGAATTGAAAACTTGGTAAAACCTGACTAAAAGCAGTTACATTTGCGCAAAGCAATAATGCCGAGATAATTATTTTTTTCATGATGGAATGATATGTGTTTAATAATTCAGTAAAACTAAGAATATTTTCAATTGATAACTTAAATACGTAGTTTTATCATAACAACCATAAAAGAACTATATTGTTTTTAAAAGGGCCATACCACTGCAGCCTGTCTTTATATTAATGGATTTCACATTCAACACCTATTCGGTAATCCTCCTTTTTTTCGGAACAGTAACCATCATCCTTCCTTACTATATTTACAGGAGTAGCGAGGGGGCTGTAAGATGGTTCAGTTTTGCGATGTTATCCAATGCCATCTGGTGCCTTGGTTACGGCTTTGAGCTGGCTAGTTCAGACCTGGAGCAGGTTAAGGTATTTGTCGACATTCAGTATATTGGCATCACTACCTTACCCGTATACTGGCTATTGTTCTGCATGAAACTTTCTGGTCTGGAGAAATGGTACCAGCGGCGGTTGAATGCTTATCTGTTATGCTTCATGACGTTGATCAGCTGTATCATGGTCTGGACAAACGACCATCACCATTTTTATTACAAGGAGATGCACATCGATTTTACAGAAAAAATCCCGCTGCTCTCTTTTAAACGGGGCACTGGTTATCTTCTGTTCACGATTTACTTTTACATCACCTTGCTGGTTGCGAACATCCTGCTTTACATCAGCTATAAAAAATCTGCTCCTATTTACAAAAGGCAGAGATACAGCATCATATTTTCCTCAACCATTCCGTGGATGGCCAACTTCTGTTATCTCCTGGGGCTGCGGCCGTTTGGAAACATGGACATCACGCCCTTTTCATTTATCATTTCTGTCTTTGTCGTGGCCATTGCCGTACATCGGTTCAGGTTATTTGATATTATACCCGTGGCCCGCGAGAAGGTATTGGACCTGATGCAGGATGGCTTTCTAATTGTGGACGACCGGCATAGGATCATCGACTACAACAAAGCTGCAGTACAATATATACAGCCCGGCCAAAAGATTGTGGGCATGCCCATGAAAATCGCCTTCCCAGATCAGGAAGAAATGTTGAACTTCATCAAGAACGAGCGTTCAGGCAAGGTCGTTTTGACCATGGAGCGTTTGAAAGGCACAGTCCACCTGGAGGCTGAAATCCAGCTGCTGAATGAAAATGAGCTGAATAGCAATACAACCATCATCCGTTTGCAGGACTTGACACAAATAAAAAAGGAGGAGCTCCGCTCACTGCAGCAGACCGAGGAACTGAAACGGCTCAACCAACTCAAAGACCGGATATTTTCGATCATCTCCCATGACCTTCGGGGGCCCCTGGTGAACCTCTCGGAAGTGATCAAAATGATTTCCAACGACCTCATTACCATCGAGGAATTCAAGATGCTCTCGCCAACACTAAGCAAAGACATTTTATATACTACCGACCTTCTGGAGAACATATTGCACTGGTCGAGGAGCCAGCTTAGTGGGTACGGCATAAAAAAAGAGCATTTCGACCTACGCAGTATGGTGGTCAACGAGATCAACTACTACCTGCCCTCGGCAGCCTCGAAGAAAATCAGCATCATTCAGGACGTCTTTCCGGGTAAGCTGGTATATGCAGACATGCTGATGGTACAAATTGTGGTAAGAAACCTGCTGAACAATGCCATTAAATTCTGTTATGAAGGTTGCCAGATTGATGTGTTTGCAATGTACCACAAATCCGGGATGATGGAACTCTGTATTATGGACAATGGTGCAGGCATGGAGGAGCAGGTGCTGAAAAAACTGTTTAGCGGAGAAAATCAGTCGACAAGAGGCACTATGAATGAGAAAGGAACCGGACTGGGATTGATGGTATGTAAAGAATTTATGGAACGTAATAATGGGAGTATCAAGGTAGAAAGTGAAACCGGAAAAGGAACGAAATTTTTCATTTACTTACCTATAGCACCAGAATAACATAAAAAAGAGAAGCTTT
The DNA here is from genome assembly GCF_000170795.1 of Pedobacter sp. BAL39. Classification (GTDB taxonomy): domain Bacteria; phylum Bacteroidota; class Bacteroidia; order Sphingobacteriales; family Sphingobacteriaceae; genus Pedobacter. The sequence continues at coordinate 284,035 of NZ_ABCM01000001.1, forward strand.
ATGGCTTCTCTTTTTCTATTTGATGTAAGCTGATTTTTATGCCACGGATATGGCTTTTCATCCCATGCACAAGGGCTTATTTATTCAATGAAGAAGGCTTGATGAAATAAAATTAGTGTTTCGACACTTCATCAATTACTTGCTGTTCCTTCAGCGCATCGACATTATTTTTATTACCGAAGTTTTGTGTTTTTTCTGCAAAATAATCCAGGATCCCTACAATAGCATCCAGGTTATCAGAAACACGCTGGTGCATATCAGGAAGATCTTTATCCAGCCTTTTATCTCCTAAATCAATATTATCTACTTCAATTTTTCCCAACTTTTGTATGATGGCCTGTTGTGAATGTTGTAAATCTTCCAACTCTCTGACAATCTTTTGCATCAACTCAAACTTTTTTAAAGTATCCATATGTTTATGTATTAAATTAACATTCAATTTATACCCTAATCAACCAATTACCTTGCCACTATGTTTTTTAATTTTTCAATTAACGTATTTTTGGCATTAAAGCTGTGGTCTTACGTAGCGCGAAGATGCCACCTAAACTCACAGAGAAGACATTTGTAAAAGACATGAAGAAACTACTTTTTATCGCTGCAATACTTACATTTCATCTCCATGCCTTTGGGCAGTCAAAATCGAACGCGGCGCAGGAACAGCAACTGCTCAGTTACCTTCAGAAACAGGACTACGCAGCTGCCTCAAAGTATGTCGATAGTGTTTATCAGGAAAACACCAACGATCCGGTCCAGCTTGCGCAACTGGCATATGCCCATCTGATGGCTGGAAAGTTGCTGAAATCGGAAGCACAATACCTGAGAATTCAACAACAGCACCCCAATAACTTAGCTGCAATACAGGGTTTAGCGGGCATCAGCCTTAAAAGGGGCAACATTAAAAAAGCCAAAGATTATTACCGGGAAGCCATCCGCGTGGATAGCACCAATGCGTTATCTTATAAACAACTGGCATCGCTTAGCAGCAAAGGTCCGCAAGATGTCTATCTCGCTTACCTTAAAAAAGCAAATAGTCTCGATCCCGGCGATGCTGAAGTTGCTGTCGGGTTAGGCAATTTGTATGTGCAAAAAGAAGAATACAGTCAGGCAGACGCGGTGCTGACCCCGGCGATTAGAGCCGACAGCAGCAACCTGCGCTTATTGGAGCTAAAGATGCCGGTACACATCGCAGCAAAAAAATATGAAGATGCTGTAGCCACGGGAGAACACTTACTCGCTCAGGGCGACAGCTCCACTATGGTACTCAATGAGCTTGGCAAGACCTATTTCCTGCTGTTGCAATATCAGAAAGCACTGAATTGTTTCCTTAAGATAGACAAGAAGGAAATGAGTGAAGAAACGCTGGCTTATCAGGTTGCGCAATCCTACCGTGGCTTGAGGGATTACAAAAGTGCTATCCCCTATCTGGAGAATTCCATCCGGGAGGGGATTTCTTCCAAAACGGCTTCATATTATGGCGTCCTTGGAGACTCCTTTGAAAGAATCAATAAAAACCAGGAGGCCAATGCCGCCTATAAGGAAGGGCTCAAATTTGAGAATAACGGAAGTTTGTATTATAACATCGCACTTGTTTACGAGAACAAACTGAATGATAAAAAGAACGCAATAGAATACTATACCTTGTACCAGAAGACGCTTGATCAGAATAAACAGGCCAAGACCATAAAATTCATCAAAAGTAAAATTGAGGAGCTGAAAAGATAATGATGCAACGGGCTAAAGCAAAGTTTATCTCCTGCTCAGCCTTGCCACATATTTACCAATGATATCAAATTCAATGTTTACCTGATCGCCTGCGGATACCTCGGAAAGGTTGGTATGCTCAAAGGTATAAGGAATGATAAACACAGAGAATTCGTCATCAGCAGAATTAACGACGGTCAGGCTGATTCCATTGACACACACTGACCCCTTTTCCACGGTGATATTCCCCATCCCTACATCGTACTTAAACCGGTACTCCCAGCTGCCATCCAGTGCCTCTTGTTTGATACATATAGCAGTTTGATCTACATGCCCCTGTACAATATGTCCGTCCAGGCGGCCATTCATCTGCATGCAACGTTCAAGGTTGACTTTACTTCCAACTTTCAGCTGACTAAGATTGGTCTTTTCCAGTGTTTCCTGAATGGCAGTAACGGTATGTGTGTTGTCGGTCAGTCCGACTACGGTAAGGCAGACCCCGTTATGTGCCACACTCTGATCAATCTTCAATTCATTACTCAATTCTGAAGTGATGGTAAAATGTAGGTTGGTACCTTCTTCAGCTATGGCAGAGACCACACCAAATTTCTCAATAATTCCTGTAAACATAAGTTGCGCGCTTCTAATTATATTCTGTTCTGTTTTTACTTCTGGACTTTCCGACAAGTTACACCTGTGATTCTCCATAACGCGACGCTTTACCCAAAGGTGAAATGTGCCCGTCTATCTATCGCAAAATTACCAAAAGTAAGTAGAGTTTATGTCCCTGGAATGTGATATTCATCTATAGTAAAGATTTTCAGTTATGTTCACAAAGATCTTCAGCAATTTTACAGGTGTTTGAAGTTTTCGATGGCCATGTCGATCATGGCCGGACTGATGTCAAGGTGAGTAACCAATCTGATTGTTTTGGGCCCGGTTGCCGAGCAAGCAATCCCCTTTTCAGCCAGCTGATGTAAGAGCTTCTCAGTTATGATACCCGCTGCGACCTCAAATATCACGATATTGGTTTCTACAGGTATTACATTTGCCACAAAAGAAAGTGGAAGTAGTGCGGCTTCGAGGGCTTTGGCGTGAAGTTGGTCTTCCGCGAGTCTTTCCACATGATGGTCCAACGCATAGATGCCCGCTGCTGCGAGAAAGCCGGCCTGGCGCATTCCGCCACCAAAGGCTTTCCTGATTTTACGCGCTTTCAGGATCATTTCTTTACTGCCCAGAAGTACTGAGCCCACAGGCGCACCAAGCCCCTTAGACAGACAAACGGAAATGCCGTCAAAATACTGACCATATTTCCGGGAATCATCTCCTGTAGCAACCAAGGCATTGAATATACGCGCGCCGTCGAGATGTAGCCTCAGCCCTTTGATGTTACAAAGTGTATGTATTGGTTCGATCTGGCTAAGTGTATAACAGGCGCCACCACCTTTGTTGACAGTATTTTCCAGTACCACAAGGCTGGACTGCGGATAATGGATATTGGACTCATTGATTTCTGGTTCAATCAGTTCGGGAGTAAGAATTCCCCGTTCCCCATTTAGTAACCTGACTGAGGCCATGGAATGGTAGGCAATGCCACCACCCTCATAGCGGTATACATGAGCAGTCTGATCACAGATCACCTCGTCCATCGGCTGTGTAAAACACTTAATGGCAATCTGGTTACTCATCGTTCCTGAGGGACAAAACAAACCGGCCTCCATATGAAACTTCGTCGCAAGTTTTGTTTCCAGCTGACAGACAGTTTCATCCTCTTCAAAGACGTCATCTCCGACTTTTGCAGTCATCATTGCCTCCAGCATCCCTGCAGTTGGCCTCGTCACCGTATCACTTCTAAAATCAATCTTGATTGCCATATTTATTTGATCAGTAAATACAAATATTGAAAAAAAAATATCTCGTGTGCTTTTTTATTTCAAATAGTACCTGGGTGCCGACATTTATTTCCTCCGCTACAATAATGTAATCTGATTTGCCTTCCAAAAAATTGGGCATAAACCTTATTTAAATAGTCGCTAAAATGATTTTATGGAGAAAAAAGATGTTTAACCATGTTTTTAAAAGCGTCACTTTGACGAATATCTATACAGTGGTGATTTATTTTTCATTTTGGCATGATTTTAAGACCCTAAGCATGTGTTCAGGCATAAATACCCGTTCGGAAATTTGGATTTTAAAATAACAAGTGTATTTTAGCTTAGTGTTTAATTAACAATATGGTAACCTAAAGACCATAGGAATAATAACCAAAAAAGAGCCTTTGAGCGTATCTGAAGGCCTAAATTTATGAACAGAGCAAAAAATAAAAATTAAATTTATGAAAAAAACACAACCAAAAGCAGCAGGTTTATTTACTTTTATCCCGAAAAAATCAAATTAAGATGATAGTAATCGCAGACGGTGGTTCAACCAAAACCAATTGGTGTCTAATCAATGAAGCTGGCAGAAAGATCTTATTCAACACAGAAGGATACAATCCCTATTTCTCAGACACCAAATATATTGTTGATTCGTTAAGAAAAACACTTCCGGATCATTTGGAAACAGATAAATTAACGCAGGTAAATTACTACGGTGCTGGCTGCTCTACAGATGCCAAGCGTAAGATTGTAGCTGATGCCATGCAACAGGTTTTTGTGAATGCGGAGGTCAACATTGGTCACGATTTACTGGCATCATGCCGTGCATTGCTGGGTGATAATGCGGGTTTTGCCGCGATTCTGGGTACAGGGACCAACTCCTGCCTGTATGACGGAAGTGACATCACACTCAACATCGACTCACTGGGCTATTTCCTGGGTGACGAAGGCAGTGGATGTTTCATTGGAAAAAGAATTCTGAGCGACTACATGAAAGGCTATATGCCTAAAGGACTGCGGGAAAGTTTTTATGACAACTATGCCTTGACCAATGAAGACATTTTTGATAACATTTACAACAAGCCCCTGCCAAACAGGTTTTGTGCAAGCTTCAGTAAGTTCTTATACGATTACAAGGACAATTATGAGGATTATACCTTTGCAACGATAGATTATGCGTTCACTGCATTCTTTGAGAACCTTGTTATCCATTACCCGAACTATAAAGATTATAAGCTGAACTGTGTAGGTTCTGTTGGCTACAGTTTCAGGGATATTCTGAGTATTGTTGCTGATCGTTATGAAATGGGTATCGGTAAAATTATCCGTTCACCTATAGATGACCTGGTAAATTACCACATCGAAGCGGCAAAAAAAGCCTAAGACTAGAATTTATACCACATAAGCGATTACCTGGTAATCATCATAAAGCCATCCCATTGAATGAGATGGCTTTTTTCTTAAGAACAGAATGGTAAATCCCGTGCTCCCTGGGTAATCGGGCTAGAAAGAAATCTCCTTGCCAAACAACTTGGCATACCTGCGTTTATCAAATTTGTAAAGTGTTGCGGCCCTGAAAGAAACTCCTTTTTGTTTTTCTTCGAGGTCTTTCAGGACACCAAAACTGAGCATCTTTTTCCTGAAATTCCTTTTGTCCAGCTTTTTGTTGAGGATAATCTCATAGACATTCTGCAGCTGGGTGAGGGTAAATTTCTCCGGTAGCAGCTCGAAGGCAATGGGCTGGTGTTTGATGCGTCTTTTAATTTTCTCGAGGCCTTTGTCGAAAATCTGCTGGTGGTCAAATGCAAGTTTAGGAAGCTCTTTCACATTGATCCAGTGTGCCTGTTTCGCATAAGTGCTTAATGGCTTTGGCGACTTATCGCCTCCCAGTCTGAGGAGTGCATAGTAGGCAATACTTACCACTCTTCCCTGTGGGTGCCTGTTGACATCACCAAAGGTGTAATACTGTTCCATATAGACATTGCTGAGACTGGTCAGCTCGTGCAGAATCCTGGCTGCAGACTGATCGAGGCTTTCATCCATCGCCACAAGGTTTCCGGGCAGTGCCCACCAGTCTTTAAAAGGCTCCTCATTCCTTTCGATCAAAAGGATCTTCAATTCTCCTTCATCAAATCCAAAAAGCACACAATCAATTGAGAAAGTGGAATTAAAATGTGGTAAAACTTCTTTCAAAATATTTAACGTTATTTTCTAAGTAAATTGATGTACGTACGTCCGGGATTGATCTGTCCCTGATTTCATCAGATCAATTGAGACAAATATACCCAGGTTGTCACGAATTAACCAATATAGAGAGAATACTTAACATAGTGTATTTTTCACACTGAAATTCTTCAGATTATTTGAGCAGCATAAAAGTGAGTGAGATCATTTTACATAAGGAGACGTCATTTTAAATTTGCTAAAACCTTTTATAGTAAAAATGGGTCTGAGCAATCAATGTGGGGAACTGATTGAAATTTAATTTTTAATTACAATGTCAAATAAATATACTTGTTACCGAATTAAAGGGGAAAATATAAAATAAATTACTTAGTGTAAATAATACACGCTATATTCGTAGTATAAAGATGAAACCAAATATCAAAAATATCGCAGTATTGACTTCCGGTGGAGACGCACCAGGAATGAATGCATGTATCAGAGCAGTAGTACGCACGGGCATTTACAATGGTGTCAATATGTTTGGTGTAATGCAGGGCTATCAGGGATTGATAAACAACAACATTATTCCTATGGATGCGAGGTCTGTCAGTAACATCATTCATTTGGGGGGAACCATTTTAAAAACCGCACGCTGTCTGGAATTCAAGACAGAAGAGGGAATGGAAATTGCCTTTAACCATTTGAAAGAAAGGGAAATCGACGGACTTGTGGTGATCGGTGGGGACGGTACTTTTACCGGGGCACAGCGCTTTGGAAAGAAGTTTGGAATCCGTGTAATGGGTGTACCCGGCACGATCGACAATGACCTTTACGGATCAGATTTCACCCTGGGATATGATACGGCCATCAATACGGTGATTGAAGCTATAGATAAAATCAGAGATACCGCCGATTCGCATGACCGGCTTTTCTTCATAGAAGTAATGGGCAGGGATTCGGGGTGTATTGCACTGCGTAGTGCCATCTCCAGTGGAGCTGAGGCGGTATTACTTCCGGAGCGCGAAACGAGCCTGGATGAACTGATCAACCAGCTTGAGATCGGTGCAAAGACCAAGAAATCATCCAGTATCGTGATTGTTTCTGAGGGCCATAAAGCCGGTGGGGCTTATGATGTAGCGAAAAAGGTTAAGGAACGTTTTAACCATTATGACACAAAAGTCACTATATTAGGCCACCTTCAACGTGGGGGAAGCCCGAGTAGCTTTGACCGGATTCTTGGAAGCAGGCTAGGCTATGCCGCTGTCAATGAATTGCTGAGTGGCAACAGCATGCAGATGGTTGGTTTGTTCGGCAACGAGATTAAAGCTACAAGCATAGATGAAGCACTGACAGGTCACAATTTCAAACTGGAAAGTGACTTATTGGAAATGACTAAAGTATTATCAATATAAATATGGTAGCAGTAGTTTACAGTGGATCAAAAACAGCCTTTTGGAAAATTTCAAAAGATGGAAAGACTATTGCAGAATGCACCATGCCGGGGATTAACCCCTGTTTCAACGACCAGAAATCTATTCTTCAGTTTTTAAACAAGAAATCTATTCTGGTCAACAATGCGGAAAGCATCCGGAAGATCTATGTATTCTCTGCTGGCGCTTCATCCGATGAAAGAAAAAAAGAACTTTCTGAAGCGCTTGGACAGTTTTTCAGGTACAGCAAAATTTCTGTGAAGGATGATCTTTATGGGGCAGCGCTTTCGGCCTGCTATAACAACAGCGGCATTGTAGGTTTATTGGGAAGTGGCTCGAACTGCGCTTACTTTGACGGCAAAAAGCCGCACAAAAACAACTTCGGCCTTGGTTACATCATCGGAGATGAGGGATCAGCCAATTATCTTGGAAAAACCCTCCTGAAAGCTTTTGTGCAGCATAAACTACCTGCAGACCTGCATAAAAAATTTGAAGTTAAATACAACCTGGACAAACCCCAGATTCTGGAGCGGGTATATAAAAAGCCACTCGCCCAACAATTTCTGAGTTCTTTTTTCGATTTTTTTCTGGAAAACAGTACTCACAAATTCATTATTGACATGATCGATACAGGTTTTGAACGTTATTTTCAGACCTACCTCCTGCCTACTGTAAAAGCACATCCCCATAAAGACATTCATTTCGTAGGTCTTGTGGCGGGAAACTACCAGGAAGAACTCCACGCAGTAGCAAAGAGGCACGGACTGACCATCACTTCCATTACTAAAGAACCGATATATAATTTACTTAACTACTATTCAAATTAACAAAATGAGCAAAATTGGAATAAACGGCTTTGGCCGTATCGGCAGACTGGTTTTTAGAGCTGCATTAAAAAGAGGATTAGACATTGTTGCGATCAATGACTTGGTTGAGCCAGATTACATGGCTTATATGTTAAAATATGATTCTACTCACGGTCGTTTTGACGGTACTATCGCTGTAGAAAACGGAAACCTTGTGGTTAACGGAAAAACAATCCGCATTACTGCGGAGAGAGATCCGGCAAACCTGAAATGGGATGAAGTTGGTGTAGAGGTAGTTATCGAATCAACAGGTCTTTTCCTAACCCGCGTTGACGCAGAGAAACACATCGCTGCCGGCGCTAAAAAAGTAGTATTCTCTGCTCCTGCTAAAGATGCAGATATCCCTACGTACGTAATGGGTGTTAACCATGATAAATTAACTGCGGACCAGACTATCGTTTCTAACGCATCTTGTACTACCAACTGTTTAGCCCCTATCGCTAAGGTTTTACACGACAACTTTGGTATCGTTGAAGGTCTGATGAGCACCATCCACGCTGTAACTGCAACTCAGAAAACAGTTGATGGTCCTTCTGCTAAAGACTGGAGAGGTGGACGTGGTGGTTTCTCTAACATCATCCCTTCTTCTACAGGTGCTGCAAAAGCAGTAGCAATGGTAATTCCTGAATTAAAAGGTAAATTGACTGGCATGTCGTTCCGCGTTCCTGTGGCTGACGTATCTGTAGTGGATTTAACTGCACGTCTGGAAAAACCGGCTACTTATGAGCAAATTAAAGCTGCAATGAAAGCCGCTTCTGAAGGTGACCTTAAAGGTGTACTTGCTTACACTGAAGATGAAGTTGTTTCTTCTGACTTTATCGGTGATGACCATGCTTCTATTTTTGACGCAAAAGCTGGTATTTCATTAAATGATAACTTCGTGAAAGTCGTATCATGGTATGACAATGAGTGGGGTTATTCTTCCGCACTGGCTAAATTCGTTGAATACTACGGTAACCTTAAATAAGGTAAGAGGTACAATAGTACCTTTTGTCAAAAAAAGGGATGTTTCTACATGATACATCCCTTTTTTTATAAAAAGCCAACTTCATCAAGTGAATACGGCATCTCTTCACACAAAAAGCCAAATGAAGACAAGATTTGTCTTACAGCAGTGGCACAGGGGATTGCACTCACTATTCTCAATACCTTATCCACGTCATCGAAGTCGAATGACCAGTTGTTTTCCCCAAACAGGGTATTAAAAATAGGTCTGATGTAAGTCAGCTCCTTACGACTGTTAACTGATGTCCTAAAAATTATAATATTCATAACCTTTCATTTTTTAAGCCTTCCGGATTGATGTTTGATCAATATCCGATGCTGACGATACTAAGTTGAGAATTTGTAAAGCATTATAAAGCCGCGACCGGCTGAACAGGACAAAAAGGTAGGTGAACAGCAACAATTTGCCGGTAAATGCATTTGTAATGAATACAAAGTTCCTGATATTTTTACTAATTTTGTTAGCAATGAAAAGATCCGGTAGTGCAGACCTTCCCTTACATTATGGACAGATCCCTGCGTGGTTGGCGGAGCGTATGGAAAAACTTGGGCTCGCTATTGTTGAGGCCATCATTTCAGAACATGGAACAGAAGAAGTACTCCGCAGGTTAAGTGACCCATTCTGGTTCCAGAGTTTCGGTGCAGTGATGGGAATGGACTGGCATTCCTCTGGGATTACTACTGCTGTAATGGGGGCACTGAAAAGGGCAATTAATCCAAGAAGTAAAGCTCTTGGACTATACGTGTGTGGAGGAAAAGGCAAAAAATCAAGAAATACGCCAGAAGAACTCCTTATGTTTAGCGACCAAAACGGACTAAACGGCACGGAGCTGGTCCGCTGTAGCAAACTCAGTGCAAAGGTTGATAACACTGCTATACTAGACGGATTTCAACTTTATGCGCACAGCTTCATTATCAGCAACACAGGACTGTGGACTGTTGTCCAACAAGGCATGAGTGACCGCAGCAACACGGCACGCCGGTATCACTGGCATTCTTCGGCGATGCGCTCTTTTATTGAGGAGCCACACACTGGGGTATGCGGTATAAACCAGGGAAAGATCCTGAATCTGACAGCGGCAGCAGCAGCTCCCTCAAGGGCATCAATGCTGGCCATCACCGCTGAGCATCCGGAACGCATCCTGGCGGAGGCAAAACACCTGGTCATGCCTGACCATCACGATGTCCGTTCAAAGGATATCGATTTGAAGAGGCTCGGAGCAATGTTATGGCTCAGCCGGGAAAAGCAACCTACAGATTTCGAAGAACTCCTGCTGCTGAAGGGTATGGGGCCACGTACGCTGCAATCGATGGCCTTAGTTAGCGAAATCGTTTATGGTACCCCTTCCAGATTTTCGGATCCAGCAAGATTTTCTTTCGCCCATGGTGGTAAAGATGGGCATCCTTTTCCTGTTCCTCTGAAGGTTTACGATGAGACTATCAGTATACTCAGCCATGCGGTGGAACGCGCCAAAATTGGCCATACAGATAAACAACAAGCGATACAAAAACTAAGTATACTTTCCCGGATGGCAGAAGAAAATTTCACACCTGATGACAACTATTTTGAAGCGGTAATTGGAGAAGAAAGGCATAACTCATGGAAATACGGAGGCCGTACCATTTTTGGAGACGCCAAGCCTAGCCAAGGACAACAGCTTAAACTTTTCTAAATAACTGACTTACACCGCCTACAAAAAAATATAGCTGCCGTTATTTTTTTATAATGTATTAATTGCGTTCTTTGCTCAATTTATTTTTAGAAGATCAACAGACGTCCTAATGCAGCTTAAACCATTCTCTTGGCAAATCGCCTGGGATTATCCTTTATTCAGACTTAAATTCTTTTTGGGGCTCTTTTTCCTTGTGTTGATTTTGGTTTTCATTCCTCATTTTTTTGGTTACATTGAGGACCGGGATCTTGGATATGTACTTAATGACTGGCTTCTGGCTAAACTTCCTCCGGCAGATGTTTCCCTATACATTTTCATAACCTTATACGGGATGTCGATATTCTTTTTATTCAGAATGTCGAGAAATTCTGCGATTTGCATGACCGCACTTTGGGCATATATACTGCTTTGTGTATTGCGGATGTTTACAATTATGACAGTTCCGCTGCTGCCTCCCAAAAATATGGTAGATCTCTTAGATCCGTGCTCTATCGTCTTCTATGGTTCAAATGTGATTACCAAAGACCTCTTTTTTTCCGGACATACCGCAACAGTATTTCTGGGCGCTCTCTGCCTCCAAAATAAAAAAGAAAAGATCATCGCGTTTACAGCTGCAGGGATTATTGCCATACTGTTACTCATACAACATGTTCATTATACCGCTGACGTGATTGCGGCCCCGTTCTTCAGCTGGTTGTGCTGGTATTTTGGAAAAACAATTTCAGATTTCTGATAAAAAAAGAACGGTGATAAACCATTCGGTTTACCCCGTTCACGCACTCGAGAGCTCTACATCTTTCAGGCAGTCTTTGATGAGGAAGGACTAAGCTATTAGTTTCTTATTTTTAAGTGTCTTTATCAATCTGTTTGTATATTGAAAATCTTTATCAATGTTGATATTGAATAACATCATTCCCCCTTTCAGTCCATGTCCGGGTTGCCATTGAGTCAGTTGTAAAGCCTGCAGCAGAGAGGTCGATTCATCATTCCCCGGTTTAACACCAAACAATAATTTTTTACTCGTAACCAATCCGGCATACAATTTAAACTGGTCTACCATGGTCTGCAAATCCCATCGGTAACCCATCAGTGCCACATAGTTGAACAGTGAATTACACTGTTTCAATAACTGCTCATCCGCATAATACTGATAAGTTACATAACTCATCATTTTTCCTGTCGTAGATCTGGGACCAAAGTATCGCGAAAGGTGCCATACCACTTCAATAAAATTATCGTCCGGCATCTCTCCTCCCATCTCGGGATCAATATCGATTCCGTCCAGGCCCCACTTATGAACAACAAGGTCATATACCTGTGAAGCAAATAATGCCGGATCCTTAATGTTGTTCCAGGAAAGGTTACCATGAGGATTACTGACAATAGACGCAAGTACTTTTACCCCGCGACTCTGCTGAATCCTTACGCCCGCCAGGATGGTCGGCCAGGTCATACCGTTACTCGTAAGGTAAAGGTGCTGCAGGGTTTGGTTGATATCCAGGTTGATCAAAAAAAGATTAATCACATCTATGCCGTCCGGCAGCTCCTCAATGATCATCTTTTGATTGGCATAGCCTAACCAATAGGTAACAAAAAGAGGGTCCGGTGTTCTCATATCATCTGGGTTTAAGACATCATTATGGTGTCATTCAAAGATGATTATTTCGTGGACACCGCTTACGCGCAACAATACCTAAAATGAAAAACAGGTATTTATACCTATATAAAAATTATGGCCTCATGCGGGCGGCCATTCCGCACCAATATAATTCTATATTTATGATCAATTATGAATTCATTCTAACGAAAAATCATTATTTTAGTTTATTCTATATAAGAATACTCATAAACACAAACAAACTAAATTAGCATCATGAACCAAGACAAATCAAAACACAACAGCAGCATTTTTGAAATTCCGCTTTCTGAGGCAGAAACAATTACCAAAGCATGGGCTGACGAGGGGAACTTCATCAAATCGTATCTGATTGATGCCAGTGAGCTTAAGGACATGATTGATGAAAAAGGTGCCACTTATGTACGTGTATATTTTGGCTGGGACGTCGAGATGGAAAAAGGAAGAGAACAACGGCTGATCATGGTTCCGGCCGACGAATATGGAAATGATATGATCAATGAATCATCTGAAGTAGCTGCAGACGGAAGTAGTGAAAGTAATATCTTTGATTTTACCTTACCATGCCCTCCAACCTGCGCGCCTAATAGCCCACTCAAATAATAAAATGAATTTTTTCCTCAGCACCATCATTATGGTTACTGCAATGGGATTTGTATTGGTCCCATTATTCGTCAGTATTTTTAAATTCAGATCTTACACGACAGCGCTAAGAATTATAACCTTACACCTTGTGTTGATTTCATTTATTGGAGGTTACAGTGCTTATCTTTGGGCCTTAAAGAAAAACAATCTGCCTGTGTTGCATATATATACCATGGTAGAATTTACGACAATTATGTTGTTCTATGCTGAGGTATTCAAGGATAAGATCAAAAGAAAATGGACCGTCGCCATCATTGGAGGGTTCATAAGCTTCTGCCTAATCAATGCTGAATATATTCAAAACTGGTTTGTTTTCAATACCTATCCCAGGGCATTACAGAGTTTCGTGATCATTTGTGCATGTTTATATTATTATTATCAGATAACGCATCAGACATTATATATACAGATTGAAAAAAGCCCCATCTTCTGGATCAATACTGGCTTTTTTATCTATTTTTCCGGAAGTTTCCTTTTATTCATGCTGAGCAATTATATACTGCGTATGAACAGTGCATTTAATATGAACGTATGGATGTTCCATGCGTTTTTGTCCATCTTAATGTATACTTTAATTGCTGTTGGCCTATGGCAGACGAAAAAAACATAGATGTTTATTTTTTCTTATTTGCTGGAATGATGGCCATGTTTGTCCTCAGTGCGGCGGTAGTTACGCTTTTTTTTATGTATCAGAAGAAATTTTTCAAGCAACAGGTACAGTTAAAAGAGGCGGAAGCAGAGTATCAACTCAAGCTGCTGCACAACAATATCGAGAAGATAGAAGAAGAAAGAAGGCGTGTAGCGAAAGACCTCCATGATGAGGTGGGCAGTATCTTTTCGACATTGGGTATGAAAATAATCCAGTTTGAGAAAAAAAATCAGGAATCCAATGGAGGAATAGAACTAATCAAAGAAAGTAAACTTCTTGTAGATAAGGGAATCATGAGTGTACGACGCATTTCTCACAACATGATTCCAAATGAGCTGGAAATGTTTGGAATTGCGGCAGCCATTGAAGAATTGTGCTTCCAATTTGAAGGAACAGACGGCCTGGAGGTAAATTTCGAAAGTGATGTGCCAGACAACTGCGGCAATGGCGAGATAGAGCTCGCCCTCTACCGGATCACCCAGGAACTGATCAGCAATACCGTCAAACATGCGCAGGCTGAACACGTTGACATTAGTCTTTTTTGCAAACCTGAAGGGATCACCTATTCTTATGCAGACGACGGAAAGGGCTTTGATATCGAAAGTGTACATCGCGGTTTAGGCATGCACAACATTACCAATAGGGTGCAGATGAATGGAGGGCAAATCGAATACCATAAAATGGAGCGGGGTTTTGGCCTTTCTATATTCTTTATAAAAAATTAGATGAAAATAAGATGATAAGAATTGCAGTTACAGATGATCAGGTCATGTTTCGGGAATGCCTGGTAAACAACATCAAGACCTTCGACAATATGCAAGTGATGTTTGAAGCAGGAAACGGAATAGAATTGCTCAAACAGATGGATGCCTGTGGTGATGATAAACCTGATATTGTGTTGATGGATTTGAATATGCCTGAGATGAATGGCATGGAAGCAACCAGGAAGCTGAAGGTCGATCATCCCGATGTACGTGTGATCGTCCTATCGGTTCACGGCGAAGAAAAACACATCAGTCGCATGATTCAACAGGGGGTAAATGGCTATATTGCGAAAAATTCCGAGCTGACAGAGTTAAAAAATGCCATTGAAGCCACGTATAACAATGGTTTTTATTTTAACGAGCTGGTTTTAAAGACCCTCCAATCAGGCAGTTTACTTAATAAAAATAATGTGAAGGGCTTTGACGCCGCCTCTTCGCTTACTCAACGAGAAAAAGAGATTCTCCGATTAATCTGCGATGAATGCACAACAGCAGAGATCGCAGAAGCGCTTTCGATCAGCCTGCGTACAGTTGATGGACATCGAAATAACCTACTGGTCAAAACGGGAGCAAAAAATGTCGCAGGACTGGTCGTATTCGCTTTTAAGAATAAACTTATAGAGGCTGATCTTTAACAAACTCTAATGTGCTTATCCCTTCATAGATAAATCCAAGCATTTTATGCTTACGTTTTTTCAGCAAGGGCTGATTGGCCGAAATTGTCCAGTAATTCAATGCCTCAGCAACAAAGTGTGGTTTAACCCAGGCTCCTCCCTGAGTTTGGCACTCCAGAAATATATCCAGCGGCCTCCTACTCGTATGGTCAAAAAAACCTGAATCAATCACCAGAAGCAGTAACATCCTGGTTTTAATCAGCAGATGCTGCTGTGTCTTTTCCGTAAATTTTTTAGCAGGATCAATTTCGCTGATTCGATAGACCAATTCCGGAGCTCCCTGACCTCCGATTCTGTACACCTCGTAACTAATCCTATTACGCGTAATTTTCTGATTTGCCAGTAACCTCATCACAACAGACTTCTGCTTTTCCGGACCAGCGAAGTCCGTGATGTTACATTTGAAAATCTTCGTCATTGTAAAGAGGTCACTCATCCACAATTCCCTATTTAACTTAAAGGCCTCACGCTCATGGATAAAGCCCTTACCACGGCCAATTAAAAAAGACAATTCTGACTGTGAAAAACCCATAGCAATACGTTTTACCTGAATAAGGTAAATCAAGTCAAAACTTACCGAACTAATTTTTAAGCCATTACTTATACCAACATTTGTCATAATAATATTATTAATACTAAGGCAAATATCTAACTTAAAAAATATACTTTTGCTATGGTAATAGTTGTGATTAACTATAGATAGGTTGTATTTCACAATTAAACCAATCCGACTCGTTAACAAATAACTTAAACATAATGAAAGATAGTGAAGTACATCTAGGGGAGAATATCAGGGCAATCAGAAGGATAAAAAACATGAAGCAAGCGACACTGGCTCGTCAAATAGGAATCACTCAACAAGCCGTTTCAAGTATGGAACGGACACCGCATATCGGCAGCAGACGGTTGCAAAAGATTGCCAGAGCATTGGACGTCACCATATCCAGTATATGGGAATTCAAAGAAACAGTTGTTCTGAAGGAAATCAACCCTGTAACGAAAGCCATTTTAATTGACAACATCGCTGACCTTCTACTTCAGAAAATAAGTAAAACGGCCTGAGCCAATGTAGCCGGAAATCCAACAGCGAATTCCGGCTATATCCACAAAATCAGAAGTAGGATGTTTTGGAGATCATCCTGTTTCCAAAAGATGTCAAAACGAACAACCATTGATCCCATCAAGGCACAAAGGTTATTTACTGTATTAATCTTCAATAAAATTAAGGTCTTTATGGTGGGTTTCAGGAATGGTTTTGATGCAATAGAAGCCAATTGCAAAGCAGATCAACCCTAAAATTCCTGCAGCATGAAGGACCATTACATGCGGCTTTAAAAACGTGTAAAAGGTAGTCATCAGAACCACAGTTCCCCTGACCATATTCGGAATTGTTGTAGCAGCAGTAGCCCTTACATTTGTACCGAACTGTTCTGCTCCAATGGTCACGAACATCGCCCAGTAACCAATTCCGAAGCCAATCCAGAGACACATCATGTAAAGGGAAGCAGGGGAATGGATTCCACCATAAAGATATATCACACTTCCCACAGCCGTAAATGCCATTAAGATCCCTACTGCTTTTCTTCTGGACTGCAACCAGTAACTCAGTACACCACTCATCAGATCTCCGGCAGAAAGCCCTACGTAACACCACATCACTGAAAGCCCTGGTTTGATCTCTTCAGAAATTCCCAGTGCTTTCCCAAACTCATTACTGAACGTGGCAAGAATCCCTATTACGAACCAGGTAGGCAGGCCTATTCCGATACACTTCAGGTATAAAATCAGTCTGCTTTTTTTGGTAAAAAAAGAAAGGAAATTCCCTTTGTTAAGTTCTTTTTTATCTTTCATCGCGTGAAACATTCCAGATTCAAATACACCAATTCTTAAAAACAGCAACAGTATCCCCATCCCACCGCCAATAAAATAAGCATTTCTCCAGCTAAAAAGCTCGACTGTAAAGTAGCCGACCACCGCACCAAGCAGGCCCACTCCTGCGACAACAGAAGTACCAATAGCACGTAACCGCTGGGGAAGGCTTTCGGAAACCAGGGTGATCCCTGCACCGAGTTCACCTGCGAGGCCAATTCCTGCAACAAACCGAAGTACCTTATAAACAAACACATCCTGGACAAAACCACAGGCAAAATTAGCAATGGAGTAAGTAATGATAGAGCCAAAAAGCACAGACAAACGTCCTTTTTTATCGCCTAACACTCCCCATAGAATGCCACCAAGCAACAGCCCTGTCATTTGCCAGTTTAAGATGCTTGCGCCTTCCACAGACCTTGCTGCCTCATCAAGGCCAAGATCTGTCAGGCTTGGAATTCGGACAATACCGAACAACAAAAGATCGTAGATATCCACAAAGTAGCCCAGAGAGGCTACAATTACCGGTGCACTTAACAGATATGTCCATGCCGGCTTTTCATTTGAAACATTGTTCATTTAGTATTTTTGGTTAGATTGAATTCTAAAATACAGCTTACATTTTGATATATATATACTGTTGCTTAGATTTGTAAAAAAAACACCATGCTTAAACTACAACATATCCAGAACGAGCGCAGCAACCCTATGGTTTGCCGCTTCCTGGCGTGCATGGATTTCTCCTTCCTGTCCGGGATATAACCCAAAGCTGAACATCAGCATTTCTTTTGTTTACGATTAATTTAAACCCGGAATCCGGAAAAGACAAAATTCCAATGGACATTTTATATACTATTGAAGAAAAATATTTAGAAGCTCTGGAAGAGCTCGATTATGGTCAGCCGCAAAAGGCCCATTATCTGCTCAAAGAGATTATACAAACAGAGCCTGACTTTGCCAGGGCACATTACCAACTTGGATATATCTATCATTATAGATTCAAGAATTATCAGACCGCGGGCTATTATTATGAAAGCTGCATATCCCTGGAGCCTGAATTCCCTGACGTTTACGTCGATCACCTCAGTCTGCTGATTACACTGGAACGACATAAGATGATAGATCAGACTTTCAAAAAGGCGCTTGAAGTGAAAGGTGTATGCAAGAGCTGCATCTATGAACGAATGGGCCTTTACGCAGAAAAGTCAATGCAGTGGCTCGAAGCAGGTCAGTATTTTCAGTTGGCCTTCATCAATGCACTCATAAAAGAGGAAAAAGCAACGATCAATGATCATATCGAAAGGTTGAAAGAAAAAAAGGTTCAACGGTCGAAGTTTATTTACAGCATTCAATAACGATCAATAACCCTATCTGTTAAAAGAGCAAGTTGTTTTAATAACAATTTGCTCTTTTTTTAGGCAACTATTTGCCGCTGAATTATTTGACCTGTTTTAACACAATAGCTGCAAGAGGAGGAACATCCAGTACAGTAGAATATTCGCGTCCACAGCAATTTTCATCTTCTGGCAGGAGCACTCCCGGATTTGATTTTCCACTGCCATAAAACTCCGCAGCATCTGTGTTGAAAATCTCTTCCCACTTCGCTTTAAACGGAAGTCCGATTCTATAATTCTCCCTGTAAACCGGGGTAAGGTTAAGTATTACAATCAGGGTATCCTTTGCTTTAGTTGATTTGCGAAGGTAAATGAAGATAGAATGGTCCGCATCATCAGCATTGATCCACTCAAAGCCTTCATAGGAAAAGCTATGCTCATAAAGCGCAGGTTCTGACCTGTATAATTTATTGATGGCCTTAACAGTCTTCTGCATTCCTAAATGTGGCGCATACGTCAGCAGATGCCAATCCAGCGAGCTCTTAAAGTCCCATTCATGGGTCTGTGCGAACTCATTGCCCATAAACAACAATTTTGTTCCAGGCTGTGTGAACATATAAGCATATAGCGAACGTAGATTGGCGAACTTCTGCCATTCGTCACCGGGCATTTTGTAGATCATTGAGGATTTGCCATGCACCACCTCATCGTGAGAAAAAGGAAGCATAAAATTCTCACTAAATGCATAAGTGATGCTGAATGTTAGTTGATGATGGTGATATTTACGGCCGAGGGGATCATTTTTAAAATATTTGAGCGTATCATTCATCCAGCCCATCATCCATTTCATCCCGAAGCCCAGACCTCCTGCATATACCGGTCTTGTTACACCTTCATAAGTGCTGCTCTCTTCAGCAATGGTATGCACTCCTTCGTAATTACCGTAAACAGCTTCATTCATATCCTGAAGGAATTTAATGGCACCCAGGTTTTCGCTACCCCCATGTTCATTGGTTGCGGCATCCCCTTCTTTTCTGGAGAAATTGAAATACAACATAGATGCAACGGCATCTACCCTCAATCCGTCTATATGAAACTTATCCAGCCAATACAATGCATTGCTGATCAGAAAAGAACGGACTTCATTCCTGTCATAATTAAAAATGTAGGATTTCCAGTCTGGATGAAAGCCTTTCCGCATGTCTGCATGCTCATAGAGGTGCGTACCATCAAAATGATACAGTCCATGCATATCTCCGGGAAAATGAGAAGGCACCCAGTCCAGGATTACACCGATGTTATTTTTATGCAGTTCATCAATCAAGTGCATCAGTTCCTGAGCTGTACCATGCCTTGAACTCGCAGCAAAATATCCTGTAATCTGATAACCCCAGGAAGGAAAATAAGGATACTCCATGATGGGCATCAGCTCCACATGAGTAAATCCCATTTCCAGGATATAGGGAACAAGGCTGGTTGCAATCTCGCGGTAGGTCAGGACACGTTTGGGTTCTGAGGGATCCCGTTGCCAGGAGCCAAGATGCAGCTCATAAACAGACATGGGTTGATTCAGCGCATTCACCTTAGGCCGCTTTTTCATCCATGCCTGGTCGGACCATTTATAATCCAGATCCCAAACCATGGAGGCTGTACGTGGCGGGTGCTCCCAGCGAATCGCAAAAGGGTCTCCTTTTTGCCTGAGCACCCCATCGAACCCGGTTACTGCATATTTATAGATTGAGCCTTTTGCAAAGTTTGGAATGAAGCCCTCCCATATTCCGGAAGCATCCCATCGTTTGTAGAGATGATGCGCGTCGGCATCCCAGAAATTAAAGTCGCCAATGACACTGACAGACTGAGCATTGGGCGCCCATATTGCAAAGTACGTACCCTCGGTTCCTTCAACGCTAATGAGCCGGGACCCCATTTTTTCGTACAAACGAAAATGTTTCCCTGATACAAACAGGGAAACATCAAAATCAGTAAGCAAACTGTGCACCCAAACACTTTTGTCGTTCACAGAAACAGATGCTGCATTTACTTTTTTAACGGCTACTTTTTTACTGGAACTTTTTTTGGGTGCTTCGCTCATTTAATTTGGTTTTTAATTCTTATTCATTATTCACCGTATATTTTAACAGTCAGAAAGTTTTTGTTCGACTTAAAGCGAAGGCAATCGCGTTCATCCATAAAAAACTCAGTGACATCCTTTTCATCCACGGTAATCTTGTTTACTTTGAAAGGAATGCCGGCTACAGTATAATCGTAATGTTCGTAGTTCGGCGTGTATAGTCCATCTACGCTCTGCTCAATGACCATCGCCCCCGCATCACCTTTAACACTGAACTTCTTTTCCGAGTAGATATCCTGCTCATAAGCAAAGGTATCGCCGTGGTCTTCATACAGGAAGGAATTAACCTCATAATCTGCATAATAGATATTCAGAGAAACTTCTTCAATATTTTTCTCACCTACATATTGCATCACCGGATATTCAGGTATTACAGAGCCGGCTCTGACAAAAATCGGCATGTGGTCAAGTGGTGCAAGGATATTGTGCTCACTTTCTCCCGTAAGCACTTCATGAGTCCAAAAATTATACCACTTACCTTTCGGAAGATATACCGTCCTTGACGTAGCGCCCTGTTCAAGCACCGGACATACCAGTAGTTTATCGCCGAAGGTAAATTCGTCCTGACGGTAATGGTTACTGATTTTTTCCTGTTCCAGCATGACCAGCGGACGCAAGATCGGGAAACCATACCGGTGGTGTTCCCAGAACACGGAATAAAGATATGGCATCAGCTTATATCTCAGCTCTATATAAGTTCTGTTGATGGATGTATAAGGTTCACCAAAGCTCCACGGTTCCCTTTCAGCTGTATCACCCGCAGAGTGTGCGCGCATAAAAGGAGAGAAAGTACCCAGCTGTATCCAGCGGGTAAACAATTCGGGATCAGGCTCTCCACTGAAACCACCGATATCGGTACCACAGAAAGGAACTCCGGATACAGACATACGCTGGCATTGGATGTTTCCGATCTTCAGGTGCTCCCAGGTGGCCACGTTGTCGCCAGTCCACACGCAGCCGTAACGTTGCATGCCGGAATAGCCTGCACGGGTAATCGTGAATGGCCGTTTATTGCGCATTAGCTTTTTCAGGCCATCATACGTAGAACGAACCATTTGCATGCCGTACACATTGTGCGCCTTACGGTGTGAGCCCCTGTAGCCGTCATAGTTATGTCTTACATCATTGGGAAATGTGCCTGACCCGAAAACTGCAGGTTCGTTCATGTCATTCCATACACCTGCAACGCCTATGTCCACCAGCTCCTTGTACAAGTTGCCCCACCATTCTCTTACCGTAGGATTGGTAAAATCAGGAAACTGACAACGGCCCGGCCATACGTGCCCCTCCATGAAGTAGTCATCACTGCGTCTACAAAAATAATTATTTTCTTTCCCCTCTTTGAAAACCCAGTAGTTGTCATCCACCTTAATTCCAGGATCAATCATGACTACTGTTTTAAAGCCATCATTTGCCAGCTCCTTGATCATGCGTTTAGGATCCGGGAAGTAGTTCTTATTCCAGGTAAAACACCGGTAGCCATCCATATAATCAATATCGAGATAGATCGCATCACAAGGGATCTGACGCGACCGGAAGCCTTCGGCGATCTCTTTTACCTTTTGCTCGGGATAATAGCTCCAGCGACATTGGTGATAGCCTAAAGCCCATTTAGGAGGCATGGGATGTGTACCAGTCAGAGATTGATATCTTTTCACTACATCCATCATGTGTGGACCATGGATGTAATAGTATTGGAGTTCACCACCATCTGCCCAGAAACTGGTCTTTTGGTTGTCTTCCTTACCGAAGTCGAAGTAAGAACGGAATGTATTGTCGAAAAAGATACCGTACGCGGCCTGTTCGTAAACACCCAGATAAAAAGGGATGGTACGGTACAGCGGATCCTGGTCCCAACCAAAAGAATACGCATCGGTATTCCAGTTCTGAAAATGACGTCCCCGAAGGTTCATATTTCCCGATTTATCTCCCAGGCCGAAGAAGTTCTCTTCCGGTCTGCACTTTTTGGTAGCATATACATAATAGCCACCGAACTCTACGTTTTCCTCCCAGTGCATCGGCGACTCATCGTCACTCATGACCATTTGTGTGAGGTTCTCGGTGAAGGAAATGTGAAAATCTGCTTTCGTAACCTTACAGGTAACGGTATTTGTGGCTATCGCATAATAATCTTCATATTCTTCGAGCTTAAAAGTGGTTACCTTCTGATCCACTACGGGAACAGCATAAGAAAAATCATCAAGAAAAACCCCATGAGGAGCAAGTCTAACACGAATGATCTCATCACTTACCACCCTTACCTCTACCCTGGCATCGCCGTCAGAAAAATAAAACTTATTCCCCTCTTTTTTTACCTTCTGAACCGCAGAAAGGTATTTTTTCACAATGGGCTTGAGGTCAGTGACAGGGTTGTTCAGATGCTGTATGGTCTCTTCAACTATTTCCTGAATTTTGTCATCATCCTTTATTTCTTTCCCGTGTTCGTTTTGTTCTTCCATGAAAATCGTTTAAGTAAAAATAGGGGATCTACAGATCGTGTAATTTGTACAACTAAGGTGTTAAAATTTATATGAAAAGCAAAGGATTATTTTTCGGTGGGGAAATGCGTGCTGCTTCGGATAAAAGCCAATCGCGCTACATATATCTCAAAAAAACAGCCCCGGCATTGCTGTCGGAGCTGTTTCATTTTTTTATAAAACCTACGGATTGAAGGCGTAAGAAACGTAGTATAGCGCTCCTATGGCAGGATTACCATAAGAAGTTACGTAATATTTATTCAGGATATTTGTTCCTCCGATTTTAATCATGGAATTTACTGAAGGGATTTTCAGGTTGACCTGTGCGTCAAAAGTACTGAATGCGGGCACCTCGCCTGAGGCAAATGAAGAGCGCCAGTAAAAGCGGTCTTGCCAGCGATAAGCTACGTTAAAACCTACATTTTTGATCAATTCTTTATTTCCTATTCCCAGGTTATACCTAACCTTGGGTGTATTGAAATCATTTACATAATCCGATGGAAGGTCTCCGATTTGATTATAAGATATATTTCCTGTCAATGTGAACGCAGCAAGCAGATAGTCAAGTCCCAATGCGCCTCCATAGGCGGTGACCTCTCCTCTGGCATTTACCGGAGCTCCAAATTTAATAAAATTGCCCTCCCTGTTCTGATAAACATTGGTGATGGCGATGAAATTTTTGTACTGGTTGTAATATCCATATACATCCAGCAGGAACTTTTCACCCAATAAACCTTTGTAGCCCAGCTCATACGCCTGCACCGTCTCCGGACGAACGCCACCAGCATCAAAGTTATAATTCTGCAACAAAGCGGGATTAGCAGTTCCATTTGCCACGGAGGACAGGTATGCACGGTAGCTATCTTCTGTAAATGGTCTATTCTCATAGAGGTTATAGGCTTGCAGACTTTCTGTCAATCCACCAATCAGTCGCTGAGAACCACCTCCAACGGAAAGGTCGATGTACTGATCCTGCGTTGTTGGATTCCGATAACCTGTCTGATAAGAGAAACGGATGTTGTTATTCGGCGCAACCGTCATCACAGCCGTAGCACGAGGGGTAAAACGACCATCAAAATTTTTGCTTTTATCATACCTTCCGGAGACTGTCAATTTCAGTTTATCCTTGAGAACCCTTTTACCCAGCTGCGCAAAGGCACCATATTCACGGATGTTGATGTCCTGATTCAGATCATTGAAAATTGTCCCTGCAGACCTCAGCTGATACAATCGGTAGGAAGAGCCCAGCTGCAGCTCCACCACGTTGTTCAATGCATTGGTTAAGTTATACATTCCCTCATAATGATACATATTTGTTTTATCATTGAACCTAGCACCGTAGATACCCTTTGAAAAATCGGTTCCCGCGATGGTTGTATTCATGATCTCATATTTTGCGTTCTCAAATACAGGCGTACCTGGCTCCAACCTCCCCTGATTTGCCGAGGTCCGTGCCATTGCATGTGCCTGTGCATCCGCAAGTCCACCGGCTCTGGCACCAATATAATTACCCACATATTCAGGAAACCATGCCGTAGATGATTTTGATTTCTCATTGATATAACTACCGAGTATGGAAGAGATATAAGAATCACCGGAGCGCTCTTGTGTTGTATATCCCTTCAGCATGAAGTCACGCCCTTTAAGTTCCAGTTTATATTGGCCGATGCTAAAGTTACGCAATGAGTAACGGTCTGCCCCCGTATATACAGAGGTACCTGAGCCCCAATTGGCTTGCAAGGTACTCTCTATCGTAGGACTAAACTTGTAATGTATCGCCCCGGAGGCCTTCAAAGACTCCGTATTATAATCCACCAGATAATTTTCATCATATCCAGTTCTGGAAACATTCTGATCAGGCAACAAACCTGGCGTTGCCAGTCCGAATACAAAAGGACGAAAGCGGGCGTCAGTACCCAAAAAGCCATTTAGCGCGTTCAGTCCGGCCGGATTACTTTTGAACGCCTGGATCTGTGCCGCTGTCGGGGCGGATGGTAATCCAAGGGCTTGCTGGACAAATGCAGATGTACCTGCATTGACCACCGCCTGGGCCACATTGCGCATATTCTGACTTACCTCATCACCATACACATTGATACCATCATAATTCGGATCGGAACTTCTGTCTCCCGACTTTCCTGTTTGCGAGGCACGATCAAAGTTTGTGTAGTTGTCTGCCTGCCAGTCCTGCGCCTGCAGGAAGGAAAATGTGGCTTTTACAGCCAGCTTGTCGTTCCACGCCTTGGCCAGGCGGAGATCCATCTGCCTGTAAGGCTGGGTACCAGAATTGTTGTCATTCACATGGTTGATCCCATTTTTATATTGAAAGCTTACCCCCTGATGGTCAAATGGATTCTTACTGGTGATTAGCATTGTTCCATTCATTCCTCCCGCCCCATACAAGGCCGAAGAAGCGCCTGGAAGCAACTCCACATTGTCAAGATCCAGCTCATTGACCCCTACAATATTTCCCACTGAGAAGTTCAGCCCGGGTGCCTGGTTATCCATACCGTCAGTATACTGGTTGAAACGATAATTCCCGTTGGAGTTAAACCCTCTTGTATTTACAGATTTAAAAGTCAGACTCTGCGTACTGACTTCCACCCCCTTCATGTTAACCAGTGCGTCGTAAAAGGAAGGAGCAGGCAGCTCTTTCACCCCCTGCGCGCCCATCCGTTCGATGGACACAGGTGACTCCAGAATCCGTTCTGGTGTCCTGGATGCAGATATCACCACCTCCTGCCCAAGTATCGCTGTTTGCTCGAGTTCAAAGATCATTTCCCTCATTCCGCCAATGATTTGTTGAAGCGAGCTGCCATAGCCGATGTAGGAAACCTGCACCTGATAAGGAGCCTGTCCGGTAGGCTTCAAGGAGAACTTACCGTCTCTATCAGTCACAGTAGCAATAGAAGTCCCCTTAAGGGAGACTCCGGCACCAGGTATCGCCGCTTTGCTGAGTTTGTCAATCACCTTACCACTGATGATTACCGTCTGTGCCTGCACACCAGTACTCAACATGCACCAAAGCGCAATTACCTGGATTACCTTTGTTAAATTAAGAATTGCTTTTGTAGCCGTTTTTGCCATATAGTCTGATTATAGATTGATTATTTCGTTATTAAATTTATAAGATTTTTTTAATTTTTTAAGTAAAAAAACATAAGGAACTTTTGCACCACAAATTTAACTTTCATCCGGCAGGAATAACGTTTTTATAGTAAATTGCCGCAACATGAATACACTGATCACCTATATATTTGATATCGAGCAGATTTAATTTCGTCTTAATGAACAAAATAAAAGCATTTATTTGCCTTCTGATTCCTATACTGCTGGCTTATGCCGGAAATACCAAGTTCGGCGACCTGCCACCTATCGTCAAATTCCTGAACCCTTTTACTGGTTTCTGGCAGAATGCCGAGCGTAATACGATCAAGGCAAAAAAATCATTGGTGCTGAAAGGAACCAAAGAAAAGGTATCTATCGCATTTGACGACCGCATGATCCCCCATATTTTTGCTAAAAATGACCACGACCTCTATTTTGCACAGGGATATGTAACAGCCATGCACCGTTTATGGCAAATGGACTTCCAAACCAGGTATGCTGCCGGAAGGCTATCTGAGGTGGTCGGAAAAAAAGCGATTGAGGTTGACCGTTATCAGCGTCGGATGGGTATGGTTTATGGCGCTGAGCAATCGCTGAAAGGAATGATGGCAGACCCTAAATCCAGGGAAATGATTCTTGCCTATACTGCTGGCATTAATGCCTACATTCATCGGCTCAGCCCCGCAAAGCTTCCAGTGGAGTACAAATTACTGGATTTCACTCCGGAAGACTGGACGCCAATAAAATGCGCACTGTTGCTAAAGCAGATGTCAGCCGTACTTGCCATGGGTTCCGATGAATTTTACATGAGTAACATCAGGAAGAAGTTTGGCACAGCCGTCGTTAAAGACCTTTTTCCGGACTACCCTTTTAAAGAAGACCCCATTATTCCCATAGGCACATCATGGGATTTTAAGCCATTGGC
Organism: Pedobacter sp. BAL39; assembly: GCF_000170795.1. GTDB lineage: Bacteria > Bacteroidota > Bacteroidia > Sphingobacteriales > Sphingobacteriaceae > Pedobacter. The sequence continues at coordinate 310,968 of NZ_ABCM01000001.1, forward strand.
CATCCCTGAAGCACCGGTTATTGTTGAAAAACCGGGAATCGCTGACGTCAGTACCAAGCAGAAAGAAGACGGTATAGGCAGCAACAACTGGGCATTGTCAGGCGCAAAAACACGCTCAGGTTATCCAATTCTGGCAAACGACCCGCACCTGGACCTCAGTCTTCCTTCGATATGGTACCAGATTCAATTGCATGCCCCAGGGGTGAATGCTTATGGCGTTTCTCTACCTGGCGCACCAGGGATCATTATCGGCTTCAACAATGACATCGCCTGGGGAGTAACCAATGTTGCCGCAGATGTACTCGATTTTTACCAGATTAAGTTCAAAGACGATAGCCACCAAAACTATTGGTATAACAACAAATGGAACAAAACTAGATCCAGAGTTGAAAAGATAAAAATCCGTGGGACTTCCACAGAGCTCGACACCGTGTTTTACACCCATCATGGACCTGTAGTATACCTGGAAAAACCGGAAAAATACACCGCTGCCAACAACATCCCTACAGGCAGTGCCCTGCGCTGGATCGCACACGAACAATCCAATGAGCTCAAGACTTTTTACCTGCTCAACAGAAGCCACAACTACGCTGACTATAGGAAAGCTTTGATCTCCTATACTGCTCCTGCACAGAACTTTGTTTTTGCTTCAAAGGACAACGACATTGCCATCACTGCCAATGGTAAGTTCCCGCTGAAGTGGAAGGATCAGGGCAAGTTTGTTCTTGATGGTGCCGACCCCAAAAATGACTGGCGTGGATGGATCCCTGCAGAGCAAAACCCAACGGTAAAAAACCCATCGAGGAACTTTGTAAGTTCCGCAAACCAATCCTCTACGGATCCATCTTATCCGTACTACATCAATTGGGAATTCAGTGCTTACGATCGTGGAAAGCGGATCAATGACCGGCTATCGGTCATGACCAAGGCTACTGCAGACAGCATCCGGCTGATGCAATCCGATTCTTACAGCATTTTCGCGCAAAATATACTGCCAACTATCAGCTCCATGATCGACATCAACGGGTTAAATGCCACACAAAAAGAAGCATTCAGGATCACCTCAGAATGGAATAAATTTTATGAGGCTACTGCTTTGGGTGCTACGATCTTTGAGCTGTGGGCAAAACGACTCACGGACAACATCTGGAAGGACGAATTCGATGTTGCCGGCATCCCCATGCGTTATCCTTCACGGGACAGGACCGTCCAGCTGATCCTTCATGAGCAGCAATCCAAATGGATCGACAACATTAAGACGCCTGTAAAGGAAAGCTTAAGCGACCTGGTGAATGAAGCCTTTAAATACACCTGCGACAGTCTTGAGCGCAAGTATGGTGCCATAGGAAAATCCTGGGCCTGGGCAAATGTAAAAAACACCAACATCCGCCACCTGGCAAGAATTCCCGGGCTCGGTTCGAACACCCTGATGATTGGCGGCGGTAAAATGACTATTAATGCCCTAGGTGAGCACAATGGCCCTTCATGGAGGATGGTGGTTGAGCTTGGCAAAAAGCCAAAGGGACACGGTGTATACCCCGGTGGACAATCAGGCAATCCCGGCAGTCGGTTCTATGACAACATGATCGATACCTGGGCCAACGGACAGCTTTACGACCTTTACTTTATGCAGTCTGCGGATGATGCCTCAGCAAAAATTATTTCTCAGTTAACCATATCAAAAAAATAAACAAATGGTTTTTATTGTCATTATCATCGCCTCGTACCTGCTGCAAATGGTCATGCCATGGTGGATCGTGGTAGTTGTATCTTTTGCAACCTGTGGTCTTATAGGCAAAACGGGTAAGATCGCCTTGTGGTCCCCATTTTTTGCTATTCTGTTGCTATGGCTTGGCATGTCACTATTCGAAAGTATTCCTAATGACCATTTGCTCGCCAAAAAAGTTGCGGTAATGTTCGGCGTACAGGCCTGGTGGATCATCCTCGCTTTAGGTGCAATCCTGGGCGCATTTGTCGCCGCTGTAAGTGGTTTCTGTGGTTATCATTTCCGAAAAGCAGTGTTGCAGAAAAAAACCGAAACAGAATAAACTTTGTTCCGTATTTTTGCACCGTGAAAGACATCATCGCACAAATCTTTTCGATCAGCAATAACAAACAGTTTGAGCAGACCTGTATGCAGGTTTTTAGACATCAGGCCTTAAACTGCCAGGTCTACCAGTCCTACATTTTTCATCTTGGTATAGATATAGAAACTATTGAAACAAGCGCCCAGATCCCGTATCTGCCTATTAGCTTCTTTAAAAGCCATCCGGTACTCAGCAGTAAAGATCCCGTAAAGATCACATTCAGCAGTTCCGGTACCACCGGACAAAGTCAGAGCCAGCATTTGGTTACAGACCTTAAAGTATACGAACAAAGCTTTAGCACGGCCTTTGAGCACTTCTACGGAAAAATCAATGGCACCTGTTTTCTCGCACTGCTCCCTTCTTATTTGGAGCGTGAGGGCTCCTCACTGATTTATATGGTTGACGCCTTGATTAGGGATAGCAAACATCCTGAGAGCGGCTATTACCTGCATAATCACCGGGATTTGTATGAAAAGTTGTTGAAACTTAAATCAGAAAGACAAAAAACCATTCTTATAGGAGTTACCTATGCGTTATTGGATTTTATAGAGCAATATAAGCTTTCATTTCCGGAGTTGGTCGTCATGGAAACAGGCGGAATGAAAGGAAAAAGAAAAGAAATGGTGAGGGAAGAGCTTCATGAACAGTTGGAGAACGGCTTTGGCGTTAACGCGATACACAGTGAATATGGAATGACGGAACTGCTCGGGCAAGCCTATTCCGATGGCTTGGGTATTTTCCGATGCCCACCATGGATACAGATCAACCTGAGGGATACGAATGACCCATTGAGTGTGGCCGGAGAAGGAAGGTCAGGCGGCATCAATGTGATCGACCTCTCCAACATCAACTCCTGCGCTTTTATTGCCACGCAAGACCTCGGCCGATTGTTGCCGGATGGCTCCTTTGAAGTACTTGGCCGTTTTGACAATGCCGATATCAGGGGTTGTAATTTATTGATAAACTGACGCCATCATCTATCCGATCTCTGTAAAGCTACAGCGTGACGGCTCACAGCTTAAAAAGAAAAGGCACCGATAAAAAACGGTGCCTTTTCTTAAATATTAAATAATCGATTACCCACAATGGATATCGGTAATTTACTTTGCAATCAGCAGAAAATAATTCTTTTTCCCCTTCTGCACGATCAGAAACTGGTCATTCAGCAGGTCAGCAACCGAAACTAGCTGAGATGCTTCTTTGATCTTCTCCTTATTCAGCGAAACTCCTCCGCCCTGTATGGTTTTCTTAGCCTCTCCTTTTGATGGAAAAACACTCGTTTTCTCCGCCAGTATTGTTGCGGCATCAATCCCTGCCGTCAGCTCCTCTTTCGCAATGAGGTATTGTGGGATTCCTTCAAAAATCTCCAGCACCTGTGCTTCAGTTAGTGTATTGAAAAACTCAAGTGAACCATTCCCAAACAAAAACTCAGAAGTTTTAATAGCCGTTTCCAGTGCTTCAGCAGAATGCGTTCTCACGGTGATATCTTCAGCAAGCGCCTTCTGAAGAATTCTCAAATGAGGCGCTTCATTATGCTGTTGTTCCAGTATCTCGATCTCTTCCTGAGTTTTCAGTGTAAATATTCTGATCCATTTTTTTGTGTCGTCATCGGAAGCATTCAGCCAAAACTGGTAAAATTTATATGGAGAGGTCTTCTCCGGATCTAGCCATACTGCGCCGCTCTCAGTTTTTCCAAATTTTGTACCATCAGCCTTTTTGATCAGCTGTGTGGTAATTGCAAATGCAGTACCAGCATCTTTACGTCTGATCAGCTCAGTACCGGTCACAATGTTGCCCCACTGATCAGAACCACCCATTTGTACCAGACAATTATTGTTTTTCCAAAGGTAGTAGAAATCATACCCCTGAATGAGCTGGTAGCAAAACTCAGTAAACGAAAGACCAGAGTCACCCTCCAGGCGTCGCTTCACACTGTCCTTGGCCATCATATAGTTCACCGTAATGTGCTTACCTACGTCTCTGATAAATGTGAAAAGGCTCATGTCTTTAAACCAGTCGGCGTTGTTCACCATAACAGCCCCATTTTCCTCCGAATTAAAGGTCAGAAACTTAGAAAGCTGACGTTTCATTCCTGCAAGGTTGTGGGCTACCATCTCCTCCGTCTGCAGGTTCCGTTCGTCAGACTTTCCTGAAGGATCACCAACCATTCCCGTTGCACCACCTACCAGAGCATAAGGCTTATGTCCGGCGCGTTGAAAGTGAATCAGAGTCATGATTTGTGTTAGGTGCCCAACATGCAACGAATCCGCAGTAGGGTCAAAACCTATATAACCTGATGTCATGCCTTCATTTAACTTTTCCTCGGTACCGGGCATCATGTCCTGCAACATGCCTCTCCAACGTAATTCTTCAACGAAATTGGTCATTATTATATCCTTTTGGGGCAAATATAGGAAAAGCTTGTTTAAAAAATCTCTACATTTAAGCTTATGAACTTCCTATCCCACTATTATTTCGATAGCCGCAACCACGATGACAATATGGTGATAGGCGTTGTCTTACCCGACTTTATTAAAAATGCAGAGAAAGATTGTAACCTCTATCCACTGAAAACACCGGAACTGTTCAAGCCCTTCTCCATCCAGAGTGCCATACTCAGTGGATGGGAACGACACGTCAGGGTGGACCAGTTATTTCATACCTCCACATTCTTCAGCACACAAAGTCACGCGCTCAAGCTACTCATCCTCCCAGCCTGCGAAGGGAGCCCTGTAAAGCCGTTCTTCCTGGCACATATTGGCCTCGAACTCTTGCTGGATCACTTGCTCATCACTCACAACCTGGTCAACATCAACAGGTTTTATGAACAGCTGGAAAATGCCGACAAAAATGCAATCGACAGCTTCCTCAAAAATGCAGGTATGACCAACACCGATCTCTTTTTCCGCTTTCTGAACAACTTCATCTCCAGCCGATACCTGCTCAGTTATCAAAAGATCGAAAACATCTCTTATGCACTCCAACAAATATGCAAAAGAATATGGGCAGATCCCTTCACCGAAGATCAGATCGGGATGTTGAATGCGCAGCTGGAAGTTTTCAGGCAACAGATTGAGCATGATTATCTTTCGATATTCGAGGATATTCAAAATACAATAGGCGGTTAAACTCATAAAGATCTTCGATAACCATCCCGGCTGGCAATGCATCCAGCTTAAAAATTATTTCACCGATTCTGAATTAGCTGCCCTGCCGATTTTGTATCTTCGCGATATGTCAAAAAACGAGGTTAAGGACAAGATGGACGCATTGGTTAAGGAGCTTAACCAACACACATATGATTACTATGTACTGGCAATGCCCACCATTGCCGATTATGAATTTGATCGGAAACTCGCAGCGCTGAACAAGCTGGAACAACAATATCCAGAATATGCAGATCCCAACTCCCCTACGCAGCAAGTGGGCGGCGACATCACAAAAAACTTCACTACTGTTGCACACAAATGGCCCATGCTTTCCCTCGGGAACACTTATAACGAGCAGGACCTTCGCGACTTTGATGAGCGGGTGAGAAAGGCAATAGGTGATCAGTTCCAATATGTCTGTGAACTCAAATTTGACGGTGTATCCATTAGTCTTACCTATGAAGATCAAAAACTTTTACGGGCAGTGACGCGGGGCGATGGTACAAAAGGAGATGATGTAACGACCAATGTCAAAACTATCAGAAATATCCCTCACAAACTCAGCAGCGGTACTATTCCTTCTTTATTTGAGATCCGGGGAGAGATCCTGATGCACCGCGCAGCCTTTGAGCGCCTCAATAAAGAACGTGAGGAGCTTGGTGAGGTTACTTACGCAAATCCGAGAAATTTTGCCGCTGGGACTGTTAAAATGCAGGATTCGAGAGAAGTCGCTAAACGTCCGCTTGATTGTTTCCTTTACTACTTCAATACAGATAAAAGTCCATTTAAAACTCATTGGGAAAGTCTTGAAACTTTAAAGTCATGGGGATTTCATGTCTCAGAGCATTCGCGATTGGGCAATACGATTGAAGAGGTCCTTGAATTCATTAGCTACTGGGAAAAAGAACGGTTTAACTTGTCGTATGACATTGATGGCATCGTCATCAAAGTAAACAGCTATGCTCAGCAGGCAGAACTGGGATTCACTGCAAAATCACCCAGATGGGCCATATCCTACAAATATAAGGCTCAGGAGGTAGAAACCATACTGGAAAGGGTAACCTATCAGGTAGGACGAACAGGTGCTGTCACTCCGGTAGCCAACCTAAAACCCGTGCTGTTGGCGGGAACAACCGTAAAAAGGGCAACATTACATAACGCCAACGAAATCGAACGCCTTGACCTCCATGAAGGGGACAGCGTATTTGTTGAAAAAGGTGGAGAGATCATTCCTAAAATCATTAATGTCAATTTAGATAAACGGGAAAATGGAGCAGTAAAGATCATCTATCCTACCCAATGTCCTGAATGTGGAACGACACTAATTCGAAAAGAAGGCGAGGTTGCTTACTATTGTCCGAATGATGAAGCCTGTCCTCCACAAATCGTTGGAAAAATACAGCATTTCATCGGACGTAAGGCCATGGATATTGACGGATTAGGAGATGAAACTATTGAAACATGTTATCAGCATGGATTATTAAAACACATCAGCGATCTGTATGTACTTCATCAACGCACTGAAGAACTAAAGGCTATCGACAGGTTTGGCGAACGTTCTATTGAAAATATGCTCAAGGGCATCGAAAGTTCCAAGCAGATGCCTTTTGCAAAAGTGCTCTTCGGATTGGGAATCAGGTATGTTGGTGAAACTGTAGCCAGAAAACTCGCAGTGGCTACAAAAAACATTGACACCTTAGCTACTGCCAGCCTGGAGACACTGACGGCCATAGATGAAATCGGCCAGCGCATCGCTGAAAGTATCATAGAATACTTTGCGAAGCCCGAACATATCCAACAAATTGAGTTGTTGAAAAGCTACGGATTGCAGTTTGAAAGTGATGAAAAAGAAATTGAACTGCAAAGTGACAAATTAACTGGAAAAACATTCGTAATTTCGGGAGTTTTTGAAAACTACAGCAGAGAAGAGCTCAAGGAAATCATTGAGCTCAACGGAGGTAAAATACTGAGCAGCATTTCTGCCAAACTAAATTTCCTTGTCGCGGGCGACAATATGGGTCCCTCTAAACTGGAAAAAGCAAAAAAATTAAATATCCCACTGATTTCTCAGGATGAGTTATTGGCATTATTGAACAACTAAACAAAAATGAATAAATTTCACGGAACGGGCGTCGCAGTAGTGACCCCCTTTAATACAGATGGAACGGTAGATTATGAAGGACTGAAAGGCCTCATCAATTACCTTATCGAAGGAAAAGTTGAATACCTGGTATCTTTAGGTACTACAGGAGAAGCATCAACCCTAAATAAGGACGAGAAGAAGAAAATCTGGGAATTTACCGCTGAAATTAACAACGGCCGCCTACCACTGGTAGCTGGGATAGGCGGGAATGATACTGCAGCCACTGTCGATAACATCAGAACATTTGAGGCTAATGGATACGATGCGATCTTATCTGCGAGCCCTTATTATAACAAACCAACTCAGGAAGGTATTTACCAGCATTACAAGGCATTGGCGGAAGCAAGTGCACTACCGCTGTTCCTGTACAATGTACCTGGCCGCACCGCCAGTAATGTGAGCCCGGAAACTACCTGCAGACTGGCCAGTGATTTCAAGAACATCATCGGCACAAAGGAAGCATCCGGAAACTTCGATCAGTTCAACCAGATCATGAGGGACAAACCAGCAGATTTCATGCTGATCTCCGGCGATGATCCTGTAGCCCTTCCCATGATTGCGCTCGGTGCCGTGGGTGTCATCTCTGTGATCGGAAATGCACTGCCTAGGCAGCTTTCAGATATGATCAGGCTTTGCCTGAGCGGAGACTTTAACCGTGCAGCCCATCTGCATCTGGATCTCATCGAGTTTACCAGAATGATGTTTGCTGAGGGGAACCCTGCGGGAGCGAAGGCGGCATTGAAACACTTCGGTATCTGCGAAGACTACCTGCGTCTGCCGCTGGTTCCGGTGTCGTCAGACCTACGCCGGTCGATCATAAGTGAAACTGAAAAAATAGTGTCTAAAACCACACTGGCTGTGTAACAACAAGTACCCTACTTCGTTAACTATCAGATACCCGTTGATCTCATATAATAAAAAAGCGCCCTGGTAAAAACCAAGGCGCTTTTTCTTTGCAATAAAGCCTTTCTTTATGATGCTTTGTTTTTGGTGTCCTGAACCTCAAGACGAATGGCCTGAGCCAGGTTTTTAAGGTCTTGCATCCCTTTACGTAAGCGGGTTCCTGCTGCGCTGTTAGCTTTATTGTAGAATTTGTCTGCATCTGCTTCTAAAGCGGCAACAAGTTCCTTTACTTCGTTAAATTTTTTCATCGTTAATTTACTCCTTTTAGTTTTTTAAAGTTTTGATTGATACTCTGTTACTAAAGTAAGATGTTTATTTTAATAAACAAATAGTTGTCCTATTATTTGAGAAGCCAAAAACTTCTTTTTTTCCACAATAGGGCGTTTTAAACAGCAGAAAATGACTATGCTTTCCTCATTTTCAGATGATTAGAATAGCCTACAAAACAGAAACGGCCTTGAATACACTTTCAAGGCCGTTTTTAGTTATTTAATTGCCGTTAAGCCATGGAGAACTGGTTCTCTTTATAATAGCCACTTTTCAATTTCTCGGAAACCTCACTAAAGGCGTCCAGGGTCCGCTGTACGTCCTCCATTGTATGTACCGCGGTTGGGATCAGACGAAGCTCAATCAATCCCTTAGGGATCACAGGATAAACCACAATCGAACAGAAGATACCATAGTTCTCACGAAGGTCCATTGTCAGCGCAGTAGCTTCAAGCAACTCTCCCTTCAAAAATACCGGTGTAACCATTGTGTTCGTAACCCCAAGGTCAAAACCGCGTTCTTTAAGGCCATTCTGAAGTGTGGTAGCAACCTTCCAGAGATTAGCCCTCAACTCCGGACTATTTTTAAGCAGTTCCAGGCGTTTCAACAAACCAATTACCATTGGCATTGGAAGAGCCTTTGCAAAAGTCTGAGAGCGCATATTGTAACGCAGGAAGTTCGTAATTTCTTCCGTCGATGCTACAAATGCACCAATTCCAGCCATTGATTTGGCAAAAGTACCAAAGTATACATCCACTCCGTCGATACAATCCTGTTCTTCATGTGTACCCGCTCCGGTTGGACCCATCGTTCCGAATCCATGTGCATCGTCAATCAGCAGGCGGAAGTTAAATTCCTTTTTAAGATCAACCAGTTCTTTTAATTTACCTTGTGCACCAGACATTCCAAACACACCTTCAGTAATCAAAAGGATTCCTCCACCACTCTGTTCAACCAGTTTGCTAGCGCGCTCTAACTGCTTGCGTGCGCTGTCAATATCGTTATGCTGGTATACAAAACGTTTACCCATATGCAGACGTAAACCGTCAATGATACAGGCATGCGATTCCGCATCGTATACAATCACATCATTTCTATCTACCAGGGCATCAATAATAGACACCATCCCCTGATAACCATAATTCAACAGGAAAGCATCAGGTTTACCTACAAATGCTGCCAGCTCCTGCTCTAGTTGCTCATGATACTTAGAGTTTCCAGACATCATTCTGGCCCCCATAGGGTAAGCCATTCCGAATTCTGTTGCACCCTTCATGTCCGCTTCTCTTACTTCAGGATGATTTGCCAGTCCGAGGTAGTTATTCAAGCTCCATACCAGATGCTCTTTACCACGAAAATTCATGTGAGGTGCGATTTCTCCTTCCAGCTTAGGAAAAGAGAAATAACCATGCGACCACTTTTGGTGTTGACCAATAGGGCCCATGCGCTGTGCTACTTTATCAAAAATATCCAATGTATTATGTATTAAATTATATATCTTTTTTTTGCAAATTTAATGTTAATATGCCTCAATCGCAATTTTCCTGTCCGATCTTACACAGACACAACACAGTATGCAATTTTATCAAAAAAGCCTTAGTAGGAGATACTAAGGCTTCTTGTATTTATGCATTCACATTAATCCACGTTATCGTGAAGGAATGAGTTATTAGGTCTGATCTCTGTTGATCCATCTTCATCATTACTCAACGTAAATCTGGATACCTGTGACTCCGACGAGTGTTGTACCTGTTGCAACTGCATTTGTTTGCGCTTATAAGCAGGCTCATTCTCCAGCTCCTGTAAGCCATTGCTGGTCCTTAACTTCATACTAAGGTCTTTCAGCCTTAAAATCCTTTCTTTAGATTTTTTCAGCTGATCCTCGATAGATTCATCATTCTTGTCGTCGTCAGCGCCCGGAATGACCACCTCTTCTCTTTGTGGGGCTACATCATTATTGAAAACAGATTCAGGTTTCTCAAAAACAAAATCAGTCTCCGCTACTTTGATTTCAAACTCGAAAGAAGGCTCAGGTTGCTTTTCTACTGCAGGCTGCTCCTCTTCTACCAGTGTATGTCTCACAATCACACTTTCCTGTTCTTCAACCTTTCTCGGCTGATTGCCCTGGAACATGTCTCCGAAAAGATCAGATTGTTTGATCTCTTCTTTAGCTTTCAACACTGGCTCATTTGATACCGGCTCAGCTTTTGGGGCGATGAAAGAATTTACAGGCTCTACTGGTTTCACCAATGGTGCCTCTTCAGGAGTAAGCAAAGAGATCTTCTTCACATTCTTTTTCTCCTCATCACGTTGCTCTGTAGTTTGGAAACCGGTAGCAATGATCGTAACCGAAAGCTTATCTTCCAGATTTTCATCAATACAGTTACCCCAGATCAGGTCTGCAGATAAACCCGCTTTATCCTGGATATAATCTGTGATGATTGTCACCTCATCCATCGTCACCTCACGTAAACCGGAGCTGATGTTAAGGAGGATATACCTAGCTCCTTCAATCTCGTTATCTTTAAGCAATGGCGAAGCCAAAGCTCCTTCAACAGCATTTAAAGCACGGTTTTCTCCATCACAGGCATAGCTACCCATGATCGAAACACCACTATCCTTCATCACCGTACGGACATCTTTGAAATCCACGTTGATGTAACCAGGAACAGTAATAATCTCTGCGATACCTTTTGCTGCGGTAGTCAAAATATCATCCGCCTGCGCAAAGGCTGAACCCAGTGTCAGGTTACCAAAAATCTCACGCAACCTGTCATTGGAAATGACCAGATAAGAATCTACATATTTTTTAAGCTCATCCAGACCGTCATTTGCCTGCATCTTACGCCTTTTCCCCTCAAAGGCGAAAGGTGTAGTCACAATGGCAACAGTCAGGATATCCAATTCCTTTGCTGCCTTCGCGATGATCGGGCTTGCACCAGTACCGGTACCACCACCCATTCCCGCAGTGATGAACAACATTTTTGTCGTGCTGCCCAGCATCTGCTTAATGTCATCAATATTTTCTATCGCAGAATTTTTTCCTACTTCCGGGATTGAGCCTGCACCCATTCCTTCGGTTAAGCTTGCACCCAATTGTACCTTGTTAGGAATAGGACTAAACTCCAATGCCTGGGCATCAGTATTACAAATTATAAAGTCTACTCCAGTAATTCCTTGACGGTACATATGGTTTACCGCATTACCACCACCGCCACCAACACCAATAACCTTGATGATTGATGACTTATCTTTTAACATTTCAAACTGCATATCTTTATGAATCAGTGATTTAAAAATTGGGTTTTCCTGTTCATCTTACCATGTAATATTAACACTTTTTTAACAGGCGTTTTCCACAAGTGTTGGTAATGTGGAAAAATCGTTTATTGTGGATAACTATTAAGGTTTGATATAATCTTCGTCGCTCACATTCATGTCGTCCTTGATGAAATCCTTAGTTTTTGCCAGCAATTTATCAAACAGACCACCTCCAGAACGTTTTGTTTTTTCTTTCACATCTTTTGCCTTCTCCACATACACACCTGGCTGTTTCATTTCCTCAATCAGCTCCTCAGCTTTTTGAATTCCTTTAATCAGCAAGCCTACGCTGGTCGCATACATTGGGCTTTTCAGATCGTCATAAATCGTTTTCGGCATGTCTTCATACTTTGACAGATGCTCGTTTGGATAACCTACACGGCAGTCCAGACCAGTCACGTACTCCACCAGCTGGGATAAGTGTTTCAACAATGCTCCACCACCAGTAATGACGACACCACCAATCAGCTTCTTCTCATAACCTGAAGATTTGATTTCATAATACACATGCTCAATGATCTCTTCCATACGGGCCTGGATGACATAAGCAAGGTTTTTCACTGAAATCTCTTTAGGCTCCCTTCCTCTCAACCCGGGAACACAAATGATCTCATTTTCTTTATTCTCTTCTGCCAATGCTGAACCAAAACGTGTTTTCAACAATTCAGCCTGATTTCTCATCACTGAGCACCCCTCGCGGATGTCCTCCGTAACGCTGTTTCCTCCAAATGGGATCACAGCAGTATGACGGATGATGCCTTCGTGAAAAATGGCAATATCTGTTGTGCCACCGCCAATATCAACAAGCGCAATACCCGCCTCCTTCTCTTCCTCGCTCAACACCGATTCAGAAGAAGCCAGCGGCTCCAGGATCAACTCCTGAGTCTGCAGACCTGCATTGGTCACACACCTCATGATGTTTTTTACAGCCGTCACCTGACCGGAAATGATGTGGAAATTCGCCTCCAGACGCACTCCAGCCATCCCTATAGGATCTTTTACTCCAGGCTCATTGTCAATCGTGAACTCCTGTGGCAACACATGAATGATCTCTTCTCCCGGGGGCATCACCAGTTTGAACATATCATCAATTAATTTGTCTATATCTTTCTTGCTGATCTCATTATTCAGTTCCCTACGCGTCAGAATCCCGCGGTGTTGTAAACTTTTAATGTGCTGACCGGCAATACCAACGTTCACCACCCGAATTTCCACATTCGACTGTCCGCTGGCCAGTTCCACGGCCTGAGAGATGCCCTGTACTGTTTTCTGGATATTCGAAACCACACCGCGGGTAACGCCCGCTGATTCCGCCTTCCCGATGCCTAATACTTCTATTTTTGCATGCTGCGTACGCCGACCAACGATCACGCAGATTTTGGTAGTACCAATATCCAATCCTACTACGATCGGAGATTGCACGATAGCTTTTTCTTTGCCCATAACTATATCGATTTGTTGAGTTTTATATTATTTGTTTTTCCTGGTATCTGTCTTAACTTTTTCCTTTGCTGATGCCGGTTTCTGTGCTGCCCCCGGTTTTGTTGTCGAACTCACAACAGGTTTATTAGCAGCTGACGTTGGCTTTGCTTGCTTCTTCTCCGCCTTCGGAGGATCAGGTCGTGGTTTTGCTCCAACTTTCAGCCTCCCCTCATCATCAAGCTGATCATTTTTAATCTCCTGTGCAATCTGCTGCCTCACCAATGCATCAATCACCGGTTTATTTGCGGCAACAGTATCCTTCACTACCGGTCTTGGCGCAACCTTCACTTTTACTGAATCTGCTTTACTCTTTTCACAAACCACCTGGTTCGTATATTTAATATTAATGGTCTTATAAGTATCCCACCCCACTTTTGGCATTGCCTGTTTATAAAAAGCAAGCAGATTTCTCATCTTCACATCCAAAGAGTCTGCAGAGCCCAGGATGATCCTTTGATTGCCCACCCTTGGTATCAACTCTATTTCTTTTTTCTCATTCACGTACAACTGTTCAATCTGGGCGTCCCAAAGGGTATCTTTCTTTATAAATGCTGCTGTCGTATATAAATCAACTGCCAGTTTAGTAATGAGTGTATCTACCTTTCCACCGAAATGCTCCAGAATATTTCCATTCGCAGCCAGCACATTCGCTGTAAAATTTGGAGATACCGGCATCTTAAGCCCGTCACTATCAATATAATAATCCTGCCCACCGGAGTTGATCACCCTTAGGATCGGTTGACGCTGCTTCACCTCCACGTGAATCACTCCATCCATATCCGCATACACTGTTGCCATCGCGATGTAGGGATTGGCTTTCATCTTCTTCTCAATCTCCTGAAGATTGATTCCTTCCAGTTGTCGCCCGATCAACTGCCCCTGACTCTGCTTTAATATGGCATCAATCTCCTCACGCTCAATAAAATTGTCCGCACCGGGAATCAGGATTTTGATATTCGTGCAGGTTACTGTATGCTTTTTGCGGTCCACAAAACTCATCAGAACCACCACTCCGCTCAGACAAACCATCCAGGCAAAACATTTAAATACCGATTTCCAATTGATTCTTTTAAGCATTTGTCAACAGCGCTTTAAGTGGTTCAATCAATGTATCTATGTCTCCGGCACCAACTGTCAACAGCAGCTCCGGTTTTCTCATTCTTATTTTCTCCAGCACTTCATCTTTGGCACATACTTCTTTCCTGTCCAAGGTAATTTTTTCCAGTAGATACTCCGCGTCGATTCCCTCAAGAGGCAACTCCCTTGCTGGATAAATGTCTAGCAACAACAAATCATCTACCGTACCGAGTACTTTTGCAAAATCATCGGCAAAGTCACGTGTCCTCGTAAACAAATGCGGTTGGAATACCGCAGTAAGTTTTTTCTCGGGATACAACTGCCTGATCGCACCGAAACAGGCTTTCAGCTCCTCCGGATGGTGTGCATAATCATCGATATAAACATACTCCGATGTATTCACAATATATTCAAACCTTCGTTTTACTCCCTTAAAATTACCAATTGCCTTTTTCACCAATTCCGGCTCAATTCCCAACCTCAATGCTACGGCAATCGCTGCCACCGCGTTCTCCACATTGTGCCTTCCCGGAACCATCAGCTGGAGATCAGCAATACTGAAATCACCATCCACATAATCAAATACAAATCTTGCACCCTCCACGCGAATGTTTGTTCCCATCAGCCTACCTTCATCTACTGCACTATAACTTATGCCCTGTTGCAAAGGCAAACCAGCTTTCACATACAATGTACCTTCCTTCTTTAACTGACCTGCAAACAAACCGAACGACTCTACCAGTTGCGATGCATCCCCGTAGATATCAAGGTGATCGGCGTCCATTGAAGTAACCACGGCAATATCCGGGTGCAGGGTTAAAAAAGAACGATCATACTCATCTGCCTCCACCACGACTACATCATTATTGCCCAGCAAAAAGTTACTGTTGTAGTTTGAAGCAATTCCTCCGAGAAAAGCAGTGCAGCCAAAACCAGTATCTGTCAGCACATGTGCAATGATCGAAGAGGTAGTTGTCTTTCCGTGTGTACCAGCAACAGCAATGCAAAACTGCCCTTTACTAATGATACCCAGGACTTCAGAGCGCTTTTTAAGATCGAAAGCCTGTGCTTTGAAATAGCTCAGAATCAGACTATCCTTCGGAATGGCTGGCGTGTATACGACCAATAAATCTTCCGCAGGCACGTCAAACAACGCAGGTACAGAAGCCGCTACATCAGCGTAGGAAATATCTATACCTTCCTGTTCCAGTGCAATTGTCAGCGCGGTCCGGGTTTTATCATACCCATATACGGCCGCACCACGGTTCTTAAAATACCGGGCAATAGCACTCATACCAATCCCCCCGATTCCCACGAAATAAACATTTTTGATCCTGCTTAATTCCATGAATGACCTCCTTTCTTTGCCAGGTCCATGACCTCATCTGCAATGAGGTCATCTGCATTTGGCAATGCCATCCTGCCTATATTTTCAGCGAAATTTTCCATTCGCGTACTGTCTTTCAATAAAGCCAATGCTTCAGCAACAAGAATATCCTCAGCAGACCGGTCTGCAATTAAAAAGGCCGCATTGTTTTTTACCAAAGCCATTGCATTTTTAGTCTGGTGGTCTTCAGCTACATTTGGCGAAGGCACCAGAATCACCGGCTTGCGGATCAGGCAAAGCTCTGCAATAGTTCCTGCACCGGCACGCGAGATGATCACATCCGCTGCCGCATAAGCCATATCCATTTTATTCAAAAACTCCAGGATTCGTACATTAGGATGAAAATTCAGACCCATGCGCTCCACAATGCCTTTATAATAATATTTCCCAGTCTGCCAGATTAATTGTACATCCGCCTCAAGCAATGCAGTGATGTGCTTTTCTATACTTTTGTTCAGCGTTCCAGCTCCCAGACTTCCACCTGTCACCAATATCGTTTTCTTCAGGGGATCAAGGCTCAGCATTTCTGCTCCCGCAAAACGTTTGTTCTCAATGTCGACTACATCTTTGCGTACAGGATTACCTGTTTTCATCAATTTATCAGCAGGAAAAAACTGCTCCATCCCATCAAAAGCTACACAAACCTTAGACGCATTTTTCCCCAGCCACTTGTTGGTCACGCCCGCATAGGAATTCTGCTCCTGAATCAGGTAAGGCACTTTTTTCAATGACGCCGCAAAAAGGATTGGCCCTGATGCGTAACCTCCAACTCCAACAACTACATCGGGTTTAAAATCAGCGATCAGCCTGAGGGCTTTGCGCATACTTCCAATCAACTTAAATGGCAGACCTAAATTTTTGGAAATAGAGCCCCTCTGGATTCCGCTGATATTTAAACCGACAATCTGATATCCGGCAGCAGGAACCTTTTCCATTTCCATCCTGCCATTTGCGCCGACGAATAATATTTCGCAGCCGGGCTCCATACGCCTCAACGCATTCGCAATGGATATCGCCGGAAATATATGTCCGCCGGTACCACCACCTGAAATAATTATTCTTGTTGCACTCATCTTTTCTATGTTATGCCATCGCCGGAATCTCGCCGACAATCACTTTTTTATTACTTTGTTCCTCCACATCCCTGCTCACACTAAGGATAATCCCAAAGGCAATACTAGTGAAGATCATCGATGTCCCTCCCATACTTACCAATGGCAATGGCACCCCTGTTACAGGGCCCAAACCTACAGCAACCGCCATGTTGGCAAATGCCTGTATCGTCAGACTAAAACTCAGGCCCGCTGCCAGCAATGCCCCGAAGGCCTTCGGACTCTGCGTCACAATCCGCACACAACGGTACAGCAATACCAGGTATAAGACAATCACCATTAAGGCACCGGTCAGTCCATACTCCTCCACGATAATGGCGAAGATAAAATCTGAGTACGGATGCGGAAGAAAGTTGCGCTGGGTACTGTTACCAGGCCCTTTTCCAAATACCCCTCCAGTTGCCAATGCAATCTTCGACTGATCTGCCTGATAGGTTTTATCTGAATTTTGTTTCTCCGGATGTAAAAATGAATTTACCCTTGATTTATATGTACCGGCCCTAGGTCCAAGAAACACAATAAACAACAACAATACAGAACCACCGGCACAAACCATGAGGATTTGCTTGATGCTAATTCTTCCGATAATCAGCAACAGAATACTTACACCAAACAACATGATCGCCGTCGAAAGGTTAGCCCAGGCAATCAGCGCGAAAACAACACACACAGAGCCCATAATCGGGATGAATGCCTTTTTTACATCTTTAATATTTTCCTGCTTTTTAGTCAGCATCCTCGCCAAAAAGGTAATCAGTGCAAGTTTTGCCAAATCCGAAGTCTGAAAAGTCAGACCGATAACCGGAATCTTGACCCACCTCGAAGCTTCGTTGATGTTCGCCCCAAAGATCGCCGTATAAAACAGCAATGGAATGGTAATGATCATCAATATTTTAGAGATGCCTGCGTAATATTTATAATCCAGTAAGTGAGCAATATAGATCATCCCTATCCCCATAATCACAAAAATCAAGTGTTTGGTCAGTAATACCTTTTCCACCGTCTTGTTGACTTTATAGGCATAAGTTCCCGTAGCACTATATACCGTGAGTATAGAGATCAGCGACAAAAGGATAATGATCAGCCATATCCAGCGATCTCCTTTTGTTTTATCCAGAAGCTTACTTATCGCTACCATAATTTATAGTTCTTTGACAGCGGCCTTAAACTGGTTGCCCCTGTCTTCATAATTTTTAAACAAATCAAAGCTTGCGCATGCTGGCGACAACAATACAGTATTGCCCTTTTTTGCCAGATGATAGGCCACCTGCACCGCCTCATGTGCGGAGAACGTATTCACAATCACTTCCACATCATCTTCAAAAGCTTCGTGAATCCGCTTGTTATCCTTACCTAAACATACAATCGCCCTTACTTTCTGACGCACCATATCTTTCAGCATCTCATAGTCGTTACCTTTATCTACACCACCCATAATGAGGATCACGTCCGTATTCACACTTTCCAGCGCATACCATGTAGAGTTGACATTGGTAGCCTTTGAGTCGTTGATGTACTCCACACCAGAAATTTTTGCCACATGCTCCAGCCGGTGTTCCACATTCTTGAAATCGCCCATACTCTCACGAATGGTCGCATTTCGTATATCCAGTACTTTAGCTACAATGCCGGAAGCCATGGAGTTGTAGATATTGTGTTTGCCTTGCAGCGCTAAATCAGTAATAGACATGGTTAGTTGGTCGTTTAAGTTTATATTGATGTGTATGTTGTTACTCTCTAAATAAGCACCTTGCTCAATGTGTTTTCTAATCGAAAAAGGATACATTCTTGATTCTACCTTCTGCTGTTTCATTGCCTTCAGAGTCTCTTCGTCGTCTGCGCAATAGATGAAACTATCGTCTTCCGACTGGTTTTGGGCGATGCGCATCTTTGAGGCGGCATAGTTACCCAGCTTATAATCGTACCGGTCCAGATGGTCTGGCGTGATGTTCAACAGCACTGCTACATCCGCCCTGAAATCGTACATATCATCGAGCATAAAACTTGATATCTCCAGCACGTACCAGTCATATTCCGCGGTGGCAACCTGTGCAGCGAAGCTATTCCCTATATTCCCAGCCAGCCCCACATTTAAGCCTGCATGTTTCAGGATATGGTAAGTCAGCAAACTGGTCGTCGTTTTCCCGTTAGACCCTGTAATACAAATGGTTTTCGCATGTGTATATCTTTTTGCAAACTCAATCTCAGAAATCACAGGTATTTTATTCTTTTTAATTTCTTTAATCACCGGAGTTTTTTCAGGAATACCCGGGCTCTTAATGATTTCCGCGGCAGTAAGGATACGTTCCATGGTATGTTGCTGCTCCTCAAAGGCAATATTCAGCTCATTCAGTCTCGCTTTATATTGCGAAGGGATCACACCAAAATCCGAAACAAAAACATCATAACCATGCTTCTGTGCCAGCATTGCTGCACCTACGCCGCTCTCACCGGCTCCTAATATGACGATGCGCTGCTTGTTCATTATCGTAATTTCAAGGTGATGATGGTAATAATTGCCAGCAGGATACCGATAATCCAAAAACGGGTCACGATCTTAGCCTCATGATAACCTTTTTTCTGATAGTGATGGTGTAATGGCGACATCAGGAATACCCTGCGCCCCTCACCAAAACGTTTTTTTGTATATTTAAAATAGCTGACCTGGATGATGACCGACAAATTCTCCAACAAAAATATTCCGCATAATATTGGAATTAATAACTCCTTACGGATCATGATTGCAAAGGCAGCAATAATACCGCCTATAGCCAAACTGCCGGTATCTCCCATAAATACCTGTGCGGGATAGGAATTATACCATAAAAAACCAACACACGCACCTACAAAAGCACCTGCGAAGATCATCAGCTCCCCGGAATTTGGGATATATACAATATTCAGGTAATCAGCAAAAACTGTATTTCCAGATACATAAGCGAGCAAGCCCAGCGTCACACCAATGATTGCTGACGTGCCTGTCGCCAGGCCATCAATCCCATCAGTAATGTTCGCCCCGTTGGAAACTGCAGTTACAATAGTCACTACGAAAAAGAGAAATACAAATACAGCATATTGCTCATATCCTTCTCCTAAAAACTTCAGGACCTTAGCATAATCAAACTCATTGTTCTTATAAAAAGGGACGTTGGTAACTGTTGACTTTACATCCTGGCTATAATAATAGTTATTGGTTCCCTTGCGGAGTACCATTGGCGCTTCGCTTTTGATTGCTCCAGGCTCTCCGACCGTCTGACGGACGACAATGTTTGGATTGAAATACATCGTCCAGCCAATGATCAAAGCTAAGCCAACCTGTCCTACAATCTTAAATCTTCCTGCAAGCCCTTCCTTATTTTTCCTGAATACCTTAATATAATCGTCAACAAAACCAATCACTCCCATCCAGACTGTAGTGATGATCATCAGCAATACATAAACATTGGAAAGATTCGCCAGCAGCAACGTAGGCACAAGGATCCCCATAAGGATCATCAAGCCGCCCATTGTCGGCGTTCCCTGTTTTTGCATCTGCCCCTCGAGCCCTAGATTCCTTACGGTCTCTCCCACCTGCATTTTTCGCAGGTAATCGATGATGCGTCGTCCAAAAACAGTGGTAATAATCAGCGAAATGATCACAGCCAATGACGTCCGGAAAGTAATGTAGGAGAACAACCTCAACCCCGGGAAGTCATAATGCTGATTTAGATATTCAAATAAAAAATATAACATTAGCTGATGAGGTTTAGTTGTTCGGTTAATATTTCTTTATCATCAAAGTGATATTTCACACCATTGATATCCTGATACTTTTCGTGACCTTTCCCCGCCAGGACGATAATGTCGCCTGGTTTAGCCAGATGACACGCAGTTTTTATCGCTTCCCTTCTATCCAGGATACTCAACGTCTTGCGTTTGTTTGTCGGTGAAACACCAGCCTCCATCTCACTGAGTATGGTTTGCGGATCTTCGGTACGTGGATTATCGGAAGTCAGAATCACCTTATCACTCCAGTCACAAGCCACTTGTGCCATCACCGGACGTTTCGTTTTATCCCTGTCGCCGCCACATCCAATAATGGTAATCACCTGTTCAGTGCCTTTGCGGATATCCTGAATGGTACTCAACACATTCTGAACGGCATCCGGTGTATGTGCATAATCTACGATCCCTATGATCTGCTGTTTAGAGCTCACATAATCAAACCGTCCTTCAGCACCGGTCAGGTTACTTAGTGCAGTCAGTACTGCAAGCTGCTCCTCACCCAACATCATCGCCGTACCGTAAACGGCCAGCAGATTATATGCGTTAAAGGAACCAACGAGCTTAAAAAAGACGTCAGCCTGATCAATATCCAGGTGTAATCCGCTGAAACTATTTTCAATGATCTTCGCCTTGAAGTCCGCCAGCTGTTTTAAGGCATATGTCTTTTTGGTAGCTTTTGTATTCTGCAGCATGACCATTCCATTTCTGTCGTCCAGATTGGTTAACGCAAAGGCATTTGCAGGAAGGACATCGAAAAATGCTTTTTTTGCTTTGATGTAATTGTCGAATGTATGATGAAAGTCGAGGTGATCATGTGTGATGTTTGAAAACACACCACCCCTGAAGGTCAGACCTTCAATTCTATGCTGACTTACCGCATGGGAGCTCACCTCCATGAAACAGTATTCACAACCGTCATCTACCATCGACTGCAACAGCTCATTCAGCGCAATAGGGTCTGGCGTCGTGTGCGTGGAAGGCACAACAACATCATTGATATGGTTCTGCACTGTCGAGATCAAGCCCACCCCATAACCAAGTTCCCTAAAAAGCTTAAACAACAAGGTTGCAATGGTCGTCTTGCCGTTCGTACCTGTAATACCTATTAATTTCAGCTTCGACGAGGGATGTCCATAAAAATTCGCCGCCATTTGTCCAAGTGCGACCGAACTATTTTCAACCTGTATGTAAGTCGCCAGTTCGCGGCGGATTTCAGGAAGCACCTCGCATATCACCACAGAAGCTCCCGCCTCCACCGTATCATCGATATATTGATGCCCATCAGACATTGTGCCCCTGATGGCAAAAAACACGGAATCTTTTACCACTTTACGGGAATCAAATACGAGCGCAGTTACCTCCCTGCTGGTATTTCCAACAAGGCTGGTTATCGTAATTCCATATAAAACATCCTGTAACTGCATCTTATTTTAACTCTAATTCTACAAGCAGACCTTTACCAATCTTATTCCCCGAAGGAATGGATTGACTGATCACTTTTCCACTTCCCTTGATTCTTGTCTTTAAACCCGCATTCCCTAATAAGTATAAGGCATCTTTGAGTCCCATACCGTTCACATTTGGCATAATCCCCTTGATGGAATTGTACTCTTCGTATACCACGCCATTGCTGGTGTCCACACTATTGAAATAGGTCGAACGCGCCGCATACAGCGCCTTGATACCAAATGCATTGTACACCTTTTTTACTGGTTTACTCTGCCCCGCTTTTGCTTCCGGATTTTTGGTATTACCCACCAGATGGTCATTCACACTGTGGTACATCTCCGTATCACTGGCATAAATACGGTCAGCAATCTCCTTGAACACCGGTCCTGCAACCTGTGCACCATAATACCCGTTCTTCGGCCCATTGATGGATACCATAATCGAATACTTTGGCTTATCAGCCGGGAAATAACCGCAAAATGAAGCTTGATAGCTTCGCTTTGCACGATATCCCAAATTCCGGTCTGCCACCTGTGCCGTCCCTGTTTTTCCAGCCACCCGATAAAATGGCGAACCCATCTGCTTTCCGGTGCCACGGACCACCACATTTTCCAGCATGGCCTGTAATTTCTTCACCGTCTTTTCAGAACAGATCCTTTCGCTGATCACCCTTGCATGAAACTGCTCAATAGGGTTGCCTAACCGCCGGATCTCCTTAACAAAGATCGGAGCGATATATTTACCATCATTTGCCACCGCATTATAAAAGGCCAGTATCTGTAGCGGTGTAATCTGCATCTCATAACCATAAGCCATCTGCGGCAATGTCATATTCTTATTCCAGTCTTTAAACGAAGGATTCTTAATCACCGGCTTTGTCTCGCCGGGGATCTGTAATCCCAATCGTTTGTTCATATGAATATCATACAGGTGGTCTGTAAATTGTGACGGGTTATCCTGATAATGTGCATTTACCAGCTTCGCTACAGCGGTGTTCGAAGATTCTTCAAATGCCTTCGTTACCGTCACCGTACCAATACCACCATGAGAGTCCTTGATCGTATGTCCAGGAATCCGGTATGTACCGTCTCCTGTGGCCACATAAGTATTTGTATCTACTTTACCGTCTTCGAGCAGCGCCATATAAGAAGCCAGCTTAAAGGTCGACCCCGGATCCTGACTTCCTCCAATGGCATAGTTGAACTGCTCGGTATACTCACCATCTTTGCCGCGGGTATAGTTAGCCACCGCACGCACCTCACCGGTATTCACTTCCATTAAAATAACCGTACCATGATCTGCATCGCTGATCTTCAGTTGCTTTTCAAGAGCCGACTGCGCCAGATCCTGCATATTAATATCAATGGTGGAAATAATATCTGCTCCCTCTTTTGGTGCTACTTCAGCTTCATCATTCACCGGCATCCACACACCGCCTGCAATACGCTGAACAAGACGTTTACCACTCTCTCCGTCAATATAACCTCCATAAGCACCTTCCAGGCCTACACCATTGTCAACATTCGGATTTTTATACCCAATGGTCCTGGAAGCCAAAAATTTAAATGGCTTAATCCTTTTATTTTGCTGCACCGCAATCAAACCACCGGAATACTTTCCAATGTTGAATAATGGAAAACTACGGATAACCTTCAGCTCCTGGTACCCAACTTTACGTTTGATCAGCAGGTAACGTGCGCTATCAGCCCTTGCAGACCGCAGGTACCTGGAATATTCTTTGGGTGTTTTGTCTTTAAAAAATGTCGACAGGCTCATGGCCAGCGAATCTACCTTACTATTAAAAATATGGTCGTCTTCAATGCCACCCGCATATAGGTCCATCCTCAGCTCATACTCCGGAATGGAGGTCGCCAGCAGACTCCCATCTACAGAATAAATATTCCCGCGCGCTGCCTCCACATTGATATACTTAGTAGAGAGGCTGTCGGCCATGGCACGCCACTTATGCCCCTCTACAAATTGTACATCACAAAGCCTGATAATTACTGCCACGGCAAGCAGAACTATCAGTCCGAAAGACAGATAAACACGCAATAATATGTTAGCTCTAATATTCATTGGCGTTGACTACTATTTTTTTCGGGGGTTCGGTTAGTTCCCTAATTCCCAGTGTATCTACTTTTTTTGCTACCTCTGTAAGCTTACTTTTAAACATCAGGTCCGCTTTCAGCGACTTATATTCCCAGCTCAGCTCCTTTACTTCTTTATTCAATTTATCTATACTCCTGATGTTCTTCACCGCCATATGACTATTGGCAATGTAAAGCATACACAACACGGACAGAAAGATCAAAAACGGTAACATGTCTGTCGCCGCTTCCTTGGTCACCACTCCCTCGGTAAACAATTTCTTAAAAAAGGCTTTACTTCCCTCAGGCTCTTCTTCCCGCTCCTTACGGCGTGGACGTTTCACCACAATTTCTTCCGGCTCCGGATCTTCTTCCTCCGCTATCCTCGTTCTGAATTCGTTATTCATAACTTTTCTCCTATCCTGAGCTTCGCACTCCTAGCGCGACTGTTCCGCTCTACTTCATCAGGCTCAGCAACAATCGCCTTGCGTGTAATTACTTTAAAAGGCTTCAGTTCATTACCAAAAAAATCCTTTTCCACTTCTCCTTTAAACTTCCCCTTAGCAATAAAACTTTTCACCGGACGGTCTTCCAGAGAATGATAAGACATGACAACCAAACGACCGCCTTCTTTCAGCACATCAGCAGTCTGCATCAGAAAACTCTCCAACACTGTAATCTCTGCATTCACTTCTATACGCAGCGCCTGAAAGACCTGCGCCATATACTTATGCTCTTTACCTTTTGGAATGTGTGCCGCAGCAGCACGCTTGAAATCTGCAAGTGATGCTATAGGACGCTCCAGACGGCCGGTCACTACTGCATTAGCCAGCGACTTTGCGTTTTTCACTTCACCATAAATCCCAAATATTTTATGCAGCTGATCCTCTGTGTAGGTATTCAAAACATCGGAGGCCTTCAGCGCCCCCTGTTTATCCATTCTCATATCCAGCAACGACTCAAAACGGGTCGAAAAGCCACGCTCAGGAACATCGAACTGATGAGAAGAAACACCCAGATCGGCAAGAATACCATCTACAGTCTTGTAACCCAACAAACGCAGGTTGTTTTTTAGAAATGCAAAATTCTGATCTACAAAATAAAACCGGGGATCGTCAATCTTATTCAATTGCGCATCCGGATCCTGATCGAAAGAAATGAGCACACCATCTTTACCAAGGTGCTTCAGTATCTCACGGGAATGTCCGCCACCACCAAAGGTCACATCCACATACACTCCGTCCGGCTTGATATTCAAACCGTCAATGCACTCTTTTAACATGACAGGAACGTGGTAATTATTTTCCATCTTCCCTCCTGTTTTTATTGCCCATCACCTCCTCAGCAAGCATTGCAAAATCTTCAGGTTCCTTATCAAATAAAGCATCGTAAGCTTTTTTCGACCAAACCTCAATTTTATCAAACTGACAAGCCAGGATCAGCTCGGCATTAATTTCTATACCGGCAGACTCCAGTAAAGACTTCGGTAAATTCACCCGACCAGTAGCATCCAACGTCAATTCCGTCGCGCCACGGGTAAAATATCTAATAAATTCTCTTGTTTTTTGTTCGTATGGATTCAGCTTACTCAACTCTTCTACTATCCCTTCCCACACTTTCTTAGGATAGATTACCAGGTGCTTCTCAAAACCCCTGTTAATCACAAGTCCCTCTTGCTCAACGTTGGGCAATTGTTTTTTCAGAGACGAAGGAACCATCAAGCGGCCTTTCGCATCCAATTTACAATCAAATTCTCCTAACAGTTGAACCATTTTTATATGTGCACTTTTTATGTAGTGTAAAAATAGATATTTCTACCACTTTTTACCACAATCTACCACAAAAAATTATCAACATATTTCGTACCACAAATTTTCGTCCTTTAAAGCACTGAAAAGGCCGAAAATATGGTGGTAAAAAAAACAGGCGTTTCGCCAAAACGAAACGCCTGTCTTAAAATCAGCTCAGTATATTATTCATTAATCGCCTTAACACCAGGCAGTTCCTTTCCTTCCATATATTCAAGCAATGCACCACCACCAGTAGAAACATAACTCACCTCATCTTCCAGGTTGAACTTGGCAATCGCCGCAGCAGAGTCTCCACCACCAATCAGTGAGAAAGCACCGTTTTCTTTGGTCGCAGCTACCACCGCATCAGCAACTGCACGTGTACCATGCTCAAAATTTGCCATCTCAAAAACACCCATAGGACCATTCCACAACAAGGTTTTTGATCCTTTGATCACATCTGAAAACAACGCTACAGTTTTAGGACCGATATCAAGCCCCATCCAGTCTGCAGGAATAGCTCCTGAATCGACAGATTTTTGAGCAGCATCATTATCAAATTTATCCGCAATCACGGTATCAACCGGTAGATAAAGGTTTACGCCTTTAGCTTTTGCTTTATCCAGCAGCTCCAGGCAAAGCGCCATTCTATCTTCTTCCAAAAGCGAAGTACCGATCTCACCACCCTGCGCCTTTGCAAAGGTGTAAGCCATACCACCGCCAATGATAAGATTATCTACTTTATCAAGAAGACTCTCAATCAAAAGAATTTTATCAGAAACCTTCGCACCACCCATAATAGCAGTGAAAGGCTTCACAGCACCATGGTTTACTTTTTCTGCATTTTTCAACTCTTCAGCCATCAGGTAGCCGAAGTATTTATCATTAGGAAAGAACTCAGCAACAATCGCCGTAGAAGCATGTGCACGGTGAGCAGTACCAAAAGCATCATTCACATAAACATCACCGAGCTTCGACAGCTTCTCTGCAAAATCACGGTCTCCTTTTTCTTCCTCTTTATAGAAACGAAGGTTCTCCAACAGCAATACCTGTCCGGGACTCAGATTTTTCGCTTTCTCAACAGCAGATTCACCAATGCAATCATCCGCAAACTTCACCTCGATATCCAGCATTCTTGAAAGATCACCAAGGATATGTTTCAGGGAATACTTATCCTCAGGACCACCTTTAGGCCGCCCCAGGTGAGACATCAGGATCACCGCTCCACCATCATTTAATATTTTGGTGATGGTAGGAAGTGCTGCACGCATCCTTTTATCATCAGTAATGTTAAACTCCTTGTCTAAAGGAACGTTAAAATCTACCCGGATTAAAGCTTTCTTGTCTTTGAAATTGCATTGATCTATTGTTCTCATTCTATTTAATTTTAGTATTCTGGTTGCTAAATTATACTGTTCAACCCTGATCAGGAAACTTATGATCAAAAGTTACCCCCGGCGTCCCCCCGTTTATCTTTCTCAGCATATTATAATGAGGACCTATGCCAGGCACCTCAAACACATCTGAGATTAGACTGAAACCCAGTCTGGTATAAAAACCCACCGCAGTACTGCGTGTGTTGCACCAAATATAAGAAGCATTAACGGATGTCAGCTCATCAATTGCAAATTTTATCACACTTGCACCATATCCTTTTCCGGAAAAGGAACTGTCCGACGCCATTCCACGGAGCCGGTATCCTCCGGGCCCATAATCAGGATGATCTTCAGGAAAAAAAGTGGCTATGGAAACGAGTTGTTCATCAACAAAATAACCAAGATGAAAACATCCTACCTCCCTGTCTGTAGGAAGAATACAGGTCTCCGGGGGTTGTCCATTTCTCAATACGGTACTTCTGAGCGCGAGGGTATTTTGTAGCAAAATATAATTGACCATGCAATGCGGGAGCTTTATTTCAACAGTTAGTTTTGTAATGTTCTTTTCGCTCCCTTAACGTCAATTTTTATGCCTTTATGTCATTTTATGAAAAATTAATCAACTATTCCCTATTCTCTTTAACAGATCCACCAATCGGTGGGAATACCCCGACTCATTATCGTACCATCCCACAACCTTTACCAGATCGCCTACAATAGATGTCAGTCCTGCATCAAAAATACAGGAATGCGGATTATCAAGGATGTCAACCGACACAATCGGGTCTTCTGTATATTCAAGCAACCTGCTGAGCTCATTTTCTGCAGCTTCCTTGAAAGCCGCGTTGATCTCTTCAATTGTTGCCGGCTTTTTAAGGATACAGGTAAAATCTGTCAGCGACCCATTTAAAACGGGTACCCGGATACCCGCGCCGCCTAGCTTGCCATCCAAATGAGGAAAAATATGGGTAATGGCCTTTGCAGCGCCTGTACTCGTCGGAATGATCGATGCAGACGCAGCTCTCGCCCTCCGCAGGTCTTTGTGTGGAGCATCATGCAGGTTCTGATCACCAGTCATGGAGTGTACGGTGGTGATATATCCTTCCACCACTCCCCATTTTTCCTCCAGGATTTTGATCATCGGAGCTACATTATTTGTTGTGCATGAAGCATTAGAGAGCACTGCCGCATGCAGGTCGACCTGATCATCATTCACACCCAGCACTACCATCGGAATATCTTTGTCGGCAGCGGGCGCCGAAATCAACACCTGTTTGGCGCCGGCCTGAAGGTGAAGTTCAGCACCTTTCCTGGTCACAAACTTCCCTGTAGACTCTACAACAACGTCGATGCCCAGTTCAGCCCAGGGTAGTAGTTCAGGTTTAGATTCTGAAAACACCAAAATGCGCTTCCCATCAATCAGTAAGACACCATCCTCTACAGCAACCGTGCCTTTAAACCCCCTGTGCACGGTATCATATTTGAATAAATGTGCCATTGTGGAAGGATCCCCCAAATCATTGATCGCCACCACATCAAGACCTTGCTCCAATGCGGCGCGCAAAAAGACCCGCCCGATCCTGCCAAATCCATTAACCGCTATTCTCATTTATTTATATTTCTATTGACGCGGCAAAAGTACCTATATTCTATAATGTACAGGTAACCTTTGCCAACAGAAAATATAAAATTACAAAACCTCGCAATTTGAAAAATACCGAAATTACCAATCCATCGGTGAATGTCTGAAATGTATAGATTAAAACATTTATCTTGTGGGATTATTTCAACAACAACAAATTATGGTTTCGTCAAAAAAGGCTGCACTCAGTTTCATTTTCATCACGCTGCTACTGGATGTAATTGGAATCGGCATCATCATCCCCGTATTCCCTCAGCTGATAGAAAACCTGATCCACGGTACCATCAGCCAGGCTTCGCAGTGGAGCGGACTGCTCACCTTCGCCTATGCTGTAATGCAGTTTATATTCGCCCCGGTTATTGGCAACCTTAGCGACAAGTATGGACGCCGCCCAGTATTGCTACTTTCCCTATTCGGTTTTGGAATCGACTATATTTTTCTGGCCTTCGCCCCCACGATATGGTGGTTGTTTGTGGGCCGTATCATCGCCGGCATCTTCGGTGCCAGCATCACCACCGCAACAGCCTACATTGCAGACATCAGCACAAAAGAAGACCGCGCGCAGAATTTCGGCCTCATCGGCGCAGCATTCGGACTGGGATTTGTTATCGGCCCTGCTTTAGGGGGTATTCTGGGCAATTGGGGGCCAAAAGTCCCTTTCATCGCAGCAGCAGTATTGACCCTGATCAATGTAATTTATGGTTATTTCGTTCTTCCGGAATCGCTTTCCAAAGAACACCGGCGTGAGTTCGACTGGTCCAGGGCCAATCCTCTGGGCTCATTAATGCAGCTCAAAAAATATAAGGGTGTAGGTGGACTGATTGTTGCCATGATCTTTATTTATATTGCCGGACATGCTCTGCAGAGCACCTGGACATTCATCAATATTGAGCGGTTCCAATGGAGCACCGTACTCATCGGATTCTCCCTGGCAACGGTAGGGATCCTGATCGCCATCGTGCAGGGAGGACTCATCCGCTACATCAATCCAAAACTGGGAAATGAAAAAAGTATTTATATCGGACTCGCCATGTATGCACTTGGACTGGTGCTCTTTGCTTTTGCCGATAAAAGCTGGATGATGTTTGCCATCCTCGTCCCGTACTGCCTGGGTGGGATCGCAGGCCCTGCATTGCAGGCCATCATCTCCGGAAATGTGCCTCAGAATGAACAGGGGGAGCTACAGGGTGCACTCACCAGCCTGATGAGCGCCACCTCCATTGTCGGCCCACTCCTGATGACCAACCTCTTCGCCTGGTTCACCGGCCCCAAAGCACCCTTTCAATTTTCGGGAGCGCCTTTCCTCGCCGGTGCGGTACTCATGCTGCTCAGCGCATGGCTCTCCGCAAAAACAATGAAGAAAGACGCCTTTATCAATAGAAAATAACTACTCCGCAAAGCCTCCCTGCTTATTTAGCAGATTGAAATAACCATCTAGATTAAGCCCCAGGGAAGCCTCAAATGCGGCTTTCAGATCCTCAGGCTGTGGGTGTTTATTTTTCCATTTGCTGAAATAATCCTGAAAAGCTTTATCCATCTTCTCACGGCCGACTTCCGACTCCAGAATATGCAGCCAAAGTGCTGCTTTTACATAGGAAATCAATCCATATTCATCGGAACTTGCAAAATCTGCAGCTGGTGTCTCTATCGGCGATTGCATCGGAATATTCAGCATCGCATTGTACAATGCATTCTGAAACTGTTGCACAGGCAAAGCCCTTATATTTTCAGGAATCGCATCTCCAAAGATGGAATTGCTCTTGTATTTCTCTGCTTCATAACGAAACTGAAAATAGCTATTCAGCCCTTCGTCAAGCCAGGTGTGCATCCTTTCATTACTGCCCAGCATGCTCATGAACCAGTTGTGTCCTACCTCATGCGTGATGACGCCATCCAGCCTTTCAACCGATGCATCGGGACTTGTAATCAGCGTGATCGTTGGATATTCCATACCGCCACTGGCATTGTTCGCCGGTCCCTCTACCACCTGCACCACAGGATATTCATACTCACCAATCCACCCGCTGTACCGCTTTACTGCGTCCTTGGCATAGTCAACACTGTTTACCCAAAGTGACTTTTCCTTATTATGATAGTAGGTAAATACGTCTACTGTTTTGCTGGCCAATTTTGCAGTATCGTATTGGATGACAAAGTTCTTATCCGCAAACCAGGCGAAATCCGGTACATTGTTCATCACGTAAGAAAGTGTCTTGGTCGCTTTTCCTTTTTTAGGGGTATATAAGGAGGGTTTGCCGGTCCTGTTTTTTACGTTTTTCGCCCCCAGGCTTTTGTAGGCGGCCAGCTCATCTGTATTCTGCAACGTACCTGTTGCGCCGACAATATAATCGGAAGGCAGGGTAATGTTCACTTTAAAATCTGCGTAATCTGCATAAAACTCACCCATGTCCAGGTACGGAAATTCATGCCAGCCCGATTTATCAAAGACCGCAGGCTTAGGATACCATTGACACACCATAAACTCGCCGTCAGCAAAACCAGACCTCGAGAAATAGGAAGGTAACTTCACATTGAAGTCGGTCGTAATCGTAACCGACTCACCCGGTTTTAGTGGTGTGTTCAGTTTTACCTTGATGATGTCAATATACTGCGGATTTGAATGTGCTTCAGTTTGAGCCTTAACGCCGTTGACCTTGAAATTCAACCCGTCAATACTGCCAAAGGTATACTTCTCCAGCTTTTTAACCCTCGCTGTATCGTTTTTTAATTGCTGAAATAAAGCAGTAGACTCCTGCTTGTAGGCATTTGGCCAGATGTGAAACCAGATAAAATCCAGCGTAGTAGGAGAATTATTTTTATAAACTACCTTTTCGGCACCTTTCAGCGTATTCGTCTTGTCGTTTAACGCCACATCTATATCGTAGCTGACCGACTGCTGCCAGTACTGTTCCTGTGCAAAAGTAAGACTGTAAAAGCCTATAAATAGTAGTGTTAAAAGGTATTTTTTCATTGAATGTGTTTTGCGTTTACCGTTTTATTTTTTTGAAAGATAGTGTTTTTACACTAATCTCCTATTCAAAACGGCAATTCAGGCACATTATGATACCCATGCACTAATCGGAACTTAAAAAACCCTAGGCTTCCACATTAATAGCTGCCCAAAGCATATCCTTGAGCTCAGTAAGCCCCTTCTGTGCAACAGAAGAAATAAAGATCGATGGGATACCAGCAGGAAGATCCTTTTTCATTTCCTCGGTCAGCTCTTCGTCCAGCATATCCGATTTGGTCACTGCCAGAATATGTGGTTTCTGCATCAGCTCCGGATTGTAATCCTGCAATTCAGACTTGAGGATCTCATATTCTTCCTTAATGCTGCGCTGCGTATCCGCAGGCACCATAAACAACAACACAGAGTTGCGCTCGATATGTCGCAGGAAACGATAACCCAGTCCTTTTCCCTTAGATGCACCTTCAATGATCCCCGGAATATCAGCCATCACGAACGACTTCCCTCCACGGTAAGAAACAATACCCAGGTTAGGAACAAGTGTGGTAAAAGGGTAATCAGCAATTTCAGGCTTTGCTGCAGAAAGAACAGAAAGTAAAGTCGACTTCCCGGCATTTGGAAAACCCACAAGGCCGACATCCGCCAGCACCTTCAGCTCCAGCACCATCCATTCTTCCTTCCCCGGCTCTCCGGGTTGCGCAAAACGCGGGGTCTGCAGCGTAGGTGTCTTGAAATGCCAGTTACCAAGACCACCACGTCCTCCGGGAGTAAGCACCCGGGTCTCCCCGTCTTCGGTAATCTCAAAGATCACCTCTCCGGTTTCGGCGTCTTTTGCGATCGTTCCCAAAGGAACATCCAGGATCTCATCCTTTCCCTGTTTACCGGTAGAGGTACCGCTGGATCCAGGCTCTCCATCTTTGGCAATGATGTGTTTACGATACTTCAGGTGCAACAATGTCCAGAACTGGGCATTCCCACGTAGGATAATGTGCCCGCCACGTCCTCCATCGCCACCATCAGGACCTCCTGTTGAAGTACGTATGTCTCGGTGTAAGTGTGCAGAACCTGCCCCCCCTTTACCAGAACGGCAGCATATTTTAACATAATCTACAAAATTCGAACCCTGTGACATAACCTAGTTTTTAAAATAAAAAAGCCGACTGTAAGCCGGTCTTTTGTTTGCCCTGCTGCTTACAGCAGGGCTATAATCATTTGATATTAATATTGATCTATTACCGCAGAAAGCTCAGCAAAAATATCGTCAATTTTGCCGATACCATTCACCTTACTCAATTTCTGCTGCCCTTCGTAGTATGGCAATACATGAATCGTCTTGCTGAAATATTCCTCAATACGTTTCTGCAGCTTATCTGCCTGATCATCCACGCGGCCTGTCTCCAGCTGACGCTGTGCAATCCGCTTGGTCAGTTCCTCCTGGTCTACATCCAACGCAATCACACCGGCAATGGAAGTTCCTTTACGTTCCAGGAAGCTGTCTAATGCCTCTGCCTGAGGAACAGTACGAGGAAAACCGTCAAAGATGAAACCTTTCGCATCCGGGTTTTTATCTACTTCTTCTTCCAGCATGGCTATCGTAATCTCATCAGGAACAAGCTTTCCGTTTGCAATTAACTCGCTTACCCTCTGACCTAACGCTGACTGATCTTTAATGTGTGCCCTGAAAAGGTCACCGGTTGAAATATGAATCAATTGATATTTCTCAATTAATTTCTCAGATTGGGTGCCTTTGCCTGCACCCGGTGGGCCAAAGAGAACAAAATTTAGCATTTGGGTTGTCTTTAAATTAGAAAGCCTTTCTTTAAAGTCCGGCTTCGTCCAGTTGAAAATTATTTCTCAAAGAATTTCTATCAAATGATGCTTGCTGCCCGTAAATCATACAAACATAACCAGCATTTTAACTACTTGAAAAAATCAGGCAATCGATATCCTTTTGAGCGTGCAAATATATAATTATTAATTTAGTATACTGAACTTTTGCTGAAAAACTGACCCTGATGCTCGTCACACTTCCACAAAAAAGACAGCAAAAAGCAGCACTAACGCGCGGAGAAAAATGCCTCCAATTCCTGCATTGTATACTCCGGACAGGCGCCTTCCTGTGTGGTATTAAATGCACCCACAGCAGCTGCAAAACGGATCACCTCCTGAGGATTGTGCTCTAGTCCGTCGAACCTCCTGACCAGAAAACCAGCAAGGAAAGAGTCGCCACTACCAACAGTATCCTTCACCTCGATGTCAAATGCCGACTGAAAATAACGCTCCGCACCACGGTAATATATCGCGCCTTTGCTACCCTTCGTCAGCAGCACCTCCGGAATGTTAAACCGCTGCTGAAGGTATTGAACACGCAGGTCCTCTTCTACCGGAACACCCGCGTCCAATGCATCTACCACCTGATTTAACTCTGCTTTATTTAACTTCAGTAAATCCACCTGATGCAGAAGCTCCTCCAATTTATCGATGGCGAAAAATGGCATCCGGATATTGATGTCCATCACGCGGAACTTCGCCACCTCAATCAAGCTCATCAGTGTTTGCCACGACTTTTCCGACCTGGCTGCCAAGCTGCCAAACACCAATACATCAGCATTTTCTACCATCTCCGTATTGGCAATCGTCAGCGGGATATGGTCCCAGGCTACATCTTCATGGATGACATAACTCACCTCATTGTCTTCTCCAACACTCAGATCTACTCTGCTGGTCGGATGTTCGTCATCTATACCTACATGCTCCACCGGAAAACCCCAGTCTAACAGCAACTGTTTTAACCTTAAACCATCTTCATCTTTTCCAACACGCGAAATCATTGCTGCGTCCACGCCCAACTTACGCAGGTGATAAGCCACATTCATCGGCGCTCCTCCGGGTTTGATGGCATCAGGCCAACAGTCCCACAATACTTCGCCATAACATACCATGGCTACTGGTTCTTTTCTTGATTGTTCGTTCATATCAAATCATTTGGTCGTCTAAAATATTAATTTAATCGTTTAAACATTAAACTATTTTAATTTTTTAAAGTAGAAGTTCGTAAAAAAACAGGAAAATGTAAAAAACGATGTGATCAACTATGGTGTCACAATTTAAATGGATTATAGTTCCTATAACTTTGTACATTTAAAAAAAACACGGTCAACAGTGTGAAACTGCTGACCACTTTTATAACACCATTATTCTCAGATCATGGAATACAGACAACTAGGCGCATCAGGACTTTTTGTTCCTGAACTTACTTTTGGCACAGCCACATTCGGCGGCGGAAATGACTTTTTCAAGGCCTGGGGCAGCACACAGGTGGAAGAGGCCAGCAGCATGGTCAGGCTTTGCCTGGATGCTGGTGTCAACCTATTTGACACAGCCGACATCTATTCTGATGGTTTGTCTGAGGAAATCCTCGGACAGACGTTAAAAGGCATCAGAAGTGAAGTGCTCATCTCTACCAAAGCGACATTTACCTTTGGCAAAGGGCCCAACAACCAGGGTTCCTCACGTTTTCACCTGCTCAAACAACTGGAAGGAAGCTTAAAAAGGCTCGGCACAGACTATATTGACATTTACCACATGCATGGTTTTGACGGCAATACACCCGTTGAGGAGACATTAAGAACACTAGATGATATGATTGAAAGCGGCAAAGTACGCTACATCGCCTGCTCCAATTTCTCCGGATGGCACCTTATGAAATCCCTTGCGGTATCAGAAAAATATGGATGGAACAAATACGTGGCACACCAGGTATATTATTCTCTGGCCAACCGCGAGTATGAATGGGAACTGATGCCACTCGGTTTAGACCAGAACGTCGGCAGTTTCATCTGGAGTCCATTGGCTGCCGGTCGCCTTGGTGGTAAATATGGCCGTAACAAACCAATGCCCCAGGATAGCCGTGTGGCTCAGGGAGGTAGCCCTGTTCCTGAAGCTGTGGTCAATGAAGAGGTTTTCTATAACATCACAGATGCACTGGACGAGGTCGCTGAAGAAACAGGCAAATCTGTTGCTCAGGTGTCCCTGAACTGGCTCTTATCACGGCCCACAGTATCCAGCATCATCATCGGTGCCAGAAATGAAGAACAACTGAAACAAAACCTTGGTGCTGTAGGTTGGAAACTGAGTACTGAACAGCTTCAAAAACTTGATGCTGCCAGTGAAACACCCACCATCTATCCTTACTGGCACCAGCGCCAGAATACCTCGCTGAATCCACTGCCAAAATTCTATTAGGTAATTGCGGTATCTTTACCGAATAGAGTAACCTATACTACTTAAGCAGCAAACATGAGCCATCCTTCTGAACCTACGCTACATCAAAACAAAACCTTTAAAAAGGTGAACTATGCAGAAAAAACCTTACAAAACCGGGAATTTGAAAAATGTGAATTTATCAACTGCGACTTCAGTAAGAGTAACTTAACAGATAATGACTTTATCGACTGCAGCTTTAAGAACTGCAATTTCACCATGACCATCTTTAACGGTGCAGGCCTGAGGGATGTCGTCTTTGAGGATTGTAAAATACTTGGCGTCGACTTCACCAAGTGTAATAAATTCCTGTTCTCATTTACTTTCATTAATAGTTTCCTCGATTATTGTACTTTCTTTGGCACCAAGCTTAGAAAAACAACGTTTGACAATTGCTCACTGAAAGAAGTTGATTTCTCCGAAACCGACCTTACAGAATCCATCTTCAGCAACTGCGATCTTTCTGCCGCTACATTCTTCAATACCACCCTCGAGAAAGCCGACTTTACGACGGCCAGAAACTTCAGCATCCAACCTGAATTCAACAAGATGAAAAAGGCTAAATTTTCCGCGATGAGCCTTGCCGGATTGTTAGACCGATACCAGCTCGATATCTCCAACAACCACTAACGGACATTCAGATGCCTTAGCATCAGCAATAATTCGGAAAAACACTTCCTCAGCCTATCACCTGATCAGATAAATAAATATCGACAAAAAGAATCCCCGTGCATTTAAAATGCACGGGGATTCTTTTATTGGTATACTGAGCGTTATTTTTACAGCTTATTGCCAGACAGCCACTTGCCAATCTCGTCAAGCACCTCCGGAGCAATAGTTTCCTTAATCGCGGCATACTCCTGCGGCAACCCTGTTTCACTATGCTGTAGCAAATGGTTTAACCCGGGAAACTCTTTAATGGTCACCTGTTTGTTCCCACCCTCCAAAGGCAGCTGTTTCCAGTTGGCCAGATTTGGCCCGGCTTTTACCATCAGGTCTTTACTTCCGTTGATGGCAAGGATCGGCACCTTCACCTTTGGAAGATAGTCCGCCGGGTCATACTTGATAAAATATCGGTACCAGGCCTTCTCAGCAGTCAGGGACCAACTGTAAATTGGGAACCTGAAATGATCGAATGCAATTTTCTGTTCCTTAAAAGCAGCGTCATCTTTAACTTTCCAGACATTGTAAACTTCATTGAGCTTAGCGTGCATATTGGTAGAATCTGCATATTTAAATGCAGTATGAAACATCAGCTCATTGATCACATCATAACGTTTTTTATCATAATCAGATATCGGCGCCGCCGCAACAATGTCTTTATTCTGCAGGATTTGTGCCTCCAGTCCTGTAGTTGCCAGTCCCGCGAGACTGATCAGAAATGCGACATCCGACGACTGTGCAGCAGCGATTGAAATCGCCACGCCACCTTCACTGTGCCCGAGCATACCTGTCTTCTTTAGGTGCAGGTCTTTTCTGGATTTTAAGTAATTTAACGCGGTAAGCGCATCCTCGGCAAAATCTGCCGTTGTCGCATCTTCATATACACCCGTAGTTTTTCCAACGCCCCTATCGTCTACACGCAGTACCACAAGTCCCTTAGTGTTCAGGTAAGCAGCAATCACCTTAAACCAGAAATGTCCAGCCATTAGTCCATCGCGGTCCTGTTTACCTGTACCAGAAACCAACACGACGGCATTGCCACTCCGATATCCCGTAGGAACAGAAAGCGTCGCCCCGAATGTGATGCTGCCATCCTTATTCTTAAAGGATACCTCAGACTCCTGCGCAACCGCTGCCTGCATCAAAAATACCAGTAGCGCTGCCATGAAAACTTTCTTCATCCTAGTCTGATTTACGTGCCAGTTCCACCATCATGCTGATCTCGTCCACCAGCTCTGAAGGACTGCCCATGTATCCGACCTCCGAAAAACGCAAGGCACCGTTTTTGTCGATCACCATTTTATGAGGGATCGGCCCAACGCCAAAACTTTTAGATACTTTGGCATCTGCATCAAACAACACCTCAAACTCCTCGAATTTGTTATCTTTCAGATATCCGTTTACATAGGCTTCGTAGTCTTTTCTATTCTCCTGCGTATCTACAAAGAAGAAAGCTACGTCTTTATCATTTTTATATTTCTCTACCGCCATTTTCATCCCGGGAAATGCAGCCTTACAAGGCGCACACCATGAAGCCCAGAAATCCAAAACAATAACTTTTCCTTTTTGATCACTGAGTTTCACCATCTGCCCCTTATTATTCTTCACACTGAACTCAGGCAAAGTCTTTTTGATCATCGACTTTTTCACCTTTGCTTGCAGTTCAGCATTCCGTTCTCCATCCTTCAGGGAAGATAAATAAGTATCATACCCGCTTTCAGATTTGTTGCGACTGATGTAATTCTTTTTCAGCATCTCCAGCATCAGGGGTGTCATCTGATTCTTCTTCATGCTGCTTTCCAGTACAAATTTCAGCTTATCCTGCTGCCCGTTCCTTTCCAGCAATATCGCAGACACTTCATTTAAAGGGGAATTGCCATATTCATATTTCTGCTGCGCCGCGCCTGCAAAACCGAGTGCCTGCTCATCCTTATTCAGGTGCATCAGGATATCGGAATATACTCCCGCATTATCCATATACACATCCATGAATCCATCGGGCTTCGCATCATTGAATGTCAGTAACCTGTCCATCATTGGCTTTGCATAAACAAAGGCTTCCGCTGCAGTAAAACTCTTGAGCGACACATAAGGTACCTTCATACATTTGTAAAAAATGGTACTCAGACTACCAAAGGGTGCCTGTGCTACATATTTTTTGAAGGTTACAGAGTCTTTTTCTACTGATGCCACGATGGCAATATTACTGTAAAATTTTACATAATCAATCCTGTTGGCAATGTCAAAAGCACGATCTGCTTTGTCCATTGGAAAACGGTCCAGGAAACTGATCGTCATGGGCAACAGCTTTCTATAATCACGTTCCGCTCCCAATGCCTTTACAGCAGCCAGCTTCTCCGGGTTCAACCGCTTAATCGCTGCTGAGTCGATGGCAGCAATCATCCTGCCCATGGAATCTGCCGATGCCTGGCGCTCCAGAACCTCCGCATATACCCGCTGCATATTTTTAAGGTCCCTCTCTGTCAGATCGGGGAGCGATTTCATGTAGTCGATATCTCTAAGTGCCGCTTTCTTCGCCTTCTCCGCATCTACTTTCTTAAGCACTTTCAGGTGTGGGTAAAAGATGTCCCTTCTGGTGTACGGCTGATTGCGCAATTGCTGTTCCATCCAATAGACGACCACATCGTCACCTATCAGGAACTTATCTTTGCTGAAATCAGGGAACATCTCCGGAACAGAAGCATTTCTCAGAAACGCCCAGCCCGCATAAGCACCCGGCATGTTCTTGCCATCTTTACCGAACAATAACCAGCCGTAAGCCATGGATTGTCCAACATCTACAGCCTTGCCACTTTTGAACTTAAACGCCGCAAAACTGGCGTTTTCAGGCAGCAGGTAACTTGCCGTCCACAGGCTGTCTTTTTTCTCCATCACCACGTCGTTCGTTTGCCATTGGTAGTTACAAAACTGATATACCGTAACGGTGACTTTCTTTTTACCTTCCAGGGCAGTGCCTTTGGGATTGTAGTTGATGCCAACAGATTCGCCCGCCTGGGGCTCTTTATTGCTGAGGCTAAAGTTCTTGTCCTGCGCAACACCGGAGCTGCAGAACATTGCAAGTGCCAGCGCACTTGCAATGATTGATTTTTTCATAAACATTTTCTTTTTTTATTGTAATAAGCCAGCACCTTTTGACTTCGGTGCCATATCTACCACCTTACCCATGCCTTCAAATTTTGAGAGTGGTGTTGGCGTAATCTGTCCGCTCGTCGGATTGATGGCCAACTCATATACCCTGCCTGTCGAGCCATCCCAGGTCGCCAGGTACATCAGCCTGTTATCGGTAGTGGTCAGTCCAAAATTCGGTTTTGGTTTATAGATCTTCATGCTCGTAATCTTCTCCCCTGCCGGAACCGTAAAGGCAACACTCGCCGTGTTTGTTCCGAAGTAATCGTACAGATAGATTTTTTCTTCGGTAGCATAATAGGCAACATAGCCCAGCTCACCGCATTGATAAAATTTCGCATTTGCAATCTCCGGAAGGCTACTCATGTTGTACGCCGCCATCGCCTGCATCCCATTGTCGGCAATGAGGAAATTCATCGTGTACATATAACGTCCATTTCCTGTTTTATCCTTAAAGAAGCCATGCGTATAGTTGCTGAAGCCCTGATCCATAAATACCATGTCTTTACCAATATTGGAAAGGTCAAATGGTTGTCCTGCCGACGCTGGTGCCATCAGGGGAAGAGCCGCACCATTAAAGGGACGGATGAACCGGGAATGTTTCTGATCGTAAGCCGCAACGATCATGCTTGATCCTGAAGCATTGGCAATAAAAGGAGCAAGTTCATAGTCGCCGGTAATGGAGCCACCAAATAAAGCATCGAGATCATTGACCACCTGATGGTAGTGTAATCGTCCTCCTTTAATCAGCACCTCTGCAAAACTGAAATCAGAAGTATTTAAGGCTTCCGGATTGATCGTTTCAGGTCGTCTGAACATGGCCGAATTTTCACGCATCAGCGAGAAGTCATTTCCGTTCATCCTGTGGATCTCTGTAGAACTTCCAACAGTGATCCAGTTCATCACTGGTGACGAAAAAGACGTTCTCCTCGACTGTCGGATGAAACGTGGCGTTCCGCGCATCACGTCGCCTGTCGACAAGGAGTAGAGGTTCTTCAGCCAGCTGACCTCTGCTCCGGGCACCGCATTTGGTGTAATCAGGAAATCGACATCAGCGCCACCATTGTGCTCATACAACACCATCCAGCCATTGTCCATCCCTGAAGAAACCGCGACATTAAAAATCACGTTTTTCCTGATCTCAGTCGCCGGATCGGTAACAATCAGCTCCAAGTAATAGTCCCCGACCGTCTCAGCAATGGCCGCGTCCAGCAGCCTTGTAGTAGCGAGCTCCCGTGGAATGATCACAGATCCTGTAGTTGCTGCTCCCCGCCTGTAAATCATCCATTTGTAAGTCAGCCCTGTCGTATCTTTCCCGGGTAGCGTAATTTTCGGATCTAAATGGAGATTCGAATAGCGGATTACCCTGATATCGCCGCCGATACCTGTAGTGTCAATCACAGGAACAGCTGTGTCGGTATAGTCATAATTTCCTAAGTCCTTTTTACAGGAGAAGAATGCCGACAAATTAACATCGTCAGCAGTACTTTATATGATAATTTAAATTTCATTGCAGGTGGTGGTTAAAGTGGAAAAGTGACAAGTTGTTCATTTTCATCTTTCTTCGGATCAGTATGGGTATTGTTGTATTCCAGCAAGGCCTGCTTCATACGAGCCTTGAAATCCAACATCGCCGCATTGGAAAATTCCCCTGGTTTAAGCGGAACCCTTGCACTTGCCTGAAGTGGAAACTCCGCAAGGCCAAGCACATCGATCACAAACCGGAATTTCACTGCACTGTAGGTCCCGAAATAAAAGAACAAACCGGTATCCCAGTTCGTTGGTTTGATCAGGTTATCATTCCAGGTCAGGCTAAAAGAACTGTCTTCCGCAACCCCCGGTTTAAAATCTGTTGTTTCTGCAATCCTAACCTTTAACGTCACCGCCTCATTTTTTATGTCCTCGCTACGCAGCAATACCACAGGCAGTTCTCCAATGATGGCACCAGCCTTAATCGTTCCGTCAATAAATTCGTAATGCTGTCCAGCAATAGCGGTAGTACCCTCTGTAATGGCTTCGCCACGCACAATGCGGTCTGTTGCACCCGGAAGTCCCATGATCTTCACTTTGATCAACATGGTATCCCTTGTCACCGTTGAGGGATAAGTAAGGAAAGAAAAAGACTTTGACGTGATCCTGGTCGACACCAGGTCATTCTGACGTTCAAAAAAATAGATGCGCGGATCATTCTCGTAGCTGTCCACACTTTTCTCACAAGCAGAGAAGGCCACAGCAATCACCATTATTAAAAAATTGAAGCCAAAGGTGCTTACAGATGTTAATCTTTTAGTTTCCATATTCAATTTGATTATCAGGTTTAGGAAGTACATAAATATTGTCATTGGCAGCCACCGTGCTGAATTCAATCGTTGGCCTGTTCACCCGTTTGTAGTAGTAAAACAACTGGCCTTCAGCGACAAACTCTTTTCTATATTCTTTGAATATCTCGTTCTGGATCTGCTCCGCTGTGAGATCAGCTGCAGAAAGGTCATTCAGGACGTTCCGCTGCCTCCTTACCAGGTTCAGGTAGTTGACTGAGGAACCGGGATCTGTATCTTTCAGACATTCCGCGGCAATATAATACAACTCCGACCAGCGGATTACAGGCACGCGTGCCTTCGATCCGGTCGGCCCCACCAGCTTACTGGAATAACGCCTGGTATTGTCGGCATTCTGCCTACTGATGTACACATAACGCAAGTCAGACAAGTTGCTTTCATAAATCTGATTGAAGTCAGTGGTCAGTATAGAGAGCTCCCCATTAATGACATTAAAATATGGGTCTGCATCGGTCTGCAGTGTCGGTACATTCAATGAAAATACCAGCTCCTGAGTCAATAACTTGTTCCTGAACTCCTCTGTGTTGTTTACAATCTGCGTATTGGGCGTAAAGGTAAACGCGCCAGACTGTATGACTTCCCGCGCACATTCAAGCGCCTTTACCCTATCATTGATGTACAGGTATACCCTTGCCTGCAATGCTTTTACGGCATAATAATTAAACTTATACTGCCTGTCTCTCAGGAATCCGGTAGCAGCTACGCCACTTCCTGGTACAATAGGATCGGCAGTTTTCAATAAGGAGGCCGCTACATCTAAATCCGCAAGGACCTTATTGATCACTTCTCCTACCGGCAAGGTAGCGCTGGTCCTCTTGTCAAGAAATTCGCTGTAAGGAATCCCCGGACTTGTTATGCCGCCTGCAGAAGCTGGTGAGCGGGCGTACAGGCGAAGCAGGTCAAAATGCATAAATGCACGTAAGCCATAAGCTTCACCTTTGATCACATTGTAATTATTCGCCGCAAACATACTTACATTTGCAGTATTCAGATTTTCAATCAGGTTGTTGTCATTGGCAATCATATTGTACCCGATGTTCCATATATTGTCCATGCGGGACCTGGAAGCAGTATCGAGGTAGTTATATAAAGAAGCCTGATAATAGGTACTTGAATTCGGCAATACCGGATATTGCTTTGCCAATACTTCAAGGTAACCGTAGGTCAGCTCACGTCCGTAAAGCGGCGCACTCGCCATTTTTACATATAAGCCGGTCAGGGCGTCTTTGAAACCCTGTTCATCCTGAAAGGCTACAGCCGATTCTATTTCCGTTTTTGGGTTTACATCCAGCCATTTGTTGCAGGAAGAAAGTCCTGTCAGCAATAAAGCAGCGATGATGAAGTAGTTGAATTTCATGGTTCTTAAAAATTAGCTGATAATGAAAACGACATGGTTCTTGCATATGGATAATCCAATCCTCTTTCCGTTCTGACGGTACTGATCCTTGCCAGGTCATTCAGGTTGACGCCAAACTGCAGGCCTTTGATGCGGCTCTGTTTCATGAAGTTCAACTCACTGAAATTATAGGAAAGACTTACAGAGGAGAAGATCAGCTCATCCAGGTCCTGTACAAAACGTGAGGTCGGCCTGGTTGGCATGATGAGCGCGATGTCTTTATACAAACTCTGCTGCCCCGGTGTTTTCCAGCGCTCTTCCAAAGCCCTGATGTCCACATTATAGTTGAAATCGGCATCCTCAACCTTGGTCACCAGGCTGGAGTTATACATCTGCCCGCCCAGACGGAATGAAAAGGCGAAGTTTGCATTGAAACCTTTATACTGGAAGTTAGATCCAAAGGAACCGGTGTATTTAGCATTGGAATCCCCACCCACTACGTAGTCGGCAGCCGACCATACATAGGTTTGTGTACCGTCTTTTTTCAGGTAAATCTCCATTCCGTTTGCAGGATCAATTCCAAGAGAAGGCACCACCCATATTGCTGTGGTGGATTGGTTAGGCTCATATCTTGTGGACGGATTCTGCAGTGTCGCCCTTCCTTCAGCTGTACCTAAAGAACCATTCTGCTGCGCATTGTCTTTAGCTGAATTT
Source organism: Pedobacter sp. BAL39 (assembly GCF_000170795.1). Classification (GTDB taxonomy): domain Bacteria; phylum Bacteroidota; class Bacteroidia; order Sphingobacteriales; family Sphingobacteriaceae; genus Pedobacter. Next base: position 355,438 of record NZ_ABCM01000001.1, read on the forward strand.
AACTGCTCCAGTGAGTTGGATACTTTACTGATTTTATTGGTATTGTGGGCAACGTTCAGGAAAAGGTTCAGGTTGGAACGGTTCTTCGGATTGTTGAACACCCTTACACTTGCCGCTACCTGGAAGCCCTTGTTACGTACTTCTCCAATGTTCTCTGCATAGGAATTGAAACCTGCGGAAGGTGCTACGATCTGATCGGAAAGCAGGTTTTTGGTGTCCTTAATGTAATAGTCTACGCGGAGATTGGCAGATTTCAGAAAGCCAAGGTCAAAGCCAATGTTGTTGTCGCGCACACTCTGCCACATCAGGTCGTTATTGGGTAAACCCATCAGCTCCATCCCAAGGTCACCATTGTAGTTGACATTGGTGATGTACCTGTACCTCGCCAATGATTTATAGGCATTACCGCCCTGTGTACCGGTTACCCCTGTACTTGCAGTGATCCTCAAACGATCAATGGCTTCTATATTTTTAATGAACTGCTCATTCTGAAGGTTCCATCCGATGGAAGTCGACCAGAAACCACCCCACCTGTTGGTTCTGCCGAATTGCGATCCGCCATTGAGACTATAGGCGAAATCAGCAAGAAAACGGTTGTCAAAAGAGTAATTCACCGCTCCTGAGGTGGAAACCGTACGGCTTGTATTCTCAGCCCCGGAAGCTTTACTACCTGCGGCATACCCATTACCAAAAGTAATGTCATCCATCTTATCATTGGGAAATCCAACCATCGTCTGACCAACTGAGCGGCCAGTAATCTGGTTCATAGCATAAACCGCATTGGCATAGACCAGGTGTTTCCCCGCCTGTACAGAGTAGGCAAGCAAAATATCGCCATTGTAATTCGCCGTCTTGCCATTGCTGACTGTATACATACCGCGGTTGTTGTATTCCGGACTGGTTACATCTACATTCAGGTACCTGGTATGCGATGCAGGATAGAACAGTTCAGATTCGTTGTTCTGAAGACTCAGCCCCAGACGGCCGCTAAGGCGCAGGTTTTTCACAATGTTCCATTCTGTAGAGAAGTTCTCAATCACATTGGTATAGTTGCTGCCATCCTTAATGTTAAGTGAAGCATTATATAATGGGTTATACGCCAGCTGACCAGAGATGTTAAACAGGCCGCTGCTCATCGCATAAGAAGGAATCAGGTTTCCATTGTCATCATAAATTCTCCAGTAGGGGTTCATCTTGGAATATTCGGAGAAACTGCCGTAAGGAGAATTTTTGGCGATGTTCCTGTCAATCGACAGGTTATTGCGGAAAGAGATCTTGTTCACACGGTAAATCAGGTTAAACTGACCGTTTACACTGGTCCTGTCCGACCCCTTCATTACCCCTGTAGTTTTATTATAGGCCACATTTGCCGAGTAACGCATAGCCTGATCTCCACCATCCATCATGAGGGTATGACGTTGTCCGTAGCCGTTTTGCAGTGGTTGCGACAACCAGTAGGTGTCTACTCCGTCCATCATTGCTTTTTGGTTGATGCTGTAATCACGAAGCAGTGAGGCTTGCGTCAATGGGTCTGCAGAAGTATATTTACCAGCAAGCAGCTCTGCCTGCAATTTCTGGCGGGAGTTTGTCAGCTCATAACTGCTAAGATCCGGAGCGGTTACATTCAGACTTGCCTGATAGCTAAGCCTCAGCTTACCTGCCTGCGGTTCAATCGTCTCAATGACCACCACACCATTTCCAGCTTTAGAACCATACATGGATTTTGCGGCCGCATCTTTCAACAGGGTGATGCTTTTCACAAAGTTAATGTTCAGGTCATAGATTTTCTCCAAGGTCGTCTCAAAGCCGTCCAGAATAAACAGTGGTTGGTTGGGCTGGTTGCCGAACTCATTCTCCAGGTTCTCCGGAATTCCCGTTTGTCCCCTGAGCTGGATGTTCGGCAGGTTGTTCGGATCCGAGCCCAGGTTGATGTTGTCCAGGATTTGGAAAGAAGGATCCAGAATCGCCAATCCCTGGATGACATTCTGATTGGTAACTTGTTTCAGCTCTGCTCCTGTAAAGGCCGCAACTGCACCGGTAAAAGTTCCTGCCTTACGCTCAAAACGACCGGTATTGATCACGACCTCATTCAGGTTGTTGTCATCCGGCATCAGGGTAACCGATTTATAATTACCGGAAGCCACACCTATTTTCTTGGACAAATAACCCAGGTAGCTGAACTCAAGGACAGCGCTGGAATCGGGCACCTTAATGTTAAAGTTACCATCTTTATCTGTGGTCGTACCTGAGCGGCTGCCCACCACCCATACGCTGACGCCCGGCATACCATGTTTGGTCTGATCGATGACCCGTCCTCTGATGTCAATATCAGCTCTTATAATTGGATTTTTGTAGACGTTTTTTTCATTGGCAATGGTTGATGGGGTTTCTGATTTTTTAGTAATGACAATATGCCGGTTGACCTGCCTGAAGTCCAGCGAAGAATTGGCCAGCAGAGCTTCCAATAGCTTATCAAGCGTCGTGGTCGTTTCTACCAGGTTTAATTTCCCTATTTCGCCAATTTCTTCGCTACGATACAGAAAATGGAAGGGCGTTTGCTTTTCAATTTTCTCCAGTGCTTCCGACAGGCTTTCCCTGTTCAGTTTAAGCTTCACACGTACCTCTCCCATACGTTGGCCCTTAACATTGGAGGCAGTCAGCATCTGCGCTGAGATCGTGAGTGTCAGAATGATAAACGAAGTAATACGCATAAAATCAATCAGGATTTTTTTATGGATACGGCGGACATACCCGTCCCCGTATTTAGCTGCAATTGCAGAAAAATTCATATATTCGAATGTTGGTGTGATTTAAATACCTTATGAGAATTACATTAAAACAGGACTCATGATCCCTTGGGGATGTGGTCCAGGAGGTTCTGCAATAGTTCCATACTCGTAATATGTAGCTATAGCAGGGCCTTTTTCATTAAGAAGGTCTGGGTTGGTTCATTTGGGTTAGTTTTTTGGTTTAATGGTTACATGTTTAGTGATCTCGTCGTATTGGTATACGGCATTATTAAAATCGCAGATTAAGGTCAGGAAGTCCTCCAGACTCTGATTCTCAAACAGCGTGGTGGTGAAATGTTGCTGGCCAAGACGCTTGTCGCCAATGATGACCTTCACATCGAAACGCTCCTGCAGCAACACTGCGGCATTATCGAAAGTGATGTCTTTGAATACCAGGTCCTGTTCTCTCCAGGCTACCGTTTTCTCGGCGTCGGTATCATGGAGCGTGGCCTGATCCGCCGCAATATTATAAACGACCTGTTTATTGGGGGTTAAAGTGCCCAGCGTTTGTCCTCCTTTATTGACCACTACTTTTCCTCGGATCACGGTAACGGTGATCCGCTCATTCCGGGAGTCCACATCAAAGGCGGTTCCTAAAACCTGTGTATTCACCTTTCCTGTACGGACAATAAATGGCTGATTGCTGCGATGTTTGACATCGAAAAAAGCCTTACCTGTTAAGAAAACCTCACGGACCGCTTTCCCTTCAAAACTGGAGGCATACTTCAGCTGGCTCCCCGCACTCAAGATCACCGTACTTCCGTCAGGGAGCTGGATTAGGTCGTTCGTGCTGGCAGAAGCGACATTGATACTGGATAGTATTTGTTCCGCTGGCTGCCCTTGCTGATAGACAAAGAAAACTGCAGATCCTGCAAGCAGCAGCACCGCGGCCGCGACAGTCACAAACTTCTTCCACCCTGTATTTAGTTTCCTGACCGGGACTGGAGCGCCTATCGCACGATCTATTGACTCATACAATAACTGACCGCGAACGTCCTCTACACCCATCGTCTCTTCATCCCAGGCCTCCAATACCTGGAAGTAATTAAAATATTGATTATACAATTCCAGCTCTGCGTCGTTCGCAGTGCCTTCTTTAACTTTATCTGTGAGTTGAAAAAACGCTTCTTTTGTCATTGAAACTGGTTATGCTTTTAAGGATCAGGAGCAATTCATCATCCCCATTTCCTATAAGGCACATCAAACAGGCTCAGCCCCACAAAGAAATCCAGAAAAAGTTTTATTTATTTTAAAATTACAGCAGAGAAAGCAAAAGAACCAAGAATACACCGGTACGTGTACCTAAAATGAAGAGACATACAGGATGCAAAAAAGAATAAGCGAACTTTTCAGCCGTTTCAAAGCGATAGTCATCTGTCTTTCTACTGCTTTTTCAGAAATACCCATCCTTATAGAGATTTCCTTATTACTTAAATGGGAATTTCTGCTCAGTTCAAAGACTTCTCGACATCTTTCAGGCAATTCAGCAGTAAACTGCAATAATACAGCCTTCAACTCTTTCAATTCCATTTCGCTGCTGACATTATCGAAAGAAGGTTCTATCGTTTCAATCTGATCGAGGTAAGACTGACGGGACTTCAGCATGCGAATCACATTAGTGACCTTATATTTCACTGCCGACATGAGGTATGACTTTAACGTAGCGATCTCCAGCTCACCGGATCTGTCCCAGATCCAAACGAACACATCCTGTATCACATCCATACAAGCATCATGATCTCTGAGCATATTGAATGCGATGACGTACATCGCCGACCAATGTCTGCGGTATATCTCATCAAAAGCCTCTCTGCTACCGCCGTTTAACAGATCGATCAATTCCTCATCTGAACATCCCTTATGCATCTAAATCATGTGTGTTTCCTCTCAAATTTAATAAAATATATCAAGATTTCCTTCTTAAGGCCATCCAATACGTAATACCAGGTAAGATCAGATTACAGAACAGAGATCAGCTCTAGTAAGAGGCCATGAATAAGAGCAAAATGGTCAGTAAACAACGATAATGAAACAAAAAATAGTACCAGACCTATCCAATCGCTGAGAATCGACTGTACAAAATTCACTGCCCACAGATCCCGTATAAGCTGGAGAAATGCCAATTGCCCCCTGAAATGCTAAGAAGTAGGACGCGTTTATTTAAAAATAATGAGGGAGGAATATCAAATCCCCATAAACGAAAACTCTCATAAAATGTAGCACTCCTGTACGTTAACTATTGTATGATCAATAATATATAAATGAAAAAATTTCTGTAAACAAGAAAAGCCTGCAGTTTTGACTACAGGCTTTCTTTAAGATTTGGCACCGACCTACTCTCCCACGTGTTACCGCAGTACCATCGGCTCTGGTGGGCTTAACTTCTCTGTTCGGAATGGGAAGAGGTGGACACCACCGATATAGGCACCTAAATATTTTTAATGTTTATACAGCTTCTGGTATTGATTTACCTTATGCTGTCAAACAATGACATATTATTGAAAGAAGTTAAGTTAGGAAGAACAAACAACAGTTTACTGCTCTTGAAAGCTTCGGATGATTAGTATTACTCGACTTTGATGTCACCACCTTTACATCTGTAACCTATCAACGTAGTAGTCTGCTACGGTCCTATATGGAATTCTCATCTCGTGGCTAGTTTCGCACTTAGATGCTTTCAGCGCTTATCTATTCCCAGCGTAGCTACTCTGCAATGCCCCTGGCGGAACAACAGATTCACTAGAGGCTAGTCCAACCCGGTCCTCTCGTACTAAGGTCAGCCCCACTCAAAATTCCTACGCCCACAACAGATAGGGACCGAACTGTCTCGCGACGTTCTGAACCCAGCTCGCGTGCCACTTTAATCGGCGAACAGCCGAACCCTTGGGACCTTCTCCAGCCCCAGGATGTGACGAGCCGACATCGAGGTGCCAAACCTCCCCGTCGATATGAGCTCTTGGGGGAGATCAGCCTGTTATCCCCAGCGTACCTTTTATCCTTTGAGCGATGGCCCTTCCATGCAGAACCACCGGATCACTATATCCGTCTTTCGACCCTGCTCGGCTTGTATGCCTCACAGTCAAGCAAGCTTATGCTATTGCACTCCTCATACGGTTACCAAGCGTATTGAGCTTACCTTTGAAAGCCTCCGTTACCTTTTTGGAGGCGACCACCCCAGTCAAACTACCCATCAAACAATGTCCTTCGCTTGGCGAAGTTAGACACCGAATACAGAAAGGGTGGTATTTCAACGTTGACTCCACGACGCCTGGCGACGCCGCTTCATAGTCTCCCACCTATCCTACACATCCTGTATCCAATGTCAATGTTAAATTGTAGTGAAGGTGCATGGGGTCTTTCCGTCCCGTTGCGGGTACCCGGCGTCTTCACCGGGACCACAATTTCACCGAGCTCATGGCTGAGACAGCGCCCAGATCGTTACACCATTCGTGCAGGTCGGAACTTACCCGACAAGGAATTTCGCTACCTTAGGACCGTTATAGTTACGGCCGCCGTTTACTGGGGCTTCGATTCAATGCTTCGCCTTGCGACTAACATCCCCTCTTAACCTTCCAGCACCGGGCAGGTGTCAGGCCTTATACTTCATCTTTCGATTTTGCAAAGCCATGTGTTTTTGTTAAACAGTCGCCTGGGCCTTTTCACTGCGGCTGATATTGCTACCAGCGCCCCTTCTCCCGAAGTTACAGGGCCATTTTGCCGAGTTCCTTAGCCATGATTCACTCGAGCACCTTAGAATTCTCTTCCCGGATACCTGTGTCGGTTTGCGGTACGGGTTTTTATAACCTGAAGCTTAGCGGGTTTTCTTGGAAGTCTGATTACCTACACTATCCACTTACCCGAAGGTTCGCGGTACTATCGACTTTCAGCTAGTCCGGCGGATTTGCCTACCAGACCAATACCTACTGTCTTCAACGATCTATTCCGTCAGATCGCGGTAGTGTCACTACTCCGTCACCACATCGCAGTTATAAAAAGTACGGGAATATTAACCCGTTGTCCATCGAATATCCCTTTCGGGTTCTCCTTAGGCCCCGACTAACCCTGATCCGATTAGCGTTGATCAGGAAACCTTATCCTTTCGGTGGGCGGGTTTCTCGCCCGCCTTATCGTTACTTATGCCTACATTTGCTTTTCCAGAAGCTCCACCACAACTTACGTCATAACTTCGCTGCCGCTGGAATGCTCCCCTACCGTAATATTAATATTACCCATAGCTTCGGTGTATAGTTTAATGCCCGTTTATTATCCATGCCCGATCGCTCGACTAGTGAGCTGTTACGCACTCTTTAAATGAATGGCTGCTTCCAAGCCAACATCCTAGCTGTCTATGCAATCGGACCTCGTTAGTTCAACTTAACTATAACTTGGGGACCTTAGCTGATGGTCTGGGTTCTTTCCCTCTCGGCCCGTGACCTTAGCACCCCGGGCCTCACTGCAGATCATATTATATAGCATTCGGAGTTTGTCTGGATTTGGTAGGATTTGACTCCCCCGCACCCAATCAGTAGCTCTACCTCTATATAACTTTATATCCACGCTGTTCCTAAAAACATTTCGGGGAGTACGAGCTATTTCCCAGTTTGATTAGCCTTTCACCCCTACCCACAGATCATCCGGAAACTTTTCAACGTTTATCGGTTCGGTCCTCCAGTACGTGTTACCGCACCTTCAACCTGTCCATGGGTAGATCACAAGGTTTCGCGTCTACCTCCCCTGACTATACGCCCTATTCAGACTCGCTTTCGCTTCGGATCCGTGTCTTAAACACTTAACCTTGCCAGAGAAGAGTAACTCGTAGGCTCATTATGCAAAAGGCACGCCGTCACGCCACCTGGACGCTCCGACCGCTTGTAAGCACACAGTTTCAGGTTCTATTTCACTCCCCTGTTCGGGGTTCTTTTCACCTTTCCCTCACGGTACTGGTTCACTATCGGTCTCTCAGGAGTATTTAGCCTTACCGGATGGTGCCGGCAGATTCCCACAAGGCGTCTCCGACCTCGCGGTACTCAGGATACTACTAGACTAATGGTACTTACGTGTACGAGGCTCTCACTCTATGTTGCCAGGCTTCCCATCCTGTTCCACTTCATTGCATTATAATCATATCGTAGTCCTACAACCCCACATTTGCCGTAACAAATATGGTTTGGGCTCTTTCCCGTTCGCTCGCCACTACTTAGGAAATCATTATTATTTTCTCTTCCTCTGCTTACTTAGATGTTTCAGTTCGGCAGGTTTGCGTATTATACGACTAGTCTTCAACTAGCCAGGTTTCCCCATTCGGAAATCACCGGATCAATTCATATTTGCTAATCCCCAGTGCTTATCGCAGCTTATCACGTCCTTCATCGCCTCTGAGAGCCAAGGCATCCCCTGTGTGCTCTTATTTACTTTCTTCTCTCCATAGCCTTTTGCGCCTATGGAAATGCTTTTTTTGATGGTTGTTATCTCTTTCGGATTTCTATTTGTAATTGCTTACTCATTTCATTCCTCAAAGCTAACAACGTCTCTATTGTTGTTTGCTCTTCTTTTTTAACTTCTTCCAATATGTCAAAGAACTTTTCTATCCCGGAGTTCATTCCTGAACCCTATTTCTGTACCTTCTATCTTAAGTACCGGTCATGGTGGAGAATAACGGAGTCGAACCGTTGACCTCCTGCGTGCAAGGCAGGCGCTCTAGCCAGCTGAGCTAATCCCCCTTAGAATATATCTGTAGTCCCGAGCAGATTTGAACTGCTGACCCCTACATTATCAGTGTAGTGCTCTAACCAAACTGAGCTACGGGACTAGGTGTCTTTACTTCAGTATGAGAACACTAAACGATGTTTCATCCTATGGGTGTTTCTTTTTGAGATCTTCTGTCATTTATATCATTTGCGCAGCGAGTAGTCTGACCTACTCCAGAAAGGAGGTATTCCAGCCGCACCTTCCGGTACGGCTACCTTGTTACGACTTAGCCCCAGTTATCGGTTTTACCCTAGGACGCTCCTTGCGGTTACATACTTTAGGTACCCCCAACTTCCATGGCTTGACGGGCGGTGTGTACAAGGCCCGGGAACGTATTCACCGCGTCATTGCTGATACGCGATTACTAGCGAATCCAACTTCAAGAGGTCGAGTTGCAGACCTCTATCCGAACTGTGAATGGCTTTTTGAGATTTGCTTGCTGTTGCCAGCTTGCTGCCCTCTGTACCATCCATTGTAGCACGTGTGTAGCCCCGGACGTAAGGGCCATGATGACTTGACGTCGTCCCCTCCTTCCTCTCTGTTTGCACAGGCAGTCTGTTTAGAGTCCCCACCTTAACGTGCTGGCAACTAAACATAGGGGTTGCGCTCGTTGCGGGACTTAACCCAACACCTCACGGCACGAGCTGACGACAGCCATGCAGCACCTAGTTTCGTGTGATTGCTCACTCATCTATCTCTAAATGATTCACTAACTTTCAAGCCCGGGTAAGGTTCCTCGCGTATCATCGAATTAAACCACATGCTCCTCCGCTTGTGCGGGCCCCCGTCAATTCCTTTGAGTTTCACCCTTGCGGGCGTACTCCCCAGGTGGAATACTTAACGCTTTCGCTTAGCCGCTAACTGTATATCGCTAACAGCGAGTATTCATCGTTTAGGGCGTGGACTACCAGGGTATCTAATCCTGTTTGATCCCCACGCTTTCGTGCCTCAGCGTCAATCTCATCATAGTAAGCTGCCTTCGCAATCGGTGTTCTGTGACATATCTATGCATTTCACCGCTACTTGTCACATTCCGCCTACCTCTAATGTATTCAAGCTCATCAGTATCAAGGGCACTGCGATGGTTGAGCCACCGTCTTTCACCCCTGACTTAATAAGCCGCCTACGCACCCTTTAAACCCAATAAATCCGGATAACGCTTGGATCCTCCGTATTACCGCGGCTGCTGGCACGGAGTTAGCCGATCCTTATTCCTTCGGTACATTCAGCTCCTTACACGTAAGGAGGTTTATTCCCGAATAAAAGCAGTTTACAACCCAGAGGGCCGTCTTCCTGCACGCGGCATGGCTGGTTCAGAGTTGCCTCCATTGACCAATATTCCTTACTGCTGCCTCCCGTAGGAGTCTGGTCCGTGTCTCAGTACCAGTGTGGGGGGTCATCCTCTCAGATCCCCTAGTCATCGCTGTCTTGGTGGGCCGTTACCCCGCCAACTAACTAATGACACGCATGCCCATCTTAATCCTATAAATATTTGATCATTGTATAATGCTATACTGTGATTTTATGCGGTGTTAATCCGAATTTCTTCGGGCTATCCCCCTGATTAAGGTAGGTTGCATACGCGTTACGCACCCGTGCGCCACTTTCCTCTCCAGCAAGCTGGAAAGTATCGTTCGACTTGCATGTATTAGGCCTGCCGCTAGCGTTCATCCTGAGCCAGGATCAAACTCTCCATTGTAAAATGTGTTGTTTGAACGCTGACCATTCTTAACTTGTTAATAATAGTCTTTATTCTAATTGTTATATTGTCTGTTAGAATCAAACTTAAAAAAATAGCTTCAGTATCATGTACTTTGATTCCGTACTAATCTACCTCGCTACGCTATAAATGACATCTCTTTAATGAACTTCTCGAATCGCCTCACGGGTCTTCTTTATATGTTGCAATCTGCTACCCCTGTGTTTACCTGGTCTTTCTCGTCCAGTTCTGTTGCGGTTAAGCCTATTGTTTCAATCTTGTTTATTCGCTTGCGAACTCCGTTCGTTTAGCTCCCCGTTGTTTGGGATTGCAAAGGTAGAAATCTTTTTGTTATTGTCAAGCTTTTTTTTGATCTTTTTTATTTTCTCTGTTCTAACACTTAAAAACTAAAAAACCTGCCTGGCCAATTCCTACTGCAACATTTCAAACTCCTTCTCCTCTTATCCTTCTCACCGTTTCACTTCCTCCGAAGCGGGATGCAAAAGTAGGAAAAATATCAGTAGACCAAAACATTTCTAGCCCTTTATTTGTATCACAGCCCTAACTGCATGGTTTACAACCAGAAAAAAATTATGCGCATGGTCATAATCAATAGCGTAAGAACAAACAGGGTAGCAGGAAACAGATTTAGTCGCAGCAGCCCTCCAGGCGAAAAATACCATTGCAGGGTCGAATACCAATAAATCCGAGGCGAAATCCCCTATTCTAACCCAAGTAAAATGAGGAAACCATCGCTCCGAGCACCCTCAATGGTCTTAACAACGCCCCCCCCTTGTTGGACCTCGTCTATAAAATCACAGATAAGTTCTTTGGTTTGCACAAGACAAAAAGTATGCGATATATACAGTTTGGAGTATTCTGTAATAGTATTACAAATAATGGCATCATATATAACAGTGTATAGTATTATATATAGACTAAGATAATCAGCCCTTGTCAGAGCATGGTTCCGTAAGGATTCTCATACGATTTGCATAACTGGATCAGGAACGGCAAATCTGCAGATATAGTTAAATCAATAAAGGTATAGCCATATCAGGATAAGTCACGGTTCGTACGACGCTCATACACGGTTCGGGAAAGACAGACACAAAAGAGAGACTAAAGAGAGAGAAAAGAGAGACTAAACAGAGACCAAAGGCACAGCGGCCCTCTCTTTTCTCTCTCTTTACTTTCTTTATGGTCTCACATTTCTCATTCTCCTTCTCGACCAGTGTACGGACAGTGACCAGACGAGGTCCAGTCCGTAACAGCCAGCAAAAAGACGAATAAGAAGATTTCGATTTATTATGAGGTTTTCAAAGCGGAGCGCTCCATCACCAGCCTGGATTCCAATACCAGATCCTGAACAGGAAGTTCAGAGTTGTCAATAGAATTAAGTAAGATCGTCACCGCTTGCTCACCAATTTCATTTATAGGTTGCTCAATATAACTCAAAGGACAATAGAATAAATTATATGCTGCCGATTGGTCGAAGCAGAGGATACCTATATCTTCCGGTACACGGAGATTCAAATTGCGAATATGGATAAGTCCTTCCATAGCCAGAAGATTAGATGCAAAGAATAAAGCATCTACAGGTTCATCCCTACTCACCAATTGATCAATAGCAGAAACAACCTGCAGTTTCAGATCCGGCTCATCAATTCCTATGAGATAACGATCCCCGGTATAGGTATTATCTTTTGATACAGCATCCTGATAACCGCGTACCCGTTCCGTCATTGGGGTTAGAGAACTTTTCAGGTGCAGCATGCCTATGCGGTTAAATCCATTCTGCCGGAGTTTCATAATTCCATCATACGACACCTGGTAATTATTTGTCGTAACAGCATTCATCTCTATTCCGGAAAAATAACGATCAATCAGTACGCAAGGAATATTCTGCTCCTTAAGAGAACGTAACAATTCTTCCGCACCTTCCACCGCAGCAATGATAAAGCCATCAACCTGTCTGCTTAAAAAAGTCTGAACAAGATCATTAAACTTAAGATGAGACTCATCTGCACTGCCAAAGATCACAGTGTACTCACTTTTCTTTGCTTCATCTTCAATGATCCTTGCCAGGTGGGCAGAAAAAGGATTGGCAATATCTGCAAGGATTAATCCAATCGTATAACTTTTACTATTCCTCAGGCTCTTCGCAAGTAAATTGGGTTGGTATCCCATTTCCTTTGCAGTATCTTTAACTAAGCTGGCAGTTGCTTTATTAATTCTGTCAGAAAGTTTCCCATTCAATACATAAGACACCAACGCAGTAGAAATACCCAGGCGTTGGGCAATGTCTTTCATGGAAACTCTCTTCTTTATCATAATTAACTTCTTTAATAAAAGATCCTATAAGCTCATTATATTGGTGAACATCAATATGTTGTCTTAAAATACCAATTAGTGCAAGACGAAATATCTCCTGCAATGGAGAAAATTAATAAAAACAAATCAAAATCAGACAAAAACTACTGTTAATTCAAGAACTAAAACAAGGCAGACACCGCAAAACAGCATTAATCATTCAAATGCAATGCCTAGAGGAAACAATTCAGGAGAGGAAGTTCTCAAACGGCTACAAGCTCCAGATTTTGTTCATTGAGTTTCAATTTGGGATTGCCCAATTCACGGATGACATTCGCAAGCTTCATCCTTTCATCCACATTCAGCATCGTCGGAATGAGATCCTTAAAATCAATTCCCAGCAACAGGTGAATAATGATGAGGTTGTGCGTGGTAAAACACTAAAATGCCTACCGTGGTTATAAAAAAAGAGGACCTCATGATTGAGGTCCTCTTTTTAGTGCGGAAGAAGGGACTCGAACCCCCACGCCGTGAAGCGCCAGATCCTAAGTCTGGTGCGGCTACCAATTACGCCACTTCCGCAGTTAGGATGTATTTTCTTAGGGCTGCAAATATAGAATAGTTTTTCTAAACCCTGCAAAAGAATTCACAAAATTTTTCACGCTCAGGCAAGTCAGGCTGAATCATCACAGAAAAGCCACAAAAGTGATTTCCCAGGCAAAATCACCTTAATTTTAAATAAAGACTATAGGGTTACTAGATTATTTATATCTTTGTCGCACAAAACGAGTTCTTAAAGATCATACTTATAAAGAAAGACTGAGGGAAAGGCCCTGTAACGTCTTAGCAACCTGTACTAGCCGGAAGTAAAAGGTGCTAATTCCTACTCTGTAGAAAGAGAAAGATAAGTTTTCCATTCCGCCGCAAACTGTGGCCGGGTTTGAGCTATCTATGCCTGTCCTAAAATTTCTCAATGACCGAACAACTCTGAAATTGAACATTTTATGGATAAACAATTACACCACATCATGAAGAAATACCTACTACTTGGCTTAGTCAGCCTGACGGTCTATACGGTCGATGCACAGGAGCAGCAATTACGGGGATTCAGTAGCAAGTCATCCTCAGCGCAGCTGTCATTAGAAAAGAAATTTGATGCACAGCTGAGTAATGTAAACATCGGTAAAAACATTAAGGAACTATCTGCAAAACCACACCATCTGGGATCCGCCCAAGGTAAAATCGTTGCAGAATCTATATTAAAGAAGTTCAGGGACTATGGCTGGGATGCAAAGATTGAAACTTACCAGGTGCTCTTTCCAACACCAAAAACCAGGGTATTGGAGCTCATCGCCCCTACCCGCTTCAGCGCAGTGTTAAAGGAACCTGCATTTGCAGAAGATGCAACCTCCGGACAAGAAGGACAACTGCCTACTTATAATGCCTGGGGCGCTGATGGCGATGTGACCGGAGAACTGGTATTTGTCAACTTTGGTCTTCCGGACGATTATGAGCAGCTGGAAAAGCTGGGCATCAGCGTTTCCGGAAAGATTGTCATTGCCAGATACGGCCGTTCATGGAGAGGGATGAAGCCAAAGATCGCCTACGAACATGGTGCTATTGGCTGTATCATTTATGCAGACCCTAAGGAAGATGGTTACTACCAAGGCGACGTCTACCCTAAGGGGCCGTTTAAAAACGAACATACTGTACAACGGGGATCTGTGCTCGACATGGTAATTTACCCTGGCGACCCATTGACCCCAAATATTGGTGCTACGAAAGATGCTAAACGCATCGCACGTGAAGACGCACCGACGATCCTGAAGATCCCGGTATTACCAATCAGTTCTCATGATGCACTCCCACTTCTTGCTGCATTAGATGGTCCGGTAGCACCAGAAAGCTGGCGCGGCGCACTGCCCATCACCTACCGCATTGGTGGCGGAGCGGCGAAAGTACATCTGAACATCAGTTCTAACTGGGATATTGTTCCCGCTTACAACGTCATTGCCAAAATCAAAGGATCAACTTATCCTGACGAATGGATTGTAAGAGGTAACCACCACGATGCCTGGGTAAATGGTGCTGCAGATCCGATCAGCGGACTTGCCGCAGAACTGGAAGAAGCCAAAGCGATCGGTGCCCTGGTCAAAGCAGGCTATCGCCCCAAAAGAACGCTGGTTTATTGTGCCTGGGATGGGGAAGAGCAATCATTGCTCGGCTCTACTGAGTGGGTAGAAGACCATGCTGAAGAGCTGAACAAAAAAGCTGTAGCTTATATCAATACAGACGGCAATGGTCGTGGTTTCCTGGAAGCTGGCGGCTCGCATGCACTTGAACAGCTGGTGGACGATATTGCAAAGGTGATCCCTGATCCACAAACACAAGCATCTATATACGATCGCAAAAAATCGAACGCCATTACGAAGGCTGCGACAGTAAAACTGAAAAAGACATTGCTCGACAGGGATACCTTAACTTTAGGTGCCCTTGGTACTGGTTCTGACTATTCGGCTTTCCTTCAGCATCTGGGTATCCCTTCTTTAAACTTTGCCTTTGGTGGTGAAGATGAAGGTGGCGAATACCACTCCATCTATGATTCCTACGACAATTATGTCCGCTTTAAGGATACAGACTTCAAATATGGTGTCGCGCTGGCACAGACAGCAGGTCGCAGCGTATTGCGACTGGCAGATGCAGAGGTTTTACCTTTTGAGTTCAGCAACCTTCAGAAAACTGTCAGCAAGTATGTTGCGGAAGTCAGCCAGCTGAGTGACCAGCTCAGAGAGAGTTATACTGTAGAAAACAGGCTGATCAAAGAAGGCAAATATCAACAAGCTGCCAACCCTTCAGAAGTATTCTTTGTACCGAAAACAAAACCGGAAGTGCCGGAATTTGACTTCAGCGAAATCAATGCTGCCTTGAAATCATTGGATGGCGCCTCGGTAAAGATTGCCACCATCAGTAACAACACCAACCTGTCCAATAAAAGCAGGGTCAAGCTGAACCAGGCGTTGTTCCAGGCGGAAAAACAGCTTTTGAATGAAGGTGGACTGCCGCTCCGTCCCTGGTACAGACATACCATCTATGCGCCAGGATTTTATACTGGATACGGAGTAAAAACACTTCCAGGTATACGTGAGGCCATCGAGCAGAACGACTGGACGGTTGCACGGGAACAACTGGCCATTGCAGCGAAGAAAATCAACAACCTGGCCTCATTCCTGAATGCCGCAGCATCAGAATAACCAGTCGGAACAATCATTTTGCTGAAGCAGGCATTAACCTGCCTCAGTACAGTAGACAATACAACATATAAATTAACAAATGAAACATCAATTTACACTCATTATTATATTGGTAACCTTGTTTTTCAGCCAGGGTTATGCACAGGACCGAACCGTCACAGGTACGGTAACGCAACAATCTGACCGCGTTCCGTTATCCGGCGTAGTCGTCACGGTAAAAGGCACCAAGAAAAGTACAGCTACCAATAGCGACGGTAAATATTCGATAGGGTTATCGGGTAATGAAAATACACTGATCTTCTCTTATGTCGGATTTCAACAGCAACAGGCAACCGTTAGCGGCAACATATACAATGTGCAGTTGGCCAGTGAAAATAACGACCTCAACGAAGTTGTCGTGGTCGCTTATGGAACTGCAAAAAAAGCCACCTATACCGGATCTGCATCCGTAGTAAACGCAAAAGAACTGGAAGGCAGACAAGTATCAAGTGTATCCAGATCTCTACAGGGACTGGTACCGGGATTACAGTCGGTCGCCTCTGCAGGTCAACCTGGCAGCGACGCCACCATCAGACTAAGGGGCATCGGCTCCGTTAATGCTTCCAGTGCACCACTTTATGTAGTAGATGGAGTGCCATTCTCGGGAAACATCAATTCCATCAGCAACAGCGAAATTCAATCGATCTCTGTCCTGAAAGATGCTTCGGCCAGTGCGCTGTATGGATCACGTGGTGCAAACGGAGTGATCATCATCACCACCAAACAAGGAAAGCTGAACTCGAAACCAACAGTGACCTTAAATGTATCTACAGGTATTTCCAAACGTGCCATTAAAGATTACGACATGGTCAACAATGATCAGTATTTTGAGCTCTATTGGGAAGCCTTAAGAAACAATCAGCTGGATCAGGGTAAGAACAGCGCCGATGCGGCGCAATATGCATCCGCAGAATTGGTCAACGCCTTAAAAATTAACCCTTACGGCAGCGCCTATCCTCAGCCGGTAGGACTGGATGGTAAACTTGTTCCGGGAGCAGTCTCTTTATGGAATGACGACTGGACGGAGTCACTTTCAAGAAACGGCGTACGCACGCAGGCAGAGATCGGCATCAGCGGGGGTAGTGAAGACTCTAAGTATTTCGTATCCGGTGGATACCTGGATGATAAAGGTTTTATCGTCGGATCAGGCTTCAAGAGGTATAACGCAAGGGTAAACTACAGCACCAAGGTGAACAAATGGTTTGAGGCAGGCTTCAATGTCGCTGCAAATACCACCAGCCAGGATGCACCGCCACAATCCGACAGCGACCAGGGTAACTTTGCCAACTTCGGCAGGCTGGTATCTAACATATACCCCATTTATGAGCACAACCCCGATGGCAGCTTAAAACTTGATGCCAACGGAGAGAAGGTTTATGATTTTGGAAACTATCGCCCAAGTGCAGCCGCCACAGGAAACAACCTCCTTGGATCCTCCGAGCTGAATAAATACAACAACAAACAAGACGCCATGATCTTCAGGGGCAACCTGCAGTTCAACCTGCTGGAAGGCCTGAAGCTGAAAAGCAGTGCCAATGCAGATTATGTCAGCCGTCTGAACCACTCTTACATCAATCCGGCTTTCGGATCCGGTATCACCGGAAAAGGTTCTGTAACTAAGGGTAGCTCCCGCTCAATGGGTATCACCATCAATAACCTGCTCGACTATACTTTCAAGATCGGTGATGTGCACAATTTTAATTTCCTCGGCGGACAGGAATTGTACCTGCTGAATACTTCTGTGCTTTCAGGTTCGAGAAGTAACTTTGGCTTCCTTGGTAAAGATGAGCCCAATGCGGCTTCATTACTGAACAGCTTTACCGGCGGCTCAGATGAATACAAGCTGAGCAGTTTCCTCGGTAAGCTGGACTATAACTACGATCAGAAATATTTCTTCTCTGCCAGTTTCCGTAGAGATGGTTCTTCACGTTTCAGTCCGGACTCACGCTGGGGTAACTTCTGGTCCTTAGGTGCATCCTGGAATGCTACCGCCGAAGACTTCCTGAAGGAGACTACCTGGCTGAACAATCTGACGGTACGTGCGAGTTATGGTGCACAAGGAAATGACAACCTGGGTAGTTATTATGCATACCAGGATCTGTATTCCATCTACAACAGTCTTGGCGAGGCAGGTCTGACCACTTCCAGGCTCCCAACACCGGGATTGAAATGGGAAAGTAACCTGAACTTCAATGCAGGCATCGACTTCGCCTTATTCGACAACCGACTGAGCGGTACCTTCGAAGTCTATCAGCGTAAATCCAAAGACCTCCTGTTCAGCAGACCGCTGTCTCCCTCTCTGGGTTTTACCGCCATCGACGACAACATCGGGTCGCTTAAAAACAATGGTTTCGAGGGACAGATCAACATCGTGCCCGTACTTACGGAGAACTTCAGGTGGGATTTTGGCATCAACTTCGGACACTTCAAAAATAAAATCACGGAATTGCCACAGAAGGAGATCTTCTCCGGTACAGTTGGGCAGCTGGGTTCCACCAAAAAACTCGTTGTCGGCGGTTCTGTATATGATTTTTTCATCCGCGAATGGGCCGGTGTCAATGCGACCACCGGAAAACCAGAATGGTATAAAACTAGTCCTGATGGCAGTAGAACGACCACATCGGTCTTTGCTGATGCAACGCAGTATTTCCAGGGATCAGCCCTACCTGATCTATATGGTGGTTTCAACAGTAATTTCAAATATAAACGTATAGAACTTTCCTTCCTCGTATCCTACAGCATCGGTGGAAAGATCCTCGATCTTGATGAGGTCATGATTTCTCACAACGGTGAGAGCCCTGGCAAAACCTGGTCCAGAGACATCCTGAACAGATGGACTCCGGAAAACACAAATACCGATGTACCACGTTTAAATACTCAGGCGACCAACTGGAACAGTGTATCAACAAGATTTTTGTATGATGCTACTTATGCACGGTTAAAAAACCTGAGTCTGGCCTATTCCCTGCCTGAACAATGGACTTCCCGCATCGGACTCAAGTCGGTAAAAGTCTCTGCACTTGCAGAGAATCTGGTCACCTTGTTCGGTCATGACGGACTGGATCCGGAGCAGGCTGTAGATGGCGTGACCTTTTACAGGTATCCGGCGCAGAAAACGATTTCACTGGGCTTAAACGTATCCTTCTAAACACCTCATCATTCAAAACAGGATGAATTAATTATCAAAGACATGAAAAAATCAATATATCAATCATTTTTCTACACGTTAATTGCTGCCCTGCTGTTTACAGGCTGCAGTGACGAGTTTTTTGAGACCAGTCCGGCGGGCGACCTGACGGGATCTGAAACATTTGCCACAACCACCAACATTGACGCGCTGATGAACGGCACCCTTCGCTACCTGATGGAATCCAGTACCTCGCAAGATAATCCAGGTTATGCAGCCATCATGCTGAGCCAGGAGGTGATGGGTGACGATGCGATCGCCCGCGATGGTGTTTATGGTTTCAGGGATTCTTATCCCTTTAAAGATCCTTATGACAATACCACAAGACGGGCATTGTTTTTCTGGAGCTTCCAATACAAGGTGATCGACAACTGCAACGGCATCATTGCCAATGTAGACAAGGCACAAGGTACAGATGATGAAAAGAAATACCTGAAAGGACAGGCACTGGCCCTGCGTGCATTTGTTTACCTGAACATGGTGCGCCAATACCAGTTCACTTATGCAAAAGATAAAACAGCAAAAGCCATCCCTGTCTATACTGAACCTACAAGCCCGACCACTCAACCAAAGTCAAGATCTACCGTAGAGCAAGTATACAACCAGGTTATCGCTGATTTAACACAGGCAGAGACCGCGCTGGTAGGCTTTAAACGACTGGTAAAAAACAGACTTGACCTTAACGTCGTTAAAGGGTTGCTTGCAAGAACTTACCTGACCACAGAACAATGGGCCCTGGCGGCTTCAAAAGCTAAGGAAGCACGCAGCGGATATGCCATCATGGAGCCAAATCAATATTCGCTGGGCTTCAATGATGTGAGCAATGTGGAATGGATCTGGGGACATCCTCAGCGCGCCGATCAGACCCTGGGTGGCGCCTCTTTCTTTGCTTATATCGATGTCACTCCTGCCGCAGGTTACAGAAGCATCATGCCTGATCCTTATTTCAGGAACCTTTTCAGTGATCAGGATGTGCGCAAATCGCTGTTCCAGCTGGTTACCACTTCCACCGATCCGATGTACCGTTGGTATAAATATAAAAAGTTTGTCGACAAGGCCGATCGCTCAGGAAATATTGTGCTGATGCGCTCCTCGGAGATGGCGTTAATTGAGGCTGAAAGCCGGGCCCGCTTATCCGAATTGCCCGCGGCGGTGACTGCCTTAAATGAGCTACGTACCAAAAGAGGGCTAACGGCTCTGGGAGAGACTGAGTTGGCCGCACCGGCATTGCTTGAAGAAATCCTTACAGAAAGAAGAAGAGAACTTTGGGGAGAAGGATTCCGTTTACCAGATATCCTGCGCCTGCAAAGGAGCGTTGTCAGAAAAGAGACAACAGAAACTTTTACTGCAGGTGGAAGCAATGTATTGGTGAAAGGTCATTATATCAGGGTATTCCCGGATAACAGTGCTTTTGTGGCCAACAGCCCTTATTACTTGTTTTCTATTCCAATAAATGAGATCAATACCAATCCAAATTTATAATTAAACTACGGAACGTATCCTCAACTATAAAAATGAAAAATATGAAAATCACCGCATCGATAGTCCTTGGAGCCCTGCTGATCAGTCAGGGGCTTCAGGCACAAAAACTGGAAAAAGTGACCATCACAGGAACGGTAAAAGGCGTATCCTCCGGAAAAATATACCTGCAGAAGTTCAACAATAAAATGTTTTCTTCAATTGATTCTGCAGAGTTGAAGAACGGCGCTTTCTCTTTTGATAAAAAACTGGAGCTGCCGGAACTTTATGGCATTGCCTTAAACCCGGATAAAAGTCCGCTGTACGTCTTTCTTGAGCCTGGAAAAGTAAATGTTACTGTTGATACCGCCAGCTATTTCCGCGGCAGCACCGTTACCGGATCTAAAAGTCAGGACCTGTTTACATCTTACAAACAACAGAAGGGTGTAGAGATCAATGCATTCATCAAGGAACATCCCT
Source organism: Pedobacter sp. BAL39 (assembly GCF_000170795.1). GTDB lineage: Bacteria > Bacteroidota > Bacteroidia > Sphingobacteriales > Sphingobacteriaceae > Pedobacter. The sequence goes on from NZ_ABCM01000001.1 coordinate 376,402, forward strand.
CATCTATTGTATCTGCTTACGTATTATACAGGGATTTTTCTTACAGGCTTACACCAGAACAGATCAACGAAAGCGTAGCACTGCTTGACCCCAAACTGAGCAGCACACCTTACGTGGCGTTGCTAAAGGACCTGGTAGGCGTATTGTCGACAGTAGCCATTGGCAAAACGGCACCAGACTTTACCTCCTCCGCTCCTGATGGCACACAAGTGCGTTTATCTGACCACCGTGGAAAGTATCTGCTGGTAGATTTCTGGGCTGCGTGGTGCGGGCCTTGCCGCAGGGAAAACCCGAATGTAGTTGCCGCATGGAAAGCATACCATGATAAGGGTTTTGATGTGCTGGGTGTATCGCTAGACCACAGTAAAGGAGCCTGGGAAAAGGCGATCAAAGATGATGAACTGACCTGGACGCATGTTTCGGACCTTAAATTCTGGAACAGTGAACCGGCGAAGCTTTATGGTGTGAGGGCTATCCCTTCCAACGTGCTGATCGGCCCTGATGGTGTCATCGTTGCCCGTAATCTGCGTGGTGAAGACCTCAGCAAAACATTGGCAGAATTGCTCAAATAAAAAATTTTCCATTACATTCGTTTTGAAAGTAAAGTAGCCGATATGAATGAATACGCCTTAGTTACCGGTGCCAGCAAAGGCATTGGCAGAGAAATCGCCCTTCAGCTTGCAGGAGCGGGCTACCAGCTTCTCCTGACAGCAAGATCGGAGGAAGAGCTGGCAGTATTATCGGCACTGATCAAAGCAAAATATAAAGTACAGGTCAGCTACCTGCCTTGTGACCTGGGTGCTCCAGGGGGTGCATCGCAGGTAGCCAGCTGGACGAAGGAACAAAAACTACCCTTGTCAATATTGATCAATAATGCAGGTTACGGCCTCTTTGGTGCATTTGATCAGCTTGGTCTGAAAGATCAGCAGGACATGTTACACCTGAACATTGAAGCCGTCGTTTCCCTGACCCATCAGCTCCTGCCACTGCTAAAACAACAAGCTCAATCTTATGTGCTCAACCTGGGCAGTACCGCCTCCTATCAGGCAGTCCCTTCCCTTGCCGTTTATTCAGCTACAAAAGCATTTATCCTTTCCTATAGTCGCGGGTTAAGATACGAACTGAAAGGAAGCAACATATCAGTCACCTGCCTGTGCCCAGGCCCTACCGCCACCGGATTTGCCAGTCGCGCGGGCCTGGATGCCTTTGCCGAGCTTGCTGAAAAATTCAACATGTCTCCCGTTGACGTGGCAAAAGCAGGACTTCGGGCAATGTTTCGTAAAAAAGCAGAAGTTGTTCCGGGCTTCAGCAATCGTGTAGGAGCACTTGCCGCCAGCTTTCTGCCGAAGGTATTGGTAGAGCGTGTCGCTGCCAGTCTTTATAAGCTGTAAGACTTCACCGATAATAACATCCTCCTGACATCGGCGCATTTCCTTGATAGCAGTGTATTTCCTTTACATTAGCTTGTTTCCCTGACATCGGCTTGTTCTCTGACATCGGCTTGTTTGGCTTCAATAACCTCTCCGTCATGAAACGATGATGGCCGGCAACAAACAATCTTACAATACAAGTATCATCCTGGTTTATCCAGGTTCTGCGACAAACCATACACAGGACTACCAGACGTAAAACACTGTCTTTTAACCAGAAACAATCAAAAAACACCAGCATAAAAAAGATTTGCAAAAATATTTGTGAATAGAATTATTTTACTACATTTGTAATGTCTACTAAATTAGTATACTTTGTTAAATGACACATACACAGCACATATCATATACATCGCGAATGCGAATGCCCATGTCTCCAGACAGGGCCTGCTGTTGTTGTTGCTGTTGTTGATCCACAACTTATTTTCTGATCAACACCCATCTGCAGCTTTGTTGCGGCCCGGGTATTTTACAATTTCTCTTTACTAATTTAAATCAAGACATCATGGAAAATTCATATCCAAGGTTCACCTTAGGTGAGCAAATTACGAACGAACAACAAGACTTTTTCAATAAAAACGGCTTCATCCATTTCAAAGGATTTATAAAAACCCAAACCGTCAGCGACATCATCAGAGCTTCAGAAGAAGTTCAGGATCAATGGATAGAAAAACAACGGATTAAAGTAAACGGCATTCCTGTCAAGTACGGCAAGGATTTGGACGGCAGCCCTATTGTGCAGCGTTTTGCTTTCATCAACCAGCACCACGACCTGTTTGCAGAGCTCAGCCAGGATCCGCGTTTCGAGATCCTGCTAAAGCTGATTGGCGATGGCGCCCGCCTGGGAACAGAAGAGAAAGACGGCATGGTGCTTAACCATTATGTAAATGGGCCTGAGAGTAAGTTTACGCAGATGGGTTGGCATACCGACGGACTGCGGGATATTTTTCTCGGACAGAAGTTAAACCCAATGCTGAATGTGGGTATTCACCTCAGCACGCTAAGACCGGAGAATGGTGGACTGCGGGTATTGCCTGGCACCCACAAACAGGGAATATATAAAATGCTGTTCCATAAAAGATACTTTTTGGATAACAATGCGGATGCAAATGAACTGGCGATTACTCCGGAAGCTGGTGACCTTACCATTCACGATGGCCGTTTGTGGCACCGTGTGGCACAGTCGCAGATCATAGGTGAAGAAAGCCGCCGCCGCGTCATCTACCTGCCGATTATTGCAGGAAAGTATGAGCCTAAAAATGAAAACAGTCCGACAGCCTTTTATCAGCGTTTTGCTGGCATCGTGAAATAATCAGGTCATGCTCATCGCATTCATCATCACCTATCTTTTCCGTACCGGAAAGATTGAACAATGTAAAAGGCTGCTGACATCAGATCTATACAGATATCCCTTCAGGTGGGGGTTCAGGAAATAATTTTCATTTTGTTTGGGCTTACGTTTTGTTTGGTAAAGTCAGGTCGGATGGCCTGACTTCAATTGATATTGCTAATGCTTTAAACATTGAATTATGACCCATATTAACTATTTAGCTTTTGCCATTCCGGCATTTTTCATCTTTCTATACCTGGAATACCAGCTGGCACGTCATCTGAATAAAACCTCAGTTTTCAAATACGAAAGTTCGGTTTCCAACCTCAGCATCGGCATTGCCGAGCGTCTGTTGAACCTCTTCATCTCCGGTAGTTTCTATAGCCTGTTCTACTGGATCTATCAGCATCATGCCATTTTCAAGATCCCCAACGTCTGGTGGGTATGGGTACTGCTCATCCTGGTGACCGACCTCGTCTGGTATTGGTACCACAGACTTGGCCACCAGGTAAACGTCCTTTGGGCGGCGCACATCGTCCATCATCAGAGTGAAGAATTTAACCTGACGGTTGCCGCCAGGATTACCGTATTTCAGGCACTGATCAGAAACCTCTTCTGGTGCGCCATTCCGTTCCTCGGTTTCCATCCGGCAATGGTCATAACGATACTGATGGTTCATGGTGCCTATTCGTTCTTTACGCACACGCAGCTCGTAAACAAGATCCCCTGGTTGGAATATATCCTCATCACCCCTGCCCTTCATGGTATCCACCATGCCAGTGATGAAAAGTACCTCGATAAAAACTATGGTGATGTTTTCGTATTCTGGGATAAGCTCTTTGGCACCTTTCAGAAAGAAGAAGAGAAGCCCAATTTCGGGCTTACCCATCCAGTAAAAAGCTACAGCTTTCTGTGGCAGCATTTTCATTATTACCTGGAACTCCTGGAAGCGTGCCGACGCGCCCCGGCGTTTAAAGATAAGTTGCAGATCCTTTTTGGTAGTCCCGCGACCCTGGATCAGCAAATCCGCCCCAGCCTCGAAAAAAGATATCTCCAGCATAAAGCGAATCAGAACAACCGTTTTAAATTCAGAGGATACCTCAACCTGCAGGTCTTATCGTCTGTGCTGTTGCTGACATTGACTACCGCATTTTACTCTTTTCTTGATGTTGCGGACAAACTGTTTGTCGTGCTCTTCATCTTATGCACCCTCGTCAATTGCGGTGCACTGATGGAGCAGCGACGCTGGATTTATTACCTGGAACACTTCCGGATCTTCATCCTGTTCACTTATATTTTCTGGAAGGCAGCCATGCCTGAATTTACCTTACTGGCACCAGTCGTACTGATTCTGATCGAACGGACCTTCAACATGAGGCAGTTGTATCTTCAGTATGTACTTAGGTATGAAGAGCGTTGATAAATAGCGTAAGATTTAGCTCTATTTATAGCCTGCATGGCATGTCTAGATTTTATCAGAAACCTGCGATGTACCCCCCAGTATATGACGGTTACTGTAGTTTATGCCATTACAGCATATGGCAAAAGTGTGTTCCCTGTGACGGAGATGCTAGTCAAGGGGGGTATCAATCACAGGGAACAACTTAGACGACGATGAATCCTCACGGATAAGCGATTCATCAATCCTGAGTAATCACTAAGTCCTATTGATTTTTATACTTCACATTGGGAAAGCTCTGCTGCGCAGCTTTAAACTTGCGCTCCATGTCCTCATCCCATCCGAAAGCAAGTGTCGCCTGTTCTTTCAGGTTCAGGCCGGCGGCACCGCTCCAGAAATGTACAAACTCACCCATATCCATTTTCTTTCTGCGGGTGATGACGTTATTGACCTTTGGGAAGTTCTGGCCGACCAGCAGGAAGTATTTGTTTAGTAAAGCCCCTTTTCCATATTTGCTGTAGATGGGATAAAACCAGTTTTTGAACCATTGCGTTCTGGCTTTTGGAAAATCGTCATATTGTGTCTGCATCTGGGTGTAGACGCGCTCCGCTTCATCTTTTCTGCCAATATTCATGAGTACATCATAGTTGAAGATCTCCATAAACTTGCTGTCTCCCCAGAGCACATCTGATGGAGATCCACTTACTCCGTGGGTATTACCCGTCACAATATGCCCGATCTCATGGATGGGCATTCCGATTTGTTCTCCTGTAGGTTTATCCCAGTTGCCCAGTCCGCAGTCGATCATATTGCGGTAGTCATGACTTTCATTCAAGTAAGATGCCGGATGACCTCCGCCAAGCTTATCGGACACCACACGATGAAGGATCACATAAAGGCGACCATCTTTACCCATCTCACCGTACACCTTCTTTACATAAGCCCATGTGTCCGACATGGCTTTAAATGGCCAGGCTACCGTGGTGTCCATATTTTTATCATAGTACACCGCCACGTGATCATCATAAAATACGCGGTTGGTCAGCATATCATGTTCAAACCAATGCTCCTGCCATGTTCTTGGCGGAGCACCAACTTCTTCTTTTGTGGTTGATGCGGTTGCCGCTTTTTTAGAAACACTGCAGGATGCGGTAATCAGTGTCAGCAATACTGCTGAGGTTGCGATAATTTGTTTTGATGGTTTCATTAAGTCTAAAGTGTTTAAACAGGATTGGTTATATCCTTCGATTGTTGTGTGTCTTCAAATATATCTCGCCTTTTCCTGTAATCATTCTAAGGATTTAGCCTTATGTTCAGCGATTCTGGCATAGAAAGTAGTAAACCGTTATAAAATATGCCAAACGCGTAAAAGTAACAGGGATTTTTCCAGACACTTTACTGTTTTCAACCACTAAATGTTAAATTTAGAATTCCTCTCCTGCAGTTTCTATGTCTACAGAAGAGATGCAACCCATCTTTAAATTTAAATGCTGATGAGAAAAATAACTTACCTGGTCATACTTGCGGCGCTCCTGTCGGATTTCAATGGCATGGCACAAAAGAAAACAACATCCGGAAAAGACACACGCCCCAACATTGTGGTCATCCTTGCAGATGACCTGGGCTACTCTGACCTTGGCGCCTATGGTGGTGAAATTCAGACACCAAACATTGACTTTTTGGCAAATCAGGGATTAAAGTTCAAAAACTTCTACAATACGTCCAGGTGCTGCCCTACAAGAGCGGCATTGCTGACCGGGCTATACAATCATGAAGCAGGCATAGGTCAGATGACCGCAAAAACTCAAAAACCCGGATATCTGGGTAGACTTACAGATCATGCGGTAACACTTGCCGAAGTTCTGAAGGCATCAGGATATCATACTGCTATGTCTGGAAAATGGCATGTATCCAATACCTCCGAACAGAAAGACCCTGCTGCACAACTGAACTGGCTAAATCACCAGGAAACACACCCTTATTTTTCGCCAATTGATCAATATCCTACTAACAGAGGCTTTGAACGTTATTTCGGCACCATATGGGGAGTCATAGATTTCTTTGATCCCTTCTCACTGGTAAGCGGAACTAAGGCGATCACCAGTGTTCCAAAAAACTACTATCATACAGATGCCATCAGTGACACAGCAGCAACCTATATCCGTGAATTCGCTAAGGACGATAAACCCTTTTTTATATATGTAGCACAAAATGCACCACACTGGCCTTTACAGGCAATGCCAGAAGATATTGAGAAATACAAGGACACTTACAAGGTCGGCTGGGATGCTATTCGTGAAAACCGGTATAAAAGAATGGTGGAGCTGGGGATCATCGATCCAAAGACGACAGCACTCTCTCCCCGGCTGAATGCACAAACGAACTGGGAAAACAACCCGGACAAAGACTGGGATGCGCATGCGATGGCCGTTCACGCTGCAATGGTAGACCGCATGGACCAGGGTGTCGGAAGAATCATCAAGGCTTTAAAGGAGACCGGAAAACTCGACAATACCCTCATTGTTTTCCTGAGCGACAACGGTGCAAGTCCTGAAAATTCTGCAGCTTATGGTCCTGGATTTGACCGCTCCAGTCAGACCAGAGCCGGAGATCCTGTGAGTTATGACCTGAAGAAAACAGTACTTCCAGGTCCGGAGAACACCTATTTCAGCATTGGCCCGGATTGGGCAAACGTTGCCAATACGCCTTATAAACTTGCTAAGGCAGAATCTTATGAAGGCGGGACGCGCACTCCACTGATCGCCTTCTGGCCGAACCAGATTAAAAACAAGGGTGGTCAGACGGATCATGTAGGTCATGTAATGGATTTTATGGCGACTTTCACTGAATTGGCAAAAGCCAGCTATCCTAAGGAATACAAAGGCAACGAGATCACGCCAATGCAGGGCGTCAGCTTTGCCTCGACGCTGAAAAACAAAAAAGGGCCGGTACATGACGCCCTGTTCAATGAGCATTTCGGTGCAAGGTCTGTGCGTTATCAGGGTTGGAAGCTGGTAGCCACGGCAAAGGAACGAAACAACTGGCACCTGTATCACATTGAGGAGGATCAATCAGAAATCAATGACCTTGCTGCACAGTACCCGGAAAAGGTAAAAACTATGAATGACCTCTGGCAGCAATGGGCAGAAACACATAAGGTATTTCCGAAACCATAAGGGCTTCAAAACGTGCTTAAATAAAATGCTCCTAAACGGCTGATTAAATTACCTCGCCATTTAGGAGCATCCTTACAAATGCTGAATACAGCAAATTATTTCTTTGGATTCATCACTTTATATCTACGGTAGGAAATCACAGCCAGCACGAACACACTGGCAATGGTGATGTATACCCATGATGGAATCGGCACCGGATCACCCTGTGCGTAGGAATGCAGACCTGTGAGGTAATAGTTCACCCCGAAATAGGTCATGATGATGGTTGAAAATCCGATCAACGACAACAGGTTGAATAGATACTTACCTTGCAACTTTGGAATCAGGCGTACATGCAAAATGAACGCGTAAATGATCACCGAAATGAATGCCCAGGTTTCTTTAGGATCCCAGCTCCAGTACCGTCCCCAGCTTTCATTTGCCCAGATACCGCCAAGGAAAGTTCCTACAGTAAGCAAAAACAGACCTACAGTAAGGGACATCTCATTGACAATTGTCAGCTCAGTAACTGAAGCTTTCACTTTGGCATTGATTTTTTTGTTGTCGATGATGAACAGGACCAGCACCACTGTTCCGATCAGCGCACTCAATCCAAAAAAGCCATAGCTGGAAGTAATGATCGCCACGTGGATCATCAGCCAGTAAGATTTCAATACCGGCACCAAAGGTGTAATCTGCGGGTTCATCTGCGAGCCACCATGTGCAAAGCCCATCAGGATTACCGCAATCAGACATCCTGCAGCAGGAATAAAGGCATTGCTATTACGGTACATCAGCAAGCCTGAAAGTACCCCAATCCAGCTGATGAACAATACCGCTTCATAACCATTACTCCATGGCTCATGACCGGAAATATACCAGCGTACACCAAGGCCAACAGCCTGCAATAACGCAGCAATGCTGATCAATATCAACACAAAAGTAACCAGCAGGTCCAGCGATTTGGAATTCCTGAACAGCTTCATGAATGCCAGTGTCAGGATCACTACACCAAGCAGTGCGTAGGTAATCATCAGGTTCAGGAAAAGGTTCCAGCCATTGTAGCTGACTTCCCAATCAATTTTCGCTTCAGAAGGCACCACATCTTTACCATATTTTTGCTGCAAAGATTTGATATAGTCGAGTGCCTCATTTGCAGGAGCCCAGTTTCCACCTTGTTGGGCGGCACTGATTGCTTTAAAATAACGATCTATAGGATTAGGCATGGTGGCCACACTATCCGCAGGTGTTGGAGCCATGGCAATCCAGGTATTATTTTCATCACCTGCAATCGGAATGATGCGCAGGTACTTGCCACCAATCAGCTGCTCCATGGCCTGCAGTTTATCATTCAGGTCGATGACGTCTTTATCATAGCTGTCCTGCTCCGCAGGTTTTTTCGCAAAAGCTTTCAGGTAATCATCCTTCAGCAGGAAATCTACCGATCCATCGGTGCTGATCTGCAGGAGACTGACCATAGAGGTGTATCCGTCACTATTAGCTCCTGTTGCTTTTAACAATGCAGGCCCTCCTTTAGAACCGACCTTAATCAGGGGAACGTTTACCCAGTTGAAAGGCATCGTAGATACAGACAGGAAAAACTGATTCGCATTCAGGGAATGGAAACGGTCCTTACGGTGTAACTTCCGGAGAATCTCCAGCGCCATGGTATTTACAGGTTCAATCCTCCCATCAATGTTCTGCACGAGCAATCTGCCAAACTTATCAGCATGATCTGCGTCGATTTTTACAGCTGCAGCAAACTGTACCGGATCAGAAGTCTTGGCAGAGAAAATCTTTTGCACTTCCGCAACATGGTCGGGGCTCTGCATGTGGTTATGCCCGGCCTCTCCTTCATGTGCATGGTCGTGCTCATGATCATGTTCGTGATCGTGTGGCTCCTGAGGCATCACCGGCGGCATCTGCTGAGGTCCATTTTTACCATGCATGTCTATTTTCTGTTCCTGACTGAATGCAGCACCCAGTGGCAGAAACAACATGGCAAGGATCAGGGCTTTTGATTTAGAGATATTTTTCAATTGTTCATTTAACTTAGAGAAGTGTGTGCCTTTCCAGAAGAGCGTAACGAACATTCCCAGAAAGAGGAAGGTATAACCAATATAGGTCACGTTTGTCCCCCAGTAATCGTGATTGACGGAAAGAACGGTCCCTTTTTCATCATCATCAAAACTGGCCTGGAAGAAGCGGTATCCACCATGGTCAAGCACGTGGTTCATAAATATTTTATAAGGTGTTTCATTTCCTGAATCCTGGAGTACCACGTCAGAAGAGTAAGAGGCAGGGCTCGTACTTCCCGGATACTTCTCCATCTTGAAGTCGGCCAGTTTCAGAGAAAACGGTGTTTTATAGATTTTAGAACCGTAAGCAAGAGATACCCTCAGTCCGCCGATTTCACTCTGGTGCTGGAAATTGGTCATTCCTTTTCCGCCATAGAAAGATACCGTATCTACCGCAGTTGGCGTTGTTACCTCCAGGATCACCAGATCCGGATCGTGTTCATGTTTCTTTTTATCGCCTTCAAAGTATAAGATCTTGCCTGATACCGGAGCCTCGGGAACTACAAAGGCAAGTCCGCCATAAGTATAAAGACTTCTGAGGTTAAAAGGCTGTACTTCATCATTACCGGTTACCACCTTCCTTTCCTGCGTAGCCATGATCATGTAATTGCCTTCATAAGGTGAAGAGATCTGGAACGAACCTTTGGTATCATCGATGTTGATGGCGCCAGGAGTAGGTTTATTGTAACTGACCAGCATGTTCTGGATCAGCTGCAGGTTTCCTGCAGGAATGTATTTATTTACCCTTTGTCCGTTTTCCAGCACCACAAGGTGAAGTGTGGGTGTTCCCCCGTCCTGCACAACCAGCGAGTCCTGGGCCCTGGAATAAAAATTCAGGACCTTCATCTTCACCCGTTCTCCCATATAATCATATTCGGACGTGAAGGTTTTCTTGAAGGGCTTTAAATAAGTCGGCACTTTGTTGGAAACCAGAATAGCGGGAACATCATCATAAGCCAATGCCTGATCGTCTTTTCCAATCTGTACTTTAAAGAAAGTAGCATCTGAAATGACCTCATCACTGGATTCTCCTTCACGAATGTGCATGGAACCCTCAAAGCTGATGTAGCGGGTGATGTATCCGCCAATAAAAATAACGATAAAGGCAAGGTGAAAAACGAGCAAAGGCCATTTTTTACGTTGCGTAAGGCGATAACGACTGATGTTACCGATAAAGTTTAGTACCAGGATCACCATGATGAGCTCAAACCACCAGCAGTTGTAGATCAGTGCTTTTGCGACAGGTGTGCCATAATCATTTTCTACAAAAGTGGCCATGGCCATGGAGAAGGCATACAATAGTAGCATGGTACCCATTGTACGGGTAGAAAAGAGAATCTTTACTAAACTTTTAATCATTCCTTACTTGTTCTTTTTGTTTCATTTTCAGCCCGAAATGCACTTTATACTCCCCCGGGCAGAAGAAACCTAATTTAAATAATTCGGCAAAGATGGCGCTCACGAATCAGAAAATGGAAGGCAAATTGAATTTATGGCAAAAATAAGACTAAACAGCTCCGTTTAATAGCTGAAAGCAAACAAAAATAGTGAACCTGTCCTCTTTGAAATTAAAATACTAAAACTACAATCATTCCTGATAAATCTCAAAAATTCGCCAATTCCGAGTTATTTTAATTTTTATTGAATTTTTTTGGTAAAAATAAAGAAACCTAAACACTTGTAATTAAGTCAGCTACCTGATCAACAGCTTTCTGCAATTTATTTATCACTCTTAATCTAAAAAGAAACAATGAAAAAAATTTACCTGGCAGCGGTACTCGCCCTGATGGTGTCCGCCTGCAAAAAAGACCAGCCTGTCACAGATCTACAGCCAACAAAACTGGCCTCCGGTTTAAATACGAACGCTACGCCGAGCGCATTGATGGCAAGTACGATTAACTTCAGCGGGATTACCTGGGAAGTTAAGGAAGTTACCGACCTGCAATATGGAGGGCCTGGCCCGAACTATTGGGCAGCCAGCAGTGTATGGGTGGATGCAGCCGGCCACCTGCATCTGAAAATTAAAAAAGATCCCGTTACCGGCCGGTGGAATTGTGCAGAAGTACATTCGTTGCAGACATTCGGATACGGTTCTTACATATGGAAAGTTGAAGGGGCTGTAGACGACCTGGATAAGAACATTGTTCTTGGTCTTTTTAACTACAAGGCAGGAGACAATGGACACCATGAAGTAGACATTGAGTTTGCACGGTGGGGTAACGATGCCTGGCCAAATTTCAATTATACGGTCTATCCAGCCTACGGCGATCCTCAGACACGACAGTTTCAGACTTACGAACTTTCACTCAACGGAACCTACTCCACATATAGATTTCACCGCAACAGTCAGAAGGTCTCTTACAAAGCCTTCCATGGACACACCACTGCTGAAACAAACGCCTTTTATCCCTGGGCCACTCCCGATACTGGGTTCCCGGTCAGCACGGAATCTCTGCCAGTGCACATGAACTTGTGGTTGTATAATGGATACGCTCCATCCAACAACCAGGAGGTGGAAATCATTATTCACTCTTTCCAGTTCATCGCCGACTAAAATTTAGAATTGCGCTCATTTTAATTAACACTCTACCAAATCGCAGCAGAATGCAATGTCCTTAAAAAGTTAAACACTTTCCAGGGGCATTGCATAACTGCTCCAGTTTCATATCAATCTTCGTCAGACTGGTCACCGCTGCCGTTACGCTCAGAATAGTCTGCAGCCTTTTCATCAGCTTCTTCATCGCCTGTTTCTTCAGGTTCCAGATTTTCGTCCAATCGATCATTCCAATTGTCCAGATTCGTTTTTTCAGGATCTTCAGCGGCTGAATATCTCTGATTTGTATATTGACTGTCCATAATGTCTTTTTTCATACAACACGTTAAGGGAATCATTGTTTCGACTTTATATTAGGAACCACGGTCGATTAAAATCCATTAAAACCAGATCGCTGCAGTAATCGTATTTAATTGAAAAACACGACCATCCTCCTCGGACACATCTTCAATCAAGTCACAAAACACAACTATTAAATAAACGGATTACCTCTAAAAATAAAATGATTAACTTTATTTTAGTTTAATTAAAACCAAAGACATCCAGTCTTCCGTACATCTCATCAAACAAAACATCACTACCATGAAAAAATTGATCTTATCTGTGATCGCTTTAGTTACTTTAACTTACGCCACAGAAGTGCAAGCACAAAAAAACCCAATGGTTGGCGGCGCTGCCATGTATGCCAACAAAGACATCGTTGACAATGCAGTAAACTCTAAAGACCACACTACATTAGTTGCTGCAGTTAAAGCGGCTGGTCTGGTAGAAACCTTAAAAAGTACAGGCCCTTTCACCGTCTTTGCACCGACGAACGCTGCCTTTGATAAACTTCCTGCAGGAACAGTAGAGACATTGGTAAAACCGGAAAGCAAAGAAATGCTGACTAAAATTCTTACTTACCATGTTGTAGCAGGAAAAATGGATTCAAAAGCAATTGCTGCAGCCATCAAAAAAGGAAATGGCAAAGCTGAACTGACCACAGTTGAAGGTGGTAAGCTTTGGGCATGGATGGATGGTAAAAAGCTGGTCCTGAAAGATGAGAAAGGCGGAATGAGCACAGTAACTATTGCTGACGTAATGCAAAAAAATGGTGTCATCCATGTCATTGACACCGTGTTGATGCCTTAATAAACACAACTCCTATGAAAAACAAAAAGCCGCAACAATATTAAATTGAAGCGGCTTTTTTTATTTATAATATATTGCAAAAAGGCTTAATAATATTGCAGGAATTACTTAAACAGGTCCGAAAGTGTTTTATTCAGCTCCTCACCTCTCAGGTCTTTACCCACTACATTTCCATTTGGATCGATCAGGAAACTTGCAGGAACGGCTTTCACACCATACTCCGCGGCAGCAGCATTCTGCCATCCTTTTAAATCAGACACGTGCGTCCATGACAGTCCATCAGCATCAATTGCTTTCAGCCAGGCATCTTTTTTAGAATCCAAAGAAACGCCAAGGATCTCAAACCCCTTGTCATGATACTTTTTGTAAGCAGCAACAACATTCGGGTTTTCTTTGCGACAAGGACCGCACCAGCTGGCCCAAAAATCAATCAGGACATATTTTCCTTTGAAATCTGACAGCTTTACCATCTTTCCATCCGGATCTGCCATAGAGATCGCAGGTGCAGCTTTTCCTTTTGCGGTTTTAGCATCAATGGCTAAAGCATTTGTAATGCTGAGACCAATGGCAGATTCACGGGCTTCTTTTGTCAATACCGCAAAAAGTCCGGTCGCTACAGGGAAATTGGGATATCCGATAAAACGGTCGTAAATGATCGCAGCAGAGCCCGCAGAAGAGGGGTATTTACTGATGTAATCTTTTACTGCCACCTGGTTTTTCAGATCCAGATCTGCAAATTCTTTGTCTATACCCACTCTTGTAAGAGAATCAACCTTTGTTCCTGCAGCTTTTGCTGCTTTCTCCGCTTGATCTGAACGCTGGTAAATCCCGCCTGCAATTGCAGTAATTTCCTTCCAGGGACCGTTATAAAATCCAGTATAGACATCATGTGCTGCAGATCCTTTAACTACAGCCATTGATAAGCTGTCGGCAGTTTTAGTGACGGTGATCGCTGAATTTTCAAGGATGAAGTTCAGCGGATAACGCAGGCTTTTGTTATTTAGCGTATAAAACTCCGGCGACTTCAAAGATCCTTTAAAAGTGAAATCACCATTTACAAGAGTTGCTGAATCCACGACCACCGGGTTGCCATCCACTTCATGTCCAAGATAAACTTTACCAGTAGCATTGGCAAGGTTGCCTTTCAACAAAAACTTACCGTTCTGAGCGAAACCCTGTAATGCACCTCCAGCCAATAAGGCTGTGATTGGCAATACCAGCAGTGCATTTCTTAAATTATTTTTCATGATCTTCGATGTATTTAATATGAATTTCTGAATTACATGCCTTTCATGCTGGCCACCATCTCTTCGAGGCTAAGGTTTTCAGCAACTACTACCCCATTTTCATCCAGCAGAAACATCGCCGGAATGGCCTGGATCTTCCAGGCATTTGAGGTGGCTCCCTTGTCCAGCAGACTTGGCCATGGTAACTGTTCTTCAGTCTGTGCCTTTGCCCAGTCCGCCTCTTTTTTATCTATCGAAATGCTAACGATCTGCAGCCCTTTGTCTTTCAGTTCCTCATAGGTTTTCTTCAACTGAGGGATAGACTTTCTGCAGGGCACACACCATGAAGCCCAGAAATCTACCAGCACATATTTATGACCTTTAGTTAAAGAGGCCAGGTCTGTTGCCAGACCTGCATCACCTTTAAGGTCTACTAGAGGTGCCGGCTTACCTTTAAAACCAACCGGATTGACCAGTTCGCCGAGAACTTTTCCATAATAGCTATCCTTCGCCTGTTGTGACAAGGAAGCGTAGACTTCCTTATCCTTAGGTGTAAAATAATTGAAAAGATCCAGCGCAAAGAAAGGCCCCCACCAGCTGTCTTTGTTGTCGCTCACTATTTTATTGAGACTTTCTCCAGCCAATTTAAAAAATGCAGATTCATCATCTGAAAGTTTCTTCCATGCCGCCGACTCCTTTAATTGTTTAACAAGCACGGTATCCTTTTTCTGATAAGCCTGGTTTACTTTTTCCGTCACCTCTTTATTTGATTGCTGATTGGCTTCAAACAAAGAATCCAGCATAAACTTTGGCGCTTTCTTCTTCAGGTATGCAAGGTGTGCCTGGCTGCCCTTCACCACCACATCGGTAAAGTCATAATACTGGTTTTCATTGCCCACTAAAGCAGCCTTGCCCGTCATGGTTATTTTGCCAGGCTGTACCATTACTGAGGTAGCACCGGGAATCTCAGCAGCCATAATGTAGAAGAAACGGATGCCATCCACTGTACTTTTAAAAGTAAACTTGCCTTTGGTTACAACCGTGGTGGCAATAGCTTGCTCATCTGCATGGGTGGCACCTGGAACAAGCTTTAATTTTATTCCATCAGGCAAGCCCTGGATGCTGCCCGTAATCGTAAAGGGAGCTGGTGCGGCGGCAGCAATATTGTGGCTGATGAGTATTGTCAACAACAACATCATCAGGCTATTCAATTTAATTTTCATAATTCTTTTTTATAAATGGTCGTCTGTGCTACTTATCTACATTTTGCTTGATGGTACCATTTCCGGGGTTTTTAAATGCACCTTGAGGGAAAGGCATGGTCCACAGATGAGAGGATGGGGAAAGTGAATAATTCTGGTTGTTTTCCGTTTTCGTCATTGTGGTCGCATAATTAGGGTCCTTGTTCAAACGACGTCTGTCAGCAAAAGTAGTAATGCTATTGATCAGCTCATTGGACTTGGTACGCTGGATCAGCTTTACCGCATCCACTGTATTTGCTGCGCTCAGCGCAGTATAGTTTGCAGGGAAGATCCTTTTTAAGCGTACAGCATTCAGCGTAGTCATTGCTCCTGGAACATCGTTCAGGCGCGCCTGGCACTCCGCCTTAATCAGGTAGACTTCTGTAGTAGTGAGCCCTCCGTAATTGAAAAATCCGATGGTGATGCTGGTAAAGTAGGTATCGGCGGCAACTGTTCTCAGCTTCCACCTCGACGCAAACCTCGCATCGCCAGTTTCAAAACGTGTCGCACGGTCTGTTCGGATCGCAGACTCCCTGCCGGAACTGTAGCTACTGCCATGACGGAAATAGTAATTCTCTACAAAATCAAACCCCATTGGTGAAGGCGCATTCGTGTAGACATCCGGTTGTTCGATCTGTGTTTTATAAGTAGTATAAAACTGCGTCCAGTCGAACAGCTTGTCATTAAAGGTCAATGCCTGATTTGCGGACACAAGCGCATCATTATACCTGCCCATGGTTAAAAATATACGGGCTTTGAGCGCATGGGCAGCACCCAGGTTAGGGTGAAGCACAGTAGCACTTGTTGCTTTCAGGCTGGGAATGGCTTCATCAATGTCTTTCAACATGAAATCATAAAGCTCCTTGATGGTCACTTGAGTATAAGGCGCATTGATGTCGGCACTCAGGATGAGCGGTACTGAAAGCTTGGTGGCCGCATTGCTTTCCTCATAGGTGTCGGCGTAATAGTTAGCCAACACATAATAGTTCAGTGCCCTGAGTACTTTTGCCTGGGCAACAACCTCAGCCTTAGCTTCTGCCGTTCCATCGGTAGATTCCGGGACGTGTTCAATAAGCAGATTGCTGGTAGAAATCGCCGTATAGGCATTGTAGTAAGTGGTTTCATCACTATTGTTCAGTGCAATCCTGTCGGCCGCCTCATTCCAGAAGTAATTTGCAGTATATAAAGGATAATAGTTCAGGTTGGCTGAAGTTTCGAATTTATCATTCAAGAGCAGAATGGCCTGTGTGATGGTGGTGCGCTGATTGCCATATTCATCACGGATCATCGCTTCATAGTCGGTCAGCGTTGTTGGGATCTTTACTCCTTTAGGGACAATGTCCAGGAACTTTTTACAGCTGCTAAAGCTGACGAGCAGTACCAGAGCCGAAATTTTCAGGGTATTGGATATAATCTTTTTCATTTTATTGTTTCATTTTAAATGGTGAACAGCAGATATCTGCATCACGTATGTTTTAAAAATTCAGATAAACACCCCACACGAAATTTGCCGGGCGGTATCCATTCAATAAATATTTAGCTTCTTTGCTTTTGGCGATGGTAAATGCATTCTCCACATTAAACTGGAACCTTACATTTTCAAGCGCTGCTTTTCTTACAATCACCTTTGGAAGTCTGTAAGCCAAAGAGATATTTCTCATGCGGATATTGGAAGCATCAATAACGTTGATGTCCGCTTTCTGATAAATCTCTGCACTCTGGCTGTTGTAGGCCGGGTCCTCAGCGTACACCAATCTAGGGATGTTGGTGCGATTTTCATCACCTGCTGTTCTCCATCTGTTTGCGATGTCATTATTAACAGCAGTAATCTGCGTCACATAACCTCCCAAAGCTCCGTTATAAGCACTTCCCAATACTGGAAGGAAAGTGTTTCTCATTTTATGACCTCCTTCAAACGTCAGCAGGAAAGAGAAAGAGAAATTTTTGTATTCCAACAAGTTATTAAAGGAACCGTAATAGGTAGGAACGGTAGAGCCACTGTACACAATAGATTCCAGTGTTGCCGGAGAATTCAGTACTTTCTCCCCTTTTTCATTATATACCTGTGGCAATCCATCTGCACTCAGGCCTGCCCATTGGTAGCTGTAAATGGCATTATAAGGATTCCCGATACGCGGGTAAGCCTGTGGATAATCCAACTGCAGGTAATACACCGGAGCTTCTACATTTACATAAGTCACTTTATTTTTGTTGTGTGCATATTGGATGCTGGCATTCCAGGTCAGGTCATTGGTACGGATCACATCGCCTGAAAGGGAAAGCTCAATACCCTTATTGGTCATTTCACCATTGTTGATGGAATAAGTTGAATAACCGAATCCCTCGGTAGGCACTCCCATGGTACTTGCCAGTAGGTCCTTACCTTGTTTATGATAATAATCTACCGATCCACTGATGCGGTTTCTGAAGATGGCAAAGTCTGCACCAGCGTTCGTTGTGGTGGTCTTCTCCCAGGACAGCAAAGGGTTAGGTCTTGTACCAATTGATCCCTGCAAGCCGCCCACATTGTTATTACTGTTGTAATAAGCCGTCATGTATGGAGCTGCATCTTTGGCAATGTTACCACTGATACCGTGGGAAACACGAAGTTTCAGCACATCCACCCAATCCGCATCAAAGAAAGATTCCTTATAAACGTTCCACCCTGCGCCAACAGACCATAATGGTTTGTTCTGGTACTTTGAATTGGTACCCCATAAGTTCGACCTGTCCCAACGCAAACTACCTGTAACCAGATATTTGCTATCGTAAGCGTAACCCGCATTCGCATATACCGACACGAACCGGTTTACATTTTCCCGCTGACTCGCCACGTTGCTGTTAGAGAAATATCCTCCGCCTAAAATAGCGCCTTGTACCGAAGCAAGTGCCTTAGCATTGATCAGGTCAAACGTCAACACATTAGGGTCAAAATTATACAAATACTGATCTTCAAATTCCAGCTTTGCATTTCTCACCTCAGTACCTACGATAGCCGTTAAATTGTGCTTATCGCCAAATGTTTTGTCTACATTCACCTGCTGACGGAAATTATACGAAGAGGTAAACTGGTCCTGATCATAATTGATGTTTCCATATGGGAGGTTGAAAGTAACCGGACCACCGGCAACTTTACCCGCATAGCTGTTGACCATGTTTCTCACATAGTAAGAGTTTTTATCGTAAAGCCTGTTGAACCTGTCGGAGCTAAACTCATACTGGAAGGTGGACCTGTAGGAAAGCCAGCTGGTAATGTCGGCGTTTAATTTCGCAAAAGAGCGATTACTGAAACTTTTGAGCTTGCCCAAATTGCGCCCCTGTTCGTCCAGGGCAGTAATATCCTGACTGTAAAGGCCATTGCTGTTGATGAGCGACATGGTATTGGCACTCAGTCGTGATGCAGCAGTAGAGGTAAAGTTAGTACCATCTCCATTCACCAGACGGTCGTAAGGTAAAAAAGTATATCCTGGCGACAGTGTAGTGTAATTCTGTTGTGTAGAACCGTTGTAAGCAAGGTAGTTGCTCAACTCCAAGGTCAGCCATTTATTAATCTTAGTCGTATTGTTGATATTCAGACCAAGGTTCTCATCATAGTTATATTTATCTTCCAGCTTATTGTTGCGATAGGTCAATGAAGAATAAAATGAGTTGACTTCATTTGCCGCTCCCACATTGACGTTATACTGCTGATAGAAAGGGTTGCGTTTGCTATATTTTTCTACGTCATCATAATACTGATAACCTCCTGCAGCAAGCTCATTTAGTTTGGCATCCAGTTGTGCCTGGGTGATCGTACCTGCATATTTTGCAAGAATGGCTTTGATACCCTGGCTCTGATACCCTGCATTGGTCAGTACATTCGCAGCATAGGCCGCAGCATTTGCCGCTTTCAGCTTAGGATTGCTGGTCTCCCACTCTCTCTCCAGGTCAACAATGTCTGCTGCACTGGTCAGGTTATCGGTGTATACCGAATTTGAGGAAAGGGTAAATGTACTGGATGCAGAAATCTGCGGTTTTCCTTTTTTAGGTTTTTTAGTAACGATGACAATCACACCATTTGCTGCCCTGGCTCCGTAAATAGAGGCTGCTGCGGCATCTTTAAGTACGGTAATGCTTTCAATATCTTCAAGGTTCAATCCAGGGACATTTTCTGTAATCGAACCAGTTGTGTTGTATTTGGTGTTCTCCACCGGAAATCCATCAATCACATATAAAGGATTGGTTACCCCCTTCATGGATGTTGTTCCCCTGATCAACCCGTTGTTGTACCCTGGGATCCTGCCTTCCAGCAATGACCCAATACTACTCAAACGCTGCTGCTCCAGCTTCTTTACAGGAATACTGGAGAAAGATCCGGTCACACGCTCCTTAGGAAGTGTCTGATATCCTGTAGATACCGTTACCTCTTCTAACTGCCCTGTTTGTTCAGTTAATTTTATAGTCCCCACGTTCTCAGTCACCGCAATTTCTTTGCTCTGGTAGCCTAAAAAAGAAATGACCAATACGGCCTTATCATCTACGTT
The DNA here is from genome assembly GCF_000170795.1 of Pedobacter sp. BAL39. GTDB lineage: Bacteria > Bacteroidota > Bacteroidia > Sphingobacteriales > Sphingobacteriaceae > Pedobacter. The sequence goes on from NZ_ABCM01000001.1 coordinate 396,469, forward strand.
GCTCAGGCTAAACTCACCGTATGTATTGGTCAGCACCTGTTTTTTGGTGCCTTTAACTTTTACGGTTGCACCTGGAAGCGGAAGGTCATGCTCATCCAAAACCTTACCCTTGATGTCAATTTCCTGAAATCGGTTGATCAGGTCGTCTAGAAAAGAAGGTTCTTTCTTTTTCACCAGTACGGTCTTATTCTCAATACTGAACTCCAGGGGCTGGCTCTTAAAAATTTCCGCCAGCACATCTTTCAGCTCCGCATTTTGCACACGGATGTTTACCCTATGTGCATTTTTTAGGATGGAGTTGGTAACAATAAAATCATAACCACTCTGATCGCTGATCTGATCAAAAATGGAAAACAGTTCGGCATTTCTAGCTGACAGGGTAATCTTCTGTGCGTGAGAGGTGGCACTGACCTGCATGATGAATGCGAGTAAGAGAAAAGTGGTTAACTTCATGACTCTCCCTAGTTTATTCTGCGCGTGCGACAGGCACAGCAGTTGCGTGCAAATTTTGTACATTTGTTTAGTTAGGTTGTTGCTGGGGGCTTTGTATTTTCGAGATCGCGGCCTTCAGCGGTTAGTTGATAATTCAGTTATTGATCAGCCTTACGTTTACCAGTTCGATTGGCGTCGGACTGGTACTTATATCTTTCAGGTCAATTATGGTTCTGACACTGCTTCAATGACGGTTGGTTGATATAATAAAGTAGTCGTTATTTCATTACAGTCACCCTCCTTCCTTCTACTTTAAACTTTACCGCATTAGAATAGCTCAGCATATTCAATACTTCGCTGATATTTTTGTACCGGGAAATGTTTCCACTAAATTTCTCATTGGGAATAGCCCCCTCAAATGACACCTGGATGTCGTACCAACGACTGATCTTTTCCATCACCTCGTCGATTCTTTCATGCTCAAAGCGGAAATAACCATTTTTCCAGGCCATCGCTTCTTTCACATCTGCTGTAACAACACTCATCTGCTGATCTTTATCAACAATACCCTCTTGTCCCGGACTAAGCATCATTTGCTGACCATCCCGGTTGCTGAAACGGACACGACCTTCCAATAAGGTCGTCCTGGTGCCTCCATTAATGTGATACCCATTGATGTTAAAGTGAGTACCCAATACCTCCAGCTCCTGATCCGCTGTATGGACAATGAAAGGATGTGTTTTATCTTTTGCAACTTCGAAATAAGCTTCTCCTTTCAGTTCGACACGACGCGTTTTTGAAGCACTGAAAGACGTTGGGAAACGAACGGACGATGCTGCATTCAACCATACTTCACTATGATCTGGCAACACCAGCCGATAGGTCTGGCCTTTTATCGTTGATAAAGTATTGATTTTAGGTTCAGCAGAAGTTTCTTCAGCTATTACTTTATAAATGATCTGGCCGTCGGCAGTTTTGCTGATCTGCACTCCGGATTCCTTGGCCAGGGAACCGTTTGCGGCTTCAGATAAAACAATCTTTTTACCATCTGACAGCGTCAGTGTGGCCCCCTCTTTACCAGGAGCAATGTCATTTCTAAAGATGTTTGCGGTCTGAATGTCCCGCTTAGAAGTATTTGACCGATAGAACAAACCGGCTGCAATGACAAGTATAACAACCGCTGCTGCTGCCCAATACCCCAATATGTAAAATACCTGCTGTTTCCTGACGGGATGAACTTCAGCAGCCACAATTTGCTCACGGAGTTTCGCCCACTGACGGTCGGTATCGAAAGTCTGCTCGGCTTTCAAAGCTACTCCCGCAGACAAACGGATATCCTGAAGCTCCGCCAGCAACTGCTCCTCTTCTTCATTGAGCATCTGTCCGGAACCCGCAGCGGCCTCTAGTTGATCAAGAATTTTATCCCAATCGGCATCAAAATGGTTGAGTTTGTTGTCCATCATCAACACATTGTCGTACATAGGTGCAAAATGGGTGACAGAAAAATCAGATTTTTTTTAAAATTTATTGAAAAAAGCAGAATTTGAAGACCAGCACCTCAAAAAAACACCATCAACAGCACCACAGTCTTATTTCTCAATGCCATATAGGCCCTGCGCAACTGTGTTTTCACTGTATTCACCGAAACCTTTTTCTTTTCCGCGATCTGTGCATAGCTGAGCTCCTCCAGGGCGTGCATCATAAAGATGCGGCGACGTTCTTCCGGAAGCTCCTGTATCCTGTCCTTAATCTCCAGATACCGGCGGTGCTGCAGCTCCAGCGCCTCTGTTTCCGCGGCAACATCCGCAGCTTCTTCGGGAACAGTGACCTGCAACCTGCCGTTGCGTTTTTCCTCCACAGCCCCCTTACGCAAATGGTCGATACATTTATACTTTACCGCCCGTCGGGCATAGGCTTCGAAACTGCCACTGATGGTGATGCTCTGGCGACGTTGCCAGAAATCCAGAAAGAACTCCTGGACGACGTCTTCGGCTATAAAATGGTCCTGCACATACTGCATGGCAATCATGCATAGAAATTTGTGGTTACTGCGGAACAGCAACTCAAATTGATCAATATTAACAGCCGATTTATCTTCCCCCTCCATGAATATTGCTCTAATATACGCCTTAAATTATATTATCAGGTAGCTGCATTGCTTATAAATCATCAAATGAAACATTCCTATGATGAAAGCGGAAAAATTGGTTCCATAAACGGAAATATTGGAATTGACCCGCTTTCAGCAAGCCAGTACCTTTGACTTATCAAATGAAAAACAATGAAAATGAAAAAACGAATCGAAGCACTAAAAGGAAAATTACCAGAACTCTATCAACTGGCTCAAATGAGCCTCAACTTGTTTTTCAGATCATAAAATGAACAAACTTTACAACACAACAAACAACAAGAAAATGAAAAATTCAATTAAAATAGGTGTACTATCCCTAGCATTATCCGCAATATTCAGTTTAACTGCCAACGCTCAGGACACTAAACCTGCTACCTCAGGAAATTCAGGTATCCGCATCAGCATCGGTCCGGATGCAGGCATTCCGGTAAGTAATTTTGGCGATGCGTACGACTGGAGCTTCGGGGGTTCTGTACAGGCAGACTTCCCGATTTTGAAAGACCAACTGTATGCTACTTTCAATGCCGGATACCTAAACTTCTTCGCTAAAGACAACAATGCTGGTGTAACTGGTGAGGATCTTCAACTGATCCCTTTAAAAGCAGGTCTGAAATACTTCCCAATTCATAACTTCTATGTGCAAGGTGAAGCAGGTGCTGCATTCTTAGCCAATAAAAAAGACGTAGGCGCAACTAAATCTGCTGCATTTGTATATGCTCCTCAGGTTGGTTACCTGTTCAACCTTGGTGGCAAACATGCCATTGACGCTGGCGTACGTTTCGAAGGAAACTCTAAATTCACTGACAACGGAAGCAGCAACAACTACTTCGCCCTCCGTGTAGCTTACAGCCTAGGCCTGTAACCTGAAAAAATAGTGATTCATACATTTGTTCAAGCCCATCATTACTGATGGGCTTGTTTTGTTTACTGACAATAGCTCAACACTAAAATGAGATTTGTATAACCGTTCTTCAAAGATTCCTCCTTTCATTTGCATCATCAAAATCAACTAAATGAAGCAAATCTCCAAAACCATTAACCTGGCCGATACCTACCAGCAATTGGAGGACATCCCTACCCCTCAGCAGAATTTCATGGTCATCCGCCATGAAGGAAATGACCTGAGCCGATTACACTCACCATCAGACTATTACTCCCTGGTACTCTGCCTCGATGGTACCAGCATCAGAACCGTCAACCAGAACCGGTTTAATATTACCCCCAAGAGCCTTCACCTGGTTCCTCCCAATACCGCAAACGGATACCTCCAGGCTTCATCAGACCTGAAACTATATGTGATCTTTTTTAAAAAAGACTTTCTGACCGACAGCCTGATCCGGGAAGACATGATCGACAACCTACTGAGGCCAATTTACAATCAACAGCCCATCTGCCTGATTGATCACGACCGTATAGGGGCGATACACCACCTCTTCCATAAAATTGCCATGGAATATGACCATCAGCAGCTCTTTAAAGGACAGATGCTGCGACTGCTTTTCCTGGAACTGCTGCTGGAAACTACACGCGCCAGCAAAAGTTATCCTGAACAGCTGAATACCACCCTTCAGCTCACCAGGCACCAGCAGCTCGTAAATGATTTTAAAAGACTCGTGGAAGAAAATTACGACCACCTGCGGACAGTGGCTGAATATGCCGACCTGCTTTTTGTCACGCCCAAACACCTCAGCGAAGTGCTGAAACAGGAAACACGACAAAATCCACTGCACGTCATTCATCACCGCATTTTCCAGCAGGCAAAATACTGGCTCTGCTCTTCTTCGCTCACGATTAAGGAAATTGCCATTAAGCTTAATTTTGACACCAGCTCCCACTTTGGCAGGTTCTTCAAACAGGTTGCAGGTTATAATCCTTCTGAATTCAGGGAGCTGCAATGTGCCATTTACTAAATTCACTGATCACTCAGGTGGCTTTTACTGATGACCCAGGCTGCGGATTTTTGCTTTGAGCATCCCCGCAGCTTTGGTATATCCTCCCTCTGATCCATCTACAAAATGAACATGCCCATCCTTCAGGTCCCTAACATAACAGGACATGATAGAAGCGTTGCTGATGTGCACGCCATAAAACAAATCGCCCTCCTGCTCCATCTTATCCAAAGCAGCCATTAATGCCATGCGCTGGTCCTTGCTACCGGAAATTACGGTATTGATCCTTCCGTCGATCACCAGGGTGTCCGACATTTCCACCAGGCTGTTGAGGTAATTTTTCCCTGATGTGGTACGGAAATAGATGAAGCCGTAAAGATTGAGGATCCAGGTCCAGATCAATTCCAGCCAGTTGATTTTACCTAGGCGCGCACGCATCTCCATACCCAGGTCATGAAAAGTTGTTTTCAGCTGAAGCTGGGCGACAGAAATCGGTTGTCTTTTTTCAGGTGCTCCATACAGTTTATCCATTTTATCCATAACGCGCTGGAAGGTTACAGCCTGACTGCGTGATTCTCCTACCACCACCAGCAAGGTCACAATTTCCTCCTGATCTTCAGGCGGGGCAATCCGGTCCCAACGGCACTGCATACCGGTAAGGTCCAGCGTCGCGTCAGCGGCAGCCTCTTCCGCAAAAAGGTAGTCCGGCCCCTTAATCAGCCGCTCCGCATAAGCCAATCCATCACCCAATAAAACAGGAATGGAAAAAGAGGGATTGCTGCTGAACTTTGCCAGGTGCAGCTGATGTGCTTCCGCATAAATTGCACTGACCGGCACCTTTCCCGTACGCAACTCCAGTCCGAAGTTATTCTTCGTATTGACCCGGTACTGATAAAGTGCTTTCATTACCGGATCAATCACATCAGGAGGCACAAGAAAGGTTGCCCCATCACCGCCAAAGAAAAAGGGAACAGTAATCCCCCTGGCAAAAGCGATGTTCAACACAGAAACAATACTCCCCGTGGCAATCAGGTTTACCTGCTCATGTTTACCTTCAAACACCGCATTCGTAGAACGCTCAATATCTGTAATCACCACATACCAGTCGGCAGGAACCTCAGCAAACAATTGTGGTTGGCGCAGCAGTGCACCGAATGTCCCGCCATTGACGGGTAAGTTGGTATAAAACTGGTTGCTGGATCCCATGTCAGTAAATATAACTAAAATCTCATTTCTTATCACAGATCAAGATTGGGGCAATTTCATCGCCGTAGCTTTGACTCATCAAACATTAGAACTTATAATATTTACGCATATGTCAAAAATCTTAAATGTCATCTCCAGCCCAAGAGGAGCAGCATCCAACAGCATTAAATTAGCCAACGCCATTATCGACCGCTTGAAAGAGCAAGATCCTGCAGCAGCAGTTCAAACAAGAGACCTTACCAACGGACCTTTTCCACATCTGGAAGAAGCACACCTGAATGCATTTTTCACTCCTATAGCACAACATACTGACGAAAATAAAGCGGCCATCCGCCATTCTAATGAAGCCATCCAGGAAATTATGGACGCAGATGTATTGGTGATCGGTGCACCGATGTACAACTTCGGTATTTCATCTGTATTGAAATCATGGTTTGACCATATCGGACGTGCGGGTATCACTTTTAAATATACTTCAGAAGGTCCTGTAGGATTGGTGACCGGTAAAAAAGCATATATCGCTGTGGCTACTGGTGGTGTTTACAGCTCTGGAGATGCGGCAGCTTATGATTTTGTGACGCCATACATTAAAGCTTTTTTAGCTTTCATCGGGATTACTGACGTTACTGTAGTCAGGGCTGAAGGTTTTGCCGTACAGGAGTTGCAGGCTACCGCATTGGATAAAGGGATCGACAGCATCGTCATCTAATCAGATCTGAGGAAACATGAAAAAACCCTGAGCCGTACACATGATGTTCGACTCAGGGTTTTTCTTCTTAAGACGATCGGATATTCCGTAACTCTTTCATCATGTCCAAAAGCGGTATGGCTGAAGTATATTTGTTCAAAGCGAAACGTTCTCTATGTGGATAAACAATGAAACAATCGGTTGCGCCAACATCCTCACTGCCAATGGCAAAGCCTTTCGAGGTACTGGGTGACAAGGAACGTTTTATCTCAATAGCGATTTTTTTCCTGGCATTTACTTCTATCACCAAGTCAATTTCAGCACCTGCCGCAGTCCGGTAGAACCATGGAGTCACACCATCGGGAAGTGAAGAAATCAAATTTTCCATTACGAATCCTTCCCAACTTGCACCTATTATTGGGTGCCCTAAAATATCATCCAGCGTTGTTAAGTTAAGTAGTGCATGCACTATTCCGCTATCACGAAGGTAGACCTTCGGTGCCTTGACAAGGCGTTTACCTATTGCTTCTGCAAAGTGGTTTTACCCACTTGACGTGGCCCTAATAACCCAACAGCAGGAAATTCCTGCAATAGATTCGTAATTTCTGTTTGTAAGTTACGCTTAATCATCCTTGTAATTCTAACATTAAATATTAGAATTACAAGGATGATTTGAAAAGATTATTTTAAATTCAGCTCTTGTCTAAAGATTTTCATGAGAAAATTGAGGCACAAACTGACTCATGATTCTGATATTTTATAAATACCAGAATTTCACCGCTTGCTGCTATTGATCATTGAATATTTTTTTAATTGCCGCTTTCCTTCAAAACATTAAAAAGGTCTGTGGCATCACCATCAAACTTATTATCATTGACGAAAAATGAAGGCGTACCGTTCACGCCACTTCTCACACCACTTTCAAAATCATTTTCTACTTTTTCTTTTACCTCTGCTGATGTGATGTCCTCCCGGAACTGATCCAGGTCCAGCTCCAGCCTTTCTGCCAATGAAAATAAAAATTCTTCATTCAGTTGGCTTTGAAACTCAAAAATGGCATCGTGCATCTCCCAGTATTTATCCTGAAGGGCAGCGGCTTCTGTTGCCCGGGCGGCGATCGTGGCATATGGATGGGATTCCTGTAAAGGAAAATTTCTAAAGACAAAAAGCACCTGGTCCCCAAAGGTGTCCAGTATTTCTTTAATCACCGGATGGGCTTTTCCGCAATGCGGACATTGGTAATCGCCATACTCCACAATGGTTAAAGATGCCGATCCATTACCCTGACGATGGTCTGTTTCTGTTACTGCTGGTTTCAAAGACATAGGCTATTTATTTACGTTTAGTTCCTCAAGTGCATCCAAAATGCCATCTGCACCCGGATTGATGGCTGTAGGCGATACATAACTCCAGGCAATCTGCCCTTCTTCATCTATGACAAACAAGGCTCTTTTGCTTTCTCCTTCTTCTTCATTATATACTCCATACAATTTCGAAACAGCCCCTTTAGGCTCAAAGTCAGAAAGTAAGGAAAAATGCAGGTTGCGGTCCTGCTCAAATGCGAGGTGACACCATTTGCTGTCCACAGAAATCCCGAGGATGGTAGCATTATGCTTGTCAAACATTTTTAAGGTCTCATTATATAGTGCCAGCTGATCACTGCATACCGGACTCCAGTCTGCGGGATAAAAGGCTAGGATCACTTTCTTTCCCCTCAGCTCAGACAGCTTGATCTTCTGATCCGGGGTGGCAAATAATTCAAATTCGGGGGCTTGTTCTCCGGCTTTCAACATAGTATTTCATTTTTGAGGTAACACTATATACCATACCCTGAAAAAGAGATTATTGTTTGCGCCTGAACCTCACACTTTTGTCAAATCATGAACGCTTCTTCTGATAATTCCTGAACGTCTCTTCTGTTAATTCCTGAACATCTTTTCTGTCAAATCATGAACCGCACTGCGCTAAAATTACAAGCCCCGCTCCCATACAATTGATCTTTTATCAACAACAACATCGTTACGGATTCGATGATATAAAAGCCGGTGGCTATTCGCATATTGTAATACACAAACGAAACCATTTAATTTTATAAGACATGAATCACAAATTAGACCTCAAATCAATGATCATCGGATTTCTTGGTGCTGCCCTTTTGATTTCCTTCAGCTTTACAAATGACAAAAGCAGTAAAGACACTGTTGATACCCGAAATGGCATCAACGAGATGAAGAGCAGCAATGCCGGAGAAAATGGCAGGTACCAGACCATCATAAGAGACAGGATGACCCTGATCCTGGATACACAAACTGGTAAGTACATTATCGGTGTAGATGTCAAGGACTTTGGCAAAGTAACCTGGGTAAAGGGCGACTTTGAAAGCACCTATAATACTGGTCTGGACAATAAAAAAGAGATCAAGCAATAGGAAAGACATCTGGTAAAATAAAGAAATCAAGTAAAAAGAGATCAAAACACCAGAGGTCAATCAAAAGAATTTAATCATTATTCACCTTTAATTATTTAGGATGACACAGAAAAGAGAAGTATGGCAAAGGGGACCACTCCCCGATATCCTTCCAATGCTGCAGCCTGTAGCGCATGCATTGTTACAGGCGCGTGAAGAAATTGAAGAGTATATGCTGGACTTTCCATCCGGATTATTATGGGTACGCCCTGCAGGACTCGCTTCTGCAGGGTTTCATCTTCAGCACTTGAGTGGTGTCCTGGATCGCGTATTCACCTACGCCCGAGCTGAAGGACTCTCTGAATTTCAGTTTTCACAACTGGAAGAAGAAGGAAAAGATGCCAACCCTCCCTATACCGTCGCAGACCTGACCGACCGTTTTTCCAAACAGGTGGATGCTGCGCTGCTACAACTCAAAAATACGGAAGCCGTTTCTCTTGCAGAATATAGGGGCATCGGCAGGGCCGGGCTTCCCTCTACAGTAATTGGTCTGCTGGTACACGCTGCAGAGCATACCATGCGCCATACCGGGCAGCTGCTGGTCACCACCGCTGTAGTCAAAAAGGGAGGTATCTAACCGCTTTCGATTTCTGCTTTGCATGTTGGTAACCACCTGAATATTGTTTATAAATACTAATATTTTTAGCATTATATTTGCAGTAACCATTTCCTATACCAGGAAATGACCGGTGATCACGCAACAGGGAGCTATGGATACGCAAAGCAAAAAAGACATTTATGATCAGCTGCAAAAGGAAATCCTTCTTTTGCAGGGCATCAAACCGCAGTCCGAAGGGGCTGCGACCATCAAAGGTCTTGGTCCCATCCTGTCTGCTTTTCCAAATGCCGTATTCCCAAGTGCCGCCATCCATGAATTCATCATTGACTCCCGGGAGCAGGCCGCTGCCAGCGGAGGATTTATCGCCGGTCTCCTGGCTGCCCTCATGCAGCATTCCGGCATCGCCATGTGGATCAGTGTGTCCAGGCAACTTTTTCCTTCAGCACTAAAACCATTTGGCCTTGAGCCGGACAGGATGATCTTTGCCGACCTCAAAAGAGAAAAGGAAGTGCTCTGGACGATGGAAGAAGCATTGAAGTGTGATGGCCTCAATGCCGTCATTGCTGAAGTTCAGCAAATCAGCTTCAAACAATCCAGAAGACTCCAGCTTGCTGTGGAGCAAAGCAGGGTCACCGGCATCATCCTCAGAAATCAGACGGAGAAATTAAGTGCTACGGCCAGCAATGCACGCTGGAAGATCAGCCCCCTGCCTACAGTACCCGAACAAGGTATGCCCGGCCTCGGCTTCCCCCGTTGGCAAGTGGAACTGTTAAAAGTGCGCAATGGGAACCCCGGCAGCTGGCAGGTAGAATGGGCTGCAGATGAATTTTATACCCTACCGATTCAAAAGCAAGTGTCAGCACTTCATGCAGAACAACGAAAAACCGAACAGCGAAAAACCGGTTAATCATGCAAAAGCGTTTTGTATCCATATGGTTCCCAAGGCTCATGTCCGACTGGATCGTCATCCGTCGCCCTGAACTGCTAAATACCAGGTTTGTATTTGCAACGCAGGACCATGGAAGGAAACTAATTACCGCCCTCAGTGCGGAAACAGAAAAGTATGGCATCAGGACGGGGACTACAGTAGCGGATGCCAAAGCCATCGTGGCAGATCTGGAAGTATTTGACGACAAGCCGGAAAGGGCTGAAAAGCTATTGAAGGCCATCGGCAACTGGTGCATCCGCTTCAGCCCTATCGTTGCTGTCGACCTCCCCGATGGATTGATCCTGGATGTCTCCGGATGTACACACCTCTGGGGTGACGAACAAGATTACCTCAGGGAGATCCATACCCGGTTGAGGGATAAAGGTTACCACATCCAACTCGCAATGGCAGACACCATTGGAACGGCATGGGCACTTTCTCATTTTGCAAAACATCCTACAGTGATGGAAAGCGGACAGCAGCTTCATGCGCTCCTGTCCCTGCCTGCAGCAGCATTGCGTCTCGAAGCAGGGACATTACAGCGCTTGCAGAAACTAGGGCTTAACCAAATCAGCAGTTTCATCAATATGCCCCGTTCTGTCCTCCGCAGGCGCTTTGGCGAAGAGCTGCTGCTCCGGCTTAGTCAGGCGCTCGGAATTGAAGAAGAATCCATCATCCCCATACAGGTCATCCCTCCTTATCAGGAACGGCTGCCCAGCCTGGAGCCCATCCGTACGGCTAAGGGAATTGAAATTGCCATTCAGCTACTGTTAGAACAGCTCTGTAAACGCCTGAAAGAGGAAGGTATAGGTTTACGAAACGCACGGCTGACCTCCTACCGCATAGATGGTAGGATCATCACAACCGACATCGGCACCAACCGCCCTTCCCACCATATCCACCATCTTTTTAAACTGTTTGAACTTAAAATACAAAGTATCGAACCTGCATTAGGCATCGACCTCTTTGTCATGGAGGCGACAAAAGTAGAACCTATATCCCCGGAGCAGGAAGTGTTATGGGCAGGTGACCTGGGCCTGAACAACCAGGGGCTGACGGAGTTACTCGACCGGCTCACGGTTAAGCTGGGTAATGATGTCATCCACCGCTACCTTCCTGCGGAACACTACTGGCCGGAACGGTCGCTCAGGATTGCGGCCTCCATCCATGAAAAAGCAGCTTCGGGCTGGCGCAGCGACAGGCCCCGTCCTACACAGCTGCTCCGCCATCCGGAACCTGTTGAAGTTACCGCCCCTATCCCCGATTACCCGCCAATGCTGTTCCGCTACAAAGGAAACGTTCACCACATCAAAAAAGCAGACGGCCCGGAACGTATCGAAAGGGAATGGTGGCTGGAGCATGGGGAACACCGCGATTACTACCAGGTGGAAGATGAAGATGGCCAGCGTTACTGGATCTTCAGGTCCGGGCATTACCAGGGTGAAAAGGGAAGCCGTTGGTTTATTCATGGCTATTTTGCCTAAATCCTCACATGAAGTGATATGAATTAACATGAGCTATACAGAACTACAGGTCACCACAAACTTCAGCTTTCTCCGCGGTGCTTCGCATCCCGAGGAGATGGTGGCTCATGCTTATGCGCTTGGTTACAAAAAAATAGCCATTACGGATCACAATACCCTTGCAGGTGTGGTACGGGCACATACGGCAACAAAAGGAAAAGAAATCAGCATTATCCCTGCCTGCCGACTGAACCTGCTTGATGGGCCAAGCTTACTGGCTTACCCTACGGATATGGCCGCCTATACCCGCCTCTCGGCATTGCTCAGCAAGGGAAACCTCCGTGCAGAAAAAGGGGACTGCCACCTCTACAAGACCGATGTTTATGAACATGCGGAGGGCATGAAGTTTATCGTCATCCCCCCTCAGGAGCTCAATACCCTGTTCGATTTTGATGCAGCCTTTAAGCAGGACTTAACCGAATACCGACAGGCATTGGGCAACTCATTGTACCTTGCCGCAACAAGGGCTTACCAGGGCAATGACCTGAAGAAAATGTACCGCATTGCACAGCTTTCTGCAGATCTCCACATCCCCATGGCGGCAACCAATGATGTCTACTACCACGATACCTCACGCCGGGAACTACAGGACGTATTGACCTGTGTACGTGAAAAATGCACCATCCACACCGCTGGATTCCGACTGCACAAGAATGCGGAAAGGCACCTGAAACCCATCGATGAAATGTTGCGCCTTTTCCGTCAGTACCCGGAAGCCATCAGGCATGCTCAGGAAATCGCCGATGCTTGTGAATTTTCGCTGAGTACCCTAAAATATGTATACCCGGAAGAGCTGACTACTGATGGCCGTACGCCACAGCAGGAGCTTACCCACCTCGCCTGGGAAGGTGCTAATGAGCGCTATGAAAACAACATCCCGGAAAGCATCTCTGCTGCAATCCGATATGAACTCAAATTTATGGAAGAGATGAACTACGCTTCCTACTTCCTGACGGTATATGACATTGTACGTTTTGCCCGCCAGCAGGGGATCTTATGTCAGGGGCGTGGCTCGGCAGCAAACTCCACCGTTTGTTACTGCCTGGGCATCACCGCCGTAGACCCCACTAAATTTGAGCTGCTGTTTGAGCGTTTCATATCCTCCGCACGGAATGAACCGCCCGATATAGATGTGGATTTCGAACATGAACGCCGCGAGGAAGTCATCCAATATATCTATAATAAATATGGGCGCGACCGTGCCGCTATTGTGGCAACCGTAACGCAGCAACATAAAAAAGGTGCCATCAGGGATGTAGGCAAAGCCATGGGCTTGTCGGTGGATACCATCAGTAGACTTTCTTCAGCCATCTGGGAGTTTACGGAAGATTGGTTTGAGCGCGACAGCATCCTGGAAAAGGGATTAAACCCCGACGATCCGCACTTGCGAAAAGTACTGCAGCTGACGGGTCAGATGATTGGATTTCCACGTCAGCTGGGCCAGCATACCGGCGGTTTTGTCATCACCCAGGGAAAACTCACCGACCTGTGCCCTATCCTGAATGCCCGCATGGATAACCGTACGAACATCGAGTGGAATAAAGATGATATTGATGCACTGGGCTTCCTCAAAATAGATGTCCTCGCCCTGGGGATGCTCACCTGCATCCGAAAATGTTTTGACCTCGCTAAAAAACATCACCAAAGGGATCTTACGCTCGCCAACGTGCCTCAGGATGACCCTGAGGTGTACCAGATGATCAGTCATGCGGATACGCTCGGGGTTTTTCAAATTGAAAGCCGCGCCCAGCAATCCATGCTGCCCCGCCTCCGCCCGAAATGTTTCTATGACCTGGTCATTGAGGTCGCCATCGTCAGGCCAGGCCCCATCCAGGGGGACATGGTGCATCCTTACCTGCGCCGCCGCAACGGTGAAGAAAAAGAAGAATATCCTTCTGAAGCATTAAGGGAAATCCTGAAGCGTACGCTCGGAGTGCCACTGTTTCAGGAACAAGCAATGAAAATCGCCATTGTGGCCGCAGGATTTACCCCTACGGAAGCAGATGAGCTGCGCCGGAGCATGGCCACCTTTAAAGTAAAAGGAATGGTCAGCACCCAAAAGAAAAAACTGATTGAGGGCATGATCGCCAATGGATATGAGGCGGCGTTTGCGGAACGCATCTTCAAGCAGCTGGAAGGTTTTGGAAGTTATGGTTTCCCGGAAAGTCATGCGGCGAGTTTTGCCCTGCTGGTTTACGTTTCTTCCTGGATCAAATGTCACCTGCCAGATGTATTTGCCGCGGGCTTGCTCAACAGCATGCCCATGGGTTTCTATCAGCCTGCGCAGATCGTTATTGATGCCAAAAAACATGGTGTTGAAGTGCGAGAGGCAGATGTGAATCATTCTGACTGGGACAACCTGCTGGAAGAAAAAAGTGGCGACTGGCATGCCATGCGTTTGGGTTTCCGCCAAATCAAAGGGCTTGCAGAAGATGAAATCCTGGCATTGATCCAGGCTAGAACTACTCCTTATAAAAACATCCATGAGCTCTGCGAAGCAGGTGTAAGTCAGTCGACACTTGAAAAACTGGCTGATGCGGATGCCTTCCGCTCGATGGGACTGGACCGGCGACAAGCTTTATGGGAGGTATCGGCGCTTCAGGACAGGCCCATTGCACTTTTCCAGGGGCAGGACTCAGAAAGCAAGTCGGAGCCCCAGATAGAACTGCCGCTAATGACCGCCGGGGAACATGTGGTGCAGGATTATGCTTCCACTTCTTTATCGTTAAAAGCGCACCCGGTCAGCTTTGTGCGGGAGCAACTCCGGTTATTACGCGTAGTTTCCACGGGCGAGCTCAGTGAAATTAAAGATGGGACACCGCTAAAGGTTGCAGGACTAGTGCTCGTTCGCCAAAGACCAGGAACAGCAAAAGGGGTCTGCTTCATCACCATTGAAGATGAAACGGGCTTCAGCAACCTCGTGGTTTTTCAAAAGGTATTCGACAAATACAGAAAGGAAATCCTGCAATCAAAGCTGCTGATGGTAGAAGGGCAGCTGCAACGTGAGGGTGAGGTGATCCACGTCGTCGTCAAACGCTGCTTTGACCTTTCCAAACTACTCAGAGGGCTGAGCAGCACTGCAGCCGATGATGAAACATTGCTCAGCTTATCACGGGCGGATGAACGGACGCCTTTCCCTGTTTACCCTAAAAAGGTAGGACTGCCTGATGAAAAGCAGGAACAGCTGTTCCCAAATGCCAGAAACTTCAAGTAACCTCTACAAGGTATTTCTTGTAATTCCCTCATCCTAACAAGGTAAGACATGAGCATAATTTCTTTCCACTACTTATCATTAATGCATTTTGACCTACGACAGAATGTTGATTATCATTCGCCGTTCAGATCTGTTGTTAGCACCTCGCTCATGTAATCAAAAAATGGCCGCATCGCCTGATACCCCTGGTCGACCAGCACCACAAATGAGGAATCGAGGACCTCTTCATCGCTGAATTTTCTGATCAGGCGAAACTGCTTGTAACGCAATAAATCAATTGCCTCATGATCCGCAGCATATCCTTTAGGCGCGGTGATCAGTTGCGTTCCGCGGATCTCCCCGAAGTTGCCTACAAATGAAGGACTACTGATAATTTTCCTGAGTGGTGCATCATCAAAGCTGATGTCATCACGGATCAGCTTCAGGTCACCGGCATTGGGTGCCTGGAAACCTCCACCGATATAACTATTTCCCGGCTCCAGGTGAAAAAATACCCGCCCCGGCGAAATTTGGTTGCCCTGGTAAAATTAGCACTCCAGTTTGTCTTATATGGGGTTTTGAACTTTGAAAAACGCGTATCCCTATAAATGCGGTGCAGGCTTTTCTTTCCAGATGGGGTCTCGATCACATCATGCACATTCAGTGCCAACAACAAACCATCTGCGAAGTCGACGATGTGCTGCTGTTCTTTCAAAAATTCATCTTTATGGGCATTGAACCATTCGCGGTTATTATTGTCCCCTATCTTTTTCAGAAAATCCATGCTCGAGGCGGGAACAATCGGAAGTTTGATCTTACTATTCACTTGCATAATGGCTCTCACATCAAAATGTGTGCTACAGAATCCGTCTATTAACAGTTAAACAACAAAAAAACTTACTTAACTTCCGTACCATCTTTAATTTCCTCTGATGCGATCTTTACCAACACTGAATGTTCATTGAGCGCACCAAAGACTTCCACTTTATCTTTAAACTCCCTGCCTTTCTGCACGGGGGTACGTGAGGTCTTTTTGTTCTCCACGGCAATCACAAACACCCCTTCACTTGAGGTCACTACTGCCGACTTAGGCACCACATAAGTACTGTCTTTTGCGTTCAGCGGCAGCACCACTTCGGCCACCATCCCTGGCAACAGTTGATTTCCTGTATTGGCCACATCCATCTCCACCCGTTCCGAGCGAAGTCTGCTATCCAGCGCACCTGATTTACGGGCGATTTTTGCACTAAAGTCTTTACCCGGCAATGAGCGTACTGTAAAATGCATCTGGTCGCCCACACTCAGGTAACCTGCGTAAGATTCCGGCACATATACCGACAAACGTAACTTGCGCTGTTCCTGAATGGTAAACAGCGGCAGCTCGGAACCTTTTCCTGAAGGACCTACATAAGCGCCCAGGTTCACGTTCCTCGCCGATACCACACCGTCAAATGGCGCGCGGATCTGAAGATATCCCAGAATCGACTGCACTTCCCTATAACTCGCCTTTGCCGCCTGCAATTGTGCGAAATCTGCATTTTTGCGTGCCTCCGCCTGCTCCAGGTCGTTGGTAGATACCGTCCCCTCTACCTTGCTGGTCTCCAGGAGTCTTTTATAGGTGCTATTGCTTGCGGTGTATACCGATTCCTGCGAATGTAACCTTGACTCAGCCGCAGTAACCTGAGAGATGGTTTCCGGTGCTTCCAGCACCAGCAGCAACTGCCCTTTTTTCACTTCAGATCCAATGTCTACCTTCAGCTCCTTCACGAAGCTGGTCACCTTGGCATACAGGTCCACCTGCTGGAAACCTACCAGCTCTGCCGGCATGGTCAGCTCCGTAGACAACTTTTCTTTTTTAACCTCAAAGGTCTCCATTGACGGACTTTCCTCAACAGGAACCGTTTCCTTTTTCTTTTCAGCACAGCTGGACAACAGCAGTGCCAGGCTGAAAACTGTGGTGGTGATGTATATATTTTTCATTTGTATGTTTTTCTTTTTTAAACTTCTGCAGCAATTGACTCCAAACCGAACTATTGCCTTTCTTTAGGAATGTGGTAAAGTCGAAATGTAGTGTTTACTTTCTTCATCCTCCGGATCGAGGGATACGGAATCTGTAGTCGACTTGCCCATTACCCATGCAAAGATCATCGGCAACACGATCAGTACGGTGAATGTCGAAAACAACAGTCCTCCGATCACGGCCCTGCCCAATGGGGAAACCTGCTCGCCACCTTCGCCATGGCCTATTGCCATAGGCAACATCCCCGCAATCATCGCAATACTGGTCATGATGATCGGACGCAGACGCAGGGAAGCGGCTTCCCTGGCCGACAAGACCGCATCGCCATTGTGCTTCCGCAGCTGCTCCGCATTGGTAATCAGCAACACCGCATTGGCGATGGATACCCCTACAGACATGATGATCCCCATATAAGATTGCAGGTTCAGCGTAGATCCTGTCAGTAATAGGAAGATTAAAGACCCCAAGACCACTGCCGGCACTGTGGTAAGAATGACAAAAGAGATTTTGAAAGATTGAAAATTCGCAGACAACATCAGGAAGATCACTACCACGGCAATGAGTAATCCCGACTGCAGGCTGCTCATTGTCTCTGTCAGCACCGTGCTCAAGCCAATGGGCTCAATGAACATCCCACGAGGCAAAGTGCCAAGCGCCTCAATTCGTTTGCCTACCTCCTTGGAGGCCGTCCCAAGGTCAGTATGGTCGATGTTTGCGGTAACAGAGATGTAAGGCATGGCACCAATGTTGTCATTTTCACCATAGGTTACCGATGGTACAATCTCTGCCACATCGCTCAACACCGGACGTGAATTGTTTCTCAAAACAGGTATCGCACCCATCTCATTTTCCGTCATCATCTTTTCCAGCGGCACCTGTACCTGAACGTTGTACGACAGTCCCGCTTTCTCATCCACCCAGGTATTTTTCTCCGTGTACCTCGATGATGAGGTGGAGGCAATCAGTGATCTCGATATGTCGCTCATGTCAACCCCCAGCTGTGCTGCACGTACACGGTCGATGTTGATGTCCAGCGCAGGATAGTGAATCGGCTGTGCAATCTGCACGTCCCTGAAGTAGTCCACCTGGTTCAGCTGGGCAATCAGTTTATTGGCATATTGCTCATTGAGTTTTTTATTTTTCCCTGCAATCCTAATCTCTATCGGTGTCGGAGAACCCTGGCTCAGTACTTTATCGGTCAGCTCTATCGGCTCAAAGGAAACTTTTAAATCTGGATAGCGTTTCTTGATCCTTGCCCTGACTTCATCTTTGAAAACATCCATATCGGCATGGTAATCTTTGAGGGCTACCTGAAATACAGCTTCATGCGGGCCGGCGGTAAACAGATAAATCGGTGATACCGAAAACTGCGCCGGGTGCTGACCAATATAAATGGATGAAATCGCAAGGTGGTCTTTGCCCACCATCTTTTCAATGTCCTGCAGCACCGCCTTGGCCTGATCTTCCGTACGCTCCAGCCTGGTGCCATCCGCAGCGCGTAACCGCAGTTGAAACTGACTGGAGTTGACCTTCGGAAAAACATCCTGACCAATCACATTTAAAAGCACCACCGCTAACGCCGAGATCCCCAGCAGGTACAATAAGGTCACCGGTTTCCGGAAATGAAACAACCTGTCGATCATCTTGATAAAACCGACCCTGAAACGTTCAAAACCACTCACCTTTCCATCATTGTCCATATCATCACGCATCAGTACTTCCTTCTGCGTGGTGACGTCCCGCTCCGATTCCGGGCTGATGCCAGAAGCATTAAATTCCGCTTCATCATCAGTAATCCCCTCCTGGTGCGCCACCTTCGTATGCGATTTCATCAACCAGTTGGCAAGGATCGGCACAAAAGTCTGCGACAGCAAAAAGGAAACCACCATGGCACAACCGATGGCCAGTGCCAAAGGCAGGAATAACGCTCCGGGGATGCCGGACATCATGAATGCCGGTGCAAAAACAGCGAGGATACACAACAGGATCAGCAGTTTTGGCAAGGCAATCTCCTTGCAGGCATCCCATATCGCCAGGGCCTTGGGTTTCCCCATATCCAGGTGCTGGTGTATATTTTCTATCGTTACCGTACTTTCATCTACCAGGATCCCGATGGCCAGTGCAAGACCGCTCAATGTCATCAGGTTGATCGTCTGCCCGAACAGTTTCAGCATCAACACAGCCGAGATGACCGAAATGGGAATCGTCAGGATCACGATCAGCGCCGCTCTTCGGTCGCCCAGGAAAAGCAAGACCATCAGACCGGTCAGCACCGCCCCAATCGCGCCCTCTGTCACCAGACTCTTTACAGAGTTGATCACATAAACCGACTGGTCAAATTCGTAGGACAGCTGTACATCATCCGGCAGTGTGCTTTGTATCGTAGGCAGCTTGGCTTTCAGCTGCTGCACCACATCCCAGGTAGAGGCATCGCCCGCCTTTGCAATGCTGACATATACAGAACGTTTGCCGTTCACCAGCGCATACCCGGCAGTCACGTCGGCTCCGTCTTTCACTGTCGCCACATCTCCCAGGTAAACATTTTGTACTCCCCCCTTAAACAAAGGAATTTTTTCGAAGTCCTTGACTTCCTTGATGGTATTGTTGGTCGGTGTAATGTAGTTCAGGTCTCCTATCCGCACATTTCCGGAAGGCGCCGTCTGGTTATTGACCCGGATGGCCTCCACAATCTGATCGGGTGTTAAGTTATGGGTACGCAACATCACCGGATCCACGTTGATCTCTATCGTTCTCGGGCTACCACCAAAGGGAGGTGGCGAAAGTAATCCGGGAACCGATGTAAAGGAAGCCCTTACATAAACGTTGGCTAGATCCTGCAATTCGTTATTGGTTTTGGTCTTGCTGCTCAGCACCAGCTGGCCCACCGGCAGTGACGAAGCATCAAAACGGATGATAAAAGGCGGCTGCGATCCGGGAGGAAACGCCGCCTGGATCCTGTTTGCCAATGCACTCAGCTCCGCTGCTGCCTGCGCCATATTGGTATCTTCATAGTAGGTGACCTTCACCAAGGTCAGGCCCTGAATATTTTTGGTTTCTATGGACTTCACCCCATTGGCAAAGAGCAGGATGTTGACATAGTTCTTGGCAAAATAAGACTCCATCTGGTTTGGGGTGTATCCACCGAAAGGGTGTGCCAGGTAGATCACCGGCAGGTTCATCTTCGGCAAGATGTCGACCTTGATGCTCTTGATGGCGCCGAGGCCGAAAAAGAAAAGTCCGGCAACCAGCACCAGGATAGAAATGGGTTTGCGAAGGGCAAAACGTATTAAATTCATTGAGCTACAGCTTTAAAATTCATTAATAAAAAGGTCGAAATCACCGGCGGCGGCGGCTTTCATCAGCAGCGACTGCCAGACATTGGTGTAGATGATGTCGCTGTCAATCTCAGCACGGTTCAGCGTATACAGCGTTTGGGTCACATCCACAAGGTTGGTCAGTCCGTTTTTATATAAGGTCGTCTTCTGCAGGTACGCCTGACGTGCTGCGCGGACCTGCCTCGGTGCCTCCCGGTAGTTATCCAGTGCAAACTTGATCTTCGCCTCTGCGGCATCCAGCTGAGTTTTCAGCTGCTGGTCTACCACCTCATATTCATTCTGTAATCCGGACACCGTATATTGCTGTGCGGCAACCCTCTTGCTGGCTCTGGCAATGGAAGTCAGGTTCCAGGTCAGCCCCAAACCAAACAGGTAATTCTGCCGGTTGGGATTGATGCCATCCAGGTAGTTCTGCGTAAAAGAATGTTGGTTGCTGGCATAGTCAGGATTAAACCCGGATCCCCTGGCCTGGTAAATACCGATCAGATTCAGGCTTGGATAATAGTCTTTTTTATAAAGTTTTAGTGCCTGACTGCCTGCGTCCACGCGACTCTTATAATATTGCAGCACTGGGTTCAGGGCGCTGGTGTTGGACAACATCGCATTAGGCACGCGCCTTACAAAACTGCTGTCGAGGGTAAAATCCCGAATATCGACCCCCATCAGGGCCACCAGTTTGTTGTTTTCTTCCTTCGCCCGGTCTTTCAGCTGGTTCAAAGAAATTACAGCTCTTGATACTTCCGCAGATGCCAATGTAGAATCTACACCCGGCAGCAGGCCATTTTTAACCCGCGCCGCGGCGATGTTTTTAAAGACGATCACGCGCTCCAGGTTTTTCTCCTGGGATAGGATCAGCCGCTGACTGGCCAGTAGGTTCAGGTAAGCGGCGGCAATTTTAATCTTTTGCTGAAATACTTCCTGCTCCAGGTCTTTCGCTGAGCGTTCCGCTTCGGCTTTGGAGAGGTTTACGCGTTCCCTGATCCTGCCAAAAGAAAACACTTCCCAGTTCACATTCACCAGGTATAAAGCGCCAAAGGCAGCATTCCAGTTTTGCTCAGGCAAAGGTAGTCCCGAAGAGGCCACCCCATACCCGCCGAAACCATACAAGGGACCGTTCTGCCCGTTCACGGTTCCATAATCCTGCTGTGCAGATAAGGTGACGTTGGGCAGGTAATCTGTTTTGGTCTGCTTCAGGCTTTCCTGTGATGCAGACAGGTAGTTGTTTTTTGCTTTGATGGTACCGTAATTGGCAACGCCCTGCTCAATGGCTTCCTTTAGTGTGAGGGTTTGGGAATAACCACGAACAGAAAATAATAAAAGGAGAACAATAAGCCACTTTTTAGACATCTGATTCTTTAGTTTGAATCAAAACTAAGTCGAATGCATTATAAATAAGTATGCTAAATGATGAATGAACCTTATAAATGATGAATTGAATTGGTCATTTATATCCACATCTTAATTGATTATATCCGTACTTTGTACATTCTAACAATAATAATGGCGTCAAAAAGTATATTGGAAAACAAATGGCTGCAGGAAATATCCATACTGGTATTTTCCTTCCTGCTGTTTACGGTCAACGACTGGATTCTGATCACCAGCTGGAAAAGTTTTTTTACCGGCTCGGTGTACTTCTTTATTTTATATAGTCATGCGCAGATCAACCGTTTTTTTGTGCTGCCTGTGCTGCTCCGCGAACACAAACCACACCTCTACCTGCTGTTGACAGCAGCGCTTCTCTTTGTATTTTCGATTCTCCTCTATGAGGTCTCTACAGAAATCCTTTATAAGAACTGCTTCCTGTATAAATCGTCCTATCAAAAGACTTATCATTTTCAACTGGGCACCCTTGCCGGAACCTTGCTTTGCATCTTAGGTTCCATACAAATCCTGGAACATTACCGGGAGCAGAAGAAAAAAACCAACAAGGAACTGCTACACAACCAGGCACAGCTCAATGTGCTGAGGGCACAGCTCAACCCCCATTTTTTGTTCAATACCTTCAATACCCTTTACGGCGTCAGTCTGCAATACCCGGAACGTTCTTCAGAACTGATCATGCAGGTTTCTCAAATGATGCGGTACCAGGTAGAAAACAATACCAAAGAGTTTATTCCACTGGATGACGAGATCGACTTCATCTCCAGTTACATCGAACTGGAAAGAGAACGGGTAGGTTACCGCTGCCAGATCGACTATAACCCTCAGCTGGAGTACGGGCATTACAAGATTGCACCCATGCTGCTCATTACCTTCATTGAAAATGCCTTCAAACATGGCACCTGTGCCATTGAAGATTGTTTTGTCCACATTGACATCCACATGGAAGGCAATGTATTACACCTCGGGATCCGGAATTCCATCCCTGAGAAAAAGAAAAAAGTGATCTCTACAAAAGTTGGCTTAAGAAACACCATTGAAAGTCTCAAGATCATCTATCCGGAGAAACATCATCTGGACTGCTTCGCCAGCGGAAGCACATATACGGTAAACCTCGAAGTAGAACTGAGCGCATGAGTACCCCAAAGAAATGTATCATCGTAGATGATGAGCCCGCAGCACACTACGTTCTGATCAATTACATCAATCAGAACCCACAGCTGGAGCTTACCCATCAATGTTACAATGGCATTGAAGCTTTGAACATTCTGCGCAATCATACGGTCGACCTGATGTTTCTGGACATTGATATGCCGGAGATTACCGGCCTTGAAATGCTGCAGACCCTGAAACAAATTCCTAGGACTATCCTGACCACGGCCTATTCAGAATTTGCGTTGGAGAGTTATGAGTATGGCGTTATTGATTACCTGCTCAAGCCGATCTATTACCCCAGGTTTGTGAAATCTATTGAACGTTTTCTTGCGCTCGATCCTGTGGAAAAGACAGATGCAGCAGAAATCAGTATTGAGGTAAAGGTGGATGGCCTGTTGCTGGAACTTCCTGTTAGTGAAATCCTATATGCACAGAGTTATGGCAATTACGTGAAGATTTTCATGTCGAACCGTGAGTACCTGGCCTCCATCACTACCAATCAGCTGGAAAACCTATTGCCCAAAGACCATTTCGTCCGGGTACACAAATCCTATATTGTCGCAGTTCAGAAGATCGAACAGATGGAGCGTGATAACATCATCCTGAATAAAGAAAAGATCCCTGTGGGCATTACCTACAGGCGCAACTTAAGCAGGTTATTGAGCTAAGGGAAAACGCAATTGATTATTTTCTATTAGTGCATAGGCCCAGAGTGCCTACTGATGCGGTACGCTGCTGGCGGCAATGACCAGCCATTCCTGATCAAACTTTTTCCATACCCGCGTAAACATCACATTGCTCTCAAAGGCTTCTCCAAGATAACTTCCCTGTATGAATTTAGAAACTGTGACCACTGCGGTATCGCCAAAAAACTGAATGCGCTGATCAGAAACAGAGACCGCAGTAATGTTCAGGTCACCACTCAGGTGTGAAGCCAGGTCTTCCTGTTTCGTCAGCACCATCCCCATCTGATTTACAAATACCAGATCCGCATGTAGCAGCTGATCCAGCACCGCCACATCGCTGTAGATGATGGCGTTAATCATTATTTCCTCCAGTTTTAAAAGCTCGTGTTCCATTTTCTCAGA
Organism: Pedobacter sp. BAL39; assembly: GCF_000170795.1. GTDB lineage: Bacteria > Bacteroidota > Bacteroidia > Sphingobacteriales > Sphingobacteriaceae > Pedobacter. The sequence goes on from NZ_ABCM01000001.1 coordinate 420,466, forward strand.
ACACCGACTGCATCATAAAGTTTGCGGTCCAGATATTTTTTTCGTCTACCAGCCCTTCACTGCACCGCCCTTAAACTCCTTCTCTGCCGCTTTTGCAACTTCGTCAGATTGATAGGACTGCACGAACTTTTTCACGTTCTCCGCATTTTTATTGTCTTCTCTCGATACAATGATGTTGACATAAGGAGATTTTTCGTCCTCTACAAACAAGCCATCTCTTTTGGAAATCAGCCCAACAGGAGTAGCAAAAGTATTGTTGATCACCGCGATAGCTACATTGTCATCATCCAGTGAACGTGGCAGCTGCGGAGCCTCAAGCTCAAGAATTTTTAGCGACTTTTTATTTTCCACAATGTCATTTGCTGTAGGCAATAGGCCAATGCCATCTTTCAATTTGATCAGCCCGGCTGTCTGCAACAACAGCAGCGCCCTGCCTAAATTGGTGGGGTCGTTGGGGATGATGATCGTGCTGCCATCTTTCAGGTCTTTGATGTCTTTGATTTTCTTCGAATAACCTGCCAAAGGGAATACAAAGGTATTTCCCAGGATGGCAAATTTGTAGCCGCGTTGTTTCGCCTGAACATCCAGGTAAGGTTTGTTCTGAAACACATTGGCGTCAATATCCCCCTGGTGTAGGGCTTCATTAGGCATCACATAATCATTGAACTGGACCAGCTCCACCTCAAGTCCGAATTTTTCTTTCGCTACTTTCTGTGCGGCCTGCGCCACCGCATACTCAGGGCCGGATTCGACACCAACCTTGATGAAGTCAGGATTGTTATTTTTTGCCGCACCGCCACATCCACTAATCAACGCAGCTATTCCCAAGGCCACTAAAAAGGTATATTTTCTCATAAAAGGTATTTTAATATTCATTATTATTTCCTGTGGTCTACCCGCCTGGAGATAAAATCTCCAATAAACTGAATCGCAAAAACCAATGCCACCAGGATGACCAACACCGTATTCATCACTACCGTATCATAACCTACGTAACCATACTGGTAACCGATTTGTCCGAGACCACCCGCACCTACCGCACCGCCCATGGCCGAATAGCCAACCAGGGTGATCAGGGTAATAGCCGCGGTATTGATCAATGAAGGCAAGGCCTCCGGCAGCAGCACTTTACGAACAACCTGAAAAGGCGTTGCCCCCATGGCCCTCGCCGCCTCAATTAAACCGGCAGGAACTTCTGCAAGGCTGTTCTCCACCATACGTGCGATGAATGGTGCAGCCCCAATGCTCAATGGAACCAATGCAGCTTCCACTCCTATTGACGTGCCGACCAACATCCTCGTAAAAGGGATCATCCATACAATAAGAATGATGAATGGAATGGACCGGAAGATGGATACAAACGCAGACAGGATGTAGTTGGAAGTCCGGTGTTCCAGCACCTGGCCCTTGCGCGTCATAAACAACAGCACCCCCGCAGGTAAGCCCAGTACAAAGCCAAAAAATCCGGATAAAAAGGTCATTAATATCGTTTCTCCTGTGCCCTTAAACAGGAGTAAAATCATTGCATCAGACATAGTCGTGTATAAATTCTCTGGTGAGTTCATGTTTCGGGTGACTGAAGACTTCGTCTACGGGCCCCTGCTCAATCAGCTTGCCCGCGCTGATTACGGCGACTTCATCACAAATGTGTCTAACGACTTTCATCTCATGGGTGATGAGTAAGATGGTGATCTGTAACCGTTCATTGATGTCTTTCAACAGCCTGAGAATGGATTTCGTGGTTGCCGGATCCAGTGCACTTGTCGCCTCATCGCATAATAAAACTTTCGGACTGGTAGCCAGTGTTCTGGCAATGGCCACACGTTGTTTCTGTCCTCCGGAAAGGCTTGCAGGATAGTCATTGGCCTTTTCGGCTAAGCCTACTAAGGCAAGCAGCTCCTCTACCCTTGCACGGATCTGGTAACGCGACCAGCCGTCCAGTTCCAGTGGAAAAGCAATGTTATCAAACACCGTCCGGGAAGAGAGCAGGTTGAAATGCTGAAAGATCATCCCGATGTGTCTCCGTTCTTTCGCCAGTGCCGAATTCGACAAAGACATCAGGTCCTTGCCATCTACCATTACCGCTCCGGAAGTTGGTCTTTCGAGGAGGTTCACACAACGGATGAGCGTACTCTTCCCTGCTCCTGAAGCACCTATCACGCCGAAAATCTTTCCTTCGGGTACGGTCAAAGATACTTCGTCCAAAGCCGTCACCTCCCTGTTCTTCTGCTGAAACCGCTTTGTTACCTTTCTTAATTCAATCATTCAAAATTTATCCTTATCGATTGCCGCTGCAAAAATAAGAATTAAAGGCAATAGTCTATCATTCTAGTCGATTTTAAAAATATCAAAGCTTCTGTATGAAACTATCGTCTCATTTTAATTTCTCAAAGATGAGTTCAACGGTTTCAGGATCCAGCATGGTCATATCCACCAGTTTCAGTGTTTTCACCATCTTTAAAGTCGTAGTTTTGTAATGCTTGAAATGTGCAGACTGCAGATGAGCCTGATAAGCTGCTCCGCTGGCATAAATCTCCAATAATCTAAACTGGGTTGGGTTTTCTTTCTGAAACATCGGGAAGATCGAAATGACACCCGGTTCAAGTTTTACAGATTGTGATGATTCCTGATGAAGAATCTCTTTGTATTCTTCCAGGTATTCCGGGACAATTTCTATCTCAGAGATCCTCACCATCATATCTGCCTGTACAACCGGCAATTCCGGTTGATCAATTAGCTTTCTTAATATGTTTGCCTGTGTTCTGCCTGCGTTTATCTCAATCACCCCGGCAAGTTCCGCCAGCTGCGTGTCGGTTATACCGGTATTTTTACCCATTGACAGGTGAGCTTTCAGCTGAGGCTCTACACCTGGCATTGCGGCCAATGCAGCAATTGTAACAAATTCCCGCTGACGGTAGCTCAAAACATCACGATTAAAAATGTCGGCAAATAAGTGCTCCTTCAAAAAAACGTCAATTACCGGTGCAAAGGCATTGGCTCCGGTTTTCGGCCCCTTCTCCTCAACGCCCGTCAGCTGCTGTAAATTTCGCTTTCCGGACTGGTACTTGTTTGTTTCCTTTACTACTGTAGCCTCCTTACCTTCCGGATCGGTTATCTTTCTATCCTTTCTTTCTTCCAATACAGCCATCAATGTGTTTATCCCATTCAGACTTCTGGGGAACCCACAATACGCATATAATTGTACAAGTGATTCTTTTATTTCATTGATGGTGAGGCCTGCATCAAGACCATCATTCAATGCGGATTTCAATTCGGGTAAATTTCCGGTTGCGGTAAGTGCCGCAATCGCAGCCAAAGTTTGCTGATGTTTATTTAATGCGCTCATGCTATGATCTTTTTCTTGTGCTTTGATTATTGGAGCAGATAAAAAAACCAATAATGCAATGGTTATGTAGACGATGTTTTTGTTCATTGGGACGAGTTTAGGTTTATCTTAATTCATTGTTCTAAAGTCATGTGGAGATCGTCCAACATGCTGTTTAAACATCCGGGTGAAATGTTGGGGATACTTAAAGCCCATTTCATAAGCAATTTCACTGATGGACTTACTGGTATCAAACATCCTTTCCTTGGCTACATCTATCACTTTCTTTTGAATGTATTCCTGAGCAGACTGACCTGTTTCTTTCTTAATCAGATCACCAAAATATTTCGGCGATAAATGAAGTTGCCCGGCACAATAGGTCACTGTAGGGAGACCTGCTAACCGCTGATCTTCTCTAAAATAACGATCAACCAGGTCCTCAAACTTAGTCAGCACATCTTTATTCACAAACTCCCTGCTGATGAACTGTCTGTCATAAAAACGTTCACAGTAATTCAGGAACAGTTCTATGTTGCTGACGATGAGCTTGCGACTGTGCTTGTCTGTGGGGTGCTCAAGTTCAAATTTTATTTTCTCAAAACACTCCAGGATAATTTGCTTTTCCCGGGTAGAAACATGTAGTGCTTCGCGAACATCGTAAGAAAAAAAATGGTAGTCCTTAATCGTCTTTCCTAATGTTGTTCCCCTGATTAAATCAGGATGAAAAGCCAGGGCCCAGCCATTGGGCTGTATCATTGTACCGTCCTCTTCGAAACCTGCCAGCTGACCGGGAGAAATGAACAGCAGCGATTCTTCCTGATAATCATATTGACTACGTCCGTATAAGATATCGGCACATTTTTCATGCTTAAAAAAAACGATATATAGGCCTGATAAAAAGCGATGTACTTTGATTGGCTTTGATTTATTCTGGTCCAATATTGTTATCAAAGGGTGAAGCGTTTCCTGCCCTCTTTCTTCATTGAAACTACTTACATGCTCAAGCCTGGTGATCGGTTCCATCCTGTTTTTATTAACAAAATTAGTATAAGATTTTGCTAAAATATCATGTTCCCTCCAAATCAGGAATTATGGTATGTGATACAGGAATATGTATAACTAGCTGAGCCACTGAGTAGCACATTTCACATGTGTAAGTCAATTGATCAATAAACTAATCTTCAATTCTTGGATATCACATTTCGTGATTTCCAATCCGATTATTAATCCTTGATCATCTGGACAAAAACAAAAAAGCCCATGTATCAACCTGGGATGGTTAACACATGGGCTTCATGAAAAATGTCTGAGCAGATTAAGAAACGCTCGCTTCCTCCAATTCCGGAGTCACTACACTACCTGCTGCGACTTCCGATTTTACCGCTGTTTTATCTATCTTAAGTGCTTTAGACAGTTGTTTGGCCAACTTTCTCGCTCCCTTTGCTATTTTCTTCTTTACTTTTTTAGAATCCTGACCTAACTTTTCTGCAACTTCGTTTAATTCAGAGATTATACTTAGCTCAATATCTTTCTTTGCTGCTTTCCGCGCTGATGCTACTAGTGACTTCAATTTACCTTTTTTCATAACCTGATTTTGTATCATCAAATGTAAGTTATTAACAGGTTAATTCAATGTTATCAATATGTTAAGCATCTTATTGTATGTTAAACAATTAGAAACACAAAAAAGACGTCTAACCTGCCTTTCTGAAGCCCTTTGTATCCAGTTTAAAATGATACGTTTTTCCCTTTTCTGTGATGACAGTATGTTTCAGATTTCCGTAGCGGAGTAAGCAACTCCCACCCGATCCAGACTTGATGCTGATGCTGATCAACTGTCCGTTGCTCCAGCTCATATCAGAAACTTCAAAATCCCCACGCGCTTTCAGTCCCTGTACTTTTCCTGTCGACCAGGCTTTGGGCAATGCGGGTAGCAATTGTATCTCATCCGCATGGCTTTGGACCAGCATCTCGGCTACACCTGCAGTATATCCGAAGTTGCCATCAATCTGGAAAGGAGGGTGCGCACAGAAGAGGTTCGCGTAAATACCGCCGCCCTCATTATAGTCGACACCACCACCGCCAACCAGCGAAATGAAATTATGGATGATGGTATGTGCATGATCGCCATCCTGAAGCCTTGCCCAAAAGTTGATCTTCCAGGCCATCGACCAGCCGGTGGATTCATCGCCCCGGGCCAGCAGGCTTACCTTTGCTGCTTTTGCCAGCTCCGGAGTTTTGATGGTGCTGATGGACCTTCCCGGATGCAGGCCAAACAGATGCGACACATGCCGGTGGGTATCCTTAGGATCATCACGATCCGTCTCCCATTCCTGAAGCTGTCCCCATTTACCGATCTTTGGCTGTAGTAAATGTGCCTTCAAATCAATAATGTGTTTCCTATAATCTGCATCTATGCCCAAGATAGCTGCGGCCTCAGTATAGTTTATAAAAAGATCATCCACAATCTGCTGATCATGCGTCACCCCATCTTCTGTCGGTCCATGTTCCGGCGACCAGCCCATGGGTGAGACCAAAGTTCCATCGGGACGACGTTTCAGGTGGTCATCCCAGAATTCCGTAATTTCTTTTAGTATCGGATAAGCGAAATCCTTCAGGTAGGTTTTGTCTTTTGTGAAAGCATAATGCTCCCAGAGTGCCTGCGCATACCAGGCGCTGCCCGGCGTATTCCAGAGATAACTCTCGCCACCAAAGGGGTTGCTTTCCGTCCTCAGTGTCCAGCCACGCACTCCCGGATATTCCTTGCGGGTATTGATCTTTCTGACCTCCCGGATGCTGTTGATGTGATCAAGATAGGGAAAATGACACTCCGAGAGATTCGCCGGTTCTGCCGGCCAGTAGTTCATTTGAATGTTGATGTTCGTATGGTAGTCGCTGCCCCATGGCGGATCATTGCTTTCATTCCATAAGCCCTGCAGGTTTGCCGGCAAGCCACCTCTCCTGGAAGAGCTGATGAGCAGATACCTGCCATATTGAAAGATCAGCGCTTCCAGCTGAGGATCGGGTGATTTCCGGTATTCCAGAAGACGCTTTGCGGTAGGCATCTTGATGGTATTTTCATTTGATTGGCCAAGATCCAGCTTCACCCTTCCGTATAACTGCTGATAGTCTTTGAGGTGTCGGCTCAGCAGTTCTACATAGCTTTTTGCGGCTGCAGACTTCAGCAGTCGCTGCACTTTGGCCGCTGCGCTTTCTGTAGTTTTCCAGTTTTGCTTTCTGTCCATACTGAAATTTGTCGCAGCACTCAGAAGTATGGTCATGACATTAGCTTCGGATATTTTAAGCAACGATCCTCCCTGAGGGTCAGCCTGGACTTTAGCCGAACCACCCTCAAGCTGCAGCAATGCTGTGGCCTGGTACTCCATTCCATTTGATAATTTTCCATTTAACTGTACCATGGTACCATTTGCAGTTGGTTGCGCACCATGTGCATCTTGAGGCGCAGACTGGCGGAAAAGGCGCCCTTCTTGTCGGCCGTATACCGCAGTACCATCACCTGGTCGGGAAAGCTGCAAAAATATTCACGTTTGAACTGGGTTTGGTTTGCCGAGTAGCTGATGGTACTTAAGGATCTGCTCAGGTCAAGTTCCCTATGATAATTTTCAGGGTGATCTGAGGTCTGATCAAAATCTATGAACAGATCGCCGAAGGCCTGATAGGTACCCCGCTCTGTTTCATTACCTGTCCAAAGGGTATTGTCATTAAACTGGATGTGTTCCGAATTTACTCCGCCGAAGGTCATGCCTCCGATCCTGCCGTTACCAATTGGATACGCATCGGTCATCCAGTTCTCAGCGGGCTGGTTGTCCCATATCTTTTGATAGGTTGTTTTAGCTGTCGTAACACTGGCGGCCTTGCGTTTAGCCTGTGTCAGGCGACTGGCGGTCTTTTTTCCTATCGACTGCCCCTCTACTGTGGGGACAGCAAAAATGAAAAACAAAAGCAGGCAGGAAGAAAAAATTGGAAATCTGATTTCAATACGGTTCATATCTGGTAGCAAAGGTTCATTGGTGTTTACCAAAGCTAAGGGAATATTACTTTTCCAGATTCAGTGATATTGACATTCTGCTATGCTCAGTTTACAAAGCAACCCGCCGATGCTACCAGATTACGATCTGCTGAAATAAAGGCTGAAATAAAAATAGCGCCCTTACCAGAGCGCTGTTACCTATTGAAACAACAGGGGCACAAATGTAGAGAGGTAGTCGCGCCAGTTGGTCCAGGTATGGCCACCTTCCGACTCCTGATACGTGTATTTCAGTCCTATTTTATCCAGCTGGGCACGATAGTCCGTCACATTTTTATACAGGAAATCTGTCTTGCCGATCCCGATCCAATACAGCCGGTAACCATTGTCTTTTTGTTTCTTTAAGGTTTGCTCGAAATCCTTATACACGACGGAGCTGGCTTTCCGATCGGGCAATACCGCCGGAGAGAACAGGCCAATGTAGTCAAAGGTATTCGGATAGAACCTGGAGATGTGCAAGGAGTGGTACCCTCCCATGGAAAGACCTGCAATCGCACGGTCTGCCTTTTTATTGCTCACGCGATAGTTGCTTTCAATAAATTTCATCACATCAGGAAAGGTCTCTTCAAACTTGCCGTCCATAGTATTTGGCAGCTGAAATGTTGGTTTATAAAATCCCTTTGCAGATTCACCCGGAGCTGCCTGTTGGGCAACATTTCCATTGGGCATCACCACAATCATAGGTTTCGCCTTTCCCTGTGCAATCAGGTTGTCCAGGATCTGCGTAGCCCTACCCAATGCAGGCCAGGCTTCTTCATCCCCTCCCATCCCATGCAACAGGTACAGTACTGGTAATTTGTCTTTAGCGGTTTCATACCCTGGTGGAGTGTATACGGTGACTCTCCTGCGCATGTTGTTACCCGGAGAATCATACCAGCGTTTTGCAACTGTACCGTGAGGCACATCTTTAACATCGTAACGATCAGCTCTATCGCCAGGAATGGTGAAAATATTTGTCAGGGAGGCGACGTCACGGATCAGGTATACATTGTTCTGATCAGTAGTTTTCAGCCCATCTATCAGGAAGGAATAGTTGTACAGGTTTGAGGGCAAGACCGGGCTGGTGTAAGTCCATAATCCATCTTTATTTTTCGACATGGCCGCAGCTCCGGGCATTCTGCCATCTGCTGGCATCCAGTCGCCGGTGAGTTTCACCTCTGCCGCCTTTGGTGCGAAGATCCGGAAAGTGACGGTTTTGTTTTCATGAACTTCCGGGGACACCAGATCGGAGCCTCCAGACAATGCCTGCTGTGCAAATGTAGACCAGCAGATCATAACGAACAATGCGGTGAGGATGATATTCTTTTTCATAATCTTACGTAAATGAGGATGTATCATGTGACTTAGTACACGTATCACACTACAATACTACATTTTTTAATTACAATCATGGCATTTCCTTCCAGAAGAATATACCTTGTTTTAATTTTCACAGTTAGTTAAATGTGCATGAAAATTCATCCATTAAGGGTATTAATTGACTATTATAATGAATTTTCATGCAGTGATGTTAGCGCTAACGTTAATGTATTGGTACAGATTTGACAGGGTTAATATATTTGAATTTTTCAGACAGCACCAATGAAAATGAAATGTGCCATTTTTAGCGTTGATATATTACAAAGGTAGCGGAAAATCTATCTCTTCTCGGGGAATAAAAAATCCTTTTATACAGTTCAAATTGCGGATACATACTTGAATGTGGCTCTTTTTTTGTATTCCCGCACCGGGGAAGGCAGGGCCACCTTCGGAAAATGCACCCCTCACCGAATCAAACACTTTAGATGAACTGTGACCTTGAGCACTTATGTCCTTAAAATACGTTTCGGTGACAACTTTATGCATATATTCTATTGTCGCGCAGTCCAGTAACCTAACAAGTTTATCTTTATGTGCATCATCCCTAGCCTCCACATTTTTTGGTAAGGGTTTATTAGCAGCCAGATATTCCGCCGCCATTGCGGGATAATAAAGCTCAATAATGCCGGTAAATTTTGAATCGAGAAAGTCGCAACAGTTTCCAAGCTGCAACACAGCTCCAACAACTGCAGGACTTGAAATTTCACCTTTTGCCGCCTTATCGTCTGCCCATTGTTGTGCTCGCGTATAGTTATTTTCCCAAAAATAAAAACCATTGCCCAACCAATCATAAGGTTTGCTACTTACTTCAACGGTATTGGGATCTGATATGAGTTTATTTCTTACGCTAAGATCGCAGCCATGAAAGCCAATAATGGTATTGGGGCGTACATCGTACATAATTGAGACTTATTTTGCAACGATCTCCTCCAAAGGTTGGTAGTTCTTTTTGAATTGACCCTTTGTAGTGAGGATGCCTGCATCATTTAAAGAGCGAATGGCCTGAGTTTTGGTCATCCGTTTGGCCTCTTCCAGTCTTGCGATAGCAATCTCTTTTAGATATTGTATGTCCTTATCACTCATTGTATTATTATTTTAGTCAAATATATCCATTTGATTTTTATGGAGCAAATCATATACCGGATTATTCTTAGTAACAAAGAGTTATTGAGAGTTTGTTTGTTCCTGCTTATCGCAGCAAATCTATCCACCATATATAGATTTAAGGATAAGATATGAGTTAAAACCCTCATCGTCTTGGCATTAGCTATAAGTTTATAAAGCTAGGTTGATGTTTATTATTAAAAAATAAAAAGCAACTCAAAATTAATTATTTAAATAATTGGTCAAAAATTAACAACAATCAAAACACTATCGATAGATTTACATCATGCGATTCACACGGGGGTAGCTCCCGGATGACCCGCATAAATTTTTATTGATTTGGCTTTTAAATCAACGAAACTTTGCACGACAGACCTCGGAAATCTCAACAAGCAAAGTATGGATTGATAGACGGCCCGATTTCTGTAACTTTACCCAGAAATATGGGCGTCTTCCGTGCTGCTTGTTGGGGAACTTAGGTTCTCTCCTCTCCGAGGAGGTGTCGTGCGTGCGGGAGGCGACCATATTTTATTGTTCCCTCCTGCTATTAGGATCATTGCTTTAGCGCCTTTAACTCAAAAAAGCAATGATGAACTTAAACCCTTACCCTACTTCTGTTACCTTACCTCATTTTCATTCTGAGCGGCATTTTTTTATGCCCCTGATGATGTTCATTAACCCGAATCCACCAGGTTAAACCTACCTCCTTTTCCCTTTTTTATCTTTTTGCCATTCAAGGATTTCGTCCCCATGGCAGCGCTATGTCCAATTTTTTAAACCCTAAAAAACAGTAACAATGAAAACCTACATTAACAGCAGCAACCTGAAGCTGGAGATCATTTTTCAGGTGATGAAAAAACGCATTGCCAAAGGATTCAAATCCAGCGATCTTTCTTTCCTGATCGGAAAAGAACATAACTACATAGACGGTGTAGAAAGTCTTGTTATACCATCCTATACCATACAAGATCTGGACTTCATTTCTGAAGCTTTAGAAGAACAGATCAACCCATCACCTGACGACACGGATATCAAAGAATACCCACTCTTTATCAACATGGAACGGCATCTCTTTGAATCCAGATACTTCCACATTTGCACTTCCTACTCTTCAGTAGGACACGCACATGTCTACTTCATCCTAACTGAAGATGCTGATTTGAGACCAAAACTAGTATTCGCTCAGATGCAATATGACCAGCGTGATCTGGTTAAACAAAAAATAGCAAAAATGCGGGAGGAAGGATATTTTGAACAGCCCAAATGGCCTTACCAGATTTACCAGCACGTCAGCAGAACCCTTGGACTAACCATTGATCCCCGGTTGCTTAAAGACCTACTGGATAATTTCTGCCAGGGCGATGGATTGGGAGGATTAAAAAAGCAGTACGACAACGACCGATATCAGTACGTATTTAACGTTACCCGCATCCGTTCTATTTTAGCAAAATCTAAATCGCTTTAACCATGTATGAATTAAGTAAAGGAATGGCCACGATCCATATTCCAATTTTTGAAGATTTTGAATCTACGTTCATCATGGAACTACAGAGAGACCTTGTATCCGTAATGGATATGATTCAGATGGCAAGGAAAACATCTGACCTGGATGATTATCCTCAAGGCAACATGGAAAGCATTTTCCAGTTGTACCGGGCACTGATGCCTACACGGGAAGAAATTGAAGAAACACATCCATTTATTGAAAATTTATAAACCATTAAGTCATGTTAAAGAACCTCCACAATATCCCAAGCATCGAGCTGAGTTTCAAGCCTAAATTCAAGCTCTGTGACCGTCCAAAAGTGAGCAAATCGAATGATCTATATCAGATCCTGATGGACAACTGGAATCAAAATACCATCGGCTTTATCGAAGAATTCAAAGTCATTCTCCTCAACACCTCGGGCATCGTACTGGGGCTGCTCCCAGTTGCCTCGGGTGGAATTGGAGGGGTGCTAGTAGATGTCAGAATTATATTGTGGGTATTTCGGCGTGATGGTGCCAGTGATTTCGGTCAAACCGTGCCACTTAAAAGATCATACAATGATATAAAAAAGCTGGGATTATTCCTTTTTCAATATTCCTTTTCTGAGGGATTCACCTTTCAGATCAATCCTGTGTGAGGAGTTTACAATCCGATCCAATATTGCATCTGCAATAGTTCCTTCACCACCGATAATTTCGTACCATGCCGAGACTGGTATTTGTGAGGATATGATAGTTGATTTTTTACCATGCCGGTCGTCTATAATATCCATCAGTGTTTCCCGGTCCTGGTTATCGAAAGCCTGCAGTCCAAAGTCATCCAGTATGAGCAGATCCATTTTAGTTAGTTTTTCCAGTTCCTTGAGGTAGGTTCCATCAACTTTGCTCAATTTCAGCTTTTTGATCAGCCTGGCGGTTACTGTATAGAGTGTTTTTACTCCAGTAAGACATGCCTGATGTCCAAGGGCCTGTGAGAGATAGCTTTTGCCTGTGCCGCAGGCGCCACATATAATGATGTTCTCCTTTCTCATTGTAAAGTCCAGTGTGCCAAGTCGTGCAAACATGTTCTTGTCCAGATTTCTTTCACTGGCATAGTTTATATCGGCAAGACTGGCGTTCTGCCTAAAGTTTGCCAGTTTCAGCAACCGATCAATTTTGTTGTTCTCGCGGTCTTCCCACTGATGGTCGGTCAGTAGTGCCAGGTATTCATCGCATGTGATGCCTTCAAACCTGTTTTCCTTTACATACTGTTGGTGTAATTGAGCCATCGCCCAAGCGCATGTTACGTAGTTTTCACTGTCTGATTATTCATTGTTGTGATTTTTGATTGTCTTTATTGGTAAGCGGAAGCACCGCGTATGTTGTTATGAAAAGGTATATGTGGTTTTATGGTATCGGGTTGCTCATCAATAGCGGGCAGTCTGTCCATATTATTTTTCAGGATGTTCTTTATGCGCAGGTAAGAGCAGCTATCTGTTGCCAGAGCTCTTTTGCAGGCATTATTGAGCCGCTCAGAGCCATAGGAACGGTTCAAATGAATAATGCCCAAAGAGCGCTTATAGCTTATTTCCGGGTAATCCTGCGAGGCCAGTACTTTTTCTATGCATGCCAAAACATATTCACCATGTGGCAACGCTTTTTTCCTGAAGAACTCAGGGCTCCAATCCGAGTAGAACTTATGTGTGCTGCTCAAGTGATCTGTGTTAGTGATGTAGCTACCTTTATTCAGGTTACGCTGATGCAGGGCAATCCTCTCATGATTATAATAGATCTCAATACGACTCTTGGTGTAGTGGATCATGGTCTCCTTTCCAATATATCGGTAGGGAACACTGTAATAACATTTGTCAGGAGAAAAGTATGCGTAACCCATCTTCTGCACCTTGGCCCTTTTATAGTCTTTCATTTCATAGGTACTGGGTGGTAGCTCTTTTAGATACTGACGTTCAATACTTTGGAAGAGTTCAATACGGCTGGATTCTTTTCGTTTGAACAAAAGCGTGTTGTAACACTCCAATAAGACAGCAATTTCCCTGTTAAGATCTTCCAGAGAAAAGAAGGTCATTTCCCGTAGAGGATAATAAATACGCTGGTAGACCAAATGCACCGCATTCTCAACCAGCGCCTTGTCCTGGGGAGCGTAACTACGGGTGGGGTTGATAACACAATTATAATGGCGGGCAAAGTCTTTAAAGCTACGGTTGATATCGGCCTCGTATTTACTCGATCTGTTAACTGCGGACTTAAGGTTATCCGATACAATCGCTTTAGGCGATCCGCCATAGAAACGTAAGGCATCAGCACAACATGATAGCATGTCTTCGCGTTTTTGGCTCATACATGCCTGAACATAAGTGTACTGGCTGCAGGGAAGTATGGCTACAAATACTTCCACGGGAACAATCTCCCCGGTCTGCTTATCGATGATCTGCAGCTTTTTACCGGCAAAGTCTATGAACATTTCTTCGCCAGCCAAGTGCTGAAGTTTCATTGACCCTTTTTCTTTAGGATACTTGCGGCGAAAATGCTCAAGGAACTGCGTATAACTGTAAGGTTCTGCCGCCAGCTCAACATATTGCTGATAATGATACAGGAAGGTAAAACCGGGATGGTTCCGGGCCTTGTTGACCCCCTCAAAATAAAGCATGAGCTCATTGTGGCGAATGGTGTCCAGGGTGGTATGTGATGAGAACAGTTCGGATAAGGCAACCGTATCAAACCCCAGAAGCTCCTGACATGAATAGTCGCTACCAGCAAATAGTTGCATATAGGTGTTGACAGTGTTACGGGAAATACCGAGAACAGAACCTATTTTACGGTTACTGTAACCCTCCAGATGTAATGTGAGTATTTGTTTTAAGTCCATCGGATCAAGTTTGTTGGCCATATCGCTGTATTTAATAGCGAAAAGGTAATTCTTTCTTGATCTTTTAAAGTGGCACAGTTTGAACCGTAAAAACCGATAAATGGATGAAAATTTAAACCACCAAAGTGGCATCATTTAAACCGTAATCGCTGGCACTAACAGACCGAAATAGCTGGCACCATTCGAACCGTAATATCCATATTGGTAGCAGCAATCAACAGTGGTGCCAGTGGAATTGTGCTCGCGCACAACCATCCCTCGATGAACCTCGCTCCCAGTAAAGCAGACATTGACATTACGAATCAAATAAAACAGGGTGCTGCGCTTTTGAACATCAAACTGATAGACCACTTGATCGTTACCTCAGATGGTTATCTGAGCTTCGCTGACCGGCAAATGCTAAGTAATAGACAGCCAGGAAAACTATTACAAAACTTTGAAATGATGATGTAATCAGCCATTCTTAAAGCTGAAGTTATTCGGGCGATGCCCGAATAACTTTGTTAAATATTGGCCACCATCAATTAGCCAGAGCTTGTTGACCAATTACCAAGTTTAGAAGACCATGTTTTTCATTTCTTTGATTGTGACCTTGTAGACCGATGACGACTATTTTCCAGTTTTAGATTTTCTATCTGCTCATATGCATTAATTAGCTCAGACTGGAGTTTAATCACCTCTGAATTTAATGCATTTATTTTTTCTATATTCTCTATATTCCCCACAGAACTTTCAATAACTTTCTCTTCCTCAATATAACTAGGAAGTAAGATTTCTGGCTTTACATTGAAAAGTGCTGCGATTTGAGTTAGACGGGAAATATTTATATCTGTAATACCTTTTTCAATTTTTGCGTAAGCCGCAATCGATATACCCAAATTCTGCGCGATAGCGTTTTGACCTTTCATTTGTCTTTGGCGTAAAGAGCGGATCTTGAAACCAGTATCTAACTTGTTTTTATTCATATAGAAAACCTCACTTAATATATGAGATTGGCAAATCTATAAAGTATTAAAACAAATACAAAAAATAGGAATATTATGGACTGAGAATTTCCAGAATCGTATTTTTTAAAATAGATACTTCATGAGCTTGATAATACTTCTGCTGGTATAATGTAGTACCTACGGAAGTGCTCCAAAACATACATGAAAGATTACGAATTGGTAACTACCAACTTAAGTTTTCTCAATTAGTCCGTAAATCAAAAGATATTCACCATGCAATTATTTGAACTAAAAGATTATGAGTCTTCTAGCCTAACCGCCCTATTATGAGGCAAAATATGCTTTTCTGACTTACAGAAGCAATTTACGAACTATTTTTGAAACCTCAAAATTTTGGTCCGTTACGTATTTGTTACGGTTTTACAGGGGAAGGATTTCATGGATCATTGAACTATTTCGAACCTTGTAATTTTGACTGGTGGATGAGTAAAGTAAAGATGTTTCATTTTTACTCTCAACGAATTTCAAAAATTTGATAAACACTTATTCCTGCAATTCATTAATTAATCATCTTCCGCATAAGAAAGCCATTTATCGGCTGTTTTCTTTAAACGCCAGCGCGCATAAACATCGCCTTGGTAAATCATTTGATAAATTTTCGCATTTCCAATTTCAGTAAGAAGTGATTCAATGGCAGGCATATAGGATCGTGGAAACCCAAGCCCCAAATGGATGGCTTTTAAGCAGGAATTGATAGGCACATAAACAGTTTCCATTTGATTAAGAAATACCAAGCGCTTCTCATCTTCCTTTTCCCAAAAATGCGACTTATGTAAAGTCATTACAGGGTATATCCGTTGAATATTATTGAAAAAGTTGTCTTGGATTGATTCGTGTTGATTCCAATAAATCCAGGGATGTTCAACCGGCTTTTGAATGTAGGTAACCGGCTCCAGCACCCAATTCAAGTTGGGGAATTCATCAGTAATCGTTGATTTTAATAAATCAGCATCAAACTCTAGACAAACTCCGCGTTGTCTGTCCGCATAATGCGCCCACATCATTTCATTGTTCCAGCCTTCGTGCCGAGCGCCAGAAAAGCAAACTATTTGAAAGCGATCTTTCACCATCCTGCCAAATTTCATTTGACAATCGATATGGGTTTCGCTGGAGTACTCATCTTTAAACAATTCCTCGTGTGGCAAATTGATACTTCCAAATGACCAGGGATGCGATTCCCTGGGATCATTCATCCCATTGAGATTACTTGCGCGTATTTTTTTTGTCGGCAGGATATGTTCAATCAGTGTAGGAAAGGTCGTATAGTGAAACAAAGACATTAGAAGATGAAATCCAATCCAACATTGGCAAAGCGCCTGTTCTTAATGTAACTAATAACCTCTTTTCCATCGGCACTTTCAGGAACATAAGAGAAATCCCAAGTGAATTTGTCCGGTCCTTTTTTCATGCCAACGACTAATAAAATATCGTGACCAACATTTAAGTCTTCATTGATCTGACATTCCAGTGCGTTAGCAAACCTAGCGGTGGTTTGATCCTTTACTTTTTTTAAAGAGTACCAGTAAGATGTGTTTTGGGTGGCAGCTAACATGAGCGGCCTCCAGGTTACTTTGATCATGATATAGATTTGGAGTTAAGATAGTTTGCATAAGTTGTAAAAAAACGATCAGCATTGACGCCCAGGTCGTTCGGACTGACAGCGTGGTAATCTATACCTGCCTCATTGGTCAGCTGTTTTAAAATTATTTTCAATGGTCTTTCTTCCTCTGTGAAATCTTTGATATCAAATACCGCCCCTTGTTGTTGATAAAAATTAAGCACGCAGAGGTCGAAACCGTATTGGTAATATTGTGAATCCGGGGAAAATCTCTCTTCACCTAAGCTTTCTGCCGAGGCATAATATTTCCCTTTATAAACGTAATAATAGAACGGTGAGCGGAACGTTTTGAGCAATGGCATTAAAGCTGGGTTATTCTCATCATCATAATAATTTCCAAGCCAATGATCTGTGATATCTACCAGTGAACTGTTTAAGGGTAAGTTGTAAAGTATTGTCTTGAGATCAGTGCCATGTTTAATTTTCAGTTCATGGTTAACGTGTTTAATCGTCCAGGGAATAAGGTTGATGTTACGATATTCTTCGGTGCTCACCCGGTTATGATTATTCGGTCCCTGTAGACCAAAATTGATATCATAAAACATTTTAGTACCACGGTCGCCAAATCGAACCCTTTCGGCGATGGGGCTTCCTTTCCGTGCTACATCTTTATCTTTATTATACTTAGTGATTGCTTTGTTTAATACCCAAGTATGCCCGCTGCGCGATGTTAACCATTCCATCGAGCGAATCGGATTGAAACCCGGCCTACGGTTATCGTTAAAATTTTGAAGATAAATGATATCGGCTACCAGTTCGTCTTCGATGTGCTTTAAAAAATCATCAGACAATTGTTCGGGTGTCCAGACAATCCGCATCCGTACATATTTGTCAGCAAATACGCCAAGCTTTCCGTTTAGAAAATTCTGTTCAAATTTTGAAAAATCGCCGATATCCATTATTCGTTAAAATTATTGTCGTAATCATCTTGGCAAACTACCGGCAAGCGGTTTTTGTATCGCGTATAATTTTGACTCAACCAATTAACACATGCCGTGCGGTCAAGGTCATTGCGCCCGATCAGGATGCGTAATCTTATGGCAGTCGTTCTGGATAGACCCAAAGATATTAAGCTAATCGTTGTCGGGTTACATGCACCCAGTTCCAGATAAGCCGATAAATTGATCAGTTTAACATCCGCCTTAATGGTTTGAATATAGTGCTCCAAAATATCGTTGTAGCATTTGGTGTACTTGGCATATTTATAAGTGAGTATACCATCTATCAAATCGACTACCGTCCTTACGCATTTATTTACAGATGAAAACTTGTTTTCTTTTTGTTCATATTTTACTTGTTCTTGAATCAGGTAACCTAAAGGATTTTCTTTAATCCAGACGGAAGAAACGAATGCATAACGTCTAATCATACGGGTGTCTGCCGAAGCCAAAAATATAGTATTGATAGCGTCATAAACACTAACTATGGAATTATAAAATTCAAAGGCTGCTGGATAAACCGGCACCGAGACACTGGTAGGCACAGTGCTGAAATACGCAAATAGCCGGTTTTGCAACCTCATATCGATGCCCGGATTCTTCCGGATTACATAATCGGGTAACACGTTTTCATTGATAATTCCGGTAATAGCAGTTTCGATAGTCGTTACCTGCTGGCTTTCCATCGTAATCTTATGGTCATTAAGATATTTGCCGATGGTATCGGCGGGATCATTCAGCGAATTAATCAAAAAAGTAGATGATGTTTGTTCTAATAGCTCTTTATCTTTACCTGGAAAAGTTTGGTCAACATCTTGCAGGTAGCTGGTTAAATCTACTGCTCTATCGACCAAAACATTATCAGTGGAACTTTCAATGGTATAGTTTTCAATAGATCTTTCCGGGATGTAACTTTCATCGTTCCAAGAGTCTGGGTCAATACAATAGATATTGCCATAAAAATCCTTTAACAGTCGTCCTGCCCTGCCTGCAAGATTCCAAAAATCAAATTTACCCATGTGGTTCCCCTGGCCTTTGGTAGGATCAATGATAAAGACATTTTTTGCAGGCAGGTTCATACCTTCCAAAAGTGTACTGGTGCAACATAAATAATTTACCGGAACAGTTTCATCCGAAAATAAAAGTTCAATTTTTTCCTTTAATTCCCGCGGCATGGTCGAGTAATGAAACGCAACACCTTTACGCAAGCAGCTGATCAAAGTGTACTCCCCGTGAATATTGTCCCGAATAAAATTGACAAATTCTTCGATCCGTTCATCTTGCACATCCGGTAGTAAGTCGGAAAGGTGCTTGGCCAACTCTTCAGTTTCGGACGCACCATTTCCGTAGAGAATATTAGACTGTCCTTTTCCTAAATGAAATGCCCAATAAGCCATCTTCGCGCGTTTAGCAATTGGACATCCTTTTTGAAGGTCGTTATCTTCAATTAGAGCTTCTACTTTATCATGCAACACCGACAAAAAAGTATCCTTTTTCTTACTATTCAAAAAGAGTACATTTTGATGTACCGGCGAATTGTTGGTCCTCGATTCTTGTAATTCTGGCTTGAATTTTTTGAAAAACTCAGGATTGGAAGCTAACGGTGAAGAAAATACAATTCTGGCTTTCGGGTAAGTGCGCGCTGTTTGTGTAATCACTCTTTCCAATAATACGCCGCGGTAACCGTCACCAACTTTTTGCGCCTCATCAACAATCAAAATGTTAATAACAAAAGGAATATCGCGCCTTGATAATAAGTGGCTTAACCGTTCCTGGGTAAGTATGTAGATATGTTTGATTTTATCAGTTGGAGTGCTTTGCAACTCCGTTAATTCAAAAGAGGTTGTAGAAGAATGCACCCCAACGCCCTGAATATCATAGCGATTAAAGGCGCTTCTTATATCATTTTTAACTTGGTTGATCAAGGCTTTTGTAGGAACGACATATACAATATTAAGTTCAGTGGACTGTTGAAGCTGCTCTATAATAAACAAAATCATTAAAAAAGATTTCCCAGCTGAGGTAGGTGCTGAAAAACTATAATCTTGCCCAATACTCAGACTATGATATGCGTCTCGCTGAAAATCTGTCAGATAAAGATCAGTTCCGTTCACGGAAACTTTGTTATCAATGCTTTTTGAAATGACCTCATATTGCTGATTGATATTAATATCAGCCATTTCCTTTTCTAATGCTCGTTCAACTGCCCTGTTTTTAAGTAACTGAAACCCCGGAAAATTACCAAGCCTCAATAGGAGAAAAGAGGCGATTCGATCAATATCCTCATATTCTGATTTGAACTGGTTATAGACGTTTACCGCAATAGCATAAGCAAGTTGTTTATGTGCGTCCGAAGTTGCACAAGCTAAAATAGAAGCGGATTCCAATAAAAATTTCAAATCCTCCCTAGTTATATCATTCTGCTGCCTAGCAGGCTCGAATGTATTCAATAACTCGTTGCGAATCAGCGACAAATATATTTTAAACCGCTCTGATACAACAATCGAAACAGCCAACTCATCGTAAATAGATATTTTATTATTTCCCTCCATACAACAATTTCATAAAATTCTTGCGCATATTTTCGACATCCTTGAATGGCATTACAAAAAAGAAAAAACGGTGTTTTATAGTAGGGAATATAATAGTATCAGTAATGTGTTTTTTGATGGTTTCAATTTCCAATTTTAAATCATCTGTCAGTTTCTTCATCAGAGCTTCATTAGGCTGGCACTTTTCGATATCTATGAAATTCGCCCAATCGAACCCAATAAAACAGGCATTTACTTCTAACCAATCATCTCCTTTAGGTTTGGAAGGGTTTAAAAAGTCTAAAACCGCTTGCCGCAGATTAACGTCTTCTATTTCAATATGATTATTGACAACAGATATCTCGAAATCCTTTTTGTGTAAGTGAAAATCAATAACTGAAGTGATACAGGAACTAAAGGCGTTATCCTTTACCTTATTCAACTTGGATTCACAGTAAAAAAAACACTTTTTATCATTTACAATGCCTACATGAATACCATCTGAACCCTTATAATTTTCACCACCAGTGGTTTTGAGCGCCATTTTACTAACGATCTGCGGAGATTTTAAATATGATTCTAAAAGAAAATAAAGAGCGATTTCACCTAGCTCCCCTGACCGGCTTGCACCACTTCGACCATTGGCTGAGTCTTTAGGATTAAAAAACTTATCCCTGGCCTCTATAAACAGTTGTTGGACCTCAAAAACGTTGGCTGATTTATAACGTTGTTTAGAAAAACAATATTGAACAAGGTATCCGGAAAGCGTTTTTAAGAAATCATTATCACGATTGACACAATCGTGATATTTAATAAAATGAAATGAGGCCTGTAGCCTGTCGTTAATGTTACAATTTTCCTGAATATGATCGACGATGCTAGCATAATGATCAGGACTAACGTCCAATTCTCCTGATAAAACATCAGGATTTGATTTTGTGGATTCTGCCATTGGGTTGGATTGGCGATGAAAGGTATTTGATTTATAGGTTTTTACTCCTATAAAACTAACAATATTAATATAGATTAAAAAATACCTTAACATAATTATCACTTCCAAAAACAACTGCAAGCAATAATACTAAAAACATTAGCAAATCCATAGGAAACTTGTCACTTTTAATCAGTTTTGTTCAGCTCTATACTTTGACATTCTAATTTGCTGTTCACAATTAATGTCACATCAAATGGGATGGTCTCTGTTTGGCCGACGAGCATCACATGTTTATTCCAGTCAGAGTCGATTACGGCATATTCCTCATCCCTGCTGGAATAATAATCTGATTTATCTACAAAATATTCAAGTTCGGTTTCAATATCGATCCTAGCATCAACCACAAATTCATCGGCACTCAGTTTTTTTACTGTTAAATCGCGGATTTGAAAATTTTCATGATAAGCAGTGATCTCCCGATCGTCATCTGAGTAATCGCCTGGCGCAGAAAACTCAAAATTACTAAGGTTACGACCAACATATTCATTATCTAAATACTCTTCAATAATTGACTTCAATTCAAAATCCCAAAAATCATTTGCATTAAGCCGCTCCCTGAATACATCTTCCTGCACGACATATAAGTTCAATACGTTGTCGACAAACTCCTTTAGATTTCTATAGACGGCCACCGTGTCGCTCTGCAAATCCTGTTCATCTAATTCAGCAACCAAGTCCTCGTGCAGGTTATCACCGGACATAAAATCGGTATGATTATTTGTCACAAATACCATTTCGGGGCGGGATGCTATTTCTTCGCCAGCTCCTGAGATCAAAGATTTAATATTTTCCCAAATGAGATTGTCGCGATAACCCTTTTCATTCGTATTAAAAGGTTTTGTTTTTAACATCGCTTTTTTTGCCAAGAACCGATGATCAGTCTTAGGATACGGAATTACTTTAACATCGTATTCTTCAAATAAAGACATCAATCTGTCACGGTAGTTGTTGACCAGATCACTAATCACCTGGTCGTTCGTCGGGCTAGTTAATCCTTCCAACGCCAGTTCTTTAATCGTATCTAACTCAGATTTGATTTCTTTATGTGCCTTCTCCATGCGTTGCCGGAATTTGTTGACGATTTCGTCTAATACAATTTCAGGGACATGCAGTGTCAACTTGCCCTCTTTCAATTCACGTAGTAAAATCAGGCTATTGGGCTTCTTAAAATTGAAGTCATCATAAATAATGTTAGTGTCTAATACAACTTTCATGGTTGAGGCTTGTTGATGGCAATTTTAACAGCAAATTGTTTACCGGTTCTTCTCAGCGTTATTTGAATATGTCCTACATCGTCAATTTCGTGTTGCATGGCGAAAGCAAATTCATCGAGTTGTTCAATCGTGGAACTCATCAACCTAAGATGAAGCCAATCACGATCCTGGGAAAGAAATACATCATTTAGATTGATCGGATATTTTTCGTTTTCATATTTAACAATTTCAGGCCAAAGGAAATCAAAATCAAATGGTTCAAAGTCAATAGGTAGATCATCTTCGTCGTAATCACTTGATTGATAAGCCATCATCAGAAATACCAGCTCTTCTTTAGCGAATTTGGCCGGATCGACAATCTCCGCCAACCTGGCAAGTGTTTTTACTTCAGGCAGTGCTTTTTGAAAAAGCCATTGCCGAACCAAATTCTTAACCCACGCTACAGTATCATCCGCAAAGTATTTTACAATCAAATCAGGAAACGCTAATAACCTTAACTTGATTTTTTTTCCGTCAATAACATGTATTTTAAAACTGGCCATTTCCTGGGTTTTGTTAAGATAATCCCAAGTGTCTTTCGTCGGATGGGTATTCGTTATTAAAACAAAATGTTTTACACGATGCGCCGTTGCCCAACCGATCTTGCTCACTAGTTCATCCATAGGAACACCGCCTGTGTAAAATTTGCACTCAAAAAACCATTTTTCCGTGTAAGAGCCCAATAAGGGATTAATTACCGTGGACAAGCCTTCGATATCCCTTCCACCATCTGCACTGCCCTGATGCCAGATCATGTCGTGATACTGGTATTTCATTAGGAGGTCGAAGCATAGTTCCTCAAATTGACGCCAATCAATACGATCAAAATTAATATCGCTTTCTTCGAAATTCATTAACTACGGCCTTTAGTAAATTTTAAATATAGTAATTCTTGTTGCTACACATTTGATCAAATAGCTGCATCCGGTGCTTCGGGATCGTTTTTGTCTAGAAAATAGCTTTGTGTATACGCTGTGTAAGACGGTAAAATATGCTCAAAGAACATTTTGCCGAAAAGGCCGGTGCTGACAATAGATTCCAAATTAGTTCCTTTGTGTTTGATGCGGATGGCTCGGTTTTGATAGATAAAGACGCCGTGATCTTTTTCGCCTTCAACGACTTTCATGGTTTCTTTTTTCGAGAGCCATTCCGCTTGCATTTCAAAGGCTTCAAATAACTTTAGGTACTTCTCTATTTCCAGCATAAAGAATAACTTGACACGGCCAAAGATGATATCAAATAAAAAAACTCTTGGGAATGGTAGAAAAAACAATGGTTTGTGCAATGACTTAATAATGGAAAGGAAATCCACAATGATATAGTTGCCTCCATGCTGATCGCCCATAGATTTTAACAGTAGAGGACCTAACCGACGAAACGGGCCTTCGTAAAGTGCAATGTGTAAACAACGCTCAATAACATCATAGGCCCACATGTTACGGGCCTGTAATTGTGCATATAAGCCATGTAGCCGGTCATGAAAATAAGGCGTTTCTTCTTTGGGCGTAATAATTTTTACAGGCTTTCCAGATGATGGGTCTGTACCCTTGTCCGTATTCAATATCTCCATCAACGAAAACATCCCACTAAATTGCTTCATGTTCCGGTCTAATTGCTGGATCGTCTTTTTATCATGTTTAATATCTTTGAAGATTTCCTCCATGGATTTGTCGGACTTTAGCACATCATCCATTACCTGAATTATCTCGTGATTTTTACGCCCTTGTTTAACCTCTATAAAATGTAATGCGTCTTTGCCGTCGGTCATCAGGATATCTCCAACTTGAATATAAGCTGACAGGTCAGTGATCAGCGCAAAAGCCAAAGGATCTTTGTTCAGTTCGTTTGCAGCACTAATGACCGATTCAATATTAGATTTAAGTAACCGCTTTTCGCCCTTCACGCCTTGATAGAGCCTTCTGGCAATATATAATTGTCCTTTGATCTGCTGCCAAACAATGGTATCTATCAAATGGCGTAATACCGCCTCCTTATGGTGTATTAGATCCAGGAGGCTTTCGATTTCGTCCACCCTTGTTTTTTCCTTTTTTCGGTTGAGCGGTGTTATTTCAGCTTGTAATTGATCTTTCTCAGTTTCAAAACCGAGCAACATGTTAACAATTTTAGTTTGCGCCAGTTTGAAACCTTCATGAACGTTGGTGATGAAAGTTTCCTTGTTTTTTTGAATTAATGCCTGAAATTCCTCGTAGGTCTTACCTTTGGTATCGGTGGTTTTATTCATCCCATAAGCCAAAATTAAATCCGTTAATTCAACGACCTCTTTTTCAAATTCGCTTAGTGCTGCGGCACGTGCCAAATGCGCTGGACGCAAGGCGTCCAGCTTTTCAATAGCGGCCTCTAAACTTTCCGTTTCCGTGTGTTTGAGAATTTCTTGTTCATAGGCCTCAGAAATTAGTGTCTTGATGCCATTTCGCTTCGCGTCCAGCAAATATCGCACACCATCCATCTGCCTTTCCCCAGCTTCCTGCAAAATGGATTGCACAGCCAAGCCAGCTAAAATGCCCGGAGAGTTCAAGCCAATATTAGAAGGAATCGAGGTATAAATTACCTGGTCAACGCCCTCAAAATTATCTATTCGGATGACGGTAACTGAGTTTTTTCCAGGCTCCTTATTCCTCGGGTATGGTTTAACATTGGTTTTTTGCCGAGTTTCTCGCCGCCATAACATATCCTCAGCTTGGGTCAAGGAAATACTGCATTCTAGCACCAGAATTTGCGCTTTGACTTTGGCTCCACCTTCTTTCACAGGAATAAGTGTGGGAGCATCATTTCTAGTGCTACTTAACCTAGCATACTCGATAGCGAATGGCGTAACGCAAGCTATCCGGTCAATTATAAGCGGTTCAATTTCTTTGCCTGGGTCATTAATCAAAGACCCATAGGCCAGTATTCCAATTTTTGGACTCATGAACTGTGATAGTTATGGTTTATAATCAAATATAACGAATGGAATCCGTGAAAACCTGAATGGCGAATGGCTTTTGCTTTTACAACACCTTCTTTTTTTAGGTTGACAATGGTACTAATATCTATAATCGAATTATTTATAAAGCTATAATGTTCGTTCAAAGGCCAGGTCTTTTTCTCAGATCTCATAGCCTGATATTTTAAACGAATTTCTGATATGGTAATCAGGCCCCTAAATAAAGGATAACTGAACATTATCGTTGAGTCCTAATACTTTTTTACTGATATCTCAAACTATGGTTGACGGTGATAAGCTGATACTCATTAAAAATTGAAGATAATTTCGAAATGAGCTTCAGACGGTGTAGAAGATAGAAGTTAAAGATTCTAAGTCTTCTACTCGAGCGGGTATGCAGACTAAACTACATCAATAAAAAGGGCTGTGCCAAAAGACAGCAGCCCGGTCCCCCGTTTAAATATCCCTATCCTTACAAAACGCTCCCAGATACGTTGTTCCAGAAACATAATTACCACATTTACTCACGAAAAATGCCCAACCTTCAATCCTATGATGGTCAGCCGCCCCTTCCACATAAAAATCCAGCATTTGGTTACCTCTAATATAGCCGGCATTTTCCATCACATAGAACCTCTGTTGGTAAACATTAAATAGCAACATCACCAATCGATCTGCATCTTTTTCCAGGCCTGTCGCTCCATCACCACTGGGATCCCAGGTTAACCTAAATCCTTCCCAGGGTTCATTACAAATAACAGGATTTGGCAAGCCTTCCATATAAACCCCATTCAAAGAATGAGTTAATGAAAGCGCAGAAAAATCGAAATACAAGTCCGGATAATCCCCTTTGATACATCCCAAATTCTTTTTCTTCACCTTAGTCTCTGCCGAATGATATTTCGACCCATTATGTTTACAGCCTATTCTTACAACGTCCTTGATTTCATCTGAGCAGTACTTGTGAAGAGAATTAACTATCTGGTGTTTCTTTTTCACCGGCGCACCCGGCACCTCTTCAATCTCGCCAAGTTCATTTTTAGTATAACATTTATGCCCGTAATAAAACTGTTCTCCTATAGCAATTTCATCGAAGACATAAGCAATCCGTTTTTTGATTTCGTTCATCATTAGAATAAAATTTAAAGCATTAACTTTTCCGTTTAATTTTCCGGTACAGCCAGAACAGCAGGACGAGGATACCAAGCACCACCATCAGCAGTAACTTCCAGGAAACAGATGTAATTTTTTGTTTGTGGCTTTGCTCCTCGGCTAACTTTTGTTGGTTACGGGTTGTCAATTCCTCTTGCACTTTCAACTTTTCGTCGCCTTTCATCCTGGCCGTAGCAGTCCTTAGGGAAGAAGCAGTTCCTTTAATATCAATCCTATCTGCTTCTCCCCTAAAGCCACTATCCTGGCTAAAGCTGAACCGGCCTTTTGGCCATAAGGTGACCTGGTATTGCTGGTTACCTGAGTCTTTCCGGTAGGAGAAAAAATCAATATTCCTTTCCCGGTCAAAATCTGAGGACAATACATACTCAGAAGAGGACTTGGAATTACTCCGATTCAGGCTCTTATCTGTAGATACATTTTTGAGCAGGTTACAGCTGTAAATGAGCAAAACGATCAGTAGAAGTACAGTTAGCAGTAACTTGAAAGCCCTCATGGTAACCTCCTCTCTCCATCCGTCCAGTCCGCAAACTGTTTAATTGTTCTCGCATGCCGTCGTCTGACATAGACCCCATCCCCGTCCCTGCTGCCATTATCATTTGTATTACCTTCCACGCTTACGATCCAGTCCCCATCCTGCCTGACCACAATTCCCACATGCGCAATCCTCTTTAATTCCGAGAAGTAAATCCCAATCAGGTTGGCGGGCAAAGCAGAGCGGGCCAATCTTGAAGAGGGAAACAGATCTGGCGACCAGCCCGATCTTGGTTTAGCAAAACCTGCCTGGCCAAACACCCATGAGACATAAGCTGCGCACCAGGGCTGCCCTCCCTTTAACGATACATATCGAAGGTATTCCTCTACACGGATACCACGGTTGGAATACCCTGTTTCCTTCACGCCGACTTCGGCTGTTGCAATGCGCACTATTTTTTGCCTGACATTTTGATTGGACTGCCTTAGCAGATGGCGATCAGGCACAGCAGGCTTGAAAGCAGTAGCAAGGAAAATGAAGCAAAGTAGAAAACGTATTGTTGCCATGTTTTTAAAAGATTGAATTGTGAAACCATATATTCCACTGACGGTAGCGCTACCGCCAGCACAAAGCGCTGAAAAATCCACCAGCACAAACCCAGTATCAGCAGAAAAGCCATGATGCTCAGCAGGATCAAAAGCCAGATGCTCTGATCAATGGATCCCGCAGCAACATCTGCTTTCCGCAGGAAACCAGGTGCGCAACACCACAGCAACAGGAGTATCAGGAACAGTAACAAAGGCTCTGCTTTAGTCAGCAGTTCAGGAAAATTTGGCGTAGGGAATTCCTTAAACCCTAATTTTTTAGTGTTCATAATGAAATGTTAAAGATTTGAAATGGTTGTTTTCAGATACCCGGCAGCGCTGAACACGCTGCCGGGAAATCTTTAGGCGTCGATCGTCTGGATCGAGCCAAGGTAAACTGTTGGAGAAACGATCTTACCGTCATCGGAGACAAAGTATCCCCAGCCATGCACTGGCGCGGCAGCAAACTGACGCGATGAAGTAAAAGTCATTGTCTTATCGGTACGGGCTGGTGTAAGCGCAGTACCCATAATGACGTCTTTTGCCTCGCTGTAGAAAACGACAGTCAGCTTATCTGTTGCTTTCGTTTCCGGCCGGAAGTTCTCCGTATCCCAGTCGATCTTGATCTTATGCATCGGTAATGCAGTCAGCACCGGGTTTAGCAGCTCATCAATTCCGTCCGAGTTGGGATCTGTGAGCAGCACATTTGGATAATTGATCTCGTAAAGTGGGTAGACACCTGATACCGCCTTTTCAAGATGATACTTTACAGCTACGTTCATTGGTGTAACTCCCATGGTATAGCTCTGGAACACACGCTTGATGTAGCTGGATAGTTTACCCAGGAAATCGGTTACCAGCCCAAACTTTGCGTGCTGATCCAACTGCTTTGCGGTTGGTGGTTTGTTGGAGGGAGCAGGCAGGGTCTTGATGACTTGTATGCCTCTCCATACGGATCCCATTGCTGGCCCTAGTTTTCCACTAAAGGGTCCGAGATATCCATTTCTGTTAGTTGCCATAATTGTTAAAATTTAATTGTTAAACATTTTGTTATTTCGAGCTTTCCACCTCCGGATGTTTCCGGCTCGTTGAAACGAAAGTAGAACGTTAAATCATAACTTCCTAACGTACAGCACCATATTGCCGGATTTTACCGGTTTTTACCGACCAGTTACTGGCTTTTACCGAACTCGGGTCAGGCTTTTCGCCCTTTATTGTTGACCAGCATCATCACGTCTGATTCCAGGTAATAGTTCGCACCTCCGATTTTCCTGAAGGCAATCCATCCTCTGACGCCCCAGTTGTATAGGGTCTTCTCAGATTTTTTCAGCAGGTAGCTGGCTTCTGAGGTGGAAAGGTATTTATCAGGATTGGGGAACACAGTAAGTCCTACATGCTCCAGAATTTGGGTATTGCGTTCCAGGAGTTCTTTGAGGAATTCCAGTACTTCTAATATTCTTCTTAAATACATAATGCTTAGAGGGATTTAGTTAAGGTTAACCGGCCGGTATACACGCTGTTAGATATCTTTCTGCGGTCGCTGGCAACGAAGGCAATACAAGTTTCAATGATGCTGAACTTCAGGTACCTGGGCAGCTCCAGCAGCGCACGTTCTTTTTCACGACGCTCACCGGCAGTGATATACACCGATTTGTTCACTTCAGGGAAGTAAGCCAGCAGCATCACCTGATCTGCCCATTGCTGTGCCGGATCTGTGGGATCGTACTTCCAGGTAAACAGGAGCTCATTATTGACGATCGTGACGACCGGATCCATGGGCGGCCCTAATGCGCCCATGGCTACAAGTACCTTGGCGTAATCAATGCCAACATCGGGATATATACCTGCGATCGCATTTTTCCGGATATAGGAAAAGGATACATTTTGTTGGTTTTGGTGTTGAAGGCGGGCTTCCAGCTCATAACCGACATGGAGAAAACCTTCAATTGAATTCATAAATTTCTGAACTAATTTTACCAAAAATTGAATTGCAAGTTCATTTGGAGTAAACGGCGTGGTACGGATCCCCACGCTACGTGTTACCATCTTGCCATTTAATAGATAACTCACAGTGCGCCCCACTTTTTTCGATCGTTTTCCTTTAGGATTTCTTTTAGAATTCGGCATTTTTCTTGGTTTTATGTGATGACTTGGTTAATTCAGTTTGTGGCTAACCACGCCCTATATGAGGGCTAAGGTTAACAAGGGGTTATCAAGGGGATGACAAGGGGTTCACAAGGTTAAAGGGCCATTTTACCTCATTAACCCCTTGTCATCCCGTCTGCAAGACGCCTTCACACCTAGCCGGTATATAGCCGGTGTATAGGGCTGACAGGAATTCCTGAAATGGGTTTACTTTTCCCAATTCATGAACTCCAGTATGCTGTGTATCGGACTCCAGTCGGTCGTCAAAAGACTGATACGTACAATTTTTACCGGTTTATCAGGTTCATGGTTGAGGTTTTCATTTTCATGAAAAACCGGGCTGGTCCTGGTGAATTCAGTGATGTGTAAGGGCACTGTTTCCTGATAGATAATAGAAGCGAAAGTTCCTGACCTGGGGATAATCACCTCCACTTTTTTCGTGATCAATTTACTCAGTACTTTCTCAATAGCAAGACGTCCCTGAGCACGTTGTTGGTTGATGATGCTGATTTCTTTTTCCAGTCTTGCCCTGCTTTCATCCAGTCTCGCTACCTTTTGGCGGATCACTGGCCAGGTGGCAAAAGCCCGGGCCAGCTTCCTGCTTATGGAATCAAAAAGATGTGGGGGACCAGTCACGAGATAGACATTGTACAACGGATTGAAAGCGGGATAATGACATAAATAGATGACTCGTCTACTGTCTATACGTGGATTTATGCCAGGTTCATCGCGATAAAAATGATCATCATCCAGCATGATGATCCAGAAGCCATAAGCTTTGGACATGGCAATCAGTTCGATAAACCGGCTTTCCGATAAGGTATTCGGAACAGGAAAATCGGATGTTTGCCTGATCAACACTGCTTTAATGGTATGTTTCAGACAGGCCGATTTTAAGTTGTCGGTTAACATACCGTCCTCGTCCGCACCAGTAAAGACCAGTTTCCTGTTAAGGTCTGCAATGGATGACATTGCGGTATAGTCGGAATAAGACACCATAGCCACATGGTCTCCACTTTTAGTAATGGATTTGAGTACCTTGGTCAATGCAAAATTTTCGGGTATAATACATACATGTCTTACACTCGTGATGTATTTATTCCGAAGCAGATATCTGGCTCCGATGTCAAGAATATATTCCTGAGATGTGCTGCGCCCCCTGACTAAACTTCCCGTTAGCTTATACTGCTCCGGTTCATGATAAGCTTCTCTGAGCATTTCGGCACCTGACTTTCCAAGGGTTAACATATTCAGCTTGGACTGGTCCAGAAATGAAAAATCGTAGTCGTTCCCAAATATAGGCAGATCATCTGCTCTCGGCTCATCCTCATCATCCTGGACATTAAGAGGATACATTTTAGTGATCTTTCCGAAACCGTAAAGAATCGTGTCCTGTTTTTTTAAAGCATGGTAAGCCTTCTGGACATTCGAGCGATCGGTTCCGATTTGCTTAGACAAACTATTTATTGACGGCATCCTTCCCATCGGTGGGTGGTTGCCAGTTGCGTATTCTTTACAGATATATTCGATAATCTGGCGCTTCTGTGAAAACTTGGCACCTTTAACAATTTGCCAGGAAATGTTCCAGAATTGAGCAGCGTCAATGGAGGGGGAGATTGGGCATGGAGGACGTTCAGACATGTCCAAATGTAAATCAAACAATATTAATTTGCGACACAAAATTTCTTTGACACATAAAGTTTTACTGTTCGTAACCTATCACAAGATACTATAACAATAAATTTACATTGATTGCAAATCAACAATTCCCTGTTCAAAGAGAATTATTTTTTTTAATAAAAAACTAAAAATCAACTATTTAGAATATTTGATTGCAAGAATCAGTATCAAACTCTACCAAAAATGCTGTGGTTTTGTAGCTGTTTTAGCGAAATGCGTCTTCAAGGTTTTCACACGAACCTGCAGGAAAAATGAGCAAATTATGACACCTAAAATTCAGCTAGTTGACACCAAAGGAATTCCATTTACTCCTGATATATTGGCGCAAAAATTAAAACATATGGAAATTAGATACCCATCTGAAAATGACGCCTTCGAATTTGATTTACTCATTCGTGGCTTAGTAATTGTCCTGACTAGCATGTGGTCAGATGTTTACGACTATAATTATTACCTGGCTTTTAAAAAATCTAAGAAGTCCTACCCAAAGGAGTTCCACAATTCGATATATCAGCCAATTGAGCACCTTGTATTCCTCGGTGGGGTTGATGACCCTTTTGTACAAAACGGTTATCAGACATTCTCCCGGATTAGCAGATTTAAACACGCTTTTAATTTTAGGCATCTCATATACGAGCGGACTGATTTAAATGATCGTGATATATGTACTGAATCAGGAAGATTTTCTGCTTGTAAATTAATACGGATGGATTCCAAAAGTTATAAACAGATGCGGGTGTCCTATCAAGGAGTACTTGTCGACTTTATTTCAACGCTTTATAAATATGCCAGTGCCCTCACCGTGCAAAGCAATAAGATTCCACGGGGTTTCGCCAACCAGTTTCGAAATGGCGGCAATGGAAAATATAAACGACTAGACACGAACATTATCGAAGTGAGTTTGTTGCTTGATTTGATATTGTCTATCGAAAGCAACTTGGCAGAGTTTATAACTTTGAATAAACCGAGGCGCAGGAAGGGAAAAATGGACGATCTAAATTAATAATAATCTATGCCCCAGAAGGTATCACTATACAGTAAGGCATTCATCATGTTATTAGGCGTAGCCGTTATCGCTGTGATTATATTATATGTTTATTTGCAACAGCAGCAGACAGAACGCATACATTTCATTCATCAAAACTATGGCAGCACACGTGGCATTATTAAAAGCAAGCATCTAAGAAAAAACAAGATGGTTGTTGTTTACCAGGTAGACGGGGAAACGTATATCACACCTATCAATTTCTCTTCACATGTGCGCCACCAAATAAAAGCAGGAGATAGCATTTCCATTAAATATTCCAGAACAAAACCAGCATTAATACTAACCGCTTTTGACGAGGGATATGAGCCCTGAAATTAACAAAGTTACTGGTAGTGCAGAATGAAAGTCAAATGCCAAGATGTTTGGCTTTGTCTTGATCAGCCAGGTGCTTCATTTGAACGTAGCGGGAGAAGCGTACACTGCTAAAATCGGCATGATGCGCCGATAAAGTATTGTTTGGAAGCTGTTTTCTGTAGTCCACAATTCAAACCGGCATCAAGTTTAAAGTCTTTACTGGCCTCTACCTGGACAGACGCATTTAAAAAATTAGACCATTGATGTGCTTTAAGGTCATAGGTATAATAAGTTTCTGCAATACCGTCCATTCCTTTTATCAGCGCATGGCTCAGCGTCAGCGCTTGTAAAAACTCAGTATGCATTGCCTGCGCATCGGCATCTTTAAGCCGGTCTGCTTGTACCTGGAGCCCAAGGTTCCATTCACCGGGTAGTTTGAATAACATAGGAACAATCATCCCGCCTTCAAAGCGGCTTTGATGATCATACTTTGAACTGGGGAACTTGACATACGGTAAAATAGCAAGCGCAAAATTACCGTCATCATTGCCTACAAGATTCTGCTTGATTCTTAACGTTACATCGCCAATACCAGAGCTCACCTTGCGCTCGCCCGAAGCCAGGTCAAGTTCTTTTTGACGGCCAAAACTCTGCAGTCCTATCTGTATGGCAGTAGAACCTGTCAATCCAATTTTCAAATTGGCCTGATTGATCAGCAATGTATTTGTCTGGCTTTGCTCAGATCGCTCCCGGGTCACTCTGACGAAATCAGTTTCATATTGAAAATGCCCGGCATCCACCGTGAAGGGAGATTCGGTCACATCTGGACGGTCCGTTTCCATATCCCTCATCTGCGCTTTTGGCACAGGATGAAATAATGAGAAGCTGGCGGCAGGTGTGGCCTGAGCAAAACTCTGAACAGGCAGATAAAATAGAGAAAACAGCAAAAGCAGAATCTGATGGAATTTATACATAGTTACAAAGCTGGGATGTGATGAGTAGTAAGCAATACCTTACTGACTTCATGCCTTAACCCATTACTCAGACAAAAGGTTTGCAGCACATAGAAATAAAAAATTGCAGCTTCGTCATACAAAGATCTAAACATCGCCATTGGCATGGTTTTACTTTGATTTTAACAGGTCAAAAATCCCTTCATTCTCTATAATCAGCATCCCCTGTCGATCCGATGTAATACCTTGTTCAAGTTTATAAGTATACTTAGGTTTATTTCCCTCCATCACCGTAGGCAAATACGCAAACTGTACCTGGCTCCCGCTATTCTGTAAAGCAGGCCCCACTTCGATGATATGTGTAGACACGATGTAGAAACAGCTCCTGTATTTTGAAAATGCCCCGGTCACTGCCAACGTACCATCATAAGCATCTTTCACATTTGTACCTTTAAACAATTCATCAAATATGACAACCAGTTTTTTGCCCGCTCCCACTTCTTCTGCTACTTTTTTAACACGCAGAACTTCTGCGTAAAAGTGGCTATGCCCATCGGTCAGACTGTCTGGTACATTGATCGAAGTATATAACCCATCTTTAACGGAAAACTGCATATCCTCCGCCGCTACGGGGAACCCCATGTGTGCCAGGTAAACTGCAATGCCGAAAGCCTTCATGAAGGTCGACTTACCTGCCATATTCGCCCCGGTCAGGAACATCATATTTTCGTCCTGGGTCAGGGACACAGCATTTGGGATTCCACGAACCAATGCCGGGTGCACCAATCCCGTTAATCGCATGATGTTTTCTGTAGGAGGGAGTGCATGTGCATAAGCGTATCCCCGATGTTTACCAACCCCACTTACAGCAAAGAACACATCCAACCGATATAAGCAATTGAGCACGACTTCCACTTCATTTCTAAGCGTATGTTTGAACAGGAAGTCATATTTCGCCACCTCAAACAAGGACAACTTTTCCAGACTTTGCCCGGTGTGAAGAAAACCTAAACGCTTGTCATTTATTATCCTTTGCTGGGATGCCAGTTCCTCAAAATAAGGGCTACCAGTCAGGCAAATTGCAGCCAGTTTCTCGACAAACCCCGCATATAACTTCAGCATCTTAATGGCAGCCAATAGTCCATCATGAATAAAACTGAACTGCTCGTCTTTTAAAAACTCAGCCTGCAGCTTTTTAGAAAGCAGACCTAGCAATGCCGAAGGTAAATTGCTCTCAGTGCCTGACGTTAAATAGCCTTCCGCAAGTACAAACAGCTCCTTTTTTACAGGAAACGTAAAGCCCAGACTGCCGAAATATTTGAATAAACTGCTGCGTAGGTTGATTTGCTCAGCATCTGTTAAGGGATGATGAAACATTTCTTGCAGCAGACGTTCCCCTCCTAACGTTTCGACTTTATTAAAGGAGTTATAAACCGAATTCGATTTATATTTCCCCAGCAGGTTTAGGTCAGTTAAGGTTTGTTGATCAACAGTAAACGCGACTGGCTTTTCACTTACGCTAACCACCTGTCCAACTGACTTTTCCTGCACATTTAACCCACAATCCAGGGCTTGCAGGATTCCTTCATTGTTGATGATGATTATTCCATGCCGGTCTTCCGTTATTCCCTGTTTTAGTTTGTAGGTGTAAACCGGCGTATTACCTGACATCGATGTAGGCAGGTATACATAGCTGATGTTCGAACATTTTTCCCGCAGCACATCCCCAGCTTCGATGATATGGGTAGAGATGACAAATATGCTTCCACGCTTTCTGGCAAAACCTTCTGTGAGCGCAATGGTTGCTTCTCCGGCATCCTTGACATTTGTACCTCTGAAAAGCTCATCAAATACGATGAACAGGTTTTTAGTTTTTAGTTCAGCCGCTATCTTTTTTGCGCGAAGGACTTCAGCGTAAAAATGACTTGCTCCCATACCAAGGTTATCCGGTAGATTGATCGTGGTATAAATGCCATCCAACACCGAAAACCGCATCCCATCTGCAGCCACAGGGAATCCCATGTGTGCTAAGTACATGTTGACACTTAGCGACTTCATAAAGGTGGACTTTCCGGCCATATTTGCTCCGGTCAGAAATATCACATTGCTATCCCGGTTAATCTCAATGGAATTAGAAACTGCCTCTTTAAGTTGGGGATGATAAAAGCCTTCCAGCTGAACTACCTGCTGATCTCCGGGCAATGCTAAGGGGAAGCTGAAATTGTGTTCCAGGGCAGTTTTGGCTATGGCCAGATAGACATCCAATTGATAGACCTGCTGCAGCAATTCATGGATCAGCTCCCGGTTGCGAAAGCGGAAAAGCACATCATAGGTCGCATACTCGGTATTGGAAAACTTCTTTTCGGCCTGATGCTCCAGCACTTCAGCGAAATCAGGATGACTTAAAATTGATAGCAATGCAACGCTATCCTTCTGATAATAGTCATGGATCCCCACCTCTAAACTGTTCAAAAATGTCCTCATTTTTTTCATCAGGCTGGCAACAGCGTTAATGCCTTTATGAAAAGAAGCTACCTCTGCGTCTACAGCGATCAAACTGGTTAGCTTGGCTGAAGCAGACTGCACTTGAGCTGAGAGCTTACTGCGTTCATCTGTATTGCTCAGGTACTGTTCTATGATCACAAAATCTGCAGGATCAAAAGGAAAGCCTACTGCTTTTGAAGCGAAGTACCTGATCAGTACGCTGCGCTGACTAATGGCAGCCTCGTCTGACATCGGATTCCTAAAAAATGCTTCCAGCAAGGCCGCACCACCCCGCGTCGCTGTTTTGTTAAAGAGGGCAAACACAGAATCGCTTCCGTGTTTACCAAAAATATTTAAATCATCAAGCGTTTGTTGATCTGTTGTAAATAACTTCATCTACTTCCTCTTCCTTCTAATTAACAAAATAACGCCAAAAGCCATCAGCAATCCTGGCAAGATCCAGACATATAAAATGCGTAGCGCAGCTAACTGTTCCCTATTGACGTTCACCCGATTGTCTTTTGCCCTGGGACGGGAAGTATCAATAGGAAACTCCCCATCACACATCCAGCTAAACAATGCCGTGTTGAACGCAAAGTTAGCCGTCCGTACATTCATCCGCTGCAATTCCACATTACTCATGAAATCTGCGTCGCCGGCAACAATGATTCGCTGCGCTTTACCGTTCACCTTGCGGCTAAGGCTCAGTACAGTTGGAATAGCTCCTCTCACATCACCTTCCGCCGACGAAAAGCTGACGGTACCGGTGTTGCTTCTGTTTGCCACAGCAGAAGGAGATGCGGATGGCTCCTGTTGATTTAAACTTGCGGTCACGATATCGGTACCTAATGGCTTTAGCCGATTCCAGCTCAGCCTTTGATCGGTCAGCAACAATGGCTGAACATCAAATGGTCCCCCGCTAACATAAGAAAGACCAGCTGCACCCGGCATTGACACCTTCATGCTATCCGAAAGACTTTCTGCGACCCGTTTTGAGAAGGTGCCTGCAAACTTAGTCAGCTCTGGCGTAACTAAGGTGGGTGCCATGTCCTTGCTCTCTTGAATCAACATCCCTTGCATCACCTGCACACCAAGTTCCTTCAACAGCGGGTTGACAACATCTTGTTTTCCTGGTTCAGCAGCGACCAGCAAGTTTCCTCCGTCGTTGATATATTTACGCAGCCTGGTCATCGTGGCCGGACTGAAAGCAATTTTAGGATCGGCAATGACAAGCGCAGTAATGTCTTTAGGTACCTCGCGGTTTTCTAAAGAAAGCGTATCTACGTCAAACCCCTGATTAACCAGTGAATGGCGAAAAGTGGCCAGGTTAGTGAGGGCCTTGTACTCCCGATCGCCCGTTTTATGAATGTTTCTTTCCAGGTCACCTGTAAGAAAACTGATTTTAGGCATCTTTGCCTGCAGCAGTCGCTTAAACGCAGCGGATACCTCAGTTTCACTTGGCCAGATCATCGGATCATCAAACACACGAAGAAAAGTCTGCCTTCCTTTCCACTTCAATAGCATGACATACTGGTACATTTCTGGTTCCAGATCAATCATCTTACGGATTTCAGCAGGCTTTAGGAGGCTCTTTAGTTCAACATTGTTGTTTCGGGCAAAGATCTCCGCGATTTCTTCTAGGTTTTTGCCGGGATAATACTTGAAGAGTTTACTATCTGTCGGAGCATCATAGTAATTCACCGTTTTAAAAGTGATGTTCTGATCAAAACGCAGATAGGGTGCCCACAACGCCTGGTTTTTGTTATAATACTGGGCACTGCCCATATACCAGAAATTGCTCAGGAGGTTGTTGTATGCAATAACCTCCAAAGGCTCAGCTTTAAGTTCTGTTATGATCTGCTGTGCATTTGGTGTCAGCGTCCTGTTCTTGTTTGAGGTGGCATCATGGTAGCCAATCATACCTGGGCGAGAAGACAAATAACCCAGCAAAAGTGCCGAAACCACAACAGCCAGATATCTGGATGTTTTAATCAAAGCCGGCTTGGATTCCATACCCGCTTTAAGTTTAAAAATACTAAGGCCCAGAAACAGGTAAATGATCAGGATGAAGTAAAACACATCTTTGGTAGTCACCAAGCCTTCCATCAAATTCTGCGTCCGGCCGTTTATGGATAAAAAGTAAGTGAGGTCTCTTACAAATTCTACTCCTTGCCACCAGGTTTCCACATAGCTGAGTACGCCTATGGTTGCAAAGGTACAGATCGCAGCCACCACCTGATAATTGGTCAAAGATGACATGAACAGGCCGATGGCAGCATACGTGCATAGCAACAGGTAGAGCCCCAGCATTGCCGTCATCAACATCCCGATCTCTGCATCTTTAATCTGAAAAACACCGGATACCACAAAGATGCCGGCCACTCCTACGAACAAGAGATTTACGATCATCATCGACAGGTACTTGCCGAAAACGATCTCCCAGACACTGATCGGCGAAGAATACAACAACCTGATGGTTCCGCTGCTGGTTTCCCTGCTGATGAGGCTCATGGTTAACAACGGAATGTACAGGTATAAATTCCGCATGACGCTGCCGAAAAAGCCAAAGATGTCCGTGAAGATCCGGAAGGTAAGCGTGTCCAAATATAATAAAGCCGTGCCTCCCAGTTCCTGCTGACTAACGGTATTGCCCAGCTGATCCATATAGGTGAGTGCAGACTGGATCATGAATACGATGATTAAAAGCCATGCAATAGGTGAATAAAACAGGCTTCTGAGCTCTGCCTTTGCAATTCTGAATACGGTTTTCACTATTTAATGTGATTAGATGATTTACCAGATAGTTGTTTAAAAATTTCGTCAAGCGCGGTTTTGTCTAGCGTAATTTCGCGCAAGCGCCATCCATGTTGAATACTTGCTGCCACCAGGCGCTCGGTGATTTCCTGGTCGCCGTTAAAGTATACACGAAGCTGCTTTGCACTCAGGAAATCAACATTGGTCACTCCCTCAATCATGAGAATATCAGCTGCCGATGGCGGGTTTTCCAGGTGCATGACCACACTATGCGGCTCCACATAATTATTGAAAGCATCCATGGTATCAGAAAAAACAATCCTGCCACCCTCGATCATCCGGATGTCTTTGCAAAGCAATTGCACTTCTGACAAAACATGGGAAGAGAAGATCACTGCACGTTCCGTAGCAATATCCCGGATCAGGGTCCTTACTTCCGTGATCTGATTTGGATCCAGGCCATTGGTCGGCTCATCCAACACCACCAGACGCGGACGATGGATAATGGCTTGTGCGATGCCCACACGTTGCCGGTACCCGCCGGACAGGTTACTGATCAGCCTGCTGCTGAAATGTGTGATGCCGGTCTTTTCTTTCGCTTCATCTACCGCAGCCCTTATGGATCTTTTTTCCATAAGTCGCAATCCGGCACAGTAGGTTAAATATTCATCTACCGTGAAATCCATATACAAAGGCGGATTTTGCGGTAAAAACCCGATTTCCCTTTTCGCTTGTTTGGGATCCTTTCGCATATCAATGCCATTGATGAGCACCCGTCCTTCAGTTTGATTCAAAGCACCACAGAGGATGTTCATGGTGGTCGATTTACCCGCGCCATTGGACCCCAACAGCCCTACAATACCCGTGTGGGCGATTTCAAGGTTAATGTCCCGGATTGCCCATGAGCTGCTATAACGATGAGATAAATGCTCAATTTTTACAATACTTGTTTGCATACAATAGTTTATCAGCCCCGGAACGCCTGCTGGCGACCGGGGTTGTTAGTTATGAAAAGATAAAGTGGTTATTTATTCGTCTGTCTAAGGGTTATTAATTAACCCGGGATCTCCTTCAACGATATTGGGTGGTAGCTGCATGACCAAACGCTCTGGCAATTTCAGGGTGTATGTCGTGATGCTGCCATCCGCATTGTACAAGGTATGTTTAAACGCTAAGTTTGGAAACAAAGGATCCACGGCGAGCCTGCGCATATCGAACCAACGATAGCCTTCCACCGCAAACTCCCGGATTCTTTCTTCCATGATGAACTGAATTAGTGCCACTCGATTGCTGGCAGCAGCTGCAGGAACCATCGCATCGTTAATCGCATTTCCGTCTGCATCGACCGCCTGGATCCTGTTGCTTCTGAGTGTTTGCAAATCAGATACAGCTCCGGCAAGATCATTCGTCCTTGCCTTGGCTTCCGCCGCGAGCAGGTACAATTCCGGCAGTTGCAGTCCCCACCTGGAGAAAGTCACGCCATATTTACGAAGTCGCCCGGCAGCATTCAACGTGTTGTCCAGGTTGGTGTTGGTGTAAAAGCTCAACCGCAAATCGTTGGCTCCATAGAGAACTTTCGCCTCATCTGTCAATACCAGTCCTTCATTACCGGTAAAATTCCCGTTGTAAGTCCCGCTATAAAATACCTTCGATACTACCGCTTCCTGAAGGTCGTTTACGAGGTTACCGGGTCCGTTTACCGGCCCGCGGTATTCGTCAATTGGCAAAAATTTACCTCCCGCCTGCAAGGTTTGATTATAATTGTACAAGGCCGTTTGTCCGTTAGCAGCTACGTCTGCCAGCGCAGCTTTTAACAAAGGAAGTGCTTCGTCGGGCTTACCCATAAACAAGTACACCTTTCCTAAAAACCCTTCCACTGCGGGCTTTGACCAGCGGGTAACCAGGGCAGGTTTCTTATTGATATTTTCCAGCGATTCCTTCAAATCCTGAATGATAAAATCATAAATTTCCTGCACCGTGCCGCGGGGATAAGATCTGATGTTGATATCGGCAATCTTGATGATCGGGAAACCAGGATCAGACGAAGCCGTGGCCGCCACATAAGGTTTACAGTAATAATTGGCCATGATAAAATTAGACCATGCCCGGGTAGCCAAAGCTTCCGCGCGTATTTCAAGCTTGCGCGCGGTTGTGCCTCCTGTCGAATTCAATACCTCATTGACGACTTTATTTATCTGGTAGAGCTGACTCAGGTGTTTGTTAAGTGCATAGGGAATCTTTGTGGAATTGGGATAGATGTCTGCACGCCATTCAAAAAAACGACTTCGCAAATCATTTTCACCGCGATTGGCGAAATAGGCACCCTCGGCTGCAACCTCATCTCCCATCAGCTGCGCTTCGGTCCATCCACCGGAAAATTCTGAATTATAAAAGGCGGGGTCGTTCATGATTTTATCAAAATCATCTGTGGTTTCCGCCACCTTGCTGCCTAATGGCACAATGTCCAACCAACTTTTTTTGCAGGAGCTGAAGCTGATGAGCAAAACGATGGACAGTATCATATATTTTTTCATTTCTCTTTACTTAGTGGTTAAAAGGAAAGGTTTAGGCCAAGACTATAGGTATGTCCGGGGTTGATCACGGAGGTATTCCTTGGTACCTCTGGGTCTATGCCATCTTTGTTTGCGGCCCACAATAAAAAGTTAGTGGCCTGAACAAACATATTTACCTGTTGAATTTTGAGGAAGCTGACTGCTGTTGATGGTAAATTGTAGGAAAGCGTCAGGTCCCTCAGTTTCAGATAGGAAGCACTAATTACGTTAAGATCACTCATCGTATAGTAGTTGACATCACGACGGGAATAATTAACTGAGTAATCTGCTACAAAAGAAGGAATGTTAGTATCCATTTCGTCTCCCTCTTTTTTCCATCGGTTCAACAGGTAATTCTGGTAGTTCGTGGTGGTTAATCTTCCAGCGTAAAATGTATTAACATCCCTACGCATCACCGCACCTAAGCTAAAAACCATATTGGCAGTAAGACTAAAATCTTTGTATCTAAAGCTATTTCCTAGTCCGCCGAAAACAGGGCTTCGCGTAGAGCCCATATATGCTACATCTTCCGGCTGCGCCACGTTAGGCACTTTAGTAACCGAGCCATCTGCACGGTAAATTTTAGGATCTCCCATATTATCCAGGCCGGCAAAACGGTAGGCAAACATCGCATTGGTATTGTATCCGATCTGCGGGTTCCATCCACCAACGATCGCATTAGCAGTATTCGAATATGCATCAGGAACACTATAAGATAACAGTTTATTGTAGTTATAAGCGATGTTGAAATTGGTGGACCAGCCAAAGTTGCTGCTCCTTATATTTTCGCTGCGGAGACTTAACTCCAGGCCTTTATTGACAATTTTTCCG
The DNA here is from genome assembly GCF_000170795.1 of Pedobacter sp. BAL39. Lineage (GTDB taxonomy): Bacteria > Bacteroidota > Bacteroidia > Sphingobacteriales > Sphingobacteriaceae > Pedobacter. The sequence continues at coordinate 462,911 of NZ_ABCM01000001.1, forward strand.
ATGTTTCCTGTGACACCCTGCTGCCGTCCCGTCCATGGGCTTAGTGGCAGGGAGCCAATCAGATCGTCAGTACTTTTATAATAGGCGTCGATACTTCCAGACAGGCGCCTGTTTAGCAGGCCAAAATCCAATCCGATGTTAGTGGTGCGGGAGATTTCCCATGCTAAGGCATTGTTGGCTACTAAGCTCAGCGTCAATGCATCTCCGGCCAGGGTAGAACCTGAATTGGAACTATTTACCGCGTAAAAAACATCATTACGTGCACCTGTGCCCACTCCCGGGGAATTTCCTGTCAGGCCATGGGTAACTCTGAGGCTTAAATCATTAATCCATGTCACTGGTTTCATAAAATCCTCACGTGCGATTTGCCATTTGGCACCTAGACTCCAGCTCGGTTTATTTTGGGTGGACAGGTCCTTCCCGAACTGATTGCTGTAGTCCTGGCGGATGCTCGCATCAATGCTATATTTGTTATTGATCTGGTAACTGCTCAATCCGAAATAGGAGATAAAGCGCGACTTAACTTTCATGATTTCGTATGGTGTAAAGTACAGGGAGCCATAACCAGAAACTGTACCTGGAATTCCCATCCGCAGTCTGGCATAATCCAGAATCGGATAGGTACCCAAGGTCTCATCGTAACCAATGATGGTCGTGGTGCTGGACATATTGTAGCCCTCGTTGACATCATTACCCACCTGGACAGTCAGATGGTCGCGCCCCTGTCTGAAATTGGCTTCGTAGGCCAGCTGGTTACGTACCGTCCAGTTCCGTTGGTCATTGTTGCCTGTCTGGTACAATCCTCCTTCCACGGGATAATTGTAAACCGGCGCTGAATTCACATCGTTCGCTTGTGTCAGGTTAACAATTTGTATTCTCTGCGTGATCGCCTTATTGTCAAGGTAGTAAATGGCCGTACCCGGCGATTTCTGGTAACCATAGGTTCCGACGAAACTGAGGCCTTTAAATAACCTAACCGTAGCATTGGCAGTCACATTGATGTTTACATTGTTGTTGTCGCGGTGTCCCAGTTCCAGTTCGTCCAAAGGAACATAATCCAAATTGATCCGGCTGAGTGCCTGGTGACTTTCCCTGAAGACTTCCGGATAACCTGAAAGGTAATTGACGGTCAGGTTATTTCCATCAGCCCCTCTAAACAATTGGTATGGAAGAAATGATGCGCCGCCTAAATTTGGATAGTTTTTGCTGCGAATTACCGTATTGATCAATGACGTGTTGAGTGTGAGTTTTACACGGCTTCCCAAGGTTAGTCCCTGTGTGAGGTTGAGCTTGTACGCATTGCTGTTGCTACCGGGGGTCGTTTTTTGAATGCCTGTATGTCCCAGCGAGGCGTAAAAATTGTAACCATCACGGCCACCGGACGCAGAGACAGTTTGATTGATCGTCATTGCGGGGCGGTAGAACAGATCAGACACCTGGCTGCGGTTTTCGATCGAGGCAAGACTGTCCAGTTTGCGGTTTACTTCGGGGTCCCCTTTAGGCCCACTGTATAAAATAAGGTCATGAGGCGCCATACCTGAATAAACTACCGAGTTTAACGGGAAGGTAGCCGGATCGAACAGCTCCTTTGCCGTTTGGATAAATTCTTTCGAGTTCATCGCGTTGCTGTAGCTTAAATCCGGGCGGGCGGAATAATTGACAAAAGCATTATAGCTGATGACGGGCCGCCCACCTGTGCCGGATTTGGTAGTGATGACAATGACGCCGTTTGCGGCCCGCGCACCCCAGATTGCTGAGGCCGCAGCATCTTTCAACACCGTGATGTCTTTGATGTCGTCTGGATTAACAGCACTAAGTTCTTCAATTGCTACTCCGTTGACAACATAGAGTGGCTCTTTGCTTAAACGCACCGTCGATTCCCCACGCACCAGACTTCTGCGGGTGCTGACACCATTACCATTCAAATTAGAAGAAAGGGTGTTGCCCATGGTAGCAATCTGCAATCCCGCAACCTGTCCTTCCAGTCGCTGAATGATGTCCATGCTGCCGGTACGCTCACTGAAAACTTTCATATCCGGCTTACCGAATGCACCTGTAGCACGTTCCTTTGTTAACGTTTGGAAGCCTGTATTATAGGTAACTTCAACAGTGGACAATGCTGAGATCATGGGTTCCATCCTGATCACAAGATTACGGCGGTTATTGACCTTTACCGTATCGGTTTTGTAACCGACAAATCTTACAATGATGCTTTCCTCGCCGGTCATATTGTCGAACCAGAATTTGCCGTCCTCAGTGACGGTATAGGCTTTGGTTTGCCCCAATATCCAGAGATTTGCCCCTGCAAGCGGGAGGCCTTTCTCATCAAGCACCATCCCACGGACCTCAAAATTATTGAAGATCTCACCGATCTGCTGAATTAAGGAGGATGTTTTAGGCTGGATGACGATCATCTTATTTTTGATGGTGTAGGCAAAGGGTTGATCTGCAAAACACCTGTCCAGTACTGCAGTTAAATCCTCTGCTCTGGACACTATCGTTACCGGTTTAGCCTGTTTAATGAGCGCGTTAGTGATGACAAAATCGTAACCTGTCTGCTTTCTGATTTCTTTAAACACCTCTGCAATGGGCGCATTTTTTTTCGACAAGGTGACACCCTGCGACATTGCCGCCAGGGAAATCTGCAAGAACGCCGCACACAGCAGTGCAATGGTTAAACAGGTTCGCATGAGCCATTTTTTTAGTTGATAGTCTATGGTATGACTGCGCATGCCATACCCTATTGTATAGTAAATTTTATACATTTGTTTGGTTTGGTTAAGTTGATCGATGTGTGTGACGCATGTTGTGGACAGTAAGCCAGACTTCTGACCGGTGCGGTACGAAACGCACCGGTCTACTATTTTAGCTTACCTCTTATTGTAGCATTAAGGCATAACTAAAATCCTCCTTCCTTCAATTTTAAAGTGAACACCTTTTGTCATCTCCAGTGCGTTCAGCACTTCTGATAATTTCCTGCTTCTGGAGATCGTGCTCACAAAACCAATATTACCGATATTACCTTCATAGGAGACTTCTACGTTGTACCAGCGCGCAAGCTGCTTCATGACCGATTTAAGGTCGTCGCCGTTAAAAACAAAATCGCCATTTTTCCAGGCAACAGCACTTGCCGTGTCTACTGTTTTGACATTGATTCTGCCTGCCGGATAAACTGCGGATTGTTCACCAGGGTTTAAGATCACGTCCTTGTGGGCTTGCGAGACAACCTTAACCACACCTTCCAGCAATGTTGTTTTGATTACGGGTTCATCATCGTAACTGTTTACGTTAAAGTGCGTACCCAACACCTGGACTTCCTGCCCTTTCGTTTTTACAACAAAGGGATGTGTTTTATCCTTCGCCACTTCAAAATAGGCTTCGCCTCGTAGCACGACATTACGATTTGCTCCGGAAAAAGAAAGCGGATATTTTAACGACGAGCCCGCATTCAGGTAAACAAGTGTACCATCACCTAGTTTAATTTGATATTGTCCGCCAAGGGGAATGGTTATCGTCAGGAATTGTGCCTCAAATGGTTTTGCCTCTCCGCTGGTTGGAGCCGCAACGGCAGATCCATCATTGTAGTTTAAATTGGAACCACTAATGATCACCCCGCTCTTATTGCCGTTCAGCGTTATGGTTTTTCCGTCGGCAAGGGTGATGTATGCTTTATTTGATCCGGCGGTCACGTCGTTTTGTGAAATATCATTTTGGCTGGTTTCGGCCCTACGCTCGTAAAACGTTATTGCAATCCCTAGGATAAGTAAAATGGATGCAGCGACCAAAATCCGTTTCTGCCACCGCAGTTTAAGCACATTGACTTGACCTGGTGTTTTCTTCGTTGACCATTCTTTACCTGCCTCCAATTTTGAAAGCGTCATGTTCCAGACCTCGTCCTTTGTCGTATTCTTGATGTTTTCATACGTCTTTAGTTCCAGGGATAGCTGTTGCTCCGAGCTAAGGCTGTCAAAATAGGCGCGGTTACTTTTTGATGCTGCCAGCCATAAATTTAATTCATGCTCCTGCGCAGCAGAAAGCGCTCCTCTGAAATAAAGTGCAATCAACCGGGAAACCTGGAATTCCTTTTCAAGCATGTGTATTGTTGTTCATTTTATATAGAAACACCGCCGGAATACCAAACGCTCAAAACTATTTTATCTTTTTTAGCTACGATCAAGGTAAAGTAGCAGGGCGAGCACCAATGGCCCTGAAATGTCCTTTTTGAGAAATGCCGTTTTCAGCAGCTCAATTGCATTTCCCTTATGACTGCGGACAGTTTTTACAGAAATGTCCAGCTGTTGAGCTACTTCATCAGTTCTTTTTCCTTCATAGTAAAGCAGCTTAAAAACCTGCCTGCATTTGTGCGGCAACAGGTTTATTTCCTCATCCAAAATATTTAGAAATTCCGCCTGAATGATTTCATGAAGGATGCCATCGTCATTTAAAGTCAACTGATCGAAGTAAAGCTGCTGAGCGGCGGTTTTCCTTTGAAGCGACCTCAAATAATTAAGGCACTCATTGCGGCAGCGGATATATAAAAATGCTTTGATGTTAGTAGCTGTCGGGAAATCAAGACGTTTTTCCCATACTTTAACAAAGCTTTCTGCTACAATATCTTTTGCTTCGGCCTCGTCTTGAGTCAGACGAGTTGCAAAGTAACATAGTGAGGTATAATGCAAGTCAAAAAAGTAACTTAACGCACTGTTATTACCTTCTTTTAATTGTTCTATCCAATAAACATCTGCTGTTATACCCCCTACCTCCATTTGATATTTGCTAAACGTCAGCAATATCTGTAATAATTTTGAATATCTGCGTCAACATCTTTTATCGCATGGTCAGGGTCTTCGTCTATCAAAACCTTTTACTGTCCAGGTGTTCTTGCAGAAGATTAAGTACCCCATATTTCAGTTTAATCCCCGGGATCTGATATAAAGGCAATAGCGAATCACTTTTTTGTTCAAAAAGGCTGTATTTAACGGCTTTCAGAAAGTCTAGCTTGCTAATGACGTTTCGGTCTGGAGCACCGGAATCAACAAAGGGAATCTTCTCGTAGTTTACTTTCTCTTCACTCAAAACTGCCGCATTGGTACTTATATTTTTTTCGATGTATGCCAGGGAAATGGGGATGCGTTAACATCCCCATTATTTGACTATAACACAATGCTATCAATCCCTTTCTGCAAGGCCGCTTCTCCCTGACCCGGATAAGCCACACCTTCTGCACGGAACACACTGAGGTCACTCATGCCAAGGAAACCCAGCACACCTTTCAGGTAGCTGGACACGAAATCCATAGCCTGGAACGGTCCGCTGGAATAGATCCCGCCGGAAGCCATCGCTACATATACTTTTTTGCCATTGATTAAACCTTCGACTCCAGTTTCGCTGTACTTAAAAGTAACACCTGCCCGGGCGATGTGATCGACCCATGCTTTCAGCACCGAAGGGATACTAAAATTCCACAGAGGTGCTCCGATCACCACGATATCAGCAGCCTGAAGTGCCGCAATAGCCTCATCGGAATTTTTAAGCGCTTCCTTAGTTGCCGGTGTTTGCGCTTCAACAGGTGTATAAAAAGCCGCCAGTGTGGCCTCTTCCAAATGTGGATAGGGACGTTTAGTAAGGTCATGTACCTCTACTGTGCTGCCTGGATTAGCCGCCTTTAGCTTGTCTACGACTGCGTTACCTAGCTTGGTGCTGAATGATCTTTCGCCGTTTGGGCTGGAAATAATATGCAATATTTTTTTCATCGTTTCTTGATTTTTAACACCAGCAAAACTATTGCTAATGACTATCCAAAGGATATGGGTTTCCCAAAGGATACCGGTATCGTTTAGGATACTGTGTACCTTTACGTCATGAAAAATGATCTGACAAATGGATTGGGAACTAAGCACCCCTGCGCGCAAAACGCATGTGCTGAGGGCGTCACTGGTATCAGGGATGCCTTATACGTTTTGAATGGAAAATGGAAACTACCTTTGATCTTCGCACTTACTGAGGGCCCTGCGCGCTTTAAGGATATCCAACGCACTGTCGGCGACATCACTGCTAAAGTGCTTTCCAAAGAATTGAAAGATCTCGAGCTTAACGAATTTGTGATACGGACGGTTTTGCCCACCACCCCGGTAACAGTTAGCTACGAGCTGACACCGTACAGCCTATCGCTTCATAAAGTCATCAAAGAGTTAAAGGACTGGGGCATTCAACACCGGCAGCGGATCATTGCCAGCCGGAAGGTCAACAATAAGCTTGAATCAAAATAAGAAAGCACACCGCCGTTAAGACTATATTTGTCCTTTATTCGATTTAACAGTTCGTCCAACTAATTATCGGGTTAAAAGTTTGATTTTTGCAAATAGCATTTATTATGGCAAAAAGCACGGAATCACTGGAAGAGTTTTATAGGCATAAGTTCACTGACCTTTCTGAAAATCTACGGAAAGACATCGGTCAATTTAACGTGTTCAGGATCGAAGACCGCATCCGGTCGGGGGCAAGCACGCCTACTTATATCCGAAGGGATTTCTTTAAGATCATGCTGTTTCGGGGAGATAACGTTTTCCATTACGGCGATAAAAGCATTCCTGTGTCCGGTAATACGTTATTGTTTTTTAATCCGAAGGTACCCTATACCTACGAACCGCTTAGAGCGGGTACAGGCGGTTACTTCTGCGTGTTCAAGGATGAATTTTTCAAGGAAAACCTTCGCTTGAATTTGAACGACATTCCCCTCTTTGCTGCAGGTGCCCAACCAATTTTCCCTTTAAATGAAATCGAAAATACAGAGGTGCAGCAGACATTTGAAAAGATAATTACAGAGTTCAATTCTGAATACATTTACAAATATGAGTTGATCAGGAATTATGTGAGCGAATTGATCTACCGGTCCATGAAGCTGCAACCCGCTCATCATTTATTCCAGCAACCGGATGCCGGCACGCGTATCACCGGGGTATTTTCTGAATTACTTGAACGGCAGTTTCCAATAATATCCACCTCTCAGCGATTCGAATTTCGCTCACCTAAAACTATTGCCGACCGCCTTGCTGTGCATGTGAACTACCTGAACCGTGCGATAAAGAAAACTACTGGCCGCACGACTACCGATCATATTTTTGAACGTCTTACCGGCGAAGCTAAAGCGCTACTCAAACATACGGACTGGAACATCGCTGAAATAAGTTATGTACTTGGATTTGAAGACCAGGCACAGTTTAACAACTTCTTTAGGAAACAAACCAAACTTAGTCCCTCTGCCTTCCGGAAGGTTTGAATTTGACAAAAATTGGTTTGAGATCCACAAACTGCTGATGTGTTTCTGCTCTACTTTTGTATCAAATAATTCATCATGAGCAATACAAAAGTCTGGTACATCACAGGGGCATCGAAAGGGATGGGATTGTCCCTGGCAAATCAGTTATTAGCTAAGGGTCATAAGGTGGCTGCTACCTCAAGATCAATAGGCGCATTCGGTCAGCTGGCGTCCTATGGCGATCTGGTCCTGCCCTTACAGGTTGACCTTAAAAGTGAGGAATCGATAGCTGAGTCGGTTAAAAAAACAATTGCCCATTTTGGCGCATTAGATGTGGTCATCAACAATGCCGGTTATGGTCTTGGGGGAGCATTGGAAGAACTTACTGCTGAAGAGATCAATGAAAATTTTGAAGTCAACTTCTTCGCGGTAGTCAGAGTAGTTCAACAAGCCCTGCCCCATTTGCGTCAGAAACGTTCCGGCCACATCATCAATATTTCTTCAATTGCAGGCTTTGCCCCCGGTGTCGGTTGGTCAATGTACTGTGCCGCAAAATTTGCGGTCAGCGGTTTGACAGAGGCATTAGCAAATGACCTTAAACCGCTCGGCATCAAAGTCACCAATGTATTACCAGGTTGGTTCCGTACAAACTTTGCCAAGGCAGACTCCATAGCCTATAATCAGCATCAGATTGACGATTATGCTTATCTCAGGGAATATCACCAAAAGATGAACAGTATGGATGGTGCTCAATTGGGCGACCCGGACAAAATTGCTGATGCCTTTCTGGAATTGGTCAATAGTGAAAGTCCGGCTGTCAATCTTTTTCTGGGCAGTGATTCTTTTAACAGGGCTAAAAGTAAAATTGAGCAACTTAACCTTGAGATGGACAGTTGGAAAACAGTATCGATCTCGACTGATTTTTAATTTTATGGGTTAGCGAATGGAGCCGGTCGGCCTTAATTTTTTATGATCTTATAAAGCGTACCACTTGAGTTGTCCGGTCCGGTTTCAGGGTTCGTCAGAACATACAGTTCACCAGCTGCATCTTCGCCAAATGAGGTGATCTTCATCTCCTCCGGCATATTTTGCAGCCTGGTTCTTGTTCTGATCCACTTTGAACCTTCTTTTTTAAGATAGAATACCGGGCCGTTCCAATCGGCGAACAGGTATTTCCCCTTTAATGAAGGGATCTGCTTCCCGTTATAAACATATCCGCCGGTTACCGAAACGCCCTCCCTGTGACTGTACTCGGCAATGGGCATGATCAGACCGGTGGTATCACAGTCCTTTGGATTGTAACAATGTGTGCCTTCCATTAATCGCCAGCCATAGTTGCCACCTTTGTTAACGATATCCACTTCTTCCCATTCATTTTGTCCCACATCACCAACGAACAGCTGTCGGGTGGCCCTGTCGAACGAAAACTTCCAGGGATTTCTAAACCCATACGCCCAAATTTCAGGTTTTGCGCCCGGCTTGCCAACAAATGGATTATCTTGAGGAACCTTGTATCCAGACTCCGCATTGATGTCAATGCGAAGTATCTTTCCGTGCCAGGTATCCAGATTTTGTCCGTTTCCGATTTCACCATGTTTGTCTCCCTGACCGCCACCATCACCTAAAGAAAGATACAAGAAATTATCTGGTCCGAACTGGACACAGCCGCCATTATGATTGCCATCAGGCTCCTCGATGCTGAGGATGACTCTGCCCTCGCCGACATCTGCGTGATTGTCGGATTTCAGGTGATATTCTGCCAGCACCCCAGTATGGTTAGCATTCTGCTTAGATGGTGTGCTGTAATACACGTAAAATTTCCTATTGGCTTTAAAATCTGGATGAAGGGCAAGACCTAACAAACCTCGTTCCTCATAGCCATCCTGCAATTTAGGCAGCTTCGAGGCCAGATCAATCACGGGTTCGGCGGTTAACTTTCCTTGCTTCACTACGCGGATCTTTCCTGTTTGTTCTGCAATCCAGATCTCATCGTTAGATGCAAAAACCATCGATGTAGGTGCCTGAAGTGTATTTGCTACTGCGCGGACCCCTAAGGAAATGGCGGAAGTTGCGACGCCGGTTTTAATCTTTTTAACTTGTGCACATACCGTCGTATATGAAGAGGCCATCAGTGCCATGCAGCAAAATACGTGACCAGCGAAACGACTCCATGCAGCATTCAAATGATTATTTTCAAACATTATATCTTGGTTATAATTATATCTTTTACTTATTAAATTTCCCTCTATCGGCTGAAATCGAACCATAAGGTACGACTTATCTTTTCGTTCTTTGGTTCATTTTTTTGACTTTCCGGCCCCATTGATTTGGCGCCGTGAAACTTGTTCCCAATTGCGTTAATTCCGGTCAGGAAACCAAGGCTTCCTTCTGGAAACGCCGGCTGGACGTAATTGTTCTCAAAAGCATCTTTTTCACGGGCGGGCTTCAGCATCTGAAAAAAGAGGTCTTTATCCGATGTGTACACCCTGAACGGCGACTCCTGGTTTTCAATTACCACCCAGCTGACCTCTGCGTGGTAGCCCTTGAACTCGGGGTACTGCCAGCTTTCACCGGGAAGGGTATTGTTATATTTTTTGTACCATACGCCAAGTTGCTGCCCCTTCATCCTGTTTTTCCAAACCCTGTACTGGCCGCGGCCCATCCACTTCATCGCAGTAATTTTTGATTCCGGGTAGTTGAAGGTGATGCCACTGAATTCGGAGGCTTCCGTTTGTGCGTACTGATAGTCCAACTGCGCCGGACTTCCTGCTGAGAAAGTCCATTTGACATGCAAAGCACCTGGCCCGTCGTAATCAGCCTCAACAACATGCTTTCCTTCTGAGGCGTAGTGTTTAAATTCTTTTAACCTGCTGGTAGCTCCTGCAAGAACAGGGCCGCCTGATAAGGAAATCGTTCCACCCTGGTTCATGACCTGCTGGATGTAACCGGTCGCTTTATCAAACTGATAAGTTATCCCATCGCACTTTACCCGGAGTAAATTATCCTGATCTTCAATATTCAGCGCGGTTGCCGATGTTTTAGCTACATCCTTTCTGACAACATAAGGCTTGATTGCCCAAGTCCAGGTGTATATTTCCTTTTGATCAGGGCCGTAAGCGGTGAGGAACAATGCATCGCTCTTGTTCCATGAAGCTGGCAATTTTAAATCAAGGGAACCCTTAGCCCCTGGCTCCACACTGGTTAAGCTGGATGATCCGGATGCGGTTTCGTTTGGTTCAGTCTTGTTATCTTTTGCCTGGGGGAAATTGACAAGTTTCCATTTGAAAGTACATTGATTCAGATTGGTAAAGTCGTACCTGTTTTCTATCTCAATTTTTCTATCGAACAGGCTGTCAATTTTCTTGAGTCCAATAAATACCGGCGACCAGATCTCCTTGATGGTAAAGAAACTGCCCTCCTTTTCCCGGTGAGGTCCAACGATACCGTCGGCACCATGATTGCCATCGGTATCAAGGATCCCATTTTTGTCCGTCCGTACGATTCCTTCATCTACAAATGCCCAGATGAAACCGCCGGCACCGTGAGGGTGAAGTAACATTTGGTTCCAGAAATCATCCAGTCCTGCCCCTGCCCCGCCATCGTATAAGCCATGCATAAATTCGGTAGGAAAGTAAACTTCCTGACCCTCTTTCGCCGATTTGACCATATAATTGTAATCCGGATAATGGTGGGTGTCTGTGCCGTTAAATTTTTCATATGGATGGATGACCGTCCTCTTTTGCGGGTCGTACCAGGCATAGTCATTGTCGAGCCCCCGGTTCCAGCCACCCTCATTACCGTTGGCCCACATCAGGATCGAAGGATGGTTGACGTCCCGCACGATGAGCTCCTTTACCAGTTTGCGTCCTGCTACGGTATCGTATTTGGACTGCCAGCCTGTCAACTCGTCTATGACGTACAAGCCTATCGAATCACAGACGTGCAGAAAATCCTGGTCGGGCGGGTAGTGAGACATCCTGACCGCGTTCATATTCATTTCCTTCATCAGTTTCGCATCCATCAGGTGGACGGCGTGACTCAAGGTACGGCCGCTTTCCGGCCAGAAACTATGACGGTTGCTGCCTTTGAGTATGATCTTCTTGCCGTTCACATACAGTCCGTCATTTTTCCTCAATTCTACTGTCCTGAAACCGAACTTTTGCACGCTGCGGTGAATGACCTGCTTTGAATTCCTGATGGTAATCTGAGCTTGATAGAGGTTTGGAAACTCTGCAGTCCACTGGCGTGGGTTGCTGAGTCTGCCTGTGAGCCGCAGAGAATCGCGGACAGCGGCATCACTTGCCTTGACAGAAAATGGCGCGCCTGCTGCTTTTCCGTTTAAGGTCTGGATCTGTACGTCGATGGTCTCGTTTCCTTTGAGGTTACGGGGAAAGACGTCCACTTCAAACGAGCCATCAGCCTTTGCATTTATCGCTACCCGGTCGATGAACCGCTCAGGGACAATCTCCAGGTAAACCGGGCGAAATATCCCGCCTAATATCCAGAAATCACTTTTACGTTCGGCAAGGTTTACCGATGCATTAGCCGAGGTTTTGTCGACCGTCACCTCCAGCAGGTTTTTACCTTCTGGTTTTAATAGATTCGTGATGTCATATTTGAACCTGTAGAAAGCTCCCTGATGAACCGGACCGGCCAACTTACCGTTTATCATCACTTTGGTGTCTGTCATGGAGCCTTCAAATACGATGAAGGTCCTTTTTCCGGGATGTTTGCCTGAGAGAAATGTGTGTTTATAGATGCCCTGCTCGCTGGATTTTTGTTTATCATGACCATAGTTATAACTCCCAAATCCCTGCAGCTCCCAATTGGAGGGCACAGGAATTGTAGTCCAGCGACCGCTGTTTCTTCCATCGGTACAGAAAAAATCCCAGTTTACGGTATGGTCCTTATCTGTTCCTGAAAGATATTGGATAACCGTACTTTGCGCGAAGGAGGTATTGTAAATTATAGAAAGCAGCAGGTAGATGGTGATTTTCCTCATGACAATGATGTGCTATTGGTTAGAATTTTTTGAGCCTCTGCAAAATGATCAGGCCTATTTAAGGCAAGATTAAGAAGTCTGTGGATACAAGCAAGTGATCCCGGAAATAAATCTACGCAATCGTTGCCGGAAGTTGGCACCGAAAGCATTAGCTTCCATGTTTGGATTTTTTATATTTGTTTATGTTCCAGGCAGCAACGATCAAACATATTGCACAGGCATTATCGGTTTCTCCATCCACGGTCTCCCGTGCTTTGAGAGATAGTCATGAGGTAAGTACCGACACAAAAAAGCTGGTCCTGGAGTACGCAAAAAAGATAAACTATCGCTCGAACCCAAATGCACAAAGTTTAAAAAGCCGAAGAAGTAATGCCATTGGCGTTTTAGTAGCTGATGTGGCGAATAGCTTCTTTTCGCAGGCCATCAATGGCATAGAATCAGTGGCGTACGACAAAGGTTATCATGTAATCATCACGCAAAGTCATGACAGGTACGATCGGGAAGTCATTAACATGGAACACCTTGCAAACAGGTCCGTTGATGGCCTGCTGATCTCCATGTCTTCCCAAACCACTGATTATAACCATGTGACCGACTTACACCAAAAGGGGCTTCCTATGGTATTTTTTGATCGCATCATCGACGAGGTGGACACTTTTAAAGTGACTACAGACAATGTCCAATCGGCCTTTGAAGCAACATCCTTACTTTTGGAAAAAGGCTTCAGGCAGATCGGCTTTCTGGGCAACGCACCTCAACTGTCCATTACCATCGACCGCTTAAAGGGATACGGGGATGCGTTGAAAAGATATGGTCTGGGTCCTCATCCGGATTTAGTCAGCTATTGTTATGAGGGGGGTAGAAATTATGATGAGGTGAAGATGGCCATAACAGCGCTCTTTTCCAGTGAGCCGCCTATGGATGCATTGCTGATTGGCAGTGATCAGATCAGCACCGAAGCGGTAAGGGTCCTGACCACTTTTGACAATCCCCGAAAGGTAACCATCATTGGTTTTTCAAATTCTGAAGTCATAGACTTGTGGTCGCCCCGGATCTCCTACATCAGACAGAATGCGGTGGAGATGGGCAAAATTGCAGCACAGAAGCTGATTGCGCTGATAGAAAGTAAATACCCGGTTCATGAATTTGAAACCACATTGGTGAGCAGCGAGCTGCATTTCCTGAATGAAAACATTAAAGAATGATGAGCAACCCTTTTATTCTCGCACTCAAGGCACGAAATCTGACAGTAGAAATCCACCATCATTCTGCCTACCAAATTGTTTTGTCTGACGATACGCCATTTGATTCAACAATCAACGGGATACTTTACGAGGGTATCCATGGCTTTTTGATCAAGCCACACATCCCCCATTTTTGCGTCGCAGAAAAAGGCACATTGAACGTTTTGAATATAGAGCCCTACTCAAATATCGGACTGGAGCTGTCGGACAGGTTTATAGCAGATCAGGATGATATCATTTTTAATACGCCCGCCGACACAAATGCATTCTTTGAAACGCAGAAAGACAACCTGGAGGTGACCAAAATAGTAGATGCCCTGCTCTCCAAATTACCTGCAGTCAATTATGATGAAAGGGTTACAAAAATGGTGGACTACATTAAGATAAATTACTTCCAATCCGATATTACGCCTCAAACATTTGCTGATCTGGTCTTTCTGTCGCCCTCGCGTTTGGCTTCGCTCTTTAAAAAGCAGACGGGCAGCAGCATATCCAAGTACTTACTGTGGACACGGTTACGTCAGGCTATTTACCTCATACTTACGGAGAAGGAAAGAAACCTTACGGACATTGCGTACGAGACAGGCTTTTATGACCTCCCCCAGTTTAATAAGTACATGTATGAAATGTTTGGAATGCCGCCTAAAGCACTGAAGCACAATAGTGACCTGATTGAAATTTATTAGATCTGCTTTACAGCATTTGGAATCGCATTTTGCGATACAGCGCCAATTTAGAGTCTATTCCATTTTTTCTGCTGACAGCTAACGCACCGGTGTATGCACCCTAGTTTGTTGATCCAAATCATCAACGGCACAGGCACAATAGTGATTTGATACAAGTTTGATCAATCGCCTGTTCGCAACTTTGTGATATCATTTAATCAATCAAAATATCATGAAAGCAATAGTGTATAAAAAATTCGGTAATACAGGTGTTCTTGAACTTGTAGAAGAAACCATACCAACTGTAAAAGCAGATCAGGTACTGGTCAAAATGAAGGTGTTCTCTATCAACCCGATGGACTGGAAAATCAGGAAAGGCGAAATGAAGCTTATGTCGGGTTCAAAATTCCCAAAACATACTGGTGCCGACTTTGCAGGCATCGTTGAAAATATTGGATCTGCTGTTACGGGGATCCAAAAAGGTGATGAAGTTTTTGGCGTCGTAAGAGATATGATGAAAGAAGGTGTTTCAGCGGAATATGTAGTGGTACCCGCCTTGCTGATCTGGAAGAAGCCATCAAACATCAGCTTTGCCCAGGCTGCTGCAATTCCTGTGGTAGGTACTGCAGCAGTAACGGCATTGAACAAAATGGGCAACATTGGTTCAGAAACCAGCATTCTGATCAACGGGGCTACAGGTGGTTTCGGGATGTTCCTTCTTCAATTGTTAAAACAAAAAAACGCTACTGTGACTGCGGTGACCAATAGCAAGGGAATGGAACTTGCAACAACATGGGGCGCAGATTTGGTGATAGATTACGCAAAGGAAAATGTAATTACCCAAAATACTTCCTACGACATCGTTATTGATTTGTCAGGTAAAATGGGCTACAAAAATGCCAGACACATCATGAAACCTAAAGCCATTTTTCTGAACCCGACGCCTAAGCCTATCGACATTCCCCTATCCATTTTCAAAAATCTATTCAGGACGCAAAAACATGTCGTCGTGCTTTCAAGCCCATCGACAAAACACACGGCGGTGCTGCTGACTGCGCTGAAGAACGGTCTGCAGGTTGAAGTTAACAAAGTGTTTCCATTTGCTGATTTCCAGAAAGCGTATCAATATGCTGAACAGGGCGGTTACATCGGAAAAGTGCTCGTAGAAGTCAATTAACACGCTCCCTATTTATTTCATCAGACCTTTAATCATAATCATCAACCATAAAAAAATACATCATGAAAAAGAAAATAGTAGTACTCGGCGCCACGGGAACCGTGGGCAGTAAAATTTCAGAAATACTTCTGAACGAAGGACACCTGGTAACCTTAGTTGCCAGGCATATAGAAAAATTAGAAAAATACCGCGAATTGGGTGCAACGTTACTTGCAGCTGACATCACAGATGTAGACACGCTAACGAGTGCTTTTAAAACCGCTGACGCTGCGTTTGTACTGATGCCTGATCACGTGAAAGCAGAAAACGTAAGAGCCTACCAAAGAGAGGTTACCGGCAAGCTGATTGAGGTCATTCAAAATTCAGGCATCAAATATATTGTCAATATGAGTAGCCTGGGCGCGCACATGCATGAGGGAACTGGAATCATGGCCGGTACGGGTGAACAGGAGGTACGGCTGAACCAGTTGGCCGATGTAAATGTCATACATATCCGCTCTGCTTACTTCATGGAAAATATGCTCAGGACGATTGGTGTGGTTAAAAACCTGGGCCTGAACGGGACAGCTGCAGATGGTGATCATGCCATACCAATGGTAGCTACCCGGGATGTTGCTAAAGTTGCTGCAGGATATCTATCCAATCTCGACTTCAACGGCAAGGTGGTGCAGGCGGTCATGGGACCTAGAGACTACACCCTTCGGGAGGTTACCGGCCTCATCGGAAAGGCCATTGGCAAGTCCGATTTAGCTTATGTACAGTTTCCTGTGGACCAGGCAAAACAAGCATTTTTAAAAAATGGCTTCTCGGAAGATTTTGTCGACAATCTGATTGAGATGGCAACATCCATCAAAACAGGGTTTATGAATTATCAAAAGAGAGATAACTCAACTACCACTTCAACTACAGCAGAGGAATTTGTGAATGAACTTTACCTGCCCGCCTATAAAGCAATATGAGTAACAAACATCAATTTACCAAATTCATCTTTATCAAAATTGCCAGTTCATCTTTCCATAAAACTGGAAAGATGACTTCGCAGAACTCTATTGGCCTTTAGGGGTCAAAACGGAAATTCCTCACAGAAAAAACCATTTTCCTGCAATAGTTTGATCACTGACTCCGTGAT
Organism: Pedobacter sp. BAL39; assembly: GCF_000170795.1. Classification (GTDB taxonomy): domain Bacteria; phylum Bacteroidota; class Bacteroidia; order Sphingobacteriales; family Sphingobacteriaceae; genus Pedobacter. The sequence goes on from NZ_ABCM01000001.1 coordinate 479,386, forward strand.
TTCATGTGCACTTTCCACGCGTAAGATCTTATCACAATCCTCAAGGTCGAAATTCCACCTTGATCCTATTAAGTGTTCATCCAGTTGTGGTTTAAGCATTTCCAAATCAGTGGTGTTGGCCACATTAGTTTTAAAGATTACAATCATTTCCTGTTATTTTGCTGATTAATTTTCTTTTGCAGATCACCCCATGCTCCTCCATTATAGACATGTCTGAAACCAAGATCTTTAAGTATTTTCTCGACCTTGACACTCCGCAAGCCATGAGAACAAGTGGTGATGTAGATTTTTTCAGGATCCAGCTCTTTATACCGGTCGCGAATAGTGCCTAGTGAAATGTTGATGGATCCTGCAATGTGTCCTGTGTTGTATTCTCCGGGAGTTCGTACATCTAAAATTACCGCACCTTTGGCAATTTTCGCATCGAGCCCCTTATCGAGATTTACAAAACGATAAATACGATATCCCAGATACATGATAATTAATAAGACGGAGAGGGTCAAAGCTGTTTTTATCATTGTTTATATTTTAATTGTGAATTGGTGTTTAATTTTTTAGGTTTTTGATATACGCCTCAATCAGTGCCAGGCCCTCTTTGTCGACTACTGTCGTTCCGAGTTTCGGCATGTGGTATTCACCCATTTCATTCATTCTAATAAGGATGTTGTTCTTGTTCAATTCGATACCAGAGTGCCTCAGGTTGGTGTTATAATCCAGGTTAATTGTGGTCTGCCCGGCATATCCGCCAGACTGGTGGCAATGCGCACAGTTGATGTCCATATACGCCCTGGCCCTTTGTTCTACAGGCAAATTGTTGTCCCTATAGCTTGGCATGTGCTGAAAAGAATCCAGTCTTGAGGATTCAATCAATCCTTTGTTTATTAAATATGCCAACTGGTTAAACTGCTTTCCCTCCCGTTGTACAGGCCTGTTTAAATTCCTCACTTTCGGACCTATGGGCAGGATGGCATTTCCTGAGTGGTGACAACTGACACACTCTTTATTACTTGGGATATGATAGGCGATCTGCCTGCGTTCTCCGCTCAGGTCCTCTACATCCACCCGTACGGTTGCCCCTTCTTCAATTAATAATGCATCAGTTTGGTCATCGTTCCATTGATAAGTAGCAACGTTCCATGTTGAACCGGCAAAAATGAGCAGCCTGGTTTCGACGATCTGCAACCGCTTTCTATTTTCCGATGGATAGTAAAAAGTCTTTGCAATTAAAGTTCCCTCCGGAAAATCGGGCAGCCCGTTTCCCTTCAACTTCATTTTCTTACCTGCCGGTAACCTGATCAATCGTTGTTTTTCAGCATAATCGGTAAAAAGAGTGGAGGAGAGTTCCAGCACCTCAACCCCAGCCTCTGGATGAAGTGCCGACATTTCACCCTTAAAAAGATGATAATTGGAAAGCTGCTTTTTGAAAGCCACCTGATTTCCTATATGCGGATTGCCCGTAGTATTACGGGAAAGCACATAGATCAACGGTACAACGAGTATTGCAACAATTATGAAGTATTTTTTTACCTGCATAGCTTTAATCAGTTTTTCAGTCCGTTCTGTCCATGCAAAATAGATTCAGGGAGCAGGATATGTTTATCGATATAAAAAGTTCCGAATGGAACAATACAGGCCAGCAATACCTTCCAGGTCGTCTTCGAAAATGACCAGCGGTAGGACACCCCTACACTCAATGTAATGAATACAAACAGGCAGAAAAGTAAGCCATGTACCGGCCCCAACATTTTGACCAATGTTGGATCATGAAAAAAGTACTTTAACGGTACTGCAACAAATACTAAAAGGATCAGCGAAATTCCTTCCAGAAATCCCAGGATGCGCAGCCGTCCGATTGGGGTCTTGAATAAATAGATCATAATTGTGGTTTGATTAAAAAGGCCTGAAGAATGGACGATTGGCAAGTGGTGAAAATGGCCATGGTATGGCAATGAATATCACGATGAGCGACAGCACAAACCAAAGTAACATCGTTCCAAATTTTTCACGGTCAGTAGGCGCTCTCTTTGCTCTTGCAGAGCCGATGGTAATCATTACTACTGAAAGTATCATCAGACTGATGTGCACATACCTGAAAAACTCATGTTCACCTACCCATAAGCGCGTCTCAGGAATAGCCGGGTTAAACTTTACGATCGGACTGATCATGTACAGGGCGAGCCCCAGCATGAGCTGGATGTGGGAAACGGTTGCAGTTAAATGGCGTATCAGATTATCCTGTTTACTAAAGCCGCGGGATCTCAGGACTCCCCTGGCAGATAAGAAGATACTGTACATTAAAAAAAACAGGAGCAGCCACCTGTTGATGGAGTGTAGGGTTAATAACGTTTGATGCATGGCATAAGATTAAAAGATACTAATTAGTATGTTTTTGTATAAAAAAAATTAAAGTTGATTGAGATAGCTTTTTAGGCCAGCCAGGTAGGTTGTGTAAGCCTTTCTGCCAATGACCTTGCCGAGGCCCCTTACGCCTCCATATCCAGAAATAACCATCACTGCAACTTCTTCAGGAGAAACATGAGGTTTAACGAGTCCCAATGGCTGGGCAGACTGAATTGCTGACACAATTGAATCCTTCCAGCTTAAGACCAGTTTAGAAAGGGCCTTTTTAAAAGTATTGTTAATGGGAGACATTTCTTCCATAAGATTGATTGCCGGACACCCATAGTCGGCATTGAAAAAATCCTCATCATTCAGCAGCCTTTCCATCATTTCATAAATCGCTGTCAGGGGATCTTTGCTTTCTATCAACGGCTTCACCATTATTTCATACATGCTTGGGTAAAGCAGCTCGCTGATCAACTCCAGCCCCATTTGCTCCTTGTTTTTGAAATGATAGAAAAATGCCCCTTTGGTCATATTTGTGGTTGCAATGATATCATCTATGCTCGTTGCCTGATAACCTTTCTGGTAGATCAGGTCGAAGGATTTCTGCATGATGTAATTCCGGGTTTCCGTTGACTTTGACATAAGATACTACTTAGTATGTTTTGCAAAAGTATAAAAAAATAGTAGTCATGCCATAGGCTTAAGTCATCAGGAAGTAATTCCTATAAAACCGAATATCTTGAGCCATTCACGATTTTCCACGTGTTTTATTATGAATTTCGGCAAACATGCACAAGTTTAGGAAGAGAAGCGAGAAAATATTAGACTAGATGATCTGTAATTATTGATTTGGGATCTTAACAAGATAATTTTAACAGTTTGATTGAAAGTAATCAACATCAGGTCCCAGAACAGATAACCAACGTGTATTTGATAAAAATCTTCATGTTAATAATAAATATTTCTGTTGCCTGTGATATCTCAAAGTCGAATGGATTTCCATTGGATAAACAGCCCGTTTGTAGGGAAACCATCATGAATTTAAATGATTGGATCAGTATAAAATATAAGAACGACTGATTTTATTAAATTAGACGCAAATTGTCCAGGTGATCGGGATTAGTTGCAGCTTCAAAATCTTCTTTAATAAAAGCCCACTCCTTTTCTTTAAGACAAATTGGATCTGGATCCTGATCTGCAATACTAAAATCAATAAGGTTTTTAAGTATCTTTTCTCGTTCATGTGTCCACTCATACCTTAAACGATGCAGTTCTAGCATAGAATTTATTGAGAAATGGGCCATTAATTCGTGTAAATCCCAAAAATCCTTTTTACGGCCACCCCTTTGTATTACATCAATCTTCATTGCCAATATTTCTTCTGTGCTAGCCATTCGTAGGCCCTCTGTCTCGATAGCCGGTTGAAAAAAAGGATCCATGGAATAATAAATATCGACTTTTACTGCATTTTGACTATCAGACCCGACCAGGTAAGAGGTGCCAAATGCAGGATTTACCCCAAAATTTGTACTTACATAAGTAAAATTGTTTAGCATGTATTGCTCAATTATTTTAAAATCTATAGATCCATAAATAGCATCCGTAAAGAGATCAATATCAACAGATATTCTATGACCAAACTGCAAACTCAAAGCCGTTCCTCCAACAAGACGGAAATGCTTAAAAATTGGCTCTTGCATCAAAACAAGTAAAACCTCTTTTAACTGATGATTAACAGTATCCCAATGCATTATTTATCAGACTTTAAATGAGCCATAACTGGAAAGTGGTTCTCTTCAATTTTATCGCTACCCGTCACTTGGCAAATCTTATCTTTACCATAAAACCGGACTATTTCTTTTTTTTCCTGATCGTTACCCCTTTCAAACACTCTTTTTATCACCCATGCAGCTTGTCTTTGCCAGTCAATATGATCAATATTGGTATCCCAAAAAAGTGCTTTACGAAGCATTTCAAAATCGGGACGAGACTGCATCTTAATCCTTGCCTTTTTTAACTCATAATATGCTTGCAACAAAAACATTGTTCCTTCTTCCAGCCCCAATACCTCATCAATTTTAATCGCCAATTCAGCAGTAATCCCACGTTTAGCTTTCGTTAACTCATTTAGTTGCTGGGGATAAATTTGTAACCCAAGCGCAAACGGCCTTTTTTTAAGCCCTTTCTTCGCAAGTTCTCGTTCTAAAACCAGGCCCGGATGTATTCCTTTGTACTTTTCGATTAAGGTTTCCATAAATCAAATATAAACAAAAATGTTTACATTAAATCCTAACCGGTAAATCTGGTTAGGATCTGGTTTCATTCAATTGTAAAAAGACGAGTTGACAATCGGTATACCTCATTTGCTTTTCAGATCCGCACATAAACAATATATATTAACAGATTACACTCAAAAATCAGCAACTCCACAAATACAATTCAGGAACATCTGGAAATCTTATTAGAGGTGAAAAATCTCCCTTTTTAACTAAGGAACATAGAATAATCAAAACTAAGTATTATCGACATCATGATGAAAATTTCAGGAAACCGATAAACCTAGGTTAAAACCTCGTAGGTTGACAAGGTACCCCTCGCCCTTTAAGGCACATTAAGCCTGCTTTTTTATAGTTTTTGTATAGCCCTATACCTTACACAGGCTATCTGAACACCTTGTGAGTACCTTGTCAACACCTTGTGAGAAGCGAACAAGACCCGAACAAGGGGCGATCAAGAACCGAAAGTTGCCTTCTTAAAAAAAGAAGCACAGGTAACCCGTAAAAATTGTGTTTTCATATCATGCCTTTTTATACAGAATAATTTTAGAAGTAGATATGTAACGGGAATGAAGGCCTTTAAAAAAATATAGCGGAACGAGTCACGCTCCGACTGTTCCGCTACTTAAATTAACGCTCTCAGGATAAACTTACGAAAAATATTTTTGGTTGGATGTTAAAGATCAAAAAAAATTATCGAAGCTCATTTTCCATTCACAATCCCCTTTTTTAGCGGAACTACATGCATAATTCAGCCATGTTCAGATCATCTTTTAAAAGTAAAATTCTTGTGAAATGTGATCAGCACCCTTGTATTTCTTAGGCTTAGGCCCTAATATTGGCGCACATTGAAGCAATGATTGCCTCCGCTCCTTTCTATTCGCATGCCTGTTCGGGGCAAGTATTTTTCTATTTCCCTAGATATGAGGAACTAAGATACCACCGGATTTTGGGATAAACTTCCAAACAGGAATAAGTGTGACATGGCCAGGCAAGGCTACTCAATGATTTTAACCTTATAAATATGATGAACGAGAAAATTATTAAAGATCAGTCTGCCAAAAACTACGCAATCCCTCTTGTGACGATCACCCTGCTATTTTTTATGTGGGGTTTTATCACCTGCATGAATGACATTTTAATCCCTTACCTGAAACAGCTTTTTAACCTGAGCTTTTTTCAGTCCATGCTGGTACAGTTTTGCTTCTTTGGGGCGTACTTTGTAGGCTCTCTCATTTACTTTATCATTTCGTACACTAAGGGCGATCCGATCAACAAAGTGGGTTACAAAAAAGGAATTCTTTTTGGCATCGTGCTGGCCGCCTTCGGCTGTGTACTTTTCTTTCCGGCCGCAACCTACTCGATCTATCCGTTGTTCCTGGGTGCCTTATTTGTCCTCGGACTTGGATTCACAGTGCTTCAGATTACCGCAAATGCCTACGTATCGCTACTGGGTCCGGAAAATAGTGCTTCCAGCAGGCTGAACCTGACACAGGCTTTTAACGCATTTGGAACAACCATTGCCCCCATCCTGGGCGGACACCTGATCTTTGAGTTTTTTGCTGAAGCTGACGGCAGTTTCAGTGCTGCTGCAACGCGTATTCCGTATCTCATCTTTGCGGGTATTCTTCTCCTGGTGGCGCTGCTGATTTTTTATGTGAAGCTGCCTTCCTTTACTGCTGAAACTGAAGAACAGGAAAAAGGCCTTGGCGTACTGAAGTTCCCGCACCTCAAACGAGGCATCATTGCGATGTTCTGTTATGTGGGCGCTGAAGTTGCTGTAGGAAGTTTCATCATCAGCTTTCTGGAAGAAATCACCGGACTGACCGAGGTAGTCAGCAAAAATTACCTGTCGTTATACTGGGGAGGTGCAATGATCGGACGTTTTGTGGGAGCCATTTCCCTCAACCAGGGACTTCCTCAGGCGAAGAAAATTGTCTATATGTTAGGTACTTCCATCCTTGTATTCGGATTGATCTTCAGCATCGTCGATCTGACCTTTGCCCAGATCAGCTTCTTCCTGGTTTTCATCGTTTTGAATTTCATCGGATTTCTTGTCGGAAAGTCCGTTCCGTCACGCACACTGGCCATTTTCACCGGAATCAATATGTTGTTACTGATCTCCTGCATGCTCAATTCGGGAACCTATGCCATGTATTCTGTGCTGGGTATCGGCATCTTTAACTCTATCATGTTCTCGAATATCTATACCCTTTCGATTGCAGGACTGGGCAGTTATACGAGTCAGGGTTCATCGCTGATTGTAATGGCGATCCTTGGCGGCGCCATTATGCCGATCGTTCAGGGGGCCATTGCCGATATCATCGGTGTACATCATTCCTTTATCGTACCTCTGGTATGTTATGGCTTTATCCTTTATTTCGGGATCTACTGTTCCAGGATATTTAAAGCGGGCGAAGTCAAGGCAGGCATGATGTCTGGACATTAAGTCCTGCTGAGCAGACACCTGACCGATGGTCAATAGGATTTGGTTAGACCAGTTCCTATTGGCCATTTTTTATAAATGATCTATTCTACCTTACAATGAGGGAAGTGATTGATTGAAGATGTCCTTCAATACGCGTATTGCTGCATGATGTCCGCACATACCATGTACGCCGCCACCCGGAGGTGTAGACGACGAACAGATATACAGCCCTTTTGCTGAGGTCCGGTAAGGGGAACTGCGAAGGGCCGGTCTTGTGAAGAGCTGTCCCAGATCAATGATCCCACCGTTAATATCTCCACCGATATAATTAGGATTGTAGGCTTCCATTTCCTTGGTATTCATGGTGTGCCGCGCGAGGATGCGTTCCCTGAAACCCGGAGCAAAGCGCTCTACCTGCTTTTCGATAGCCTCGGTCCTATCCTGCTCGGAGCCATTAGGCACGTGGCAATAAGCCCAGGCGGTATGTTTCCCCTCAGGCGCCCGGGAAGGATCGAATAAACTCTGCTGGGCCAGGAGCACAAAAGGATTGTCGACCATCTTTCCGTTAGCTGTTTGTTGTTCGGAATGGGCAATCTCCTCCAATGTGTTTCCGATATGAACTGTTCCTGAACGTCTGGCTTCTTCTGCCGTAAAAGGAATTGGTCCATCCAGCGCCCAGTCGACTTTAAAAACTCCCATTCCATACCTGTATCTTTCCAGTTGCCATTTATAAATGGATGAAAACCGGTGACCGGCAATCTTCAGTAATTGTTTCGGTGTTACATCAAAAAGTACAGCCTTTGATGGAGGCAGCTCATCCAGCGATTTTACATAATGGCCTGTTTCAATTTTACCTCCCATGGATAAGAAATAGGAAGCCATCGCATTTGCAATTTCCTTTGACCCTCCAGCAGGAATAGGCCATCCCTTAATATGTCCGGCGGTCATGAGCACCAATGCAATTGCTGCCGTGCTCAGATTAGATAGTGGTTGAATGGAATGTGCGGCCATTCCTGCCCAAAGACCTCTGGCAGCGTCTGTTTTAAATCTTTTGGCGACGGTAATCGCTGAGGGCAGTGCTTTTAGGCCGAAGCTGGCCAATTTAAATGGGTATTTTGGAAATCCGAGCGGGCCCAGTACGTCGGGTGCGATGTAGGGCCAGTCTCTGACTACCGGATTGAAAAGCTTAAGATAAGCCTGCTCATCCGCTCCCAAACCCGCTGCTGTCTGCGCAACCGAGTGATACAGTACCGCAGCACTGCCATCATCAAAAGGATGGGCAGCAGCGAGATCCGGGTAAAGATATTCAAGGCCGTGTGCTTCAAGTGGCAGGGTACTGAAAAAAGGAGAGCCTATAGCCAAAGGATGAATGGCCGAGCATACATCGTGTACAAATCCCGGAAGCGTCAGCTCCGCGGAACGCAGTCCGCCGCCAATGTGTTCATCGCCTTCAATGATGAGTACCGATTTCCCTGCCTGCTGCAGTGTGATGGCAGCAGCAAGACCATTGGGCCCCGACCCAATAACAATGGCATCAAACTCGGTACGCGGACTGTTCGTCATATGCGAATATGAAAATTATTTTTGAAGTTTACCTTAACACCCTTTCAGCTGTCCATAGTCAGGACCGCTGCTTTTGGCTGGAAAGATCCGTTTGAAAACTCTGGTTAAAAAATTGCCATGCGACTTATTCTCATCTGTTTTCGGCTCGCTTTTCAATACGGTACACACCTCCTGGCAGGCCAGTTTGAAGATGTAGCGTTCCAGCGATCCTTCAGGTACTTCACGCCTTTCGTCCCATATTCTCTTGAAGATATTGGTGACCGTCTCAGAAGCGGTATCTTCATCTTTCAGGATTCCATAACAGAAGAAATAGAAACGTTTTACATATCGTTTGAAGATCTCTTCGAAAGCTTCAATACGACCTGCGCTTAGTTCCTGTAATAACTCCTGTTCATCGGTATCCTGGTCAATTTGTTTCATTGTCTTTAAATGAATTTAAGGTGTAATCTGCCTTGAAGATTAGGGCAGCGCTGTAAATTTAGGAGTTTGAAAACTCAATGACGAATAAATTCTACTATTTTAGTATACTTAATTTTAAAGAATTAATTTATAAACACTTACAATCCTCATAAATAAACTATTATCTTTATTATCTATCACAGCACAAGCCTATGAGACATCAACGAATACCACTGATCATCATTCTTTTATTGTTGACTGGCTTCGCAAATACTGCTTCTGCCCAGCAAAGTGTTTCGGAAAAGTTTAAACAACTGGAATGGCTAAGGGGCAAATGGAACCGCACAAATGCCAAGCCTGGTGAATCAGGATATGAGGTATGGTCGGCGGCTAAAAATAACGAGATGTTTGGTAAAGGGGTTACACTCAAAGGCGAGGAGCCTGTTTTTATTGAAGAGCTGGAACTCAGCATTAAAGGAGAAGACATTTATTACATGGTCAGAGTTCCTGACGAAGCAGCACCAATTCCCTTCAAACTGACGTCCATAAGCAAAGATGCTTTCACCTGTGAAAATCCTGAGCATGACTTTCCAAAAAAAATAGCCTATACCAGAAATGGAAAAAAGGCTAAAGCTGTGATCTCCGGCAATGGAAAAAGTATCGACTACGATTTTGAATTTGCAACCAAATAAGCAGGGATGTGATCAAGCAAGCAATGACACCATCAGTTGCAGAGCTTCGCTAACGCAGTTTTCAACGAGGGCAGAAAGTTAACCATCCGCCCCTGGTTACTTTCGTAAATGAAATCCCCCATGCTTTTACCTGAATATTTCTCAAAATCACCGACAATAGCCAATTTAACCCTGAAGTTCGAAAACTTCTGGAGCAGCTCGCCTGCCATCCCGGATTTAAGATTAAAGAACTCGGGACTGATCTGCTGCTCATATAGAACAATCTTATCAAAGTCTTGATAATAAAGGTCAACCAATAGCTGAAGTCCCTCCTCCGCAGAACTAATCAGTACATGATCTGAGGTAACTTCTGCAATTCTTGTGTTTTCGATCTGATGAATGTTGGTTGTCATTTCCTGGCTTCAAGTACTAAATATAACGATGTTTCCGGAAATCTACGCTTAACTCCTTTACATAAAAAGGGAGATTTAAATGCAATTTTAGATGTCAAATGCATGAGAAAAGTGAACATTGGGATTAAAATCAGATTAGAGAAGTGTTAACAATGGTCAAATATTAACACACACTTAACATACAGCGCATTTTCCATTAACATAGACTTAACACTTTTGTAACGCTAACAATTACCTAACACGTTATTAATATTGGTTTATTTTTATGAAAGTGTCTAATGCCCTGTATCTCTTTATGCTGCTCTCCTTAACTTCAGGTTTCCAGTTGCTCGCACAAGACAACAGTAAACATGCTGACAGTACTGCTAAAACTCCGAAATGGTACGACTCATTTTCTTTAAGAGGATATGCCCAGCTGAGGTACAACAGGCTGTTGGAAACCAATCCCGATTTGAAGAACGAACAGGGAGATAAAAGCTGGGGCGACAATGGCGGCTTATTTCTGCGTAGGGTACGTTTGGTCTTCTCCGGCCAGATCAGTAAACGGGTCTATTTTTACTTGCAACCCGATTTTGCCAGTGCGGGTCCTTCGGGCAACCTTAACTTCGGGCAGCTGAGAGATGCCTATTTTGATCTTGGCCTGGACGACAAAAATGAATTCCGCTTCAGACTGGGCCAAAGTAAAATTCCTTTTGGCTTTGAAAATATGCAATCCAGCCAGAACCGCCTTCCCCTGGACCGTGCCGATGGGACCAACAGTGCTTTCAGCAATGAACGTGACCTGGGTGCATTTTTCTATTGGGCACCGGAAAAAATCAGGAAGCGCTTTGCCATGCTGGTACAAAGTGGCTTAAAGGGATCCGGCGATTATGGTGTGTTTGGATTCGGCTTGTTCAATGGTCAGACGGCCAACAAACCCGAGGCGAACAATCAGCAGCACTGGGTGGCACGCCTTACCTACCCCATGGCCATTGGCAAGCAGATCGTGGAGGCATCCATCCAGGGATATACCGGTAAATATGCAGTCACAGATGCACAGCTGACTGACGGTGTGAAGTTTAAAGACAGCCGCAATTACCTGGACCAAAGGGTCGCTGCATCTTTCATTTTATATCCGCAGCCCTTTGGGATACAGGCAGAATATAACGTTGGACGCGGACCATCTTACAATAAACTGACCGATTCCATTGAGGTAAAAAATCTTGGCGGTGGATACGTCACCATGTCTTACCGTACGAAAATAAAAGATCAGGTATTCATTCCATTCGTCAGGGGCCACTACTATAACGGTGGTAAAAAGCATGAAACGGATGCAAGGGCTTACGATGTAAAAGAACTGGAAGTGGGTGTGGAATGGCAGCCTGTTAAACAGTTTGAATTCGTTTGTCAATATACGATGTCTTCGAGAAGATTTGAAGACCATGAGCTTCAGGATAATTTACAGGAAGGCAGGCTCCTGAGGCTGCAGGCACAAATAAACTTCTGATTTCCTAAAATCCGAAAGCAAAAACCTTATCTGGTTCTTCTTGTTAGCTAGACATCGACCAACACCTAACACCGATGTTATGCACACATACGAATCAGGCCTAAAAGAAGAAATGCAGCATCAGTCGGAGCTAAGTATGACCATCAATGGCGTACCTAAAAGCCGCACTGTGAAACCATGGGTAAGCCTTCTCGACTACCTGCGGGAATACCTGGACCTGACAGGTACAAAGAAAGGCTGCGACCATGGCCAATGTGGTGCCTGCACGGTCATCTGCGATGGGAAACGGATCCTCAGCTGCCTTACGCTGGCAGTGATGAAAGAGGGATCTGAGATTACCACCATAGAAGGAATAGCTAAAGATGGGGAGCTCCATCCTTTACAACAGGCCTTCATTGACCATGATGCCTTTCAATGCGGATACTGCACGCCGGGGCAAATCTGCAGTGCCATTGGCATGATTGCCGAGGGCAAAGCGAAAACACGTTCAGAAGTAAAAGAACTCATGAGCGGCAATTTATGTCGCTGCGGTGCAAACACCAACATCATTGACGCCATTATGGATGTTCAGAAAGGAGCCGGCAATGAATGATTTTCTTTACTCCAGGGCATCTTCCATGCAGGACGCTCTTGCCAAGATCAACATCAGTCAAAAACATCGGGCAGTAGCAGGTGGCACCAACCTGATCGACCTGATGAAATACTTCATCACTGATGCCGCAGAGCTGGTTGATGTCAATACCATCCCCCAGCACCATGCTATTGAGGAACTACCAGATGGGGGACTGCGACTAGGTGCTTTGACCACAAACGCAGAAACGGCCTATCATCCGTTAGTTGAATCTCGCTATCCATTGCTGAGCAAGGCCATTCTGGCCGGTGCTTCAGCACAGATCCGCAACATGGCCACTAATGGGGGGAACCTGATGCAGCGTACGCGCTGTTACTATTTTTATGATGTCAACACGCCCTGCAATAAAAGAACACCGGGCTCCGGATGTGCTGCAATTGGGGGTTACAACAGGACAATGGCCATCATGGGTACCAGCGAACATTGCATAGCAGTATTTCCATCAGATATGTGTGTTGCCCTGGCGGCATTGAATGCCGTTGTGAATATCGAAGGGCCAGATGGTGACCGACAGCTGCCCTTTGCCGACTTCCATCGCTTGCCGGGAGACACCCCGCATCTGGACAATAACCTGAAGGATGGAGAACTCATCAGTAGTATTGACTTACCTGCGGAAGGCTTCCCGCAGCACTACAGTTACCTGAAGCTGCGTGACAGAAACTCGTATGCTTTTGCATTGGTATCCGTAGCTACTGCATTTGAGCTGTGCGACACAGGAATCAGCAAGGCGCGCATTGCCCTGGGCGGCGTAGCGCACAGACCATGGCGGGTGACGGAAGCAGAGGTGTTTCTGAATGGAAAAGATCCGGTACGTGTGAATTTCGAAGCCGCAGCTGATATCATCCTGCAAGGTGCGGTGCCCTTTGAGCACAATGCATTTAAGATTGAACTTGCAAAGCGTGCGATTGTGAGAAACTGCATGATGGCGTTGGATCCGGATACGCAGCTACCAGGCGCTCAACCTTCGCATTAAGGGCGACAACCAGCTCTATTTTACTCAATCGTTCTCCATTTCAATGGATTGATGTCCAATTGAGCAATCAAATTCAGTATCATTTAATAACCGCTACAACAGACATACACCAATAATCATATGCCTCCTATGGAACAGCAAAAATTATCAGGAAGACCATTGGTCGGACAAGCCATCAGCAGGCTTGAAGGCTACGAGAAGGTCACCGGAGCTGCCAGATACTCTGGTGAATTCAATGTAAAGGACCTGCTTTATGGTTACGTCATCAACAGCACCATCACCAAAGGAAAGATCATCAGCATCGATACCTCAAAGGCAGAGGCAATACCAGGGGTAATTACCGTTTTTCATCACGGCAACAGGCCTTCCTTAGCCTGGTTCAGCATGCAATATGCTGATATGGATGCGCCGCCGGGAACGCCATTCCGTCCTTTACAAAATGGTGAAGTCAAATATAATGGGCAACCTATAGCACTACTTGTAGCCGACAGCTTTGAAACAGCAAGGTATGCCGCCACATTGGTAAAGGTGGTTTATACAACTGAAGAGTTTCAGACCGACCTTATTGGTAACATGGCTAAGGCCAGGGCACCAAAGGGCGGCTTGGCGACCTTTCTGAAACCACCACCACCGAAACCGTTTGGTGATTTTGAGAAGGCCTTTGAGGCAGCTCCTTTCAAAGCGACAGGAAAGTTTATTCATGGTACAGAGCACCACAACCCGATGGAGCTATTTACCACTACCACCGTTTATAATGGTAAGGGAAAGTTGACCATCTACGACAAAACCCAAGGTACGGTGAACTGCCAGCTGTATGTTGCCAATGTATTCGGACTTCATTTCAAAGATGTGCGGGTCATCTCTCCTTATGTGGGAGGTGCTTTTGGCTCGGGCCTGCGTCCTCAGCATCAGCTTTTCTTTTCGGTCATGGCAGCATTGGAGCTGAAGAGAAATGTGAGGGTTACGCTGGATAGACACCAGATGTTTACGTTTGGTCATCGCCCGCCCACTGTGCAGTTTACGCGTTTTGGTGCCACGGTGGATGGTAAGGTGACGGCATTGAATCATGAAGCCATTGCGGAGACCTCCAGATTCGAAGATTACACCGAAGTGGTGGTCAATTGGGCGCACATGTTGTACCCTGCACAAAACACGCTGTTTAAATACAACCTGGTTCCATTAGATGTATTCAGTCCGCTGGATATGCGGGCTCCTGGTGGGAGTACAGGCCTACATGCTATAGAAAGCACAATGGACGAGCTGGCGTATCAGCTCAAAATAGATCCGCTGGAGCTCCGGCTGATCAACTACGCCGAACGGGATGAAAGCACCGACCGACCTTATTCCAGCAAGGAATTACGCAAATGTTACCTTCAGGGTGCAGAGCAGTTCGGCTGGAATAAAAGGAGCCCTGAGCCACGCAGCATGCGCAATGGACATAAGCTGGTAGGTTATGGTATGGCTACAGGAATCTGGGAGGCCATGCAGTTACCAGCAAGGGCTGCCGCTAGTATCACTACGGAGGGCAAACTTAAGGTGAACAGTGCCGTTACCGATATCGGCACAGGTACGTTAACTGTAATGTCGCAGATTGCAGCCGACGAGATGGGGCTGCCACTTGAGGATGTGAGCTTTACTTATGGCGACAGCAAGATGGCCTTTGCTCCTATTCAGGGTGGTTCATTTACCATTTCTTCTGTAGGATCGGCTGTTAAGGCTGCCTGCAATGCGTTGAAGAAAAAGATACTGAAGAAAGCAAAGACCATGGACAACAGTCCCTTTAAATCGCATAAAATTGATGAGGTGGTTTTTGCGGACCGCAAAATGATCAGCATTGCCAACCCATCAGTTTTCATCAGCTACAGTGACATCATTGCCGCTAATGATCATAAGGTGATCAAGTCAGTGAATTTTGCGATGCCGAAAGCCCTCAAGCTGAAGAAATATTCACGTGCTGCACACAGTGCTTCTTTTGTGGAAGTGGAGGTTGACGAGGAACTGGGGACCATCAATGTGACAAGGGCAGTAACTGCTGTTGCGGCGGGAAAAATCATCAACCCGAAAACTGCGAAAAGCCAGATTCTGGGTGGCATGGTATGGAGTATCAGTAAGGCATTAAGGGAGGAAACCATCAGCGACCATCGATTCGGAAAATACATGAACATGAACATCGCCGAATACCATATTCCTGTTCATGCAGACATCCACGACCTTGATGTAATTTTTGTGGAGGAGCAGGATGACATCGTCAACGAACTGGGCACAAAAGGTGTAGGCGAGATCGGCCTGGCAGCGATGCCCTCCGCAATTGCGAATGCCATTTATCATGCCACGGGAAAGCGGATCAACCAGTTTCCGATACATTTTGATCAACTATTGTGAGTTTAGATGTAAAAGCCGCTTATATTTGTGCCCTATGAATAAAGTTAAGAGCCTATTGCTACTGGTCTGCATTGCAGGATTTTTTGTAGCCTGTAAGAAAAACAAACCTGTTGATGTGGAAGCACAATTTACTGCGGACACCCTCGCAATTAGTAAGTACATCAAAGCAAACAATATTCCCGCGATTAAACACGAGTCGGGAATTTTCTATCAGATTATTGCTGCAGGCAGCGGAAGTGTAAAATATACAACGGCAACGCAAGTGACTGCTGACTACCAGGGTAAAATTATGGGTGGCAATGTTTTCGACGACTCTAAAGGAACGCCGATTACGTTTACCCTTGGACAAGTGATCCAGGGATGGAACATCGGGATTCCGTTAATACAGAAAGGTGGCCAGATCAGGCTGTTCATTCCATCTTATTATGGTTACGGCACCAGAGACATGGGGGCCATCGCTCCGAACTCAATTCTTGATTTTAACATCAAATTGACTGATGTAAAATAACTTAAAACTTATCGGTAAAAAAAGACCCAGGCTTTACACCTGGGTCTTTTTTGTTGTAGGAAGGTGCAAGCGATCACATCACGTTCCTTGTTCCCGCTTTATAATAAAGTTCTGCAAGTGTCTTTTGATATCCAGAGATCATTTCTTCACGTTTGATCTTCATGTCGATCAACTTCGATTCCCGCGTATTGATCAGGAATAAAGTACTTTCACCAAGATCAAATTTAGACGACTCTCCCTCCAGCAACAGCTGTTGGTTGTCAATACTTTTCACCTGCACATCCAGCTGTACCTGGTAAGCATCCAGGCTGTTGTAACTGGAGACGATTGCATTTCTGATTTCCCTGTTGGATTGCTGGAGATCGTAAGCCAGCTCCATTCGTTTCAGCTTCACTTCCTTCAGCTTCCCGCGTTCAGCACGCAGGAAAAGGGGAAAGGCAAACTCAATACCAACCTTGTAATTGCTCCAGTTGAAATCATAGTAATCGGGCACATATCCATCAAAACTCCTGCGACTTGAAAGCAGGGAACCGGTTACATTGAGCTTTGGCTTCAACATTTCCGCACGATAAGCCCGCTCAATCCCCAACTGCTGATCTTTAGTCCTCAATTTCAGCAGATCCGGATGGTTCCGGTCGGCAAAATTCAACAGGGTGTCGAGCAATCCTCTGCGTGAAGATTCGGGTAGTCCTGTTGCCGGTTGTGGTCTGGCGTATTCGGGCAGCTCCAGGGGATCTCCCTCATCATTCCACAGGTGATTGGACAGGGTCAGTCGCGCATTGAGCAGTTCAATTTTCATCTTTTCAAATTGAATTTTCCGGTCTTGCACTGTGATTGCAGCCTCTACAGAATCTATGGTTGCCTTATCACCCAATGCCGTCTGCTGACTAATGGCCTTAAAGCGTGTTTCGGCAAGTGTCACCCCTTCATTGATCAATTGAAACTGACGGTAAGCAAAATACCAGGCCCAATAATCTTTCACAATATTGTACCATACGGTGTTTACCTGCTTCACGCGCTCCGCCTCAGCATAGTTCAGCATCACCTTCGCCTGTCGCAAGGTGTTCCTCCTTGAATCGATCAACAGCCCTTGTCCCAACGGAATGCTCAATCCAACCCCTGTCAGCCCGTTTCCGGAAGTCTGATACTCGGGATTAACATGATCTCCGACACTGCGGTCGTAACCGATCTTCAGATCAGCCCCGGCAAGCCACAGCGGGATCTTCAGCTCGCTCATCCAGCGGTTATAATATTCGCTTCTCCCAAACACCTTTCTGTCGAAACCAGCCTTGATCGCAGGATCAAAATAACCAAGCGACTGCATCACCGTTGCCTTAGCCGATTCGCTGAATAAGGCTGCCTGCTTCACGATGGGATGGTTGCGAAAAACCACCTCCTCCAGGTCCTGTAGCTGAAATGTGTCCGCAGTATCTGGCTTTACCTGCGCATACAAGCTATTGCCAGACCATAAGATCAGCAGCACGACCAGTATGAGGTATCCCGATATCTTTCCTTCCTTTCTCACCCCTCCTCCTTATTTTTTTGATTCATCACTGTTTCCCTTTGGCTCCCTTTCCAGACTTGGTGGAAACCCATTCAGTTGTCGCCAGATCTCATACCATACCGGTACCGAATTGAGAATCACACGTCCGTATACACCAGAACCCTGTCGAAGTTGTATGGGCCAGGGTTCATCTTTTTCAGGCACTGGTGTCAGCTGTTTCACCAGCACACGGTAAGTTCCTCCAGCGCTGCTCACACGATCAATTGAAAACACCTGACCTGCAAATGTTCCGACGGCTACCGACGGCCAGCCCGAGAACTGCACAGATGGCCAGCCTTCAAACTGCAGCCTTACCTCACTGTTGTCCAGGATCAGTGGTACATCCATGGCATTCACGTAAATTTCTGCCGCTACCATTGGATGTTTAGGCTGCAGGGTAGCAACGGACTCACTCTCTTTAATATTTTCACCAATACCGGCTTTCATTGTTTTGATGACGTAGCCATCCTGAGGTGCCCGGACAGCATACAATCCACGCCTGAAATCAAAATTTGCAATTTCATTGCGCAGCTTGGCGATGTCTCCTTTGGCACTAGCCTGACTGGACAAGGCAGTCCCCATATCGGACTGCGCTTTACCCAGAGACTCCTGGTATTTAGCCCTGATGTTGTCCAGTTCAATCCTGGCATTGAGTAAACCCTGACGTGAGCTGTTCAGCTTATTTTCCTGTGCGATGAGCTTGGCATTGTCGTTTTGAACATTCAGGCGTCTGGTTTCAATATCCGTAAGTGAAAACAGTCCGTTTTTAAAACCCTGCTCATAACGTTCCAGTCGCGCTTGACTCACCTTGTAATACTGACGTACCGCTTCTAGGTCGGCGCTGTCGCTGGTGACATAGTTGATGCTTTGTTTCACTTTGTTTTCTGCAGAAACCAGCTGAAAACGAAGGCCGCTGTTCAAAGCCGAGATCTGCGTTTCCGTAGCCCTCATCTTTTGCTTCGCAGCATCTTCGCTACCCTGCTTGGCCATCAGTTGCTCCTGTAAACGTTGTGGCAGCTCCGGGTCGAAGTAAGATTGACTAAGCTCGGAGATCAATAAGATGGTATCCCCTTTTTTTACTTCCTGACCTTCACTCACGTACCAGCGTTCAATACGTCCGCCGATCTGGTTTTGTATGGTTTGTGGACGATCTTGAGGACGTAGAGCCGTTACTGTTCCGCGACCGGGGATGGTTTGGCGCCATGGCAGAAACAGAATGATGATAAAAAAGATGAAGGCAATGAGCATAATACGTTCCAGCATGAGGACCTTGCGGATCCTTAGCAGTGAAGCAGTGGATTTCTCTGCCAGATTCTCCCAGTTTTTCTTGTGCTCCAATTCTTTTAGATGACTAGGCATGGTATCCCCCCTCTCCGTCTTCCAGTTCCAGATCAGTCACCACTGCCAGTTTCTCGGCACTCGTCACCATATCAAAAACTGTGTTCATATTCGTCATTAACTTCTCCACAGCATAGCTGATCTGAACTACGATCACTTCAGCTGCGACAAATTGCCCAAAGGTCATCTGACGTTCGATCACAAAATAAGACCCCATCAGCAGCAATGCACCCATTAATATCGCACGTATGATCACTGAGCTGGCGAAGAACTTACGCAGGACCCTGAAGTGGTCTGTTCTGGCTTTCAGGTATTTAGAGGTAATCTCATCGGTGCGTTCCTTTGCCTGTTTCATTTTCTCCCTGTTATCTCTATAGTCGTCCAGATTGGCGGCAACATCTTCGAGGTAAGCCACCACTTCGTACTTATGCTCTGATTCCTGAATGCTTGTCCTCACTGCATCTTTATAATAAATCGCCAGGATTAACGCCAGGACCAGGATGATGAAGATACCGAAGGCCATGTAAACCGGATGGTAGAATGACAGCAATATGGCGCTGAAAAAGATGAGCACGGCGGCAGATACGATCTCCACCAGCAGCTTGGTGAGTCCTTTCTGAACGGTAAGGATATCAAAAAACCGATTGACCAACTCAGGCGGATATTCGCCGAGGAGCTCTTCCTTTTTTATCCTTGGCAGTCGGTAGGCGAACTCCAGCGCGGTCCGTGCGAAGATCTTCTGCTCTACAAATTCGACGAGTGTGAGCTGTCCGATCAACAACAGACCACCAATCAGGATGCCAATCAGCACCACTGCGATCAGGATATAGGTAGAGCTGTACATGGAGCCATTGCTCAATAAATTAAAAATTGCGGTGGTGCCCAGGGGCAACGTGAGGCCTAAGAGCCCAATCAGCACGGCATATAAAAAGATATAATTAATGGTCGAACGTTCGAAATGTAATATCCCGACCAGTCTCTGCCAGGGCCTGAGCGCCGGGACGTTATGTTTTTTCTTCATGATGGAACATGTTAGAATAATAAACAAATGAAAATTTTCAAGCTATGAATGCGCCTCAGATATACACCAGGGCGTAGGATACTTTTTATACCAGCTCGGGAGGCTGAGTAGGAATGGCCATGGAGGGCCCGGCAATAAGTGCGAACAGGTATACACGGTTATGTGCCTCTAATGCAATAGGGTCTTTAAATGAAAGTTTATTCAAATCCGGCAGTTCGAAAAAGAGGATCTTTTTAGCAATTCTGCTTGAAGTATCTTCTTTCGCTTTATCTTCTTCCTCGGATGGCTGTTCATTTTTTAGTGTAGAAATCAGACAGGACAATTTGCTGGTAATGGAAATCCCTGTCTTCAGGCCGAAACCTAAAAACAAGCCAATGCTTAAAACATATGTGATCCATCTCTTTCTGAATACTCCTATCATCCTAACCGCAAATATAACCTGCTCAGATTCCGATCAAAGCGTTGCGTAATGTTCGCTACGGCCGTTTGTGGGTATTTTACAAAGGCGTGACGGCACATTAGAAAGTTATTAGAAAGATGTGTTCAGTTATTAAATTCTATTGTGAAAAATGATGAATTTAACGATTAAAGATCAATGCCCCATTCTTTATTGGGCTGTTCTCCCATTTCCAGGATCAGGCTACCTCCTTTTAACAATTCGCTTGCAGGAAATCGAAAGGAATTCAATGGCCGGCCATTGAGTACCGCATTTTGTACATATTTATTGGATCTTGAGGCATTGTGGGCTTCGATGGTAAAGGTATTGCCACGTCCATATTGAGCACCAAGATCAATAACAACCTTTTGGAAGAGCGGACTACCAATTTCGTATACTGGGTCCACGCTGCAGCCTCCGTCTGTCTGGAAAAGACCGAGTGAGGCCATCATAAACCAGGCACTCATCTGCCCCTGGTCTTCATCTCCCAGATAGGCATTGGCGACATCAAATCCGTAATAACGATCCATAATGGCACGGCTCCAGCATTGCGTAAGCCATGGTTTTTTGACCCAGTTGAATAAAAAGGCGAAATGCATAGACTGTTGATTTCCCTGGATGACGGGATAATCCCAGTACTGGTCGCCCGGCGCATTGAAACGCAGTCTTTCACTTTCCTTAAACCCCCAGGATAGACGGTCAGTAAACTTATCTATGCCAATTTCCTTCGCCAGCGCCGGTACATCCTGTGGAACAAAGTACGTGAGCTGCCAGGCATTGCCTTCAACATAATGTTCGTTGGCGCCAGACTTGAAGGGATCAAAATCAGGAAACCAGCTGCCATCAGATTTTTTAAGACGGGCATAACCGCTTTCTTTATCGATCGCATTTTTCCAATACCCTCCTCGCGATGCAAATTCATTCTCCAATTGTTTTTTACCCAATGACCGTGCGAATTGAGACACCGTCCAGTCGTCATATGCATACTCCATGGTGTTGGAAAAACGACCTTTATCATAAGGCACATATTTATATTTTAAGTAAGCTTCCAGATCTCGGTTACCGGCAAAACCCAGCCCCACCTTCTGAGCTGGCGTGGTCTGCATTTTCACCATCGCTTCAAGTGCTTTATCGGCATCAAAATCCCTGATCCCCATCTGGTAGGCACCAACAATAAGCGGAATCTCATGTTCTGCAACCATCACTGGCACATAATTCATTCCTGCAGGGCCTTTTGCCAGCCAGCCATTGGCATCGTACATGGCGAGCTGAGATTTCACCCACTTTGAAGACCATTCCGGTGTAACCAGGTTCCAGAATTGGTTCAGGTTCCAGAAGGTATTCCAGAACGCATCACAGCCCAGCGCCAGCGCATTGGGATCCTTTAACTGCTGAACCTGCCGGGTAGCATCTACCCAACTTCCGTCCACATCACTCCAGGTATTCCTGCTCGCGAGTGCGCGGTACATATTACTGTAAAACCTGATTTTTTCCCTCCGGTCAGTCGTAGTAATAGCGACTCTCCCCATCAGCTTATTCCATGCATTGAGCTGCCCCGCCCGTACATTGTCAAAGCTCCAGCCATAAGGTTTTGTGACCTCCTCCATTAGATTTTCACTGGCGTTTTCGATACTAACTAAAGATATTCCTGTACGCACCTGAACAGTCTGCTGTGTCCGGGTATCAAACTCCACGTAAGCACCTGCGTCGCTTAATGCTCCCGACGCCACAATTTCCTGATCACTCAGACTATTGTTCTTCCAGGTTCCAAATTTTCTGATCGGCTGATCAAATTCAATCACAAAATGAACGGTATAATCCTGGTTGACATCACCCGACCAGGCATTTGGTGTAAATTGCCTGCTGAAACCCTCTATCCGATGATCGTTTGTCTTTTTCAGCGTCACATTTTTCAGTTGATAAGTATATTCTGCGGGAATCTGCAGGTCGATCATGATCCTGGAGTCTGTAGCCTTAGGGTAAGTATAACGTTGAAAACTACACCTTGTAGTGCCGGTTAACTCTGCTTTGATCTGATAATCTGTCAGCATGACCTTATAGTAACCTAACGGTGCCTCTTCTGTAGATTTATCAATCGATGAATGATACCCTTCCCCTTTTTTACGCGGATCTCCAACATCAATTTTCAAAGGGCCATTTACGGGAAGCATACCTAGACCAGCCATCGTCCATTCATGGATGTGGCTAAATACACCTACACTTTCATAAGTAGGGTCATAGCCTCCCATCCAGCCCGATTTTTGGTTGTCAGGACTCAATTTTACCATGCTGAACGGCATCCAGGGTCCCGGAGCAATCATCCACCGGGAATGGGCAGTCCCCATTTTGGTGTCTACATAGTTGGCAGGAGAAAAGAGGCGCTGACTGCCACGTCTAACGGTACCCGATTCCAGGAGCAGGCCATCGCTAAAAACCTCATATTTACTGATTCTGGAGGCAGATACCGCTGGCATTGGAACCTCAAACTGGTACCTGGCGCTATCCAGACGCTGCTGCAAAAGCACTTCTCCATCCAGTTTGACGGTCAGTTGAGGTTGACCGGAGAGCCGCTCCACATCTACCAGCAAAGGCTGAAAGCGCTTGCCATGGTCTTCAATTTCATAATTAGCTGCATTTACATTTCTCAAAAATTCATTTTTAGGAGATAACAGTTTCAGCCGGGTACTGCCCTCCAGTTTTACCTGATCGAAGATTAACCAGGATCCCTCAATAGAAGTCATTGTGATCTCGTTGCCGCCCTTCCTCAGCAATGTTGCCGGAACGGGGATTTCTACCCTGTACTCAGTTGCTCCCTGCAGGTCTCCTTCAATGGAAGAATCAACATTGCGTTTCGGCAGCTCTTTCAGGAAAGGTTTACCATTTACAGTCACTTTAAATATCGGCGGAAGACTAACATGGTAACTCAGCAGATCAATGGTTAATCTGAAATCCCCTTTAAGCGGTGCGGAAGCCAATCCGAACAGTATGTTGGCCGTGTGTGTTCTCAAACCAGAAGTCCCGCCTGTACCGCCCCATGCATCTTTAGGACCCGGCAGAACGTAAGGCCAGTCTTTTTCAGCTTTGGAATATCCGATGAGAAAAAAGCGGTCTTCCCATCCAAAGTCATGATCAAGAAATTTTTTATAATCAGCAGGTGCCAATGCCATACCGCGACTGTTATTGTCTGCTTCAGCAATTTTCCAGATCAGCTGCTGCGCCGTTACAGGAAGAGCAGCAAGGCAGAAAAGCAGCACAATGACAGGGTAAAGGACCTTGATTCGTATTGACATATTCGAGCTGTTTATTTGTATATACATAATTACATATAAAAAGCAGTAAAACAAATTTTATATGGTCTTTTAGTGGACTTCTGCACGAGATTTTCCGGATTCAAGTTCAAACAGTGATTCCACAAACCCAAACCTGCTTTCTACAACTTACAGATTTTTAATACCCGGAAATTACTGGAGGTTTAGCTTATATTTAGATCCTCAGTCATGAAAAAAACACTTAATCTCTTAGTATGCTTATCGCTATTGGCATGCTCATTACTTTCCAGCATTACCAAAGCTCAACAGAAGCTCCCCGTCACAGACAAATCCGGAGAACCGATAAATTATGGCGTCAGCCATTTGCGTTCAAAAACTCCCTTAACACTAACTCCGGATCAACACACGAAATCCATAAGCCCTTTTAATGCTACTCCCAATGATCCACTAGGTACAATTGTATACCTTGAAAATGCAACCTCTGTTAAGATCACTACCGATGTCAGAAAAGACAGTTTAAGTTATTACCGTTATTCCGTTTTTGAGAACGATACTACAGTGCTGAAGTCTGACGCCAGGCTCAGCCAGGTGGATTTTATCTGGCCTGATAACAGTGATTTTCCAGGATACCTGACTATGAATCTTGGGATATCAGACGTCCGGAATAAGAAAATCACCATAAAAATATACCGGTTACCTGAAGAAAGCAAAGTGACCACGCTGATCATTTTCAACAAGCCACTACAAACCGCGCAGATCAAATCAGTAAATTTAATCAGCAAAGGACGCACACTCAGGTATCACGTTCCGGACCTGAACATCAATATACCAATTATCAGAGAACTGAATGATGTCAAGCCTTTAAAAAACGGACTTAAGGTCCATGTGAACCAGAAGACCCGCGGCATACAGCTTACCATGGGAAAAACAGATCTGGATGTCGTATATCATGCTATTCTCAAAAAGAAATCAGGAGGTAAAAACCAGATTGTATTCCTGTCCAACAACTGGACTTATCAAGGCAATAATGATGATCTTTTTAATTTCATCCCGGCAAGTTATTTCAGTGATCCCGGAACCTATGAATTGATTGTCAGCCCCGTATTTAGCCAATCGTCAAACCAAAGCACTGCATACTCCCGCAAAGCAATACTTTCCTTTACAGTGGTCAGTCCGCCCGCCACCCTCGGCATCAGTGAAATTGCAATTGGTCTTACCATCATCAGCCTGCTCGGAGGAATAGCTTTTCTGCTGATCAGGCGCAGCAGCAGGAAAAAACTTGCCTTTGCCAACCGCAAGGCCGAACTGGCGCATACACAATTGGAGCAGGTACGGTCGCAGCTCAGTCCGCATTTCGTATTTAACGCCCTGGCAGGAATTCAGAACCTGATGAACCGCAATGAGATAGAAAACGCCAACAGCTATCTCAGTAAATTCGCAAGGCTGACCCGGAACATCCTGAATGGACAGCAGCAGATTGCGCTCAAAGATGAGCACAAACTGCTGGAAGATTACCTGGCGATGGAAAAGCTCCGCTTCAATTTCAATTACGGGATACAACTCAATGTGGAGATTGATCATATGGAAGTGATGATTCCCTCCATGTTGTTGCAGCCCTTCCTGGAAAACGCAATTAAACACAGCATGGCAATCATGGGGGATCAGGGTACATTACAGATCGAATTTAAATCCGTTCAACATAACCTCATTTTATCGGTCAGCGATAATGGTAAAGGCTTTGACGTGCAGAAAAACCATGATGGCTTAGGTCTTTCCCTTTGCGAAAAAAGAATAGATTTGCTAAACGAGGTGTATCAGGAATGTCCCATTTATCTGGAAATCAATTCAGGTACGAAAGGGACTACTGTGACCATTACCTTAACCAACTGGCTATAGTTATGAAGACGCTAATAATAGATGATGAGCAATCGAATATTGAAAATCTAAGCCTGATTCTTCAGAAATATTGCCCGCGTGTTCAGTTGGCTGGTGCTGCAAACAACGTCGAACTGGCTATACAGCAGATCGTAGTGCATCAGCCTGACTTGCTTCTTCTGGACATTCAACTGGGATCACAGACAGGTTTTGACCTCCTGCGACAGCTGCCTGTTAAAGATTTCGAAGTAATCTTCATCACCGCTTACGACAGTTATGGGATTGATGCCATTAAGTTTGCCGCCGTAGATTACCTGTTAAAGCCTATTGACATTGCCGAATTGGTACTGGCCATAAATAAGGCAGAGGAGAAAACCGCTACAAAACAAACCGCACAACAACTTAACTTTTTACTTACACAGCTAAAAAACGGGGGGGCATCTCCCCCTAAAATCGCTTTGCCGCAGTTACATGAGGTCAGGTATGTATCAGTAAATGATATCGTACGTTGTGAGGCCGACAATTCCTACACCCGTTTTTATCTGTCGGATGATGAAAAAATATTAGTCTCCAGATCTTTAAAAGAATATGCTGAACTCCTGATTCCGATAGGTTTCTTAAGAACACATCAAAGCCACCTCGTCAACAAGACCTTCATCAAAAGCTGGATCAAAGAAGATGGAGGAATGCTGTTACTGAGTGATGGGATCAAAATCCCGGTATCTAAACCTAATAAAACAGCGGTGCAGACGGCGCTCAACCAGAGCTGGTGATGTTACAATTTCTTCCTCATACTTTCTTTGATCTTCTCCCTGTGTTGTGCTCCCCAGGCACTAAGCTCGGCGATCAGTGGCTTTAAGGTACGGCTGTATTCGGTAGATTCATAAATGATGGTCTCCGGACTGGTCGGATATACGTTACGGCTGATAAAGTCATTCAGTTCCAGATCTTTTAACTCCTTTGCCAGCACCTTCGCTGAGATCCCGGTGATTTCATGCTGAATCTCGTTGAAACGCTTTGACGACTGCACCAGGCAAAGGATGACCGCAAGCTTCCACTTTCCATTCAGCACATAGAGTGCATCCAGCATGTTTCTAAGTGAGCCGGCACAAGCTTTACTGTCTGGAAGAGACTCATTTCTAATCACTTTCATAGGTACAAATATAGTCACTTACCCCTGGGTTACCGCTTTCCTCCAGGTAAGTTGCATCTTTTTACAGGTAATCCGATCTACTTTTGCCCTGATCATCCGACAAAAACATCCTTCAAACAGAAAAAGTGATGTTGCCGAGGTCAATAGTAATCACATCATTAAATCAGCAATTTTTATGAAAAGAATCCTTCATTTAATATCGAGCATACAAGGTGAAACATCTTACAGCATTCAGCTAGGTCATGCGATTGTATCGCGCATTCAACAAAAATACCCGGGAAGCACTGTTGAGGAGCTAAACCTTACCGAGCCCGACATCCCCCACCTTAACCCGGCGAGTTTACGTGCGTTCTTTAGCCCTGGGGATCAGCTGACTGATGGAGAAAAAGAACCCCTTCACTTTTCTGACCGACTCATTAACCAGCTGTTTGCAGCAGACATTATTGTCATCGGTGCTCCACTCATCAACTTTACCATTCATACCACGCTAAAAGCATGGATTGATCACATTACCAGACCAGGAATAACCTTTGGTTATGGCGAAAATGGCCCTGTTGGAATGGTTAATGGAAAGAAGATTTATGTGGCCATGTCTTCCGGTGGAGTTTACTCAGAAGGGCCGGGGAAAGAGAACGATTTCGTTGCGCCCTATCTCAAGGCGTTCCTTGGATTTTTAGGGATGACCGATCTCACCGTCTTTCGTGCTGAAGGTTTAAAAGTCCCCGAAATAAAAGCGCATGCTATGAAAAAAGCACTTGAAAGCATCAGGATCGATTAATTCCTTTTTTTGTTACGGTGGATCTGGCTTAGCCTTCCATAAAGCTCAATGATACAGGCTTCATCTAATAACCATTTAGGTTTCGCTAATTCTTCGGATTTCGGCGTCCAGGAACGGGTAACAAGTCCATGCTGATCTCTTGAATTTAACCAGGCATAGTTGAGGTCTTGTTCTACGGCTGTGATGTAAGTATCGTTTCCATCGACATGATACAATGCTTCATAACCTCTGAACAGGACCGCAACGAACCAGGGCAAGTCAATATGAAGGTTCAGATTTTTATCATGAGGCTGCCGGCTGTAATACCTGAAACTTGCATCCGCCAGCTCCTGCCCTTGCTTCAGGTATAATTTATTGCCGGTAAATTTATACAGGAGCACCGCGGCCTCGATCATTGACCCGGTATTGTAAGTCCAGAAAACAAGGTTTCTTTTGCCATTAACTTTCACATCATTGGCAATCAGGCCAGTCACCGGATCCCGAAGGGTATCGTACATCCACTTGTAAAACCGTAAACCCTGATCGAGGTAATATTTATCCTTGCTGCCTTCATAGATTTTTAAGGCGGTTAATGTAGCCATTCCATTTGAACAGGCGGGCTTTTGATCCTGATGTCCTTCCAGCCAGGTTACACCTCCGCCTGCATCACCATTCCAACCGCTGATGATGAACTCAAATACCTTTTGAGCACGCTTAAGGTATAATGGATTTTTTGTTTGAAAATAAGCTTCCATGTAATCGATGCCTACTAATCCATTGTCATCATAGTAACGATCAGCCTTCTCCAGCCTTACAGGGTAGGCCTGGTATCCCGCAGGCGACCGAACACTGTCCAGGTACTGTTCCATGCCAGTAACCAGTGTGTCCTGAAACCGCCGATATTTGTTGCTCAATGATGCAGACTTCATCAGCACATTAGTGGCAGAGCACATTCCTGAAAAAGGCCATAAAAAGCTTACCTCCTTTTCTGTCTGCCCTGCTCCCTGAAAATAATCCAGGGTATCTTTTTTATTGGATGGATAATTTTCCAGAAATAAACCGGCATGTGCCTGGACGCGATAAAGCGTCCAAACCTTATGAAACATCGTTTCTGCCCGTTGCTGGTATTCCTCTGCACGATTTTCTTGTGCAGAGGAGGATTCTGGAACCAGGGCAATCATAAAAATTACAATGATGATCGCCCGGATTTTATGCTCAACAATATTCATTTTGTTATTAGTTATGGTTCGAAGCAGAATGCTGATCTTAACTGTTAAAACAGGATTCATTGATACATAGCTACTGTACTGATGGTGGCGGTGTATCTACACCCCAGGCCGTATTGGGCTTGTTCCCCATCACAAATGTGAGCGTTCCACCGTTCATCAGTTCGTCACGATATAACCAGCAATTATCCAGCACCTTACCATTGTAGTTTGCCGATTGCACATACATATTGTCACCGGAGTTATTTTTGGTCTCAATGACAAGCACCTTCCCGTTTCCGAGTTGAATGGATGCTTTATCAAACAATGGGCTTCCAAGCTGGATAATTGGCCTCAGGTCGGTAAAGCCCTTAACATCAAAAAGACCTAAAGCATTGATGACATACCAGGAGCCCAGCTGTCCCTGATCCTCATCCTGGCCATAACCATAACCGTGAATAGGCTCGGTCCCGTAGAAGTCCCGCCCGATCATACGTGTCCACTTCTGGGTGAGCCATGGTTTACCGGAAAAGTTGAACAACCAGCTGATGTGCAGATTAGGCTGATTTCCATGATTATATATGGAATTGATTCCTGCAAAAGCATCAATGGTTTTCCCACCGCCAAAACCCAGCTTCTCAGATACCGTAAAAATGCTGTCTAGTCTTTTATTGAAATTCTCTTTACCAATGGATGAGATCAGGCGTTCCGGGTTGTGAGGGACATAAAAAGTATATTGCACTGAATTACCTTCCTGAAAACCCCTCCATGGTTGATAGGCATCAAACTTATCTATAAATTCACCATTCTTATTCTTCGGATGTATCAGCTTGCTGCCAGGATTGAAGATATTTCTCCAGCCGTCAGATAGTTTGATGAGCTGATCATAGTCGGCCGTTTTACCCATTGCTTTGGCCATCTGTGCCGCAGCAAATGCGCTATAACTATATTCCAGGGTATGAGATCCGGCAAAGTTTGAACCGGTAGAATCAGTAACAAAATCGCGTCCGGTTTGTTCAAAGTAGGGTACATAGCCATTTTTGACAAACACTTTGGTATCCAGCTTGCCTGAACCAAGCGGCCGGTTCATGTAATTTAATTCATTTGCTTTTACAGCCTCATAAGCAAGATTTACATCATAGTTACGTATTCCAACCTGGTATGCTCCGGCAACAGCAAGACCAACGAAGTTGGTCCCCACACCTGATACGTATTCACTATTGGCAATGCCATCGCCAAACCAACCCCGGTCCTTATAGATCTGGAGCTGGGTATTGACGAAACTGCCATACCATTCCGGATAAGAAAGCGCCCACAGCTGGGTGATGTTCCAGAATCCGCCCCATATGGCATCGGTATTGATAAATTCAGCATGACCTGCACCTCTTGCAGCAGCCGGTAACTGCCCGGCTAAACCGCCATGTTTAGGGTATTCGCCATTTACGTCACTCGCCATTCCCCTACCCAGTAGCGCATGAAAAAGTCCGGTATAAAACTTGGTTTTATCTTTTACTGAATTTCCTTCTACATAAATTTTGCCCAGCTGCTCGTCCCAGGTGCGCTGTGCTTCGGCACGTGCGTTTTCGAAACTCATGTCTTTGGCCTCAGCCAGAAAATTAGCCTTTGCATTGGCAATCGAAGTGTACGATAAGCCAGTCTTCACTTCGATCACATCATTGTCCGTCGTTTTATAATTGATGGCTAAGCCAGCGCCCTTACCCGAGGCACGCTTGCTATTTTCTCTGACATCGGAGCCCGTAAAAGAAGAAATGCTGACAGGTGTTTTACTCAGTTCGCCATAGAAATACATATTCACTTTTCCCTCAGGATCGTAGATTTTAACGTACTTCGGATACGTGCTGATAAAACCTTCAAAATGACGGTCGTCAATCATGCTGATGCCCGCGTCAGTCACCTCTCCGCTTTCACCCTGTGTATTTCCGATGTCCAGAATCAGGTGAGCGCTATCGCTTTTTGGAAAGGTGTAACGCTGAAAACCCACTCTTTTCGTTGCGGTAAGCTCTGCGGTGATGTGGTAATCATCCAGCAAAACCTTATAATAACCGGGCTGCGCCACTTCGTTTTTACGGTCAAAGGCAGACCGGTAACCGGTGTTTACACCTTCCAGATCACCCGGCTTTACCTTTAATGTTCCTGTTGCAGGCATATAACTCAGACCACCGATCTGCCATTCATGAAAGTGCACAAACCTTCAATGGAATTTTGTCGGGTGTCATAACCCACGGCTTCCCAACCAGATGCATTACCATAATGCCCATTCGTAGAAGGAGCAAGTTTGGCCATGCCATAAGGCACCGCAGCGGGAGTATAAAAAAACCATCTGCTATGCGCTGTACCTATATTGGGATCTACATATTTCAGTACACTTTCACGTTTGGAAATGCACCCTCCTATGATCAGGGAAAAGAAAAAACCTCCAACTATTAACTTCAGTTTCATATTTATTTTATTTATCATATTTAGCCACCATCGCCTGTATTCTTTGCATCCAGGCCTGATCTACACCTTCAATTTCAGCAGAGCGGTTATTACCTGCGAATCCTGAAAAGAAATAATAGGCATGTGAGTCCGGATTTCTTGAGGCTTTGTTGAGTCCGTCAATATTATTGCGTGCAAATCCCAGCCATTTCTCATTTTTATCCTGTTCATACAGTTTGATCATGCCTTGTGTTCCCCATCCGCACCATGCGGGATTTACCCTGGTTTGTGTCGGATCAGTATTGAAAATATAGAGTTTATATTGCGCGTTGAAAAGTATTTTATTCATAGCATCACCGATGTCTTGCGCCTTCTTCAGGTAAGAGGGATCATTTGTAGCCTTTCCAAACAAGATGTCTGCTTCTATCATAA